>NZ_JBEZFU010000002.1:0-671266 GCF_040649635.1 Micromonospora sp. NPDC048909 | reverse complement strand
GACCCACAACAAGCGAACACCGGAAGGGCCGGACCCCACCAGGGGTCCGGCCCTTCTCGGCATCTCGATGCAGAAGGCCGGCCCGCAACGGGCCGGCCTTCTCGTCGTCTCAGCGGCTGCCGGCGGGGACGGCGTCTTCGGGCTCCGGCACCGGGTGCGCCCGCCGATGCCGCCGACGCAGCCACCAGGTGCTGCCGAGACCGGCGAGCACCGCCACGGCGAGGCCGACCCAGGAGAAGTCCTTGAGCCAGTGCTCGGCCACCCGGCCGAGGTGGAAGAGCAGGTAGGTGGTGGCGAAGGCCCAGACCAACCCGCCGGCCGCGTTGGCGACCAGGAACCGGCGGTACGGCACGTGCAGGGCGCCGGCCAGCGGCCCGGCGAGGACGCGCAGCAGCGCGACGAACCGGCCGAAGAAGACCGCCCAGACCCCGTGCCGGGCGAAGGTGAGCTCGGCCCGGGCGAGCTGGTCCGGCCCGAGATGCCGGGGGAAGCGCCGGCCCAGCCGGGCGAGCAGTGGCCGACCGCCCCGGCGGCCGACGGTGTAGCCCACCGAGTCGCCGACGATGGCGCCGAGCGCGGCGGCAGCGGCCACCCACTCCGGCTGGACGGCACCGGCTGCGGCCAGCAGTGCCGCGCTGACCAGGGTGATCTCGCCGGGCAGCGGCACGCCCATGCTCTCCACCCCGATCACCCCGGCCACCATCAGGTAGACCGCCACCGGTGGCAGCGTCACGAGCCAGTGTTGTACGTCGAGCACCCGCACCCCTCCCCCGGTCCGGCCTCGAACCCTACCCGCGGCCGGCCGGTCCGGCGGGCGCCGGCGGGGCCGCCCCGGGGGGGTCAACCGGCTGGGGCCACGAACTCCAGGCGGTTGCCGTGCACGTCCTCGGTGTGGAATCGGCGCATCCCGGGCAGCTCCCCGTCTCCCCAGGTCACCGGCGCGCCGGCGGCGGCGAGGCGGGCGGCGAGCGCGTCCAGGTCGGGTCGGAGCAGCGCGGGGTGGGCCTTGCGGGCGGGCCGGAAGTCGTCCTCGACGCCAAGGTGCAGCTCGGCGCCGTACCCGGTGAACCAACACCCGCCGCGGGCCGCGAGCGCCGGCGGTTTGGGCTTCTCGGTCATGCCAAGCAGGCCGACGTAGAACGCCCGGGACGCGTCCTCGGTGCCGCGCGGGCAGGCGAGCTGGACGTGATGGATCATGGAAGCACCTCCTCGTACCGGACGATGGCACGAGGTTGCGCGAATAGCAAGACGGACGTACGGTTTTGTTGAGTACGGGAAGCGGGTAAGTGTCGCCTAACCTCGGCGGCACCCGGACCGGTGCGACAGACTGCTCAGGACTACTCACGGTCGCTGGTGTGAAGGAGTACGACGTGGCGAGCCTCGACACCTTCGGTGCGAAGAGCCAGCTACGCGTCGGAGACGCGAGCTACGAGATTTTCAGGATCGACACGGTGGACGGTCACGACCGGCTGCCGTACAGCTTGAAGATCCTGCTGGAGAACCTGCTGCGGACCGAGGACGGCGCGAACATCACCGCCGACCACATCCGGCAGCTCGGCGCGTGGGAATCCACCGCCGACCCGAGCGTGGAGATCCAGTTCACCCCGGCACGGGTGCTCATGCAGGACTTCACCGGCGTGCCGTGCGTGGTCGACCTGGCCACCATGCGCGAGGCCGTCCGTGACCTCGGCGGCGACGCCACCAAGGTCAACCCCCTCGCACCGGCCGAGCTGGTCATCGACCACTCGGTCATCGCCGACCTGTTCGGCCGCGAGGACGCCTTCCAGCGCAACGTCGAGCTGGAGTACGAGCGCAACAAGGAGCGCTACCAGTTCCTGCGCTGGGGCCAGACGGCGTTCAACGAGTTCAAGGTGGTCCCGCCGGGCACCGGCATCGTGCACCAGGTCAACATCGAGTACCTGGCCCGCACGATCATGGAGCGCAACGGCCAGGCGTACCCGGACACCGTGGTCGGCACCGACTCGCACACCACCATGGTCAACGGCCTCGGCGTGCTCGGCTGGGGCGTCGGCGGCATCGAGGCCGAGGCCGCCATGCTGGGCCAGCCGGTGAGCATGCTGATCCCGCGGGTCGTCGGCTTCAAGCTCTCCGGCGAGATGCCGGCCGGCACCACCGCCACCGACCTGGTGCTCACCATCACCGAGATGCTGCGCAAGCACGGCGTGGTCGGCAAGTTCGTCGAGTTCTACGGCCCGGGCGTGAGCGCCGTGCCGCTGGCCAACCGGGCCACCATCGGCAACATGTCGCCGGAGTACGGCTCCACGGTGGCGATCTTCCCGATCGACTCCGAGACCATCCGCTACCTGGAGCTGACCGGCCGCGACGCCGCCCAGGTGGCGCTCGTCGAGGAGTACGCCAAGGCGCAGGGCCTCTGGCACGACCCGGCCGCCGAGCCGGACTACTCGGAGCGGCTGGAGCTCGACCTGAGCACCATCGAGCCGTCCCTGGCCGGCCCGAAGCGCCCGCAGGACCGGGTGCCGCTGGGCAGCGCCAAGACGCTGTTCCGCTCGGCGCTCAAGGACTACGTGGCCGCCGACGAGACCGGCGGCGACCAGGGCCGCGCCGCTGGCGTACCTCAGCAGGAGAAGCCGTTCGGGGTCGTGGGCCACGCCGACGAGGCCAGCGCCGAGTCCTTCCCGGCCAGCGACTCGCCCGCCAACGGCGTCAACGACCCGGCCGACGCCCCGCGCGACCTGGAGACCGCGGCGGTCGGCGCGGGCGGGCGGGCCACCAACCCGACCCGGGTCACCGGCGCCGACGGGGTCGAGTACGAGCTGGACCACGGCGCCGTGGTGATCGCCGCGATCACCTCCTGCACCAACACGTCCAACCCGCAGGTCATGATCGGCGCGGCACTGCTGGCCCGCAACGCGGTGGAGCGGGGCCTGACCCGCAAGCCGTGGGTGAAGACCACCCTGGCCCCCGGGTCCAAGGTCGTCATGGACTACTACGAGCGGGCCGGCCTCACCCCGTACCTGGACAAGCTCGGCTTCAACCTGGTCGGCTACGGCTGCACCACCTGCATCGGCAACTCCGGCCCGCTGCCGGAGGAGGTCTCCGCCGCGGTGAACGAGGCCGACCTCGCGGTCGTCTCGGTGCTCTCCGGCAACCGGAACTTCGAGGGCCGGATCAACCCGGACGTCAAGATGAACTACCTGGCGTCCCCGCCGCTGGTGGTCGCCTACGCGCTGGCCGGCACGATGGACATCGACCTGGCCAACGAGCCGATCGGTGAGGACAGCACCGGCCAGCCGGTCTTCCTGCGTGACCTCTGGCCGAGCAGCGCCGAGATCCAGGACGTCATCGCCTCGGCGCTCGGCGCCAGCGGGTTCAGCTCCGCGTACGCCGACGTCTTCGCCGGCGACGAGCGCTGGCAGTCGCTGCCGACCCCGACCGGTGACACCTTCGCCTGGGACAGCGACTCCACCTACGTGCGCAAGCCCCCGTACTTCGAGGGCATGGGGCGCACCCCGCAGGCGGTCGCCGACATCTCCGGCGCCCGGGTGCTGGCCAAGCTGGGCGACTCGGTGACCACCGACCACATCTCCCCGGCCGGCTCGATCAAGGCGGACTCCCCCGCCGGCAAGTACCTGGCCGAGCACGGTGTGCCGCGACACGAGTTCAACTCGTACGGCTCCCGCCGGGGCAACCACGAGGTGATGATCCGGGGCACGTTCGCCAACATCCGGCTGCGCAACCAGCTGGTCCCCGGCGTCGAGGGCGGCTTCACGGTCAACCACCTGACCGGCGAGCAGACCTCGATCTACGACGCCTCGGTCGCCTACCAGGAAGCGGGCCTCCCGCTGGTCGTCCTGGCCGGCAAGGAGTACGGCTCCGGCTCGTCGCGGGACTGGGCGGCCAAGGGCACCATGCTGCTCGGCGTCAAGGCGGTCATCGCCGAGTCGTACGAGCGGATCCACCGCTCCAACCTGATCGGCATGGGCGTGCTGCCGCTGCAGTACCCGACCGACACCACCGCGGAGTCGCTCGGGCTGACCGGCACGGAGACCTTCACCATCACCGGGGTGACCGCGCTGAACGACGGCGAGACCCCGCGTACGGTCAAGGTCAGCACCGACACCGGCGTCGAGTTCGACGCGGTGGTCCGCATCGACACCCCGGGCGAGGCGGACTACTACCGGCACGGCGGCATCCTGCAGTACGTGCTGCGCCGGATGATCGCCAACTGACGTACCAACGAGAAGGCCCCTCCCGGCGAACCGGGAGGGGCCTTCTTCGTGTACCCGTGCCGCGCCGTCGGCGGCGTGGCGGTGCGCTCACTCGGCCCGGCGGCGGGCCTCCCGGGTCTTCATCGCGTGCTCCATCAGGGTGATGAGCACCTCCTTGCTCGACTCCCGGTGCCGGGCGTCGCAGAGCAGCACCGGCACCCCCGGATCCAGGTTCAGCGCCGCCTGCACCTCGTCGAGTCGGAACTGCCGAGCCCCCTCGAAACAGTTCACCGCCACCACGAAGGGCGTGCCACGCCCCTCGAAGTAGTCGATGGAGGGGAAGCAGTCGGCCAGCCGCCGGGTGTCGGCGAGCACCACCGCGCCGATCGCGCCGAGCGCCAGCTCGTCCCAGACGAACCAGAAGCGGTCCTGCCCGGGCGTGCCGAAGAGATAGAGCACGAGGTCATCGCTGATCGTGATCCGACCGAAGTCCATCGCGACCGTCGTGGTGGACTTGCTCTCCACCCCGGACAGGTCGTCGATGCCGACGCCGGACTCGGTCAGCACCTCCTCGGTGCGCAACGGGCGCGTCTCACTGACCGCGCCGACCATGGTGGTCTTGCCCACGCCGAATCCGCCCGCGACCAGGATCTTGATCGCGGTGGGCAGTGGGGTCGCTCCCGGCGGCCGCTCAGAGTGCCCGTAGTCCATTGATTACCGCCTCGAAAACACTGTTGTCGGGAAGGCCGGCCGCGGTGTGCGGCTCACGGACCTGTACCAGGCTGCGAGCCGCCAGATCACCCAGCAGGACCCGGATGGTGCCCACCGGGAGATCCAGGTGGGCGGCGATCTCGGCGACGGACTGGATGCGCTGGCAGAGCCCGACGATCGCGACGTGCTCCGGCCCCAGGCCGATCTCCGCGCCGACGTCGGCGCGGGTCGCCGTGACCAGTGAGATCAGATCGAACGTGCCGGTGATCGGGCGGGCGCGGCCACGCGTGACCGCGTACGGACGCACCACCGGCCCGGCATGGTCGTCCACCCACTGATGCTCCGCGGACTCCCCCTGCACCGTCATCGCCGCTACTTCTCGCCGGTCGGCTGCTCGGCGCTCCGGGTCGGCGACGCGACGTACTTGCCGACCCGGGTGACCAGCATCGCCATCTCGTAGGCGATCAGCCCGACGTCGGCGTCCTCGCTGGCCAACACCGCGAGACAGGCGTTGCGCCCGGCCGCTGTGACGAAGAGGAACGAGGACTGCATCTCGATGATGGTCTGCTGTACCTGGCCACCACCGAACCGCTTGCCCGCTCCCCGGGCCAGACTCTGGATCCCGGCCGCCATGGCCGCCAGGTGCTCGCCGTCGTCCCGGCTCAGCCCCTGTGAGGAGGCCATCAACAGGCCGTCCGTCGAGAGCGCGACCGCATGCTCGGCCTGCTTCACCCGGCCGACCAGATCATCCAGCAACCACGTCAGGTCGGCACTCGATGCCGTCTTCTGGGCCACTCGTCGTCCTCTTCTCCCCCGGCGGATGTCGCCGTATTCGTCTGGGGCTGACCGTTCCGTCGCGAGCGGGATTTCTCCGCGTCGCCGGCACGGGTCAGGTCGCCTGCTGCTGGTCGGAGTCCGAACCGGACGCGGGTTCCGACACCTCGCCAGCCCCGCCCAGCAGGCGGGCGGCGTCCGTCCGGCCCCGCCGGGTCCCGGTCTGGTACGAGCTCATCATCCGGCGCACCTGCTCCGGCGGCCGAATGGCGTCCTCGTCCTCCTCAGCGGCGTTCGCGGCGGGATCGTCACGCAGTTCCGGCACGATGTTCGCCTGACGGACCCGGACCGGCAGGCCGGAATCGGTGCGGTCCTGCTCGGCCCGCGCCGGAAGCGGACCACCCTCGGCGCCGGCGTCCGGACCCGGCGCGGGAGCGCCCTCCGCGCCCGGGCGGGGCAGCGCCATCGGCAGCCCGGTCGGGAACGTCGGCCCGTCCAACGCCGGCTGCTGGTCCGGCCCGCGCCGGGCCCGGGTCGGCAGACCCTGCTCGGCGGCCGGCCCGGTCCGGGCCCGGGTGGGCAGCCCGCCCGCGTCGGCGCCGTCGGCCTGCGCGACCGGCGACTCCGGCCCGCGTGCCACCGGCGACTCGACCAGCGCCACCGGCGCCGCCGGGAGCGCCGGGGGCTGCTCGACGCCGGCCGGCGCGGCCGACAGGGCCGAGGTGCCCCCGCTCGACGCGGCGGCGCTCGGGGCGGCGGGGGCGTCGCCCGCCGGGGCGGCCGGCGTACCGGCCGGGAACTCGGTGGAGGTCTCCGACTCGTCGCCGGCGTCGGTGACCAGCTCGATCGGGATCAGCACGACGGCCGTGGTGCCCCCGTACGCGGACTCCTTCAACTGCACCCGGATGCCGTGCCGCTCGGTCAGTCGGCTCACCACGTAGAGGCCCAGCCGGGAGGCGTTGGCCAGGTTCAGCTCGGACTGGTCGACGATCCGGTGGTTCGCGGCGGTCAGATCCTCCGGGCTCATCCCGAGGCCCCGGTCCTCGATCTCGATGGCGAACCCGTTGGCCACCATCTGACCGCGCACCTCGACGGTGGTGTTCGGCGGCGAGAACGACAGGCCGTTCTCGATCAGCTCGGCGAGCAGGTGGATCGCGTCACCGACGGCCCGGCCGGCGAGCGACACCCGCCCGAGCGGCAGCACGTTGACCCGGGTGTAGTCCTCGACCTCGGCGACGGCGCCCCGGACCACGTCGACCATCGGAACGTTGCGGCGCCAGGCCCGGCCGGGCGTGGAGCCGGAGAGCACGATCAGGTTCTCCGCGTTACGCCGCATCCGGGTGGCGAGGTGGTCGACCCGGAACAGGTCCTCCAGCTCCTCGGCGTCCTGCTCGCGCCGCTCCATGGCGTCGAGCAGGGTGAGCTGGCGGTGCACCAGCGCCTGGGTGCGCCGGGCCAGGCTGAGGAAGACCTCGCGGACGTTGCGGCGCAGGTCGGCCTGCTCGACGGCGGTGCGGATCGCGGTCTCCTGGACCACGTTGAACGCCTTACCCACCTGGCCGATCTCGTCGGTACCGAACTCGAGCGGTGGCGCCTCCTTGGCCACGTCGACCTCTTCGCCCTGCCCGAGCCGCTCCACCACCCGGGGCAGCCGCTCGTTGGCCAGCCGGAAGGCGGCCTCGCGCAGCCGTTCGAGCTGCTGGACCAGGGACCGGGCGGTGGTGATCGACACGATGATGGAGGCGATGACCGCGATCAGGCCGAGACCGGCGGCGAGCACCAACCGGACGATGACGCCGATGGCCACCGGAGCGGCCCGTTCGACCACGTCGTCACCGCCGGCGAGCACGACGTCGGCGATCTGGGTGAGCGCCGGCGCGCCGACCTCGTCCCACGAGTCGGCGCCGATCGGCGGCCGGGTGCCGTTGGCCTGCATGACCCGGTTCTCCAGGTCGGTCAGCTGGCGGAACGTCGCACCGTTCGACATCTCGGTGTAGCGCTGCTGGTCTTCGCTCGGCAGCCGGACCAGCGCCTGCTCGGCGGTGAACTGTCGGGCGCCGACGATCCGGGTGAACTGCGACTGTTCCGCGGGCGTGATGCGGCCGGCCGCGAGCACGCCGGCGAGCAGCGCGTCCTCCTGGGACAGCAGCTCGCGGGCCCGGTTCAGGCCGATCAGCGCGGCGGTGTCCTCGGCGACCTGCTCGTCGTCGAGGTTGCCCAGCGCGTCGTAGACCCGGTAGATCGACTCGATCAGCCCGGTGAACGCCGCGCCGGCCTCGGCCCGGTCGATGGTCTTGTCGTCGACCGCCTGCCGGGTCACCGCGAGCCGGTCGAGGCCGCCGATCAGGTCGGTGATCCGCCGGTCGAGGGTGCCGCTGCCCAGCGCGTCGACCTGCCAGCTGTCGACGGACTCCTTGAAGTCCGCGGCCAGCTCGTCGGTGCGGGGACGGATCTCGGCGAGCGCGGTCCGCTGCTCGTCGTCGGGGCGGCCGAGCAGGGTCAGCGACGTCCGGCGTTCCAGCTGCAACTGCAGGAGCAGCGGCTCGGTGGGGTTGAACACCTTGGTGTCCAACGCCTGCACACCGAGCAGGTTCATACCGTCGCGAATGGTGACCCAGGCGGTGAAGCCCCAGAGCGCCACCAGGGACGCGAGCAGCGCAACGACCTTGGTACGCAGATTCGAGCTGCGGGAACCCATTACACCGTCCCTGGCATGGCCTGAGTGATCCGTCAGTCAGTACCGCGTGCAGCCGCACGCATCGACCCCGGCGCACGCTAGCAGCGTCCGCTGTCTCACTCAAGCGCTCCTGATCATGGGCCCGTCGGACACCGGTGCGGTCGCGTCCGGTCCCACGGCCACGGCCAGGTCCGATCTGGCCAGTGCCAGCTGCCACACGGCGACGACGGCCGCCCGCACGATCAGCACCGGGGCGTAGAGGTCCTTGTCGTGCCACAGTGGTGGGTGCGCGCGCCGAGGATCCGCGGCGGCCAGCTGCGCCAGCCCGCGGATCACCGCGTCCCGCACCCCCGGCCGCACCGGCCGGTCGGTGCCGAGCAGCACGTGCAGGGCGTAGGCGCTCTCCTCCACCGTGCCGGCCCAGCGCCCCCACGACCCGTCCGGTCGCTGGGTGGCGACGATCCAGTCGACGGCCCGGTCCACCGCCTCGGCGGCGACCGCGGCGGGTGCGTGACCGTCCAGCGCCAGCACGGCGCAGCAGGTGGCGTAGTACGGCGACGCGTGCCACCGGTCGGTCCAACTGCCGTCGGGCTGCTGCTGCTCGCGCAGCCACTCCGCCAGCGCGGCCACCCGGTCGCGGTAACGCTCGGCCCCCGGTGCGGTGTGCTCGGCGTGCCAGCCCAGCGCCTCCAGCACGTGCGAGTTGGTGGTGACCGAGCGCCCGTCCTCCCCCTGCCAGGTGCAGAAGTGACTGCCCAGGTCGTAGCGGAGCAGGCTGACCGGATCGACGGGACGGCCGAGCAGGGCGAGCGCGTACAGGGCGGCCGAGGTGGTGTCCGCGTCGGCCGGCAGTCCGGGCCCGGTCGCGGCGCCCTCCGGGCCGAGTGCGTCGGCCAGTTCGGCGATCAGCCGGGGCGTCGGCCGTACCGGCACCCCGGCGCGGGCCAGGCTGCTCAACGTCCAGGCCCGCTCGAAGACCGTGACCGGGGTGCAGCAGGACACCGGGCCGTCGTGCTGGCGGACCGCGTCCTCGAGATAGGCCAGCACCTCGGGATCGGCGCTCGCCGGATCGTCGAGCCAGGCGGCGGTCGCCGCGGGCGAGGCGCCGACCGCGCCGGCCACCGGCACCACGTCCGGCCGGCCGCGGGCCGCCGGCCCGAGCACCTCGAAGGCGTGCAGCAGCTTCTGCGGTACCGGCCGGCCGGTCGCCAGCAGGGCGCCCAGCGCGGCGAAGCGTCGCCGGTCCACGGCGCTCGGCAGCGCCGCGCCGGATTCGTCACCGTCCGGCCGGGCGCCGAGGCGGTCGAGGTGGGCGTTGATCCGGTCGGTCAGCGCCGGCACGATCAGATCGGCGGCCGGCGTGTCCGGAAGCTCCAACGGGCCGTCGGCGAGCCAGCTCCGCAACGCGGTCAGCCCCCGCCCGGCGGCCGCCAGCAACTCGCCCCGCGCCGGCCCGTCCGCCGCGCGCGCCGTCCTCTGTGTCGCCTCGGGGGGCGTCGCCGGCGACGATCCGCTCGTCGTCGCGGCCGGTGGATCGGTCGGATCACCGCCGGCGGGCAGCGCGCTGGTGAGCAGCGCCTCCACCGCGCTCAGCGTCGGCACGAGCGCGTAGCCGCCCGCGGCGCCCCAGCCGCCGTCGGGTCGTTGGCTGCCGAGCAGGTAGCGCAGCCGCCGGTCGTGCCCGGCGAGCCACGGCGCGTCGCTGACCACCCGCCCGGTCTCGTACACCGAGGGGGTGACGCGGCCGGCTGGTTCGAGCGCCATGGCGGCCAACAGTTCGCGGGTCGCCCCGGCCACCTCCGGCCGTCCCCAGCCGCCCGGGATCGGTGAACCGGTCACAGCGCTCCCCAGAAGTCGGTCGACCGGTAGAAGCCGCTGCTGAAGCCGATCTGCCGGGCCAGGTAGTCGGCCTGCACCGGGCAGGTCTCGCGCAGCGGGGTGAGCAGCTCCCGCGCCTGCGCCACCAGCGCGCCGATCCGCCGCGGCACCTCGTCCCGGTCGGCCACCAGCAGCAGCGCGTTCAGGTCCCCCCAGCGCAGGTCCCGCTCGTAGGTGCCCAGGTCGTTCACCAGCCGCAGGATCCGCTGGACCACCCCGCTCGCCTCGATGAGCCGGTCGAGGTGGGCCAGCGTCACCGGGTCGCCGGCGTGGATCCAGTGCACGACGTTGACCACCGTGCAGGCCAGGTTGTCCGCGTTGTCGAGGTACGCCTCGAGGTCGGGCAGCGCCCCCGGCGCGCCGTCGGCGCCGGTGGTCTGCTTCCAGTCCCACTCCCGCGCCATGGCGTCGAGCACCCGGCCAAGCTCCGCGCGCCACACCGCCCGGTACCGCTCGAACGCGGGCGTGGCGGCCAGGTCGTCGCGCAGCTCCGCCAGGAAGCGGCCGAGCGGGTCGTCCGGCGCGGGCGTCGCGCCGTCCGCCACCGCGAGACAGCGCTCGGTGAGGAGGTCGATCTCCTCCCGGGACTTGGCCACGTAGTCGACCTGCCAGTCGACGGCGAAGCCCCACAGCACCGCCCGGTTGGTGATGCGCAGCGCGGCCTCGTCGCACCATGGGGCGCCGAAGGCGATGGCCATCGCCACGTTGCCGAAGAGCGCCGGGTCGAACGGCCGCGGCGGAAAGAGATCCGGGTACCCGGCGGCGCACTGCTGGAGGTCCCGCTGGCCCTTGGCGGCGAGGGCGCTGATCCGGCCCTGTTCGGCGGCGGCCAGCAGCTGTTCCTCGATCGGGTCCGGGGCGGGGTGCTGCACCGGCGTCATGCGGCGACGCTCCGCGCCGGCCGCAGGGTCAGCTCCACCCGCTCCCGTGGCCGGAGGGCGGCCGCGACCTTGATGCCGGGCACGGTCGGCTGCTGGAGGCGGAACCGGTACCGGCTGAGCACGGTGGCCACGATCAGCGTCGCCTCCAGGTAGAACAGGTGCATGCCGAGGCACTGGTGCGGTCCGCCGCCGAAGGGAAAGTGGGCGTAGCGGTGCCGCTTACGCGTCAGTTCCGGGGCGAACCGGTCCGGGTCGAACTCTTCGGGCCGGTCCCAGAACATCGACATCCGGTGCGTGATCAGCGGGCTGACCACGAGCGTGGCGCCGGCCTCGATCTTCACCCCGCCGATGACGTCCGCCTCGATCGCCTGGCGCGGGAAGAGCCAGCCGATCGGGTACAGCCGGAGCAGCTCGTCGAGGACCTGCCGGGTGTAGCGCAGCTCCTTGAGGTGTTCGCGGCGCACCGGCGCGTCGCCGACCACCTGGTCCAGCTCCGCGTAGAGCCGCTCGGCGACGTGCGGGGCGCGTTCGAGGTGCGGCCAGAGCCAGGTCAGCACGCTGATCGTGGTCTCGGTGGTGGTCGCCACCATGGCCACGGTGTCGTTGCGGACCTGCTGCTCGTCCAGCCGGCCGCCGTCCTCGGTGCGACCACGCCAGAGGGTGGAGATGATGTCGTCGCCGTCGGTCTCCGCGGTCTCCCGGGCCCGGCGGACGATCGGCAGCAGCAGCTCGTCGATGAGCTGGACGGCGTTGCGGAACGCCCGGTCGCCGGGCATCGGCATGGCCAGCGGCGCCCAGGGCATGGCGATGCGCGGCATCACCGACCACGCGATCGCGTCCTGCGCCTCCATGATCCGCATCGCGTCCGGGACCGAGATCTTGTCCGCGAAGAAGACCCGCATGATCGCCGAGCAGACGATCCGGGCCTGCTCGGTGCCCATGTCCACCGGCTGGCCGGCGCGGGCCGGGGTCTCCAGCCCGTCGACCGCGTCGTCGATCGCCTCGGCCAGCCGGTCGATCATCCCGTCGATCCGGCGGGCGGTGAAGAGCGGCTGCAGGATCTGCCGGCTGTTCGACCAGTGCTCGCCGTCGCTGAGGATGCCCTCGCCGAACAGCCGCTTCAGCGGTCGCCACTGCAGCCCGTCGCCGGCCCGTACGTAGTTCGCGGACCGTTCGCGCAGGACGCGCTGCAGATGCTCGGGGTGGGTGACCAGGTACGGTCGGAACGACCCGAGGTTCAGCCGTACCACTTCGCCGCCGGAGCGCTCACCGAACTCGACCAGGGCACGGGACGGTTCACGGAGGAGGCCGGGCACGACGTGGCGCAGGGGTATCGCGCCTGCTCGTCTGGTGCGGACCGGCGTCGGGTCTGACGCTGCCACCTGCGGTGGTCCCCTTTCGGGCAACGGAACGTATCGGGTCGGGTGTCCGGAGTGACCGTTCCGCCGAGCATGCCATTGCCGCGTCAAATTTCTCTAGCGCCCAACGAGAAATTCTCACGCCGCAAATCTCACAGCCTCCACAAGGGATGCGGGTGGCTCCGGCGGGCCGTGGAAATCCCGCAGGTGGAGCCACCGGCCGCCGCCCGAGGCCATCGACCGGCCTCGGCGCGGACATCGACCCGTGTCGAGTCCCGTCAACGGGACTCCGGAGCGGTAGCCGTCACAACCCGTCCGGCCGACGGCGGCGAGCCGAACAGGGCCGGACGGGGGCTTGACGGGACCGGCGCGGCCGGCCGGGGGGAATCCGGGCGCGCCCGGGTGCCCTGTGCCAGGCTCTTGTCATGGACGACAAGACAATCCTGAACCGGATCTCCGAGCTGGTCGACGAGGAGCACCGGTTGCGCTCGGCCGCGCAGGCCCACGAGCAGGGCACCGACGACGAGGCCCGGGACCGGCTGCGCGCGCTGGAGGAATCCCTCGATCAGTGCTGGGACCTGCTGCGCCGCCGGCGGGCCGCCCGCTCCACCCACGGCGACCCGGACGCCCAGGGCATCCGCCCCAAGCCCGAGGTCGAGCGCTACCTGCAGTGACCCGAGCGGTGGGCCGGGCGGCCAGGACGACCGCCCGGTCCCCGCTCAGCGGAGGCCCGCCTCGCGCAGCAACTGCTCGGTCAGCACCGCCGGGTCGGCCAGCGTCGCCGGCAGCCCCCGCGCGGCGAACCAGGTGCTGACCACCCGGACGTCCCGGGCCAGGAACTCGCCCCCCTGCGGGTTGGCCACCACGTCGACCACCTGGGGCAGGTCGATCATCATCAGCCGGTCCCGATGCACCAGCAGGTTGTACGGCGACAGGTCGCCGTGCGCCAGGCCGGCCCGGGCCAGCACCACCAGCGCGTCGACCAACTGCTCCCAGAGGTCGCGCAGACCGGCCGGGTCCGGCCGGACCTGGGCGAGCCGAGGCGCGGCCAGCCCCTCCTCGGGGTCGCCGAGGAACTCCAGCATCAGCTCGGTGCCGCGCAGCTGCACCGGATAGGGCACGGAGATGCTGCCGCGCTCGGCGCCGATCTCCCAAAGCCGGGCCAGCGCGGCGAACTCGGCCGCCGCCCACTGCCCCGCGATCATCTGCCGGCCGAAGGCGGTCCGGCCGGCCATCGCCCGGTTCTCCCGGGACCGACGGACCCGCCGTCCCTCCAGGTAGCCGGCGTCCCGGTGGAACAGCCGGTGGTTGGCGTCCCGGTAGCGCTTCACCGCCAGCAGGCAGGAGCGGTCGCTGTCGGGCACCGCCCGCCGGAGCAGGTGGACGTCCGCCTCCTTGCCGGTCTTGAGCACGCCGAGGTCGGTGTCCTTGGCCGCGAGCTCGGTGACCAGCCAGGCGGGGTGCGGCTGCGGCCCGTGCACCGCGTCGTCCCAGGACGACCAGCTCTCACCGGTCTCCGGGTCGGGCCCGTCGTCCGGGTCGGCGCTGACCGGCTCGGGCTGCCGGCCGTGCCTCAGGAACTGCGGTTCGTCATCGTCGAAGCGGCCCTTGCCGCGGGTCCGGCGCTCGCGCGCCGGGAAGTCGTGTTCGCGCACTGCGGTGTTGATCCCTTGATCGAGGCTGATGGAGGCAGGTGGAGACGACCTGCGAAGACGGCCATGACCGACCTCCTCTCCTCGACCGGGTGAACGCCCGGTTGCACGATGCGCGGACCATGTTCACCGTGCACGCCTCAGCGGGTCAACCGAATTACCGGCGGGCCGGCCCCGGCAACTCCGCTCAGCCGGCGAGGACCGTGGCGACTGCGGCGATCAGCCCTTCGGCCGTACGCGTCGGCGCGAACCGGCTGTCCGGCCAGGTCCGCCCACGGTGCAGCCAGACACTGGGCAACCCGACCGCCGCCGCGCCCCCGATGTCCGCCTCCGGGCTGTCGCCGACCACCCAGGCGCCGCGCAGCGGCATCCGGACCCGATGGGCGGCGAGCGCGAAGATCCGGGGGTTGGGCTTGCTGACGCCGGCCTCCTCGGAGATGACCCAGTCGGCCACGTAGCGGTCCAGCCCGGTCCCCCGGATCTTGGCTTCCTCCTGCCGGACCACGCCGTTGCAGACCACCACCGGGATCCAGCCCGCGTCGTCGGCGATCCGCAGCGCGCAGGCGATCAACGGATCGAGCCGGGTGTTCGCCACCACCCCGTCGTGCAGTGCCTCCACCAGGTCGATCGAGGGGATGCGCAGGGCGTACCGGTCCCGGATGGCGTCGGCCACGTCCCACCGGTCGGTCAGCCCGTCGGCGTCGACGGAGAGCAGCCAGTCGATGTCCGCCGGGGGCGCGCCGATGTCTTCCAGAAAGCGCTGGCCCCAGGCACGGAACGGCCCGGCCCGATCGAGCAGGGTGTTGTCCAGATCCAGCAGGAGCAGTGGCACTCGGGCACCCTACGGGACTCCAGGGCCGCCCGACAGGGCTGGAATGTTAACTCCTCAGGCCAACACCGTGCGCCGGGTCGGACCCTGGTCCGGCAGCCGGTCGGCGAGCATCGAGTGCGCCGCCCGGGTGGCCGCCAACTGGGCCGGGTCCAGCGTCGCGACCAGCACCTGCTCACCGGTGTCCGCGCCCCGGGCCAGCGGGCGACCCTCCGGGTCGTAGACGGCCGCGCCGCCGTTGAACCGCCACGGGTCCGCTCCGCCGACCGAGTTGGCGAAGACCACGTACATGGTGTTGTCCAGGGCCCGGGCCGGGTAGTAGAGGTCCCGACGGTGCGCCGAGCCGGCCAGGTAGCCGCTCGGGCACAGGTAGCCGTGCGCGCCGTCGGCGGCGGCGGCCCGGCCGTGCTCGGGAAAGCAGCCGTCGTAGCAGATGCCGAGCCCGAGCCGCCAGTCGTCCAGCAGCAGGGTGGCGCCCCGGGTGCCGGGGCTGAACAGCTCCCGCTCACCGCCCCAGAGCTGCTGCTTGTCGTAGCCCACCCGGACCTCGCCGCCGCGCCCGACGACCAACGACGAGATGGTTCGCTGCCCGTCGGGGTGGCGGACCGCCGCGCCCACCACGACGGTGACGCCACCGGCCACCGCCGCCTCACAAAGCGGCGTCAGGCGGGCGTCGTCGACCGTACGGTCCTCGTCGGTCACCACGTCGGTGCCGGCCGGGTCGGCCGCCAGCGTGGGCGGGTGGTACGCGGGGAGAAACAGCTCCGGCAGGACGGCGATCCGGGCGCCCTGCTCGGCGGAGCGCGCGACCAGGCGGGCCGCGGTCGCCGCGTTGCCGGCGACGTCGCCGGGGACCGGCTCGGCCTGGACGGCGGCGACGGTCAGCCGGTCGGCCGGGATGGCGGTGATGGTGGCGGGGGGTGGCGTCACCGGCCGATGGTAGACCGGCACGATCGGTCGCACGGCCTGCCGGCTGGCACCTCGAAATCCCAAGCCGTACGTACGGTTTGCATGACCCCGGGTCACCTGGAACGATCGTGGCGTGCCCAGAGTAAGCCAGGACCAGCTCGATGCGCGGCGTCAGGAGATCCTCGCCGCCTCGCGGGCGTGTTTCGCCCGGCACGGCTACGAGGGCGCCACGGTGCGCCGGCTGGAGGAGGCGACCGGGCTGTCCCGGGGGGCCATCTTCCACCACTTCCGGGACAAGGACTCACTCTTCCTCGCCGTCGCCGAGGACGACGCCGCGACCATGGTCGAGACGGTCGCCCGCAACGGCCTGGTCCAGGTGATGCGCGACCTGCTGGCCCGGGCGGTCTCCCCGGACACCACCGGCTGGCTGGGCAGCCAGTTGGAGGTCTCCCGGCGACTGCGTACCGACCCGGCGTTCGCCCGGCGGTGGGCCGAGCGCTCCGCCGCGATCGCGGAGGCGACCCGCGACCGGCTGGCCCGCCAGCGAGAGGCCGGCGTGCTCCGCGAGGACGTCCCGATCGACGTGCTCGCCCAGTTCCTCGAACTCGCCTACGACGGCCTGGTGCTGCACCTGGCGATGGGCCGGCCCGCCGGTGACCTCGGCCCGGTGCTCGACCTGGTCGAGGAGGCGGTCCGCCGCCGCTGACCGCCGCCGCTGCCGACGACGCGGCCGCCGGAGCCGCCGCCCCCACCCGATGGCGCACCTGCTCCACAATGGGGCCGCCGATCCCTCCGGCGACAGGAGCAACCGATGAACGTTCTCGGCGCCTCGGGCGACACCTGGGGCATCCCCGGTCCTACCTTCCTGCGGATCTGGCTCGCGGTCGCCGCCGCGGCGGTGGTCGTCGCCGTGCTGCACCGCGTCCGGCTCCTCGCCGGACCCCGGGAGGTCGGCGGTGAGCCGCTCAGCCCGGATCAGGCCGCCTACCTCAACGGCGGCGCGCCGCTGGCCGTCAACGCCGCCCTCGGCGGGCTGCGCGGCAGCGGCGCGATCGGCGTCGGAGGAAGTCGTCGGCTGACGGCCACCGGCCCGCTGCCCGCCGGGGCGACGCCGCTGGGCCAGGCGATCCACCACGCCGCCGTGCGGCGGGCCCGGGTCCGCGACCTGCGCCAGGACCAGTGGGTGGTCACCGTCCTCAACCAGCTCCGCGAGGGTCTCGAGCAGCGCGGACTGCTCCTGTCGGCCGAGCAGCAGTCCGCCGCCCGGCGCGGCGCGCTGGCCATGATCGTCCTGATCCTCATCGGCGTCGTCCGCGCCGTCGTCGGGTTGGCCAACGGGCGGGCGACCGCCTACCTGATCCTCAGCCTGGTGGCGCTCTTCCTGGCCTTCCTCTACCTCGGCCGGGTGCCGAACCAGACCCGGGCCGGCCGGCGGGTGGTCCGCGAACTGCGCCGCCAGCACGCCCACCTCACCCCCTCCGCCAGCCCGTCCTACTCGACGTACGGCGCGACCAGCGCGGCGATGGGGGTGGCGCTCTTCGGCACCGCGTCACTCTGGGCGCTCGATCCGGGCTTCGCCGAGCAGGCGGAGATCCAGCGGCAGGCGATCTCGGACAGCGGCGGCTGGTCGTCCGGCTCCAGCGGTGGCTCGGACGGCGGGGGCAGCTCCTGCGGCGGAGGCAGTTCCTGCGGGGGTGGCGGCGGCTGCGGCGGAGGCGGGTGCGGCGGATGACCGGCCCGACCGGGGTCGGCATCGGCTGGCGGCCCGAGATCGCCGGGTTCGTCGCCGACCTGCCCGGGTTGCGTTTCGTCGAGGTGGTGGCGGAGTCGCTGGCCCCGGCGCGGGCCCTGCCAGCGAGCCTGGCCCAGCTGCGCGAGCGCGGCGTGACCGTCGTACCGCACGGGGTGCGGCTCTCCCTCGGCGGCGCCGAGCCGGTCGACCCGGCCCGGGTCGCCCACCTGGCCGCGGTGGCCGAGCTGGTGGCCGCGCCGCTGGTCAGCGAGCACATCGCCTTCGTCCGGGCCGGCGGGATGGAGGCCGGGCACCTGCTGCCGCTGCCGCGCAGCCGGGCGGCGATCGACGCGGTCTGCGCCAACGTCGCCCGGGCCCAGGCCGAGCTGCCGGTGCCGATCGCGCTGGAACCGATCGCCGCGCTCTTCGACTGGCCCGACGACGAGTTGGACGAGGCACAGTTCCTGACCGAGATCCTGGACCGGACCGGGGCGCTGCTGCTGCTCGACGTCGCCAACGTCTACGCCAACGCCCGCAACCGGGGCACCGACCCGCGCGACCTGCTGGACCGGCTGCCGCTGGAGCGGATCGGCTACGTGCACGTGGCCGGGGGCGCCGAGCACGGCGGTTTCTACCACGACACGCACACCGACCCGATGCCGACGGCGGTGCTCGACCTGGTGGGCGAGCTCTGCGCCCGCCGGCGCCCGCCGGCGCTGCTGCTGGAGCGCGACGGCGACTACCCGCCGGCCCCGGCGCTTCGCGCCGAGCTCGACGCCCTCGCCGCCGCCGCGGGCTTGCCGGTGGTCACATGACCGATGCCGCGCCCGAACGGGCCGCGCCCGGCGAGTTGGCGGCCCGGCAGGCCGAGCTGGTCGCCGCCCTGGTGGCCGGCGGGCCGGTACCGCCCGGGTTCGCGCCGGCGCCGCTGGCAGCCGCTCGGGCCGCACTGCTGCGCAAGCGCGCCGGGGAGGTCGCCCGGCACTGGCCGCTGCTCGCCGCCGGGCTCGGCGTCGACTGGCCGGCGACCTTCCAGACGTGGGCGGGCGACCGGCCGACCGGCGGGTCGCTGCGCGACGGGTGGGACCTGGCCCGGGCGCTGCACGACCGGGGTGACCTGCCACCGCTGGGCGCCGACGAGCTGGCCGTCCGGGAGGCGGGTGCCCGCTACGACGGACAACGGCCGCCACGCCCGCGCCGGCTGCCGGGCCTCGGCCGCGCCGGCGGCGCCGTCGCGGTCCAGCTGCTCGGCCGGGTACGCCTGCTCCGCCCCGCCCGCCGCCCGGCCACCGGGCCCGGTGGCCGTCGCTGATCGCGTACGGCAGGATCAACGGCATGGATCTGGGACTCACCGATCGGGTGTACGTGCTCACCGGCGCCTCCCGCGGCCTCGGCTACGCGACCGCCGAGTGCCTGGTGGCCGACGGGGCGCGGGTGGTGCTCTCGGCCCGGGACGCCGACGCGGTCGCCGCCGCCGCGCAGCGCCTCGGCGGACCGCAGCGGGCCATCGGCGTGACCGCCGACCTGGCCCACCCGGCAACACCGGAACGTCTCGTCGCCACCGCCCAGGAGCACTTCGGACGCCTCGACGGCGCGCTGGTCTCGGTCGGCGGGCCGCCGCCGGGCAGCGCCGCGACGATCACCGACGAGCAGTGGCGGCTCTCCTTCGAGACCGTCTTCCTGGGCACCGTCCGGACGGTGCGCACCGTCGCCGCCGCCCTGCCCGAGGGGGGCGCGATCGGGATGGTCCTCTCCACCTCGGCCCGGGGGCCGGTGCCGGGGCTGGGCATCTCCAACGGGCTGCGGCCGGGCCTGGTCGGGGTGGCCAAGGACATCGCCGACGAGTACGGCCCGCGCGGCGTACGGATCGTCGGCCTGCTGCCGGGTCGGATCCTCACCGACCGCAACCGGGAACTCTTCGCCGCCACCGGCGACCCTGAGCGGGCCCGCGCGGAAGCCGAGGCCGGTATCCCGCTGCGCCGCATCGGTGACCCGGCCGAGTTCGGCCGGGTGGCCGCGTTCGTCCTCTCCCCCGCCGCCAGCTACCTCACCGGGCTCACCGTCCCGGTCGACGGCGGCGCGCTGCGCGGCCTGTGAACCCGGAACCACCCGGCGGGCGCCGGCCCGGCCGGGCCCGTCCCGGTTCCCCGACCGGCCCCGGCGACCGCCGCCCCGGCTCCGCGCCGACGCCCGACCGCCGACCCCCGCCACCGCCCGTCGACGGCGAAGCCGGTCTTCCGGCGGCGCCGGGCGAGCGCCGGCCCGGGGCGGCGGGGCGCTCCCTGCGGCCCACCCGGGAGGAGTTGGCCGCCGCGGCGGACCGTATCCTCCCCGACCTGATCGCGCCCGGGTTGGACGTGCTCTTCGTCGGCATCAACCCGGGCCTCTGGTCGGCCGCCACCGGCTGGCACTTCGCCCGGCCGGGCAACCGGTTCTGGCCGGCGCTGCACCGGGGCGGCTTCACCCCCCGGCTGCTGCACCCCAGCGAGCAGGACGAACTGCCCGGCTACGGGCTCGGCATCACCAACATGGTGGACCGGGCCAGCGCCCGCGCCGACGAGCTGAGCACCGCCGAACTGATCGCCGGGGCGGAGTCGCTGCGGGCGAAGGTGGCGCGGTACCAGCCCCGCTGGGTCGCCGTGGTGGGGGTGACCGCGTACCGGATCGGGTTCGCCCGACCCCGGGCGACCTTCGGCGCGCAGCCGGAGCCGCTGGCCGGCGCCCGGCTCTGGGTGCTGCCCAACCCGAGCGGTCTGAACGCGCACTTCACCCCGGCGAGTCTGGGTGCTGCCTTCGCCGAGCTGCGCCAGGCGTCGATCGCGCGCTGAGCCCGCGCCGCCGACGGACGCGCCGGGCGGCGGCTGAGGCGGCGGGTCAGTTCGCCGCGGCGGGCGGCAGCGCCTCCTCGGCCACGTAGCTGCCCAGCGGTAGCACCACCGGCTCGGGCCCGGTCGCGTCCACATAGGGGGCCGGCGAGTCGGCGACCGCGAACTGGGTCCGGTAGAGCTCGGCGTAGAGCCCGCCGACGGCGACCAACTCGTCGTGCCGGCCCCGCTCGACGATCCGCCCGCCGTCGAGGACCAGGATCTGGTCGGCGTCGCGGACGGTCGAGAGCCGGTGCGCGATCACCAGCGCGGTACGCCCCGCCAGCGCCACCGAGAGCGCCCGCTGCACCGCGGCCTCGCTCTCCGAGTCGAGGTGGGCGGTCGCCTCGTCGAGGATGACGATCGAGGGTGCCTTCAGCAGCAGCCGGGCGATGGCGATCCGCTGCTTCTCGCCGCCGGAGAAGCGGTAGCCCCGCTCGCCGACGGTGGTGTCGAGCCCGTCGGGCAGGGACCGAACCAGGTCGGCCACCTGGGCGCCGGCCAGCGCCGCCCAGATCTCGTCGTCGGTGGCGTCCGGCTTGGCGTAGCGCAGGTTCTCGCGGATCGTCTCGTGGAACAGGTGCGAATCCTGCGTGACCACACCGATCTCGTCGCGCAGCGAGGCGAGGGTGGCGTCACGGACGTCGACGCCGCCCACCAGCACCTGGCCGTCGGTGACGTCGTAGACCCGCGAGATCAGCATGGAGAGCGTCGACTTCCCGGCGCCGGAGGGGCCGACGAGGGCGACCATCTGCCCCGGCTCCACGCCGAATGTGACGCCGCGCAGCACCGGCTCGTTGATCGTCCGGTCGAGCGTGGCGACCTCCTCCAGCGAGGCGAGGGAGACCTCGGCGGCGCTCGGGTAGCGGAACCGCACGTCGCGGAACTCGACCCGGCCGCTGCCCCGGGGCACCGGCACCGCGTCGGGCTTCTCCTGGATCCCCGGGCGTAGGTCGAGCACCTCGAAGACCCGGTCGAAGGAGACCAGCGCGCTCATCACGTCGACCCGGACGTTGGAGAGCGCGGTGAGCGGCCCGTAGAGCCGGGTCAGCAGCAGCGCCAGGGTCACCACGGTGCCGGCGCTGACGTTGCCGGCGACGGCCAGCCAGCCGCCGAGGCCGTAGGTGAGCGCCTGGGCCAGCGAGGCAACCAGCAGCATCGCCACGAAGAAGGTCCGCGAGTACATGGCGGACTGGATGCCGATGTCGCGTACCCGCTCGGCCCGGCCGGCGAACCGGCGGGCCTCGATCTCCGGCTGACCGAAGAGCTTGACCAGCAGCGCGCCCGCCACACCGAACCGCTCGGTCATCGTGGCGTTCATCTTCGCGTCGAGGTTGTACGCCTCGCGGGTGATGTCGGCGAGCCGCCGGCCGACCCGGCGGGCCGGAATGATGAAGATCGGCAGGAGCACCAGCGAGAGGGCGGTGATCTGCCAGGAGAGGGTGAACATCACGGCGGCGGTGAGCACCAGTTGGATGACGTTGCTGACCACGCCCGAGAGGGTCGAGGTGAACGCCCGCTGGGCGCCGAGCACGTCGTTGTTGAGCCGGCTCACCAGTGCGCCGGTCTGGGTCCGGGTGAAGAACTGCAACGGCATCCGCTGCACGTGGTCGTAGACCCGGGTGCGCAGGTCGAGGATGATGCCCTCACCGATCCGCGCGGAGTACCAGCGCTGGGCGAGGGAGAGCAGCGCGTCGGCGACCGCCAGGCCCGCGATGACCAGCGCCAGCCGGACCACCAGCGAGCCCGCCTCGGCGCCGCCCCGGTTGATCGCGTTGATGACGTCACCGGCCAGCACCGGGGTGGCCACCCCGATGATCGCGGCCAGCACCACGGTGACCAGGAAGACGATGATGTCGCGCCGGTAGGGCTGGGCGAAGGCCACGATCCGCCGGGCGACGCCACGCTTGAGCCGATGGGTGGAGACCTCGTCCTGGTTGCGCATCGACCGGAGCATGCTCCAACCGGCCATGCCACCGCCGGACATCGGGTTGGACACCGCTCACCTCCGGGTCGTCGGGCTGACCGCACCGTCAGGCCAATTCTCCCGACGACTGTGACAACCTCGGTAGTAACCCGGATCTTCCCGTGCGGTCCTTACCTATTCTCCTCGCCCGCTCAGGTCGCGCAGCCGGCGGGTCTGCGCCTCACGCTCGGCCCGCTGCTGCTCGGCGGCGGACCGGCCGATGGCACCGGCCAGCAGCGCCTTGATCTCGACCACCGCGTCCCGGTTGTTGGCCAGCAGCCCGGCGGTCAGGTCGCGCACCGCCCCGTCCAGGTCGGCCGGCGGCACGACCAGCGTGGCGAGCCCGATCCGGTCCGCCTCGGCGGCGTCCATCCGGCGGCCGGTGGCGCAGATCTCCAGCGCTCGGGCGTAGCCCACCAGGTCGACCAGCCGCTTGGTGCCGGCGAGGTCCGGCACCAGGCCGAGCGTCACCTCGGCCATGGAGAGCTTGGCATCCTCGGCGAGCACCCGCAGGTCACAGGCGAGCGCCAGCTGGAAGCCGGCGCCGATCGCGTGCCCCTGAACGGCCGCGACGGAGATGACGTCGGGGCGGTGCAGCCAGGTGAACCCGGCCTGGAACTCGGCGATCCGGTCGGCGCACTCCTGCTCGGGCAGGGTGGCCAACTCGGCGAAGGAGCCCGGCCCCGAGGCGCCGGCGACCGACAGGTCGAGGCCGGCGGAGAACGCCCGCCCCTCCCCCCGGACGACCACCACGCGCACGTCGCCGGGAAGGTCCCGGGAGAAGTCGCTCATCGCACGCCACATCGCCGGGGTCTGGGCGTTGAGCACGTCGGGCCGGCACAACGTGACCGTCGCGACCGGCCCGTCGCATTCCAGCCGAACCCCGGTCGCCTCGGCGGTCACCGGGCGGCCCGGGGGCCGGCGCTGATGGACGACGTAGCGGAGCGGGTCACGCCTTCTTACGGCGCCGGGCGCCGCCGCGCTGGCGCAGCTGCACTCCGGATTCGGTGAGAACCCGGTGGATGAAACCGTAGGAACGGCCGGTCGAGGCCGCGAGCGCGCGGATGCTCTCCCCCGACGTGTACCGCTTGACCAGGTCCTTGGCGAGCGTCTGACGCTCGGCTCCGACGATCCGGCGACCCTTCTCAGTGCTGGTGGCTGTGCCGGTGGCTGCCATGCTGTGTCCTCACGTCCCAGACTGTGCGGTTCGGATACGGTCCCACCTATTAGACCGTCTCGAACGATCATGCGCCAGATATCAACTCTTCGCCAACCGACACGCTATGCAATGTCAGCTACCCGATAGGGTGACGCCCGCGAGCCGTTCCGCCCGGTCCACCGGCGATCAGCCGATCTGGCGTCCGAGCGCGTTGGGCCACCGGCCCGTAACCTGCCGGGCGTGATGGATCTTTTCGGCACCGCTGCCGGCGCCGCCGTGGTGTTCGCCGCCACCGACATCGACGACATCGTCATCCTGACCCTGTTCTTCGTCGCCGCCCGCACTACCGGCCGGCCCCGACGCCGGCAGATCGTCGCCGGTCAGTACCTGGGGATCGGTGTGCTGGCGCTGGCCAGCGCGGTCGTCGCCGCCGGGCTGTTGGTGGTCCCCGACCCGTGGACCGGGCTGCTCGGCCTGTTGCCGATCGCGCTCGGCGTCCGGGCCCTGCTCGACCGCGACGACGAGCAGACGCCGGCGGTGGTGAGCGGCACGCTCGGCGTGGCCGGGGTGACCATCGCGAACGGCGCCGACAACGTCGCGGTCTACGTGCCGGTGTTCCGCGCCCTCGGCCCGGCCGACAGCGCGGTCTTCCTACTGGTCTTCGTGGTGCTCATCGCGCTCTGGTGCGCCGCAGGCGCCTGGCTCGGGGGGCATCCGCGGGTGGTCCGGCTGGTCGAGCGGGCCGGGCACTGGCTCGTTCCGGCCATCTTCGTGGCCATCGGGCTGGTCATCCTGATCGGCTCCGGCGTCGTGGGGCACCTGCTCGACCTGGCCCGCTGACCGGCCACCCCGACCGGGCCGCCGATCAAGCTGACCGGGCCGGCCGGGGCCGTTGCGCGCGACGCGGTCGGGTCAGGCCAGCTCGACCAGCTCGAGCAGATCGTCGCTCCACGCGTCCTCGTCGCCGTCGGGCAGCAGGATCGCCCGGTCGGGCTTGAGCGCCAGCACCGCGCCCGGGTCGTGGGTGACCAGCACGATCGCGCCGGGGTAGCGGGCGATCGCGTCGAGCACCTGCTCCCGGCTGACCGGGTCGAGGTTGTTGGTCGGCTCGTCGAGCAGCAGCACGTTGGCGCCGGAGCAGACCAGGGTGGCCAGCGCCAGCCGGGTCTTCTCGCCACCGGAGAGCACCCCGGCGGGCTTGTCCACGTCGTCGCCGGAGAACAGGAACGCACCGAGGATCTTGCGCAGGTCGGTGTCGGACTGCTCGACGGCGGCGCTGCGCATGTGCTCCAGGATCGTCCGGTCCACGTCCAGCGTCTCGTGCTCCTGGGCGTAGTAGCCCAGCCGCAGGCCGTGCCCGGCGTGCACCTCGCCGGTGTCGGGCTGGAGCAGCCCGCCGAGCATCCGCAGCAGGGTGGTCTTGCCGGCGCCGTTGAGGCCGAGGATGGCCACCCGGGAGCCCCGGTCCACCGCCACGTTGACGTCGGTGAAGATCTCCAGCGAGCCGTACGACTTGGACAGCCCGGTCGCGGTGAGCGGGGTCTTGCCGCACGGCGCGGGGGTGGGGAAGCGCACCTTGGCCACCTTGTCGGAGACCCGCACCTCCTCCAGACCGGAGATCAGCTTCTCGGCCCGGCGGGCCATGTTCTGCGCGGCGACGGTCTTGGTGGCCTTGGCCCGCATCTTGTCGGCCTGTGCCATCAGCGCGCCGGCCTTCTTCTCCGCGTTGGCCCGCTCCCGGCGGCGGCGACGCTCGTCGGTCTCCCGCGCCTCCAGGTAGGCCTTCCAGCCCAGGTTGTAGACGTCGACCACGGAGCGGGTGGCGTCGAGGAACCAGACCTTGTTGACCACCGACTCCAGCAGGGCGCCGTCGTGGGAGATCACGATCAGGCCGCCCTTGTGGTTGGCGAGGAAGCCACGCAGCCAGGTGATCGAGTCGGCGTCGAGGTGGTTGGTCGGCTCGTCGAGCAGCAGGATGCCGCCGCCGTTCTCACCGGCGTCGCGGAACAGGATCCGGGCCAGCTCGATGCGTCGGCGCTGACCGCCGGAGAGGGTGCCGATGGTCTGCGCGAGCGCCCGGTCGGGCAGGCCGAGGTTCGCGCAGATCCGGGCCGCCTCCGCCTCGGCCGCGTACCCGCCCAGGGAGGCGAACTGGTCCTCCAGCGCGCCGTAGCGGCGGACCAGCTTCTCGTCGGTGTCCTCGGCGAGCTTGGCCTCGAGCTCCTTCATCTGGGCCATCAGCACGTCCAGGCCGCGGGCGGAGAGCACCCGGTCCCGGCCGGTCACCTCGAGGTCACCGGTGCGCGGGTCCTGCGGCAGGTAGCCGATCGCACTGCGCTGGTCGATCTGCCCGGCGTACGGCTGCCCCTCGCCGGCGAGCACCTTCAGCGTGGTGGTCTTGCCGGCGCCGTTACGCCCGACCAGGCCGATCCGGTCACCGGGCTGCACGCGCAGCGTGGTGTCGGAGAGCAGGATGCGGGCGCCGGCGCGCAACTCCAGGCCGGTGGCAGTGATCATGTCGTGGGACTCGCTCTCGGGGTCTGGAAGGCTGACTCAGGGCACGCGAAAACGCCGGCGGGCGGTGGGCCCGTCGGCGCGGGGCGGTTCAGCCTTCGCAGCGCGGCACGAGACAAGTGTACCGGCAGCGCTCGGAGCACCCGTCGGATTACCACTCAAGATCATCGGGTACCGGAACTGCCGTCCGGACCCGGTCCGGTACCGCAACCACCCAACACGGACTAATCGGTGATCGGGGACAACATGGAGCTGAACGAGAACGCGAGGATCGACACCAGCCAGGTGGACGACCGACGTGGGTCCGGCGGCGGCGGACTGGGCGGAATACCCATCCCGATCGGCGGCGGCCGGGGTGGCATCGTCGGCATCATCATCGCCGTGCTGGTCGCCCTGGTCGGCGGCGGCTTCGGCATCAACGCCGCCACCAACGGCGGCGGGGACTCGACCGGAGACAACACCTCGCTGCAGCAGAAGTGTGCGACCGACGACGCGCTGCAGCAGCTCGACTGCCGCAACACCCTCTACGTGAACTCGATCCAGGCGTACTGGCGGACCGCGCTGCCGGAGAAGTTCGGCGAGCAGTACCAGCCCTCGAAGACGGTCTTCTTCAGCCAGGGCGTCAGCACCGGGTGCGGCCAGGCCGACTCCGGCGTCGGCCCGTTCTACTGCCCGGCCGACGACCTCGTCTACATCGACCTCACCTTCTACCGGGTGCTCGCCGACCAGCTCGGCGCGGAGGGCGAGTTCGCCCAGCCGTACGTGCTGGCCCACGAGTACGGCCACCACGTGCAGGACCTGCTCGGCACCGAGGCGCAGATGCGCCGCCAGCAGCAACGTGACCCGGACAACGCCAACGCGCTGTCGGTGAAGCTGGAACTCCAGGCCGACTGCTACGCGGGCGCCTGGGCCAAGAACGCCACCGGTACCGCCGACGAGAGCGGGCAGAAGATCTTCACCAGCATCACCGAGCAGGACATCCAGCAGGCGATCGACACCGCCGAGAAGATCGGCGACGATGCCATCTCCGAGCGCGCGAACCGGCCGGTGAACCCGGAGGAGTTCACCCACGGCTCGTCGGCGCAGCGCAAGGAGTGGTTCAGCCGGGGCTACCAGGGCGGCGACCCGAAGTCCTGCGACACCTTCGGTGGCACCCGCTGACACCGCGCCCGAGCGCGGCGGGACCCCGGCCACCGGGTCCCGCCGCCTGGCCCGAGGGCACCCCGGTGACCCGGGCCAGGCGGCCGCTCATTCGAGCCGTGAGACCTGGTAGTGACTGATCAGCCAGGCGTCGCCGACCCGGCGCACGATCACGCTCAGGTAGACGGGCAGCACCGGCCGGTCGGTGAAGGCGAAGTCGACCCGCAGATAGCCGAGGACGAGGTCGTCAGCGAGGCGCCGGGTCTCCCGGATGTCGTACGTGGCGGTCAGGCCGATCGGTTGGCCGGCGTAGTACTCGGCTACGCCGGCGGGGCCGACGGCGTACGGGCGCAGGCCCTGGAAGATCGCGTCGTCGGTGAAGTACGACGCGACCCGATCCGGCTCGTGCGCGTCGACCGCCGACCTCCACCGGTCGAGGACCGTACGCAGGATCTGGGACTCGGCGTCGGACATGACGGTCTCCATGCTCTTGAGCAGCGCGCCGGGGTCACCCGGCCGGCTGAGGCGGGTCGTTCGGGTGCGGCGACAACGGCGTGACGGTCTCGCGCCGCCAGGCGCGCAGCGGCATCGACGCGAGGACCATCTCCAGTTGGTCGGCGTCGTCGGCACGGAAGAGTCCCCAGGTACGCCACTCGCCCGGTGCCAGCGGTGGCCGCCACAGGCGCAGCAGGTTGCCCTGCGCCGTCAGCTCGGCCGAGCGCGCCGCCTCGCGCCTGCGCATGTCGGCGACCTCCTCCTCCGACGTGCCGGCCGGCACCGTGGTGACCATGTCAACCAGAAACTCCACCGTCAGCCTCCACTCACCGGACGGGGACAACGCCCCACATTCTGCACCAAAGCCTCCTCCTGGGCGCCGCAGTCGACTCCCACGGGCCTGCCCGCACCGCCGCCGGCCGCTGAGGTCAGCCAGCGCGTTCGGGTGCCGGGTCGCGGAGCCGGATCTGTACCGCGCGGGCCGCGCCGACCGCGGCGACCAGCACCGCGTGCCGGGGCTCCGGCACATCGAGCAACCGCTCGGCACGCAGCGGCACGAGCGGGGCCAACCGCCGGTCGGCCAGCACGGTGTCCACCGCCCGCCGATCACCGCCGCAGATCACCGCCGCCAGGGTCGCCGCCTGCGGCAACAGCAGCCGTACGGCCAGTTCAGCCGCGTCACCCAGGGCCGCCTTGGCCTGGTTGTCGCGCCGTCGGGCGAACCGCTGCTGCGACCAGCCCCCCGCGGCGGTGCGCCCCTGCACATAGCGGGTGTCCACCTTGGAGACGACCAGGTCGGTGCCCTCGGCCACGCCGACCGCCGCCGCGCCCTTACGGGCCAGCAGCAGGCCGAGCCGGCGCGGCGCGACGGCGGCAGCCACGAACCCGGGCACGTCGGTGCTCGCCGGCGCGCCGGGCGGGGCGTGCAGCTCGGCGGTCGCGCCGTCGGGGGCGGCGAGCAGCAGGCCGTACCCCTGGGCAGTGGTGGTGGGCGGGCCGTGCCGGTCGGCGAAGCCGTCGACCCAACGGGCGACGCGGGCCGGGTCGACCTCGACCCACCGGCCGCCCCCGGCAGCGGGTCGACTGGTCATCGCCCGACCGTACGGCACGGGAGGCCCCGCCGGCTCGCCGGGCGGACCGACCCGCAAGGGCGACGGCGAACCGGGACGGCCGGCCCCCGAGGGACCACGGCGAACCGGGGCGGTCGGCCTCGACGACCACTGCGAACCGGGCGGCCCGGCCCGAACGGCGACGGCGAACGGGGCGGGCCGGTCACCACGGCGACGACGGCGCGGCCCGGGCGGGCGCTCAGCCCGGCAGCAGCGTGGCCACCGCCAGGGCGGCGATGAGCGCGCTGGAGACCAGGCCGGTGACCAGCCGGCCACGCGGTCCGGCCAGCGCCCGACCGACGACCGTGCCGCCGCCGGCGACGAGCAGTTGCCAGCTCGCCGACGCCAGGAACGCGCCCGACACGAAGAGCAACGCGCCGACCGCGTCCGGCTCGGCGGAGTCCCGGCGCCCGAGCACCAGCGCGGCGAAGTAGAGCACCGTCATCGGGTTCAACAGGGTCAACCCGAGCACCGCCGCGTAGGCCCGGCCGGGTGTGCTCAGGCCCCGTCCCTTCGGCGCGGCGGGCTCCCGTTCCGGGTGGCGGGCGGACCAGGCCCGCCACAGGCCGTGAGCGGCCAGGCCGAGCAGCACCAGCGCGGCCACCACCCGCAGCGGGCCGGCGACCGGCGCGATGACCCCGGCGAGGCCGGCGCCGCCGAGCGCGGCGACCGCCGCGTACAGCCCGTCGGCCGTCGCCACCGCGAGCGCCGCGGCCGCACCGACCCGGAACGACGTACGGGCACTGAGCCCGAGGATGAGGATCGCGATCGCGCCGACCGGGATGGCAACGCCGTAGCCGGCCACCAGGCCGGCGAGGAACGCGCCGCTCACGACGGTGGGCGGTGGATCGAGACGGCGACCCGGGCGGTGCGCTGTCGACGCACGGCGGTGGCCGCGCGGACAGGGACCTGCTTCGGGTACGCCTCGATCATCCCGTCATCCTGGGCCGTAGCCCGCGCGCCCGCCACCGGATTTCCGGCGACCAGACCCACGTGGATGCCCACGCCCCGCGCCCAATCCCCCGGCCACCGCCCGCGCCGCGCCGCGCCGGCCCACGGCACGTGCCTCCCGGCGCCAACGCAAGGATCGTGCTCGATCTGCGAAGTAGTGGCATCCGTGATGCGGCGAGACCACCAGATCCAGGATCAAGCACGATCTTGCGGGGAGGCGGAGGCCCGCAGGCGCGGACTGTCGGGGCGACGTGCGCACGCGCGGACGCCGCGGTGACGTGGGCGGGCGCGAACCTGGCGGGCGACGTGCGCAGGCGTGCCCGCGGGTGGGGGCGCGCGGTGCGGCGCGAGCCGGAACGAATCGAGCGCGGCGCCCCGGGCGGGGCGCCGCGCTCGATCGGTGTCGAACGTCGGTCAGACGTTGAAGCCGAGGGACCGGAGCTGGTCCCGGCCCTCGTCGGTGATCTTGTCAGGCCCCCACGGCGGCAGCCAGACCCAGTTGATCCGGATGTCGTTGACCAGGCCGCCGCCCGGGCCGGTGGTCAGCGCCTGCCGCGCCTGGTCCTCGATCACGTCGGTCAGCGGGCAGGCCGCCGAGGTGAGCGTCATGTCCAGGGTGGCGACGTTCTCGTCGTCGACGTGCACGCCGTAGACCAGGCCCAGGTCGACCACGTTGATGCCGAGCTCCGGGTCGACGACGTCCTTCATCGCCTCCTCGATGTCGGCGATCATGGCCTTGCTGACGCCGACCGACGGCGTGGCGGCGTCACCGGCACCCGGCGTCGCATCGCTCGTCACGGCGTCGGTCTGCGGCGCCACAGTGGCGTCGCCGGTCGCCGGCGTCGCCGCGGTGGCGGTTTCCTCGCTGCTCATGCCTTCACCTCCGGGCTCGCGCCCACCCCGGCGCGTGCCGCGGCGTCCTTGAACGCCATCCACGGCAACAGCGCGCACTTGACCCGGGCGGGGTAACGGGCCACGCCCGCGAACGCCACCCCGTCACCGAGCACGTCCTCGTCCGGCGTGACCTGCCCACGCCCGGACATCAACTCGACGAACGCCCCGTGCACCTCGAATGCTTCCCCGGCGCCCCGACCGCGCAGCAGCTCGTGCAGCACGCTCGCCGACGCCTGGCTGATCGAGCAGCCCATCCCGTCGTACGAGATGTCGGTGAGCACCGCACCGTCGGTGGCGACCCGCACGGTCACCTCGTCCCCGCAGGTCGGGTTGACGTGGTGCGCCTCGGCGGTGCGGGCGCCCGGGTCGTCGGCGTCGCGCAGCCCCCGCCCGTGCGGATGCTTGTAGTGGTCCAGGATGATCTCCTGGTAGAGCTGGTCGAGCTGCATCAGCTGAACACCTTCCGTACCTGCTCCAGACCGCCCACCAGAGCGTCGATCTCCTCCGTGGTGGTGTAGAGGTAGAACGAGGCCCGGGTGGTGGCCGGCACCCCGAAGCGGGTGCAGACCGGGCGGGCGCAGTGGTGGCCCACCCGCACCTGCACACCGAGTGAGTCGAGCACCTGACCCACGTCGTGCGGGTGCACGTCGCCGAGCGCGAACGAGATGGTCCCACCCCGGCCCACCGGCACCGTCGGCCCGAAGATCCGCAGGCCGGGCACCGTGCCGAGAGCCTCCAGCGCGTACGCCGTCAGCTCCTTCTCGTGCCACTGGATGGCCCGCATGCCGATGCCGGAGAGGTAGTCGACCGCGGCCCCGAGGGCCACCGCCTCGGCGATCGGCGGGGTGCCCGCCTCGAACCGGGCCGGCGGCGCGGCGAACGTCGAGCCCGCCATCGTCACCGTCTCGATCATCGAGCCACCGCCGAACACCGGCGGCATGGCCGCCAGCAGCTCGGACCGGCCCCAGAGCACGCCGATGCCGGTCGGGGCGCACATCTTGTGCCCGGTGAAGACGATGAAGTCCGCGTCGTAGTCGACCACGTCCATCGGCAGGTGCGGCACCGACTGCGAGCAGTCCAGCAGCAGCAACGCGCCCACCTCACGGACCCGCTGGGTGATCCGCGCGGTGGCGTTGACCGTGCCGAGGATGTTCGACATGTGCACCAGCGAGACGATCTTCGTCCGTTCGGTGACCAGGTCGTCCAGGCCGGACTCGTCCAGCCGGCCCTGGTCGGTGACCGGGAACCAGCGCAGCGTCGCGCCGGTGCGCTCGCAGAGCAGCTGCCACGGGACGATGTTCGAGTGGTGCTCCATCTCGGAGATCACCACCTCGTCCCCCGGGCCGAGACGGAACCGCGGGTCCGCGTCCGAGCGCAGCGACGCGTTGGAGAACGCGTACGCCACGATGTTGATCGCCTCGGTGGAGTTCTTGGTGAACACCACCTCGTCCGGGCTCGGCGCGTTGATGAACGCGGCGACCTTGGCCCGCGCGCCCTCGTACGCCTCGGTGGCCTCGGTGCCCAGGGTGTGCACCGAGCGGGACACGTTGGCGTTGTGCCGGGCGTAGTGCTCGGCGAGCACGTCGAGCACCTGCCGCGGCTTGTGCGAGGTGTTGGCGCTGTCGAGATAGACCAGCCGGTGCCCGTTGATCTCCCGGTCCAGGATCGGGAAGTCGGCGCGCACCTTCGCCACGTCGTATCGCGGCACGTCGTCGTACTGCGGCATCCCGGGCGGGATCGCGATGGTGGTCATCTCAACTGGTCCTCTGTCTGTCAGGCCCGCGCCGAGCCGGCCCCGGCGGCGTAACGCTCGTAGCCCTCGTCCTCGAGCTTGTCGGCCAGCTCCGAGCCGCCCTGCTCGACGATCCGGCCAGCTACGAACACGTGCACGAAGTCCGGCTTGATGTAGCGCAGGATCCGGGTGTAGTGGGTGATCAGCAGCATGCCGGTGTCGCCGGTGTCGCGGACCCGGTTGACCCCCTCGCTGACCACGCGCAGCGCGTCGACGTCGAGGCCGGAGTCGGTCTCGTCGAGGATCGCGATCTTCGGCTTGAGCAGCTCCAGCTGCACGATCTCGTGCCGCTTCTTCTCACCGCCGGAGAAGCCCTCGTTGACGTTGCGCTGGGCGAACGCCGGGTCCATCTGCAGCCGCTCCATGGCCCCGCGCAGCTCGCCGCCCCAGGTGCGCAGCTTCGGCGCCTCACCGTCGATGGCGGTCTTGGCGGTACGCAGGAAGTTGGCCACCGACACGCCGGGCACCTCGACCGGGTACTGCATGGCCAGGAAGAGGCCGGCGCGGGCCCGCTCATCCACGGACATGGCCAGCACGTCCTGGCCGTCGAGGGTCACCGAGCCGCCGGTGATCTCGTACTTGGGGTGGCCGGCGATCGAGTAGGCCAGGGTGGACTTGCCGGAGCCGTTCGGACCCATGATGGCGTGCGTCTCACCGGAGCGCACGGTCAGGTCGACACCGGCCAGGATCGGCTTGAGCTCACCCTCGGGCAGCTTGACCGACACCTTCAGGTCGCGGATCTCCAGGGTGCTCATTTAACGGGTCACTCCATTGCTCGGCGTCAGGCTGACGTAGATGTCGCCGTCGCGGACTTCGACGGGATAGACGGGTACGGGTTCGGTGGCGGGCAGCCCGGTCGGCTCGCCGGTACGCAGGTCGAAACGGGAGCCGTGCAGCCAGCACTCCAGCGTGCAGCCGTCGACCTCGCCCTCGGAGAGGGCGACCGCGGCGTGCGAGCACTCGTCGTACACGGCGTAGAAGTTGCCGTCCTCGCCGTGCACCAGGGCGACCTGGGTCCCGTCGATGTCCGCGCTGATCGCGGTGCCCTTCGGGACGTCCTCGGTGGAGCAGATCCGGATCATCAGGCGCCCGCCTTGGCGAGCCGATCCTCAATCGCCGCACCGAGCCGCTCGCGCAGCTCCTCGACCGGGATCTTGTTGATCAGCTCGGCGAAGAAGCCGCGTACCACCAGCCGCCGGGCCTCGCTCTCCGGGATACCCCGGGCCATCAGGTAGAACAGCTGCTCGTCGTCGAAGCGGCCGGTGGCGCTGGCGTGGCCGGCGCCGGCGATCTCGCCGGTCTCGATCTCCAGGTTGGGCACGGAGTCGGCCCGGGCGCCGTCGGTGAGCAGCAGGTTCCGGTTGATCTCGTACGTGTCGGTGCCGGTCGCCTCGGCCCGGATCAGCACGTCACCCACCCAGACGGTGTGCGCGCTCTCGCCCTGCAGGGCGCCCCGGTAGCCGACGTAGCTGCGGCAGTCCGGCACCGAGTGGTCGACCAGCTGCCGGTGCTCCAGGTGCTGCCCGGAGTCGGCGAAGTAGACGCCGTAGAGCTCGGCCTCGCCACCGCGGTCGGTGTACTCCACCGAGGTGTACTGCCGGACCAGGTCACCGCCGAGCGAGACCTGGATGTGCACCACCTTGGCGTCCCGGCCCAGCTTGACCTTCAGGTGCTGCGCCTGCACCGCGTCGTCGGCCCAGTCGGCGACGGTGACCAGGGTCAGCTTCGCCCCGTCGGCGACCGCGACCTCGACGTTGTCGGCCAGGGTCGCGGAGCCGACGTGCTCCAGCACCACGGTCACCTCGGCGAACCGGCCCACCTCGACGAAGGTGTGCCCGAGGGCCAGCCCGTCGACGCCGCCGCCGACCGCGCGCAGGTTCACCGGCGCCGGGACCACCGCGTCGCGGGCGACCTGCACCAGCAGCACCTCCGCGGCACCGCCGTACGCCAGCGCGCTGACCCGGTCGACCGGGGTGAGCACGCTGCCCACCCGCGGGTCGTCCTTGGCGATCCGGCCGACGGTGACGCCCTCGGGCAGGTCGCCGTACTCGTGCCGGAGGGTGCCGGTCGCGGTCTGAGCCCCGCCGACCAGCCCGCGCAGCCGCTTGAGCGGGGTGAAGCGCCAATCCTCCTCCATGCCCGTGAGGGCCGGGAAGTCGGCGACGTCGTACGAGCGGAGCGCCTGCGACTTGGTGCTGGGCGGCGCGGAAGCCTGGGTAGTCATCTCTTCCTTGGTCTGTTCTGCGATTAGTCGGAGGGTCGGTCGGGCTGGTCTCGACCCGGCGCGGCGGGTCGGGGCCGCGCGAGGATCCGTCGGCGTCAGCCGACCGCGCCCTCCATCTGGAGCTCGATCAGGCGGTTGAGTTCCAGCGCGTACTCCATGGGGAGCTCCTTGGCGATCGGCTCGATGAAGCCGCGAACGATCATCGCCATCGCCTCGTCCTCGCTCATGCCCCGGCTCATCAGGTAGAAGAGCTGGTCCTCGCTGACCTTGGAGACGGTCGCCTCGTGCCCCATCGACACGTCGTCCTCACGGATGTCGACGTAGGGGTAGGTGTCCGAGCGGGAGATGGTGTCGACCAGCAGCGCGTCGCACTTGACCGTGCTCCGGCTGTGGTGCGAGCCCTCCATCACCTGGACCAGGCCGCGGTACGAGGTGCGGCCACCGCCCCGGGCGATCGACTTGGAGATGATCGTGCTGCTGGTGTGCGGCGCGGCGTGCACCATCTTGGCGCCGGCGTCCTGGTGCTGCCCCTCGCCGGCCATGGCGACCGAGAGCACCTCACCCTTGGCGTGCTCACCGAGCATGTAGACCGCCGGGTACTTCATGGTGACCTTGGAGCCGATGTTGCCGTCGACCCACTCCATGGTCGCGCCCTCCTGGCAGACGGCGCGCTTGGTGACCAGGTTGTAGACGTTGTTCGACCAGTTCTGGATGGTCGTGTAGCGGCACCGGGCGTTCTTCTTGACGATGATCTCGACGACCGCGCTGTGCAGCGAGTCGGACGAGTAGAGCGGCGCGGTGCAGCCCTCGACGTAGTGCACGTACGCGCCCTCGTCGACGATGATCAGCGTCCGCTCGAACTGGCCCATGTTCTCCGTGTTGATCCGGAAGTAGGCCTGCAGCGGGATCTCCACGTGCACGCCCTTCGGCACGTAGATGAACGAGCCACCGGACCACACGGAGGTGTTCAGCGCGGCGAACTTGTTGTCGCCGACCGGGATCACCGTGCCGAAGTACTCCTTGAAGATGTCCTCGTGCTCGCGCAGCGCGGTGTCGGTGTCCAGGAAGATGACGCCCTGCTCCTCAAGGTCCTCACGGATCTTGTGGTAGACGACCTCGGATTCGTACTGCGCCGCGACACCGGCGACCAGCCGCTGCTTCTCCGCCTCGGGGATGCCCAGCCGGTCGTAGGTGTTCTTGATGTCCTCGGGCAGGTCCTCCCAGCTGGTGGCCTGCTTCTCCGTGGACCGGACGAAGTACTTGATGTTGTCGAAGTCGATCCCGGTGAGGTCGGCGCCCCAGGCCGGCATCGGCTTGCGGTCGAACAGCCGCAGGCCCTTCAGCCGCAGGTCGAGCATCCAGGCCGGCTCGTTCTTCTTCGCCGAGATGTCCCGCACCACCGCCTCGTTGATGCCGCGCTGGGCGGCGGCCCCGGCGGCATCCGGGTCGGCCCAGCCGTACTCGTAGCGACCCAGAGCGGCGAGCTGCTCCTCCTGGGTCAGGGGCTGGACGATCTGCTCGGTCATTTATCTGTCCTCACAGTGGTGGTGATGGTCTTTCCGGACTGGGCACGCCCGGGCTGGGTCGGGATGTGCGTGGTGCACACCCCGTCGCCGTGCGCGATGGTGGCCAGGCGCTGCACGTGGGTGCCGACCAGACGGGAGATCACCGCGGTCTCAGCCTCGCACAGCTGGGGAAACTCGGCGGCCACGTGCGCCACCGGGCAGTGGTGCTGGCAGAGCTGACCGCCGGAGGCGATCGTGGACGCGTTGGCAGCGTAACCTTCGGCGGTCAACGCCCCGGCGAGCGCCTCCGCCCGGGCGAGCGGGTCGTCGCCGGCGTCCTCCATGGCGGCCCGGCAGCGGGCCTCCAGGGCGGAGACCTGCTCGGCGGCGAACACCTCGACCGCCTCGGGGCCGCCGGTGCTGGCGATCCAGCGCAGCGCGGCGGTGGCCATGTTGTCGTAGTGGTGGGTGCCGCAGCGGCCGCGGCCTGCCTCGGTCAGCACGAAGACCTTGGCCGGGCGACCCCGGCCCCGGTGACCCTGGACGGTCTGCTCCCGGGCGATCACGTCACCGTCAGCGAGCATCGCGTCGAGGTGCCGGCGGATGCCGGCCGGGCTGAGCCCGAGCGCCGACCCGAGCTGGGCGGCGGTGGTCGCCCCCTGCTCCAGCAGCAGCTGGGTGACCCGGCCACGGGTGGAGAGGTCGGCGGCCGCGCCTGCGGGCACGGGCTGACCGGCGACCGGAGCGGTCGCCGACCGGTGCCCCGAGACCCCTGCCGCCTTTTTCACAACGCCAACGTTACGTAATTCACCCAGGGGCCGCAAACCCGGGTCCCGGTGATCCCCGACACCGAGCGGGCGGAGTCACCCGATCGTGGATCAACTACGGTGCGTAGGATTCGCTCCGTGAAGCGATCCGTCCGGTTCCCGGTCTCCACCACCCTGCTGCGCCGGCTCGCGCTGGCCTCGATCATCGCGAACGTCGGCATCGTGGTCACCGGCGGGGCGGTCCGGTTGACCGCGTCCGGTCTCGGCTGCCCCACCTGGCCCCGGTGCACCGACGCGTCCTACGTCGCCACCACCGAGATGGGGGCGCACGGGGCGATCGAGTTCGGCAACCGGATGCTCACCTTCGCGGTGGGCATCATCGCGTTCGCCACCGTGCTCGCCGTGCTGGCGCACCGACCCCGCAAACGCGGGCTGATGCCGCTGGCGGTCGCGGTCTTCCTCGGCATCCCGGCCCAGGCGGTGGTCGGCGGGATCACCGTGCTGACCAACCTCAACCCGTGGGTGGTCGGGCTGCACTTCCTCGCCTCGATGGCGGTGATCGCCGCCGCGTACGCCCTGTGGCGGCGGATCGTCGACCCGGACGGGCCGACGACGCCCACCGTCCCCGGCCCGCTGCGCACCCTCGCGCGGATCACCACGCTGGTCGGCGCGGCCGTGTTGGTGGTCGGCACCTGGGTCACCGGCAGCGGTCCGCACGCCGGCGACCAGGGGGCGGCGCGCAACGGACTGGACCCGGAAACGATCTCCCAGGTGCACGCCGACGGCGTCTTCCTGCTGATCGGGCTCTCGGTGGCGCTGGTCTTCGCGTTCCGCGCGGTGGGCGCCGACCGGGCGTACCGGGCCGCGCTGGTGCTGCTCGCCGTGGAGCTGGGTCAGGGCCTGATCGGCTTCGTGCAGTACTTCACCCACCTGCCGGCGGTGCTGGTCGGCGCGCACATGCTCGGCTCCTGCCTGGTGCTGCTGGCCACCCTGCACGTGCAGTGGTCGACCCGCGAGCGCCGGCCGGTCGCGCCGAGCACCACGCCCACCCCGGCCCCCGAGCCGGTCACCGCCGCCGCCTGACCCCACCCCGGCCCTCGCGGGCCGGTCCTCGGGCCGGTCGGCGGAGGCCGAGGGATCACCGTTCGCACGCTTTGCTCTGCTGCACCCGGGAAGCACCCACCGTCCGAATACCGGACGGTGGGTGCTTCCGTCGCTGAAGCAGAGCAAAGGCGGAGGAAGCGGGGCGACGGCGAGCGCTACGGCTACCTGCGGCGCACGCGTCCGGAGGGAGATCAGGCCCGGCGGGCCAGGTGGGTGACGATCGCCTCGGCGAGCCGGTCGGCGGCGCCCTCGGCGTGGGCCAGGAAGAGCGACGGCTCGGTGAGCTCCAGCTCCACCAGGACCGGCGACCCGTCCGGGCCCGGGATGAGGTCCACCCGGGCGTAGAGCAGCCGTTGCGCGCCGCCCGGCACCGCCGCCAGGGTCTTCTCCGCGACGGTCAGCTCGTCCGGCCTGGCCGCCCGGGAGGTGATCTCCTCGGGCTTGTAGAGCCCGTCGACCCCCAGGTCGGGCCCGGTGAGCATCGGGCCCTTGCGGATGGCGTGGCTGAACGCCAGCCCGTCCGGGCCGGTCAGGAAGAGCAGCGCCGTCTCGCCCGCGGTGTCCACCGCGCTCAGGTAGGGCTGGACCATGGTGACCCGACCGGCGTCCGACAGCCGCCGGACGTGCGCCGCCGCCAGCTCCCGGTGCTCCGGGTCGGCCAGGTCGTAGCGGCCGGTGTCCTGACTGCCCGCGCTCACCGCGGGCTTGATCACGTATTCGCCGGTCTCGGCGGGGGCCTGCCAGGACTCGCCCGGCGCCACCCACCCGGTGGGCACCGTCGGGATCCCGGCGGCGGACAACTCGGCCAGGTAGCGCTTGTCGGTGTTCCAGCGGACCACATCGGCCGGGTTGACCAGCGCCGGCACGGTGGCCGCCCAGGCGATGAACTCATCGCGCCGCAGCGCGTAGTCCCACGGTGATCGGAGCACCGCGAGGTGGTAGCCGGACCAGTCGACGGCGGGGTCGTCCCAGACCGCCGCCTCGGCGACGATCCCCCGGGCGGCCAGCGGGGCCAGCAGCAACCGGTCGTCCGGGTCGAGGTCGGCCAGCTCGGTACAGGTGATGAGAGCGACCCGGGGTTCCCCCCGGGTCGGCTGGTGGTGGTTGGTCAATTTATCAACGGGCCATCGCGCGACGGGCCATCGACCGCCAGAGGTCGTTGCTCGGCCGCATCTGGTCCATGAGTTCCCGCTCCCAGGCGTTCTCCACGGTGACTCCCGCCTTGGCGCAGGCGTCCCGCGCGACGACGGTGTCGTCCGCGAACTGGTCGCCCCACGCCCCGTCCTCACCCACGAGGACGATGCGAGCGCCGCGCTTGCCGACGTACTCGATGACCGCCTTCGCACCGCCGTGTCCGGCGGCGAACGACTTGATCCCCGCGACCAGCCCGGTGGGGGCCGGTTCGGTGTGCTCAGCCGTCAGCGTCGTATCGGAACCATCTGCCATGACGCGAAGCCTAAGCAGACTTCCACCCAGGCGGGCGACAACCATGAAGCTTTTGTGATGCCAATTACCCGACGGTTTAAGGAAGGCCACAGGTATTTCGCCCGGTTTTATCCGGACTTACAGCGGCAAAACTTATCGACGAACCCGCCCGAGCTGGCACAGGTTGAGCCCATCCGGCTCATGCCGATAGTTGCCTGGATGTGACGTCAAACTCGGACAACTCATCCATGATGATGATTTGTCAACAGGTAGCCCGAGCCCCGGGCCGGCCGTCGCCCCCGGCGAGGGAGACCTCAGAGCAGCGCGTCGAGCGCGACCGCGGCGAAGAGAATGGTCAGGTACGTGGTCGACCAGTGGAAGAGCCGCATCGGCTTGACCGCCTCGCCGCGCGCCGCCCGGCCACAGAGCCGGTGCGCCTCGACCAGGAAGATGGCCCCCACCACCAGCGTCGGCACGCCGTAGATGGCGCTCATGCCGAGCGGCCAGACCGCCAGCGAGGTCAGCACGGTCAGCCAGGCGAAGATCAGGATCTCGGTGTTGACCCGGCGGACCGACGCGACCACCGGCAGCATCGGGATCCCCGCCCGGGCGTAGTCGTCCTTGTACTTCATCGCCAGCGGGTAGAAGTGCGGCATCTGCCAGAAGAAGACCACCGCGAAGAGCCCCCACGCGGCCGGCGCGAGCGAGCCGGTGACCGCGGCCCAGCCGATCAGCACCGGCGCGGCCCCGCAGGCGCCGCCCCAGAAGGTGTTCGCCGGAGTCGTCCGCTTGAGCCAGAGCGTGTAGACCAGGTCGTAGTACGCGATCGCGGCCAGGGTGAGCCCGGCGGCCAGCAGGTTGGTGAAGACCGCCATCAGGGCGACCGAGATCACCGCCAGCACCAGCCCGAAGATCAGCGCGTTGCGCGGTGACACGGTGTGCGCGGGCAGCGGGCGCCGCTTGGTGCGCCGCATCAACTGGTCGATGTCCCGGTCGATGTAGCAGTTGAGCACGCTGGCCGCACCCGCCGCGAGTGATCCGCCGATCAGCACCACGGCGACCAGCCAGAGCGACGGCAGGCCGCCGGCGGCGAGCATCATCGCCGGCACGGTGGTGACCAGCAGCAGCTCGACGATCCGAGGCTTGGTCAGGGCCACGTACGCCCCGACGATCGCCCGCACGTCCCGCCGCGGCGTGACCGAACCCTCCGCCGCCCGCACGGGCGGCTGCCCGGCGGAGTCGCTCACGGGGCGCTCGGTGATCATGCTCACGGATTGCCACCTTCCGGCGTCGGCACGGGAGATCGGGATCGGCCGGACCCAGGTCGGGCCCCACACCGCCCACACACTACGCGCTGTCGTTTTGGCTGCCCGGCCGACCCGGCAACGGTGCGGGCCGTCACACCTGGGGCACTTCCGTGCATCACGCCACAGGAGTACAGAAGAGCATGCAGTGATCCCCGGGCGGACGTTTAGCACCGCTCGATAGGGTCATCAGTGAGGGTTCCGCCCATCTCCCGAGGAGCACACCGATCGTGGCTGCCAATCAACCCGAGTCCGCACTCAACTGGTCCGATCTCGACCGTCGGGCCGTCGACACCGCCCGCGTGCTCGCCATGGACGCCGTGGAGAAATCCGGCAACGGCCACCCGGGCACCGCGATGAGCCTGGCGCCCGCGGCATACCTGCTCTTCAACCGGGTGATGCGGCACAACCCGGCCGACCCGAACTGGCCGGGCCGGGACCGGTTCGTGCTCTCCGCCGGGCACTCCAGCCTGACCCTCTACATCCAGCTGTTCCTCTCCGGCTACCCGCTGAGCCTGGAGGACCTGAAGTCGCTGCGGCAGTGGGGCTCGCTCACGCCGGGTCACCCGGAGCACGGGCACACCCCGGGCGTCGAGACCACCACCGGGCCGCTCGGCCAGGGCCTCGGCAACGCGGTCGGGATGGCGATGGCCGCCCGCCGCGAGCGCGGCCTGTTCGACCCGGAGACCGAGCCGGGCAGCTCGGTCTTCGACCACAACATCTGGTGCATCGCCTCGGACGGTGACATCGAGGAGGGCATCAGCCACGAGGCCTCCGCGCTCGCCGGGCACCAGCAGCTGGGCAACCTCACGCTGATCTACGACGACAACGAGATCTCGATCGAGGACGACACCCGGATCGCCAAGAGCGAGGACGTGGCGGCCCGCTACGAGGCGTACGGCTGGCACGTGCAGACCGTGGACTGGCGCAGCGGCGACGCCGACCAGGGCGACTATCACGAGGACGTGGAGGCGCTCTACCGGGCGCTGCAGGCGGCCAAGGCCGAGACCGGCCGACCCTCCTTCATCGCGCTGCGCACCATCATCGGCTGGCCCGCGCCGAACAAGCAGAACACCGGCAAGATCCACGGTTCGGCGCTCGGCGCCGACGAGGTGGCCGCCACCAAGCAGATCCTCGGCTTCGACCCGGCGCAGAGCTTCGAGGTCGACGAGGAGGTGCTGGGGCACGCCCGCCAGGTGCTCAAGCGCGGCGAGCAGGCGGCGCAGGAGTGGACCCAGGCGTTCGAGGGCTGGACGAAGGCCAACCCGGAGCGCACCGCGCTCTACGAGCGGATGGCCGGGCGGGTCCTCCCCGACGGCTGGACCGAGGCGCTGCCGGAGTTTCCGGCGGACGCCAAGGGCATCGCCACCCGGGCCGCCTCCGGCAAGGTGCTGGAGGCGCTGGCGCCGGTGCTCCCCGAGCTCTGGGGCGGCTCGGCCGACCTGGCGGAGAGCAACAACACCACGATGAAGGGCGAGCCGTCGTTCATCCCGGCCACCCACGCCACCAAGGACTTCCCCGGCCACGAGTACGGCCGCACGCTGCACTTCGGCATCCGCGAGCACGCGATGGGCGCGATCCTCAACGGCATCGCCCTGCACGGCGGCACCCGCCCGTACGGCGGCACCTTCCTGGTGTTCAGCGACTACATGCGCCCCTCGGTGCGGCTCGCCGCGCTGATGAAGCTGCCGGTGACCTACGTCTGGACGCACGACTCGATCGGCCTCGGCGAGGACGGCCCGACCCACCAGCCGGTGGAGCACCTGACCGCGCTGCGGGCCATCCCCGGCCTGGACGTGGTCCGCCCCGCCGACGCCAACGAGACCGCCTGGGCGTGGCGGCAGGCGCTGGAGCACACCGACCGGCCGACCGCGCTGGCGCTCAGCCGGCAGGCGCTGCCGACCCTGGACCGCAGCACCCTGGGCAGCGTCGAGGGCGTCGCCAAGGGCGGCTACGTACTGGCCGAGGCGTCCACCGGCAAGCCGCAGGTGATCATCGTCGGCACCGGCTCCGAGGTGCAGCTCTGCCTGACCGCCCGGGAGCGCCTGGAGGCCGACGGGACTCCCACCCGGGTCGTCTCCATGCCCTGCCAGGAGTGGTTCTTCGAGCAGGACGAGGCGTACCGGGAGTCGGTGCTGCCACGCGGGGTAAAGGCACGGGTGAGCGTCGAGGCGGGCATCGCCATGTCGTGGCGCGCCATCGTCGGCGACTGCGGCGAGACCGTCAGTCTGGAGCACTACGGGGCGAGTGCACCGCATTCGGTGCTCTTCGAGCAGTTCGGGTTCACCCCCGACCGGATCGTGGCCGCCGCGCACGCGGCGCTGACCCGGGTGGGCGACATCACCGGTTTCACGACCGGAAACTGAGGGGAGCGTGGACGGCATGACGGACAGGCTGGCAGAGCTCAGCGCCGCTGGGGTGGCGATCTGGCTCGACGATCTTTCCCGGGCACGGCTGAGCACCGGTGGGCTGGACAAGCTGCGCCGGGAGAACCACATGGCCGGGGTGACCACGAACCCGACCATCTTCGCGAAGGCCCTGGGTGAGGCCGACGAGTACGACTGGCAGCTGCGCGAACTCGCCCTTCGGGGGGTGGAGGTCGAAGAGGCGGTCCGCATGCTCACCACGTACGACGTGCGGTGGGCCTGCGACGTGATGCGCCCCTCCTACGACAAGAGCGCGGGGGTCGACGGCCGGGTCTCCATCGAGGTCGACCCGCGGCTGGCGCACGAGACCGAGAAGACCGTCGCCGAGGCGAAGGCGCTCTGGTGGCTGATCGACCGGCCGAACCTCTTCATCAAGATCCCGGCCACCGAGGCCGGCATCCCGGCGATCACCGCGACCCTCGCCGAGGGGATCAGCGTCAACGTCACGCTGATCTTCGGGCTGGACCGCTACTCCGAGGTGATGGAGGCGTTCCTCGCCGGCCTGGAGCAGGCGAAGGCGAACGGCCACGACCTGAGCAAGATCGGCTCGGTGGCGTCGTTCTTCGTCTCCCGGGTCGACTCCGAGGTCGACAAGCGACTGGAGAAGCTCGGCTCGGACGAGGCCAAGGCGCTGCGCGGCAAGGCGGCCATCGCCAACGCCCAGCTGGCGTACGAGCGCTACGGCAAGGTCTTCTCCTCGGACCGGTGGCAGGCCCTCGCCGACGCCGGAGCGCACCCGCAGCGGCCGCTCTGGGCCTCCACCTCGACCAAGAACCCGGACTACCGCGACGTCGTCTACGTCGAGCAGCTGATCGCCCCCGGCACGGTGAACACCATGCCGGAGTCGGTCATCCACGCCTTCGCCGACCACGGCGAGACCCGCCCCGACACCATCACCGGCGCCTACGACGCCGCCCGCAAGGTCTTCACCGACCTCGAGGCCGTCGGCGTGGACATGACCGACGTGATCGGCGTGCTGGAGCGCGAGGGCGTGGAGAAGTTCGAGGCCAGCTGGCTGGAGCTGCTCGACGGCGTGCGTAAGTCGCTGGAGTCGGCCGCGCAGGGCGCGGGCACCCCGGGTCGCGCGGCGCAGGGCAACGCGAAGGCCGCCGCGCAGGCGGGAGGCAACGCGTGAGCGACCTGCTCTCCACGCCGGCCGAGTCGGCCGCGGGCCTGACCGTGCACGGGGCGGACGCGGTCGACCGGTCCGCCCCGGCGTCGACCCGCGACGCGGTGGTCTCCGCCGGCGTACCGGGCAAGCTGGCCGCGAAGGACCCGAGCCTCTGGGGCCCCGACGCCGAAGCCGAGGCGAAGATCCGCCTCGGCTGGGTGGACACCCATCAGCGCAGCCGGGAGCTGCTCCCCCAGCTCGCCGAGCTGAAGGCGGAGCTGGCCGACCTGGACCACGTGGTGCTCGCCGGGATGGGCGGCTCCTCGCTGGCCCCTGAGGTGATCACCCGGACCCTCGGCCGGCCGTTGACCGTGCTGGACACCACCGATCCCGGCCAGGTCCGGGCGGCGCTCGGCGACCGGCTGGAGCGCACGGTCGTGGTGGTGGCGAGCAAGTCCGGCTCGACGGTGGAGACCGACAGCCACCGCCGGGCCTACTGGCAGGCCTTCCTGGACGCCGGAATGACCGAGGAGGAGGCCGGGCGGCACTTCGTCATCGTCACCGACCCGGGTTCACCGCTGGAGCAGACCGCCACCGAGATGGGCGCGTTCACCGTGCTCGCCGACCCGAACGTCGGCGGCCGATACTCGGCGCTGACCGCGTTCGGGCTGGTCCCGTCGGCGCTGGCCGGCGTCGAGGTGGTCGAGCTGCTCGACCAGGCCGACGCGCTCGCCGCGTCGCTCGGCGGCGACCGGGACAACCCGTCCCTGGCGCTGGGCGCCGCGCTCGGCGCCGCCGCCACCCTGGCCCGGGACAAGGTCGCCCTGGTCTCCGACGGCTCCGGCATCGACGGGTTCGGCGACTGGGCCGAGCAGCTGATCGCCGAGTCGACCGGCAAGGCCGGGGTGGGCATTCTGCCGGTGGTGGTGGAGTCGCCGCAGAGCCCCGGCGCCAAGGGTTCGGACGTGCTGACGGTGAGCTACGGCGGGGCGATGGCCCCGGGCCAGGTGCCCGGTGGCGGGATCGACCCGGACGTGGCGGTCAACGGCCCGCTCGGCGCGCAGTTCCTGGCCTGGGAGTACGCCACCGCGGTGGCCGGTGTGGTGCTCGGCATCGATCCGTTCAACCAGCCGAACGTCACCGAGTCCAAGGAGAACACCAACAAGATCCTGGCCGCGGGCCTGCCGGCGGAGACGCCGTCGTTCACCGAGGGCGCGATCGAGGTGTACGCGCCGGCGGGCGCCCCAAGCGACCTGGTCGGCGTGCTGCGCTGGCTGCTCGACGGGCTGGGCGACGACGGCTACCTCGCGGTGATGGCGTACCTGGACCGGTTCGCCGACGCCGACGCGGGCCGGCTGCGGCCGCTGCTGGCCGCGGCGGCCAACCGCCCGGTCACCTTCGGCTGGGGTCCGCGGTTCCTGCACTCCACCGGCCAGTATCACAAGGGCGGCCCGCAGGTCGGCAGCTATCTTCAGGTGACCGGAGCGGTCACCGATGATCTGCCGGTGCCCGGCAAGCCGTACTCCTTCGGGGAGCTGCAGGCGGCGCAGGCCGCCGGCGACCGGCAGGCGCTCGCCGGACGGGACCGTCCGGTGCTGCGGCTGCACCTGACCGACCGGGCCGCGGGCGTGGCCCAGCTGCTCGATGCGGCCGGTGAGCTGCCGGCGTGAGGATGGACGACGTGGAACAAGCGGAGCGGAGAGGCAGCGTGAACCCGCTGCGGGACCCGCAGGACCGCCGGCTGCCGCGGATTCCCGAGCCGTGCGCGCTGGTGATCTTCGGGGTCACCGGCGACCTGGCCCGGAAGAAGCTGCTGCCGGCGGTCTACGACCTGGCCAACCGAGGGCTGCTGCCACCGGGTTTCGTGGTGCTCGGCTTCGCCCGGCGGGACTGGGGCGACGGCGACTTCGAGACGCTCGCCTGCGAGGCCGCCCGTAAGCACGCCCGTACGCCGTGGCGGGAGGAGGTCTGGGCGCGGCTGGCCGGCAACATCAAGTTCGTCGGCGGGTCGTTCGACGACGACGCGGCCTTCGACCACCTGGCCGACACCCTCGACGAGCTGCGCGACACGCACGGCATCGCCGGCAACGCCGCCTTCTACTTCTCCATCCCCCCGGCGGCCTTCCCGGTGGTGCTCAAGCAGCTCGCCCGCACCGGCATGGCGGACAACGCCAAGTCCGGCGGCTGGCGCCGGGTGGTGGTGGAGAAGCCGTTCGGCAACGACCTGCCCTCGGCGAAGGCGCTCAACGACCTGGTCGACGACGTCTTCACCCGCCAGGACGTCTTCCGGATCGACCACTACCTGGGCAAGGAGACGGTCCAGAACATCCTGGCCCTGCGGTTCGCCAACAACCTGTTCGAGCCGCTCTGGAACTCCAAGTACGTCGACTCGGTGCAGATCACCATGGCCGAGGACGTCGGCATCGGCACCCGTGCGGGCTTCTACGACACCGTCGGCACCGCCCGCGACGTGCTCCAGAACCACCTCCTCCAGTTGCTCGCGCTGGTCGCGATGGAGGAGCCGACCAGCTTCGACGCCGACGAGATCCGGACCGAGAAGCTGAAGGTGCTCAAGGCGATCACCCTGCCGCAGGACGTCGCGCAGGGCACCGTCCGGGGCCAGTACCTGCCCGGCTGGGTGGGGGGCGAACGCGCGGTCGGCTACCTCGACGAGGAGGGCGTACCGCCGAACTCCACCACCGAGACGTACGTGGCCGTCCGGCTCGGCATCCAGAACCGGCGCTGGGCCGAGGTGCCGTTCTACATCCGGGCCGGCAAGCGGCTGCCGCGGCGGGTCACCGAGGTGGCCATCATGTTCAAGAAGGCGCCGCACCTGCCGTTCAACGCGGCCGACATGGAGTCGCTCGGCAACAACCAGCTGGTCATCCGGGTCCAGCCGGATGAGGGCGTGGTGCTCAAGTTCGGCTCGAAGGTGCCCGGCACCACCATGGAGGTCCGCGACATCGCGATGGACTTCCAGTACGGCGAGGCGTTCACCGAGTCCAGCCCGGAGGCGTACGAGCGGCTGGTGCTGGACGTGCTGATCGGCGACCGGACGCTCTTCCCCGACGCGGCCGAGGTCGAACAGAGCTGGCAGGTGGTCGACCCGCTGGAGCATGCCTGGGTCGGCACGACGCCGGAGCCGTACCGGGCCGGCGAGTGGGGCCCCCGGGCCGCCGACGAGATGCTGGCCCGCGAGGGCCGCGCCTGGCGGCGGGCGTGACCAGCCGTAGCGAGTCAACCAGGAGGCTCCCGTGATCGGCCTGTGGGACACCACCGGCAACGAGGTGGTCAAGGCGTTGGCCGCCGAGCGGCGCAGCGCGGGCGGGGTGGCCAGCGGCATGGCGCTGACCCTGATCGTGGTCGTGGACGAGAAGCGGGTACGTGAGGCGGAGGCGGCGGCGACCATCGCCGCCGCCGCCCACCCGTGCCGGCTGGTGGTGGTGGTCCGCTCCGACATCGACCGGGAACGCAACCGGCTGGACGCCGAGATCGTGGTCGGTGGCCGGCTCGGGCCGTGCGAGGCGGTGGTCACCCGGATGTACGGGCGGCTCGCGCTGCACGCCGAGTCGGTGGTGATGCCGCTGCTGGTGCCGGACGTGCCGGTGGTCACCTGGTGGCACAACGAGCCGCCTGCGGAGATCGCCACCGATTTCCTCGGCGTGGTGGCCGACCGCCGGATCACCGACGCCGCGCAGGCCGCCGACCCGATCGAGGCGCTGCGACAGCGGGCCCGGGACTACGCCCCGGGCGACACCGACCTGGCCTGGACCCGGATCACTCCGTGGCGCACCCTGGTCGCCGGCGCGTTCGACACCACCGAGGCCCGGGTCACCGAGGCCACCGTGGTGGCGCCGCGCACCGACCCGACGGCCGCGCTGATGTCCGGCTGGCTGACCAGCCGACTCGGCATCACCCCGCGGTGGGAGCAGACCGACGAGTTCCCCCGGATGCGGGAGGTGCAGCTGCGCTGCGCCAACGGCGACCAGCTCACGCTGACCCGGGACGACAGCATGGCCATCTTCCGCCGTACCGGTCAGGAGGACCGCGCCCTGCCGCTGGTCCGCCGGCCGCTCGGCGACGAGCTGGCCGAGGAGCTGCGCCGGCTGGACGCCGACCAGGTGTACGCGGAGGCGCTCGGGGCCACCGCCGGGCTGACCGGCCTGGACCAGCGCCCGGCGACCCGGGTGCACGTCTGGAAGGACCCGGCCACCGCGCGGCGGGCCGAGGCGGGGGTCAGCGCGCACGCCGGCACCAGCGGCGAGCACTGACGGTGGCGGCGCGCTCCCCCGCGCACCGAAGACCAGCAACCGGCCCGCCGAGCGGTCCGCGACGAACGAAAAAGGCACGAGATGAGTGAGGCGAGTGTCGCCGTCCATGCCGACTCCCACCTGCTGGCGCAGGCGGTGGCGGCCCGGTTGGTGGTGAAGCTGCTCGACGCACAGGCCGACCGGGGTCAGGCGTCGGTGGTTCTGACCGGCGGGCGGATCGCCGCCGCCGTCTACCTGGCGGTGGCGGCCCTACCCGCCCAGGACGCGATCGACTGGTCCCGGGTGGATGTCTGGTGGGGCGACGAGCGGTTCCTGCCCGCCAGCGACCCGGAGCGCAACGAAACCCAGGCGCGTGCGGCGCTGCTGGACGCGCTGCCGCTGGACCCGGCCCGGGTACACCCGATGCCAGCCTCCGACGCCGGGGCCGACCCGGAGGAGGCGGCGGCCCGGTACGCCGCCGAGCTGGCCGCGGCGGCTCGGCCGGGCACTGCGGCGCTGCCCCACTTCGACGTGCTGATGCTGGGCGTCGGGGAGGACGGGCACGTCGCCTCGGTCTTCCCGGAGCATCCGGTGCACTACGAGAGCCGACCGGTCAGCGCGGTGCGGGGCAGCCCGAAGCCGCCGCCGGTGCGCACCACGCTCACCCTGCCGACGATCAACACCGCCGAGGAGGTCTGGCTGGTGGCCAGCGGCGCGGACAAGGCCCGGGCGGTGGGCATGGCCCTGGCCGGAGCGGGCTCGGTGCAGCTGCCCGCGGCCGGCGTGCGGGGGGTCAGCCGGACGCTCTGGCTGCTCGACCGGGCCGCCGCGGCCGACGTGCCGGCCCGGCTGCGCAGCCTGCGCTGAGCCCCGGCCCGGCCGCCCGCAGCGCAAGCCCCCGGCGCGGCCCGGTCGGGCCCGCTCAGCGCCCGCGGCGGCGGCGCAGCTTGGCCAGGGCCTCGGCGAGGAGAGCGGCGCCCTCCTCGTCGGTGCGCCGCTCCTTCACGTACGCCAGGTGGCTCTTGTAGGGCTCGGCCCGGGCCCGCCCGGGTGGGTTCTGCGCGTCCTGACCGGCCGGGAGGCCGCAGCGCGGGCAGTCCCAGAGTGGGGGCGCGGTGGCCTCCGCGGCGATCAGGATCTCCACCTGGTGGTCGTTGCGGCACCAGTAGGTGACCGTCTGCCGGGGAGCCGGTTCGTAACGCTCGGGCGGACGCTCGGGGGCGGATCCGATCCGGGAACCCCGGATCACGTTGCCGTTCGGCACGGCTGCTCGCTCCTGTCGTCGGAGGGGACCGCCGCGGGGGTGGACGGCGGGCGACGCGGTGCAGCGAAAAGACCTGCGCGCGGCCCGTCGGGTGACGGACCGCGCGCAGATTGTACGACTTGAACCGGCTGCTCAGGCACCGCCGCCGTCGACCTGGAGGCGGAGCCAGAGGCCCAGCCCGACGATGCAGGCGAACCAGACGACGCCCACCAGGACGGTGTAGCGGTCCAGGTTCTTCTCCGCGACGGACGAACCGGCGAGGCTGGAGCTGACCCCACCGCCGAACATGCTGGACAACCCGCCGCCCTTACCTCGGTGCAGCAGGATCAGCATGGTGAGCAGAACGCTCGTGATGACCAGCAACACGATCAACGTGTATGCGAACCAGATCGGCATGGCTGGGGTCAGTCCTCTCGTAGCGATCCTCGCCCGGACAGGTCGGGCACGGTGGCACCGGCCGGTGGACGGGCGGAGTCAAGGATAGCGAGCGATCAGCGGGCGATGTGCTCGGGGAACCGGCAGATCTGCGCGAATTCCTCGGCGTCCAGGCTGGCGCCCCCCACTAGGCCCCCGTCCACGTCCGGCTGGGCCATGATCGAGGCGACGTTCGACGCCTTGACCGAGCCGCCGTAGAGCACCCGGACCTGGTCGGCGGTCTCCTGGTCGAAGCGTTCCGCCAACCGCTGGCGGACCGCCCGGCAGACCTCCTGGGCGTCCTCCGGGGTCGCGGTCTTGCCGGTACCGATCGCCCAGACCGGCTCGTACGCGATCACCACCTGCCGCACCTGCTCGGCGGTGAGCCCGGCGAGGCCTCCGTCGACCTGCTCGGAGCAGTGCGCCACGTGGGTGCCCTGCTCCCGCACGTCCAGCCCCTCGCCCACGCAGAGGATCGGGGTCAGCCCGTGCGTCAGCGCCGCCTTCACCTTGGCGTTGACCAGCGCGTCGTCCTCGTGGTGGTAGGCCCGCCGCTCGGAGTGGCCGACCACGACGTACGTGCAGCCGAGCTTGGCCAGCATCGGACCGGAGATGTCACCGGTGTAGGCGCCCGAGGCGTGCGGGGAGAGGTCCTGCCCGCCGTAGCCGATCAGCAGCTTGTCGCCGTCCACCGCGGTCTGCACGGTGCGCAGGTCGGTGAAGGGCGGCAGGACCACCGTCTCGACGTCGGTCAGCTGCTTCTCGGTGAGGCTGGCCGCCAGCTTCTGCACCAGCAGGTTGGCCTCGAGGTGGTTGAGGTTCATCTTCCAGTTGCCGGCCATCAGGGGCCGGCGGGGGGTGTTCGCCATCACTTCTCCAGAGCCGCGATACCGGGGAGGGTCTTGCCCTCGAGGTACTCCAGCGAGGCGCCGCCGCCGGTGGAGATGTGCCCGAACGAGGACTCGTCCAGCCCGAGCGCGCGGACGGCGGCGGCGGAGTCCCCGCCACCGACGACGGTGAACGCGTCGGTCTTCGCGATCGCCTCGGCCACACCCCGGGTGCCGTTGGCGAAGGCCGGCATCTCGAAGACGCCCATCGGGCCGTTCCAGAAGATCGTCCGCGCGCCCTTGAGCGCCGCGGCGAACCCGGCCACCGTCTCCGGCCCGATGTCCAGCCCGAGCCGGTGGCTCGGGATGCCGTCGGCGGGCACCGTGTCGTGCGTGGCGTCCGGCGCGAAGGCGTCGGCGGCCACCACGTCGACCGGGAGCATGATCTTGCCCTCGGAGCGGGCGAGGAGGTTGCCGCAGGTCTCGACCATCTCCTCCTCCAGCAGCGACGTGCCCACCTCGTGGCCCTGGGCCTTGAGGAAGGTGAAGCACATGCCGCCGCCGATGAGCAGCCGGTCGACCTTCGGCAGCAGGGCCTCGATCACCGCCAGCTTGTCGGAGACCTTCGAGCCGCCGAGCACCACCACGTACGGCCGCGCCGGGTCGCCGGTGAGCGTGGAGAGGACCTCCACCTCCCGCAGCACCAGCCGGCCCGCGACGTGCGGGAGCCGGGCCGGCACGTCGTAGACGCTGGCGTGCTTGCGGTGCACCGCGCCGAACGCGTCGTCGACGTACGCCTCGCCGAACGCGGCCAGCTGGTCGGCGAACGCGCCCCGCTCGGCGTCGTCCTTGCTGGTCTCACCGGCGTTGAAGCGCAGGTTCTCCAGCAGCGCGACCTCACCGTCGGCGAGCGCGTCCACGGTGGAGCGGGCCGAGTCGCCGACGGTGTCGCTGGCGAAACGCACCGAGCCGCCGAGCAGCTCGCCCAGCCGGTCGGCGACCGACCGCAGGCTGAACTGCGGGTCCGGCGCGCCCTTCGGGCGGCCCAGGTGCGAGCAGACGACCACCTTGGCACCGGCGCCGGTGAGGGCCGTCAGCGTGGGCAGGACCGCGCGGATCCGCCCGTCGTCGGTGATCGCGCCGGTCTGCTTGTCGAGCGGGACGTTCAGGTCGGCGCGCACCAGCACGCGCCGACCCGACACCCCCTCGCCGAGCAGGTCGTCGAGGGTACGGATGCTCACAGCGAGCTACCCACCAGCTTGACCAGGTCCACCAGGCGGTTCGAGTAGCCCCACTCGTTGTCGTACCAGCCGACGACCTTGACCTGGTTGCCGACCACCTTGGTCAGCGGGGCGTCGAAGATGCACGACGCCGGGTCGGTCACGATGTCGGTGGAGACGATCGGGTCCTCGTTGTAGACCAGGATGCCCTTGAGCGGGCCGTCCGCGGCGGCCTTCATCGCGGCGTTGACCTCGTCGACCGTCGTCTCACGGTGGAGGTTGACGGTCAGGTCGGTGGCCGAACCGGTCGGGATCGGCACCCGCAGCGCGTAGCCGTCCAGCTTGCCCTTGAGCTCCGGCAGCACCAGGCCGATCGCCTTCGCGGCGCCGGTGGAGGTCGGCACGATGTTCAGCGCGGCGGCCCGGGCCCGGCGGAGGTCCTTGTGCGGGGCGTCCTGGAGGTTCTGGTCCTGGGTGTAGGCGTGGATGGTGGTCATCAGACCGTGCTCGATGCCGAACGTGTCCTGCAGGACCTTCGCCATCGGGGCGAGGCAGTTGGTGGTGCAGGAGGCGTTCGAGATGATGGTGTGCTTGGCCGGGTCGTACTGGTCCTGGTTCACGCCCATGACGACCGTGACGTCCTCGTTCTTCGCCGGCGCGGAGATGATGACCTTCTTGGCCCCGCCGTCGATGTGCGCCTTGGCCTTGCTGCCATCGGTGAAGAAGCCGGTCGACTCGATGACGACGTCCGCGCCGACCTCGCCCCACGGCAGCGCCGCCGGGTCCTTCTCGGCGTACGCCTTGATGGTCTTGCCGCCCACGGTGATCTCGTCGGCGGTGGCCTTGACCTCGTGCGGGAGGCGACCCAGGATGCTGTCGTACTTGACAAGGTGGGCGAGCGTCGCGTTGTCGGTCAGGTCGTTGACCGCGACGACCTCGATGTCAGCGCCGGACGCCAGCACTGCCCGGAAGAAGTTACGGCCGATCCGGCCGAAGCCGTTGATGCCAACCCGGATGGTCACAGGTCCCATCTCCTCGCGTTCTGGTCCGCCGGCCGCAGACCGTGGCGCCGGCAGAGTGATGTGCGCCGGCCGTTTGGAGCCGGCCGTTGACAGTTCATCAAGGCCACCCCGCCGCGGTCTTTCCAAGGACCTGACCGCCCGAGGCGGTGAGCACGGCGAGGCGTGCCTGTGCCGGCCCCCTTGCCGTACGCAGCGACCCTATCCGAGCGCGGGGCACGGCGCTGCGGGGGGTGGCGACCTGCTCGCCCGGCCGGGGCGCAGGCTCCCCCACCACCCGAGGCGGAGACGATGTCACGCCTTCCGGCTCGCTCGTCTCCGCTGACCGCCACCGTCCTATCAGACCACGAGCATGTCGGGCGTGACGGCCGCTTCGGTATCCGGGATGCCCAGGTCCCGGGCCCGCTTGTCGGCCAGTGCGAGCAACCGGCGGATCCGCCCGGCGATCGCGTCCTTGGTCAGCGGCGGGTCGGCGAGAGCGCCCAGCTCCTCCAGCGAGGCCTGGCGGTGCTCCAGGCGCAGCCGCCCGGCGTCGGTGAGGTGGTTGGGCGCCTCCTCGGCGAGGATCTCCAGCGCTCGGGTGACCCGGGCGGCGGCGGCCACGGCGGCCCGCGCCGAGCGGCGCAGGTTGGCGTCGTCGAAGTTGGCCAGCCGGTTGGCGGTCGCCCGCACCTCGCGGCGGACCCGGCGCTCCTCCCAGGCCAGCACGCTGGAGTGGGCGCCGATCCGGGTGAGCAGCGCGGCGATCGCGTCGCCGTCCTTGACCACCACCCGGTCCACCCCACGCACCTCGCGGTTCTTGGCGGTGATGCCGATCCGGCGGGCGGCGCCGACCAGGGCCAGCGCGGACTCCGGGCCGGGGCAGGTGATCTCCAACGCGCTGGAGCGGCCCGGCTCGGTCAGCGAGCCGTGCGCCATGAACGCGCCCCGCCAGGCGGAGACGGCGCAGCAGACGTTGGCGGCCACCACGTGCGGCGGCAGGCCACGCACCGGCCGGCCCCGCACGTCGAGCAGGCCGGTCTGCCGGGCCAGCGCCTCGCCGTCCTTGACCACCCGGACGATGAAGTGGCTGCCCTTGCGCAGCCCGCCGGAGGCGAGCACGTGGATCTCGCTGGAGTAGCCGTAGACCTCGGCGATCTCCCGCCGGAGCCGGCGGGCCACCGCTCCGGTGTCGAGCTCCGCCTCCACGACCACCCGGCCGGAGACGATGTGCAGCCCGCCGGCGAAGCGCAGCAACGCCGCCATCTCCGCCCGCCGGCAGCAGGGTTTGGGCACGTCGACCCGACTCAGCTCGTCCTTGACCGCAGCCGTCATCGCCATTGTGCGTCCCCTCACGGACCGGTTCCGGCGTGTCGCCGGAGATTACGTACGTGTCTAACGATCGGCGCCCAGGACAGGCACCAGTGCGGCGCCCAGGGCGGCCGGATCATGGCGAGGAGTGCCGTCGAGGACGGCGACGGGGGCGAGGACCAGCCGGGCACCCAGCGATTCTGCCGCACGTTCGACCGGATCGGGGTCACCCACCGCCTTGGCGTCTGCCAGGACGTGATCCACCTTCAGTTTGGGCAGGTACCAGCGCAGCGCGGCCAGGTGGTCGGCGACGGAGAGCCCGAGCGTCTCCTTCTCCGCGGCCAGGTTGAGGGTGACCAGCCGGCGGGCTGGGCTGGACACGATCGCGTCGGCCAGCTCCGGCACCAGCAGGTGCGGCAGCACGCTGGTGTACCAGCTGCCGGGGCCGAAGATCAGCCAGTCGGCCGCGCCGATCGCGTCGACCGCCTGGGGGCAGGCCGCCGGCGCGGTCGGGGTCAGCCGCAGCGACTCCACCCGGCCGGTGGTCACCGCCACCTGGTGCTGGCCGCTGACCGTGCGTACCTCGTCGGGCCGGTCCGGGTCGGCGCCGCGTACCCGTGCCTCGATCCCCACCGGCTGGCAGGACATCGGCAGCACCCGGCCCACCGCGCCGAGCATCGCGCCGGCGTGCTCCAGCGCGGCCACCGGGTCGCCGAGCAGCTCCATCAACCCGCAGAGCACCAGGTTGCCCACCGCGTGCCCGGCCAGCCCGTCACCGGCGCCGTCGCCGCCGGCGGGACCGGCCACACCGTCGGTCCCAGCCGCGCCGGCGGTGCGCGCCGCCGGCGCGTCGGCGAAGCGGTGCTGGAACAGGCCGGCGCTGCGGCGGGTGGCCGGGTGGTCGCCGGCCAGCGCGACCAGCGCCTGCCGCAGGTCGCCCGGGGGCAGGCCGCCCCGCTCGGCGCGCAGCCGGCCGCTGGAGCCGCCGTCGTCGCCGACGGTGACCACCGCGGTGATGTCCAGGTCGAGTCCGGGGGCGCACCGGCGCAGCGCCCGCAGCGAGGCGGAGAGGCCGTGGCCGCCGCCGAACGCCACCACCCTCGTCGTCATTCCCGCCCCAGGTCGCGGTGCTGGGCGTTGGCGGCGAGCCCGGAGTGGCGCAGCCGGGCGGCCAACTCCTCGGCGATCGCCACACTGCGGTGCTTGCCGCCGGTACAGCCGACCGCGACCGTCAGGTAGCGCTTGCCCTCCCGCTCGAACCCGCCCGTGGTGGCGTTGACCAGGTCGGCGTACGAGGCGACGAAGGCGTCCGCGCCCTCCTGGCCGAGCACGTAGGCGCTGACCGCCTCCTCCCGGCCGGTGTGCTCGCGCAGCTCCGGCACCCAGTAGGGGTTGGGCAGGAATCGGGCGTCCAGCACGAAGTCGGCGTCCGGCGGCAGCCCGTACTTGAAGCCGAAGGAGAGCACGGTGACCCGCAGCCGGCGGGCGTCCTCGCCGCCGAAGAGCTCCTCGATCCGCCGGCGCAGCTGGTTGACGTTGAGGTGGCTGGTGTCGATGATCACGTCGGCCTGGTCGCGGGCCTCCTCCAGCAGGCCGCGCTCGACCGCGATGCCGTCGGCGAGCCGGCCCTCGCCCTGCAACGGGTGCGAGCGGCGGACGCTCTCGAACCGGCGGATGAGCACCTCGTCGTCGGCGTCCACGAACACCACCCGGGGCGAGAAACCGCGCTCCTTGAGCTCGCGGATCGCCCCGGCCAGGTCGGTGGAGAAGGCGCGCGAGCGCACGTCCAGCACCATCGCGGTACGCCGGGCCGCGCCGCCGGCCTTGACCGCCAGCTCGGCCATGTCGAGCATCAGCGCCTGCGGGAGGTTGTCCACCACGTAGTAGCCGACGTTCTCCAGGGCTCGGGCCACCGTGCTGCGCCCGCCGCCGGAGAGGCCGGTGACCACCACGAGGGTGGTGTCCGACTCCGCCGACGCCGGCTGCCCCGAGATGGGCTCCGCCGAGGTCTCGTGCCGCCCCTCGGTCGTGCGCGCCTCGCTCACCGACTACCCCCAAAACCACGACGCCGCGGCCGCCCCTGGCCCACGAACGGTCAAACCGCGACTCTATCCCGTCAATTCCGCACCGCCCCTCAACCGCCCCACCCCGGCGTCCCCCGGGCGGACGTCGTCGCGATCATGCCGTTGTGGGGTGCCTGACAAAAGGCTCCAGGGGTACCGAACCGGGCACCACGACTGTGTGATCGGCGGCGGGGAGTGTCGCGGCGCGGGGAGGAGGGCAGCGTCGGGGGTGGCTCGTACACTTCGCGGATGGCCTCCCCCACCGACCTGCGCACCTCCGACGCGCTACAGGTGCTGAGCCGGGTGTTCGGCTACGACGCCTTCCGCGGCTTCCAGCAGGAGGTGATCGACCACGTGGTGTCCGGCGGCGACGCGCTGGTGCTGATGCCGACCGGGGGCGGCAAGTCGCTCTGCTACCAGATCCCGGCGCTGGTCCGCCCCGGGGTGGCGGTCGTGGTCTCCCCGCTGATCGCGCTGATGCAGGACCAGGTCGACGCCCTGACCGCGGTCGGCGTGCGGGCCGGTTTCCTCAACTCGACCCAGGATCTCGACGCCCGTCGCCGGGTCGAGGCGGCCTTCCTCGCCGGCGAGCTCGACCTGCTCTACCTGGCGCCGGAAGCGCTCGCCGGCCGGTCCACCGTGCAGCTGCTCGACCGGGGAAAGATCGCCCTCTTCGCCATCGACGAGGCGCACTGCGTGTCCCAGTGGGGGCACGACTTCCGCCCCGACTACCTCGCCCTGTCGATGCTGCACGAGCGGTGGCCGGAGGTGCCCCGGATCGCGCTGACCGCCACCGCGACCAGCACCACCCGCACCGAGATCGCCACCCGGCTCGACCTGACCGGCGCCCGGCACTTCGTGGCCAGCTTCGACCGGCCCAACATCCAGTACCGGATCGTGCCCAAACGGGAGCCGCGCCGGCAGCTGCTCAGCCTGCTGCGCGACGAGCACCCGGGCGACGCCGGCATCGTCTACTGCCTCTCCCGCGCCTCGGTGGACAAGACCGCCGAGTTCCTCAACGCCAACGGCATCGCCGCGCTGCCCTACCACGCCGGCCTGGACGCGGCCACCCGCGCCCGCCACCAGCAGCGCTTCCTGCGTGAGGACGGGCTGGTCATGGTCGCCACCATCGCCTTCGGGATGGGGATCGACAAGCCGGACGTCCGCTTCGTCGCCCACCTCGACCTGCCGAAGTCGGTCGAGGGCTACTACCAGGAGACCGGCCGCGCCGGGCGCGACGGCTTGCCGTCGACCGCCTGGCTGGCGTACGGGCTGCAGGACGTGGTGCAGCAGCGGAAGATGATCGAGACCTCCGAGGGCGACCTGGCCCACCGCCGCGGGCTGGCCCGGCACCTCGACGCGATGCTCGCGCTCTGCGAGACGGTCCGGTGCCGCCGCGCCCAGCTGCTGGAATACTTCGGCGAACCGCCGACCGGCGCCTGCGGCAACTGCGACACCTGCCTGAATCCGCCGGAGTCGTGGGACGGCACGGTCGCCGCGCAGAAGCTGCTCTCCACGGTGTTCCGGCTCGACCGGGAGCGCAACCAGCGGTTCGGGGCCGGGCAGTGCATCGACATCCTGCTCGGCCGCAGCACCGAGAAGGTGACCCAGTTCGGCCACGACTCGCTCACCGTCTTCGGCATCGGCGGTGACCTGAGCGAGGCCGAGTGGCGCGGGGTGGTGCGGCAACTGCTCGCCGAGGGTCTGCTCGCCGTCGAGGGTGACTACGGCACGCTGGCGCTCACCGACGCCAGCGCCGAGGTGCTGGGCCGCCGGCGCACGGTGATGATGCGGCGCGAGCCGGAGCGGCCGGCAGCCACCCGCGCCGGCCGGTCCCGCGCCGGCGCGGCCGCGACCGTCGAGCTGCCGCCGGCCGCCGCCCCGTTCTTCGAGCGGCTGCGTGCCTGGCGCGCGGCGTCGGCCAAGGAGCAGGGCGTCCCCGCGTACGTGATCTTCCACGACGCCACGCTGCGGCAGATCGCCACCGACGCGCCCGCCTCGCTGACCGAGCTGTCCCGGGTCAACGGCGTCGGCGAGAACAAACTGGCCAAGTACGGCGAACAGATCCTCGCCGTACTGGCCGAGGGCGACACCGACGGCTAGCCGCGCCGGCCGCCCGATGCTCAGTCGGTGGACGGGGTCTTCGTGCCGCCGTCCAGGGCGGCCAGGATGGCCTCGGCCGTCCGCCGGCCGACGCCCGGGACCTCGGTGATCTCGTCGACGCTGGCCGCGGAGAGCCGCTTGAGCGAGCCGAAGTGCCGCAGCAGCGCCTTGCGCCGCACCTCCCCCAGGCCGGGCACATCGTCCAGCGCCGAGGCGGTCATCCGCTTGGAGCGTCGCTGCCGGTGGAAGGTGATGGCGAAGCGGTGCGCCTCGTCGCGCACCCGTTGCAGCAGGTAGAGCCCCTCGGAGGTGCGCGGCAGGATGACCGGGAACTCGTCGTCGGGCAGCCAGACCTCCTCCAGCCGCTTGGCCAGACCGCAGAGCGCCACGTCGTCGATGCCGAGCTCGGCGAGCGCCTGGGCCGCCGCCGCGACCTGCGGCGGGCCGCCGTCGACCACCACCAGCTGCGGCGGGTAGGCGAACTTTCGCGGCCGGCCAGTGGTCGGGTCGACCAGCGCGCCGATCCGCGGCTCGTCGATGCCGGCCGGGCCGGCGGGGGTTTCGAGGTCGTCGGCCGAGTCCACCCCCACCTCACCGGTCTCGGCCCGCGAGTCGAGGTAGCGGGCGAAGCGGCGGCGCAACACCTCGGACATCGCGGAGAGGTCGTCGGTGGCGCCGCGGATGATGAACCGGCGGTATTCGCTCTTGCGCGGCAGCCCGTCCTCGAAGACGACCATGCTGGCCACCACGTCGGTGCCTTGGATCTGGGAGATGTCGAAGCACTCGATGCGCAGCGGCGAGGTGCGCATCTCGAGCGCCTCGCTGATCTCGTCGAGCGCCTTGCTCCGGGTGGTCAGGTCGCCGGCGCGGCGCAGTTTGTGCCGGGTCAGCGCGTCCTTGGCGTTGCGCTCCACCGTCTCCATCAGGGTCCGCTTGTCACCGCGCTGGGGCACCCGCAGCGTCACCCGGCTGCCCCGGTGGTCGGAGAGCCAGTCGGCCAGCGCGTCGGCGTCGGCCGGCAGTTCGGGGACGAGCAGCTCACGGGGCACGTCGGCCTCGCCGTGCTCGCCGCCGTAGACCTGCGTGCAGAAGTGGTGCACCAGGTCCCCGGTGGTCAGCTCCTCGGTCTTCTCCACCACCCAGCCGCGCTGGCCCCGGACCCGGCCGTCGCGGACGTGGAAGACCTGCACGGCCGCCTCGAGCGGATCGTCGGCGAACGCGACCACGTCGGCGTCGGTGCCGTCCCCGAGGACCACGGCCTGCTTCTCCAGCGCCCGGCGCAGCGCCGCCACGTCGTCACGCAGCCGGGCGGCCCGCTCGAACTCCAACTGCTCGCTCGCCTCGGTCATCTCGCGTTCGAGCCCGCGAACCATGCTGTCGGTGCGGCCGGCCATGAACTCGCAGAACCCGTCGACGATCTCCCGGTGCTGCTCGGCGGAGACGCTGCCCACGCAGGGCGCCGAGCACTTGCCGATGTAGCCGAGCAGGCAGGGGCGCCCGACCTGGCCGGCGCGCTTGAACACCCCGGCGGAGCAGGTGCGGGCGGGAAAGACCCGCAGCAGCAGGTCGAGCGTCTCGCGGATCGCCCAGGCGTGCGAGTAGGGCCCGAAGTAGCGCACCCCCTTGCGCTTGGCGCCGCGCATCACCTGCAGCCGCGGGAACTCCTCGTCGAGGGTGACGGCCAGGTAGGGGTAGGACTTGTCGTCGCGGTAGCGGACGTTGAACCTCGGGTCGTACTGCTTGATCCAGGTGAACTCCTGCTGGAGCGCCTCGACCTCGGTGCCCACGGTGATCCAGTCGACCGACTCGGCCGTGGTCACCATCTGCCGGGTGCGCTCGTGCAGGTTCCAGATGTCGCCGAAGTAGGAGTTGAGCCGGCTGCGCAGGTTCTTCGCCTTGCCGACGTAGATCACCCGGCCGGTGCCGTCGCGGAAGCGGTAGACCCCGGGCGACTCCGGAATGGTGCCGGGTGCGGGACGGTAGGTCGAGGGGTCTGCCACGATCTCAAGACTAGTCCGGGCGACTGACAGCCCCGGCCCGCGGCGCTACCGTCCGGGCCGGCGCGGTGCGGTGATACGGCGCCCCCACCGGGCCGTCCGGGCCGGCGCGGCAGCCCTCACCGCGCCGTCCGGGCCGGCGCGGCAGCCCTCACCGCGCCCTTTGCTCTGCTTCAGCGGAGGCGACGCGAACCGGCCTCCGGTGTTGCCGGGATTGAAGCAGAGCAAAGGGCACGCGCAGGTGTCCCCCGGGTGGGGGTTAGTCAGGCGTCCTGCCGCGCGGACGGTCAGGCGAACGAGATCTGGTCGCCGACGACCTTGACGTCCTTCGCGGGCAGCGGCCTGGTGGCCGGGCCGGCCTTGACCGAGCCGTCCTCGATCGAGAACTTGCTGCCGTGGCAGGTGCAGTTGATGGTGCCGCCGTCGACGTTCGACACCGGGCAGCGCTGGTGGGTGCAGATCGGGTCGAAGCCCTTGAACTGGCCCGGGCTGGGCTGGGTGATCACGACGCCCTCGGCGGGGAAGACCCTGCCGCCGCCGAGCGGGATGTCGGTCGTGGTCGCCAGCGACTGCGAGTTCTGCCGGTCGCCGCCGCCGGCGTCACCGGTGCTGGGCACCGCCGGCCCGCCGCTGGTGGGCGGCGGGGTGCCGTCACCCGCGTCGTCCCCGCCGCAGGCCGCCAGGACGACGGCCGCCCCGACCGCGCCGGCGCCGGCGAGCAGTGCCCGCCGCGTCTGCGTACCCGGACCGGTCAGCACCTGATCGTCACTCATGCCTCGCCCTTCTCTCGGCTGCCGCGGCCGGACCTGACCGTGGCCACACTTCTGCACACGGCTCACTGTGCCGGACGGTTCAGCCGTACCACGATGCGGCACCCGACGGAGGCGGACCACCGGCCCGCCGTCCGTCAGGGGCGTCCTCAGCGCGCCCCGGCGGGCACCTTCCGCGAGGTACGGGTGGTCTTCGCCCCGTTGGCCTTGGCCGCCCGGGAGGTGGCCGCCGCAGCGCCCTTCGCCTCGCCGTCGAGCTTGAGCACCTGGCGCAGGAACTGCCCGGTGTGGCTCTCGGCCACCTCGGCGACCTCTTCCGGGGTGCCGGTGGCGAGCACGGTGCCGCCCCGGTGACCGCCCTCCGGGCCCATGTCGATCAGCCAGTCGGCCGTCTTGATCACGTCGAGGTTGTGCTCGATGGTGATCACGGTGTTGCCCTTGTCGACCAGGCCCTCCAGCACCATGAGCAGCTTGCGGATGTCCTCGAAGTGCAGCCCGGTGGTCGGCTCGTCGAGCACGTAGACCGTCCGGCCGGTGGAGCGCTTCTGCAGCTCGGAGGCGAGCTTGACCCGCTGCGCCTCGCCGCCGGAGAGGGTCGGCGCCGGCTGGCCGAGCCGGACGTAGCCCAGCCCGACGTCGACCAGCGTCTTCAGGTGCCGGTGGATGGCCGGGATGGCGGAGAAGAACTCGGCCGCCTCCTCGATCGGCATCTCCAGCAGGTCGGAGACGGTCTTGCCCTTGTAGTGCACCTCGAGCGTCTCGCGGTTGTAGCGGGCGCCCTTGCAGACCTCGCACGGGACGTAGACGTCGGGCAGGAAGTTCATCTCGATCTTGATCGTGCCGTCGCCGGAGCACGCCTCGCAGCGCCCGCCCTTGACGTTGAACGAGAAGCGGCCCGGCCCGTAGCCGCGCACCTTCGCCTCGGTGGTCTCGGCGAAGAGCTTGCGGATGTGGTCCCAGACGCCGGTGTAGGTGGCCGGGTTGGACCGCGGCGTACGACCGATCGGCGACTGGTCCACCCCGACGACCTTGTCGACGTGCTCCAGCCCGGTGACCCGGGTGTGCCGGCCGGGCACCAGCCGGGCGCCGTTGATCTGGTTGGCCAGGACCGCGTGCAGGATGTCGTTGACCAGCGTCGACTTGCCCGAGCCGCTGACCCCGGTGACCGCGATGAGCTGGCCGAGCGGGAAGGAGACGGTCAGGTTGCGCAGGTTGTGCTCGCGCGCGCCGTGCACCACCAGCTCGCGGCCCGGCGTCTGCGGCCGGCGCAACTGCGGGGTCGGGATCGACCGGCGACCGGAGAGGTAGGCCCCGGTCATCGAGTCCGGGTTCTCCAGCAGCGCCGGCACCGACCCGCTGTGCACGATCTTGCCGCCGTGCTCGCCCGCGCCGGGGCCGATGTCGACGATCCAGTCGGCGGTGCGGATGGTGTCCTCGTCGTGCTCGACCACGATCAGCGTGTTGCCCAGCCCGCGCAGCCGGATCAGGGTCTCGATCAGCCGGTGGTTGTCGCGCTGGTGCAGCCCGATCGACGGCTCGTCGAGCACGTAGAGCACGCCGACCAGACCGGAGCCGATCTGGGTGGCCAGCCGGATGCGCTGCGCCTCGCCGCCGGAGAGGGTGCCGGCCGGCCGGTCGAGGGAGAGGTAGTCCAGCCCGACGTCGAGCAGGAACCGCAGCCGGGCGTTGATCTCCTTCAGCACCCGCTCGGCGATCATCTTCTGCCGGTCGGTGAGCTCGATGCCGGCCAGCAGGTCGGCGGCCTCGCCCACGGACAGGTTGCAGACCTCGGCGATGCTCTTGCCGGCCAGGGTGACCGCGAGCACCTCCGGCTTGAGCCGGGCGCCACCGCAGGCCGCGCAGGGCACGTCGCGCATGTAGCCCTCGTACTTCTCCCGCGACCACTCCGACTCGGTGTCGGTGTGCCGGCGCTCGATCCACTGCACCACGCCCTCGAAGCCGGTGTAGTAGGAGCGCTCGCGGCCGTACTTGTTGCGGTAGCGCACGTGCACCTGGTCGCCGGAGCCGTGCAGGATCGTCTTCTGCGCCCGCGACGGCAGCGCCCGCCACGGCGTGTCCAGGTCGAAGTGCTCGGCGTCGCCGAGCGCCTCGAGCAGCCGGAGGAAGTATTCCAGGGTGTGCCCGCCGGACCAGGGCTGGATCGCGCCCTCGCGCAGGGTGCGCTCCGGGTCGGGGACGACCAGCTCCGGGTCGACCTCCTTCTTGGTGCCCAGCCCGGTGCACTCCGGGCAGGCGCCGTAGGGCGCGTTGAAGGAGAAGACCCGGGGCTCGAGGTCCTCGATGGCGAGCGGGTGGTCGTTGGGGCAGGCCAGGTGCTCGGAGTAGCGCCGCTCCCGGTCGGGGTCGTCCTCGGCCAGGTCGACGAAGTCGAGCAGCACCAGCCCGCCGGAGAGGCCGAGCGCCGCCTCGACCGAGTCGGTCAGTCGCTGCTTGGCGCTCGGCTTGACGGTGAGCCGGTCGATCACCACCTCGATGGTGTGCTTCTCCTGCTTCTTGAGCTTCGGCGGCTCGGTCAGCGGGTGCACGACGCCGTCGATCCGGGCCCGGGCGTAGCCCTTGGCCTGCAGCTCGGCGAAGAGGTCGACGTATTCGCCCTTGCGGCCCCGGACCACCGGGGCGAGCACCATGAACCGGGTGCCCTCGGCCATCGCCAGCACCCGGTCGACGATCTGCTGCGGGCTCTGCCGGGAGATCCGCTCGCCGCAGACCGGACAGTGCGGCTCGCCGACCCGGGCGAAGAGCAGTCGGAGGTAGTCGTAGACCTCGGTGATCGTGCCGACCGTGGAACGCGGGTTGCGCGAGGTCGACTTCTGGTCGATCGAGACGGCGGGGCTGAGCCCCTCGATGAAGTCGACGTCGGGCTTGTCCATCTGGCCGAGGAACTGCCGGGCGTACGAGGAGAGCGACTCGACGTAGCGGCGCTGCCCCTCGGCGAAGATGGTGTCGAAGGCCAGGCTCGACTTGCCCGACCCGGAGAGCCCGGTGAAGACGATCAGAGCGTCCCGGGGCAGGTCGAGACTGACGTCACGCAGGTTGTGCTCGCGCGCGCCACGGATGATCAGTCGGTCGGCCACGGTGCGTGTACTCCCGGGTGCAGAAGATGAGGCGGATCTGTCCGTCAGAGGACGATTCTGAGCGGTTGTGAGGGCGCAGGAATGACGCCTCGGCAACTCTAGCCCCGAGGTACGACAAGTTCCCGCGCCCGCACATTCCCCCAGCTCAGCCCGGTCGGGCGGGTCAGAACCCGCCCGCCGACGGTGGGCTCGCCGGCCGGGTCGGGCGGCGGCGGCCGCCTCGCCAGCCACCGCGCCGCTCGGCGGCCACCCGGGTCTCCCGGCGCCGGGTCTCGAAGGCCAGCTCCCGCTGCAACCGGCGCCAGCTCTCCCAGCGTCGGGCGGTCAGCTCACCGTTCTCCAGCGCCTCGCGCACCGCGCACGCCGGCTCGCCGTCGTGCCCGCAGTCGCCGTAGCGGCAGCCGGTGGCCAGCTCGGCGATGTCGACGAAGGCCCGGTCCAGGCCCCGCGAGCCGTCCAGCAGGCCGACCGCCCGCACACCGGGTGTGTCGAGCACCGCGCCTGCACCGGGTACCGGCACCAGCGACCGCCAGGTGGTGGTGTGCCGGCCCTTGCCGTCCACCCGCCGGATCGCCTGGGTCGGCATCACGACCGCCCCGGCCAACGCGTTGACCAGGCTCGACTTGCCCGCCCCGGACGGGCCGAGCAGAGCCAGCGTGCGGCCGGTCGCGACCTGCGCCCGCAGCGGGTCGAGGCCGGCACCACGTTCGGCGCTGACCGGCAGCACCGGCACCCCGGGGGCGACCGCGGCGAGCTGGCGGGCGATCGCGTCCGGATCGGCGGCGAGGTCGACCTTGGTGAGCACGACCAGCGGCTGGGCGCCGGACTCGTGGGCCAGGGCGAGCAGCCGCTCGATCCGGCCGATGTCCGGCTCCGGATGCACCGGCTCGACCACCGCGGCGGCGGTCAGGTTCGCGGCGAGCACCTGGCCGCTGGCGTCCTTGCCGGCGGTCCGGCGCACCAGCGCGGTACGCCGGGGCAGCACCGCCTCGACGGTGGCCCGCCGGTCGGGCCAGGTGCCGACCAGCACCCAGTCGCCCGCGCAGGGCAGTGTGCTCAGATCGTTGGCGGCGGTGGCCAGCACCGCCCCGCCGAGGCTGGCCCGGATCGGGCCGTCCGCGCAGAGCACGGTGCAGACCCCCCGGTCGACCCGGGTCACCCGGCCCGGTCGGTGATCGGTGCGTCGGCGTACGTGGGCCGCCCACTCGGCGTCCCAGCCGAGGGCGGTCAGATCGATGGTCATGGCATCCTCATCGGTGTCGGAGGTGACTGCGGTGGAGCACGCGTGCTACGACCGGCATGAGCCCCACCTCCTCCCCCGTCCCGGTGCCGCGTTACCGCACCGACGGTAGGGGGCGGGACGGCGCGCCGAAAGCGATTTCCGCGACGACGGCGGGACGCCGGACCGCTAGGGTCGGAACGTGACCACGGACCCGCTGCTGCTGATCGGCGAGGTGCACGACGCGACGTCCCGGCTGCTGCGTACCGCCGCCGCCCTGGACGAGGCGGAGCTGGCCGCCGCGTCGCTGCTGCCGGGCTGGACCCGCGGCCACGTGCTCGCGCACGTGGCTCGCAACGCCGACGGGTTCGTCAACCTGCTCACCGCCGCCCGTACCGGCGAGCCCCGGCCGATGTACGCCTCGGCCGCCGCCCGCGCCGCGGACATCGAGGCCGGTGCCGCCCGGCCGCCCGCCGCGCACCTCGACGACCTCCGCCGCTCCGCCGACCGGTTCGCCGAGGCGGTCGCCGCCATGCCCGCGGCGGCGTGGGCCGCGAGCATCGACACGCCACGCGGCCCGAGGGTCGCCGCGCTGCTGGTCTGGGGTCGGCTGCGCGAGCTGGAGGTGCACCATCTGGACCTGGCTGCCGGGCACCGGCCCGCGGCGTGGCCGGAGGCGTTCGCCCACCGGCTGCTGCACGAGGTGGCCAGCGACCTGGCCGACCGGCCCGGGGTGCCGCCGATGGTGCTGCGCTTCGACGGCAGCCGGCACGAACTGGTGATCGGTGGGCGCGGCGAAGCGCCGGTCGTCGCCGGTCCCGCCCCCGACCTCGCCGCCTGGTTGATCGGCCGGGGCGACGGCGGCCCGCTCAGCGTCACCCCCGACGGCACCCTGCCGAACCCACCGGAATGGATGTAGACGACCAGATGACCTACAGCGGAGACGTCACCCCCGGCGGTGCGCCGGCGGTACGCGAGCTCGACCAGCTCACCATCAGCAAGCTGTCGGTGGGCCCGATGGACAACAACGCCTACCTGTTGACCTGCCGCGCCACCGGCGACCAACTGCTCGTCGACGCGGCGAACGAGGCGCCCCGGCTGCTCGAGCTGGTAGGGGACGCCCGGCTGGGCACCGTGGTCACCACCCACCAGCACATGGACCACTGGGTGGCGCTGGAGGAGGTGGTCGCCAAGACCGGGGCCCAGGCCCTGGTGCACGTCGACGACGCGGCCGGCCTGCCGATCGAGGCGGAGACGCTCGTCGACGGCGACACCGTGCGGGTCGGCGACTGCGCGTTGGAGGTCATCCACCTGCGCGGGCACACCCCCGGCTCGATCGCCCTGCTCTACCGCGACCCGGCCGGTACGCCGCACCTGTTCACCGGCGACAGTCTCTTTCCCGGTGGGGTGGGCAACACCAACAAGGACCCGCTGCGCTTCAACGCGCTGCTCGACGACGTCGAGCAGAAGCTCTTCGACCGGCTGCCGGACGAGACCTGGTTCTATCCCGGTCACGGCAAGGACAGCACGCTCGGCGCGGAGCGGCCGGCGCTGCCGCAGTGGCGGGCCCGCGGTTGGTGACCCGACCTGAGCCGACCGGGTCGACGGCGGTCAGCGCGCGCAGCCGGCGGCGGGTGCCCAGCAGCACCCCGCCGGCGAGCAGCAGACCGACCGCCATGGTGACCAGCATCGGGCTGGCCTCACCGGGAAGCAGCCCGGCCAACGACCGGGACGCGGTGCCGAGGATCAGGTAGAGCCCGGCCCAGCTGGCGGCACCGAGCGCCGCGCAGCCGAGAAAGCGCCGGTAGGACATCCGCAGCCCACCGGCGGCCAGCGGCAGCAGCGCGTTGAACACCGGCAGGAAGGGCGCGACCAGCACCATCCGGCCGCCGCCCCGGGACAGGATGCCCTCGGCGGCCGCCCACCGGGACTCGCCGATCCAGTCGCCGACGCGGCTGTGCCGGAGCCGGTCGCCGTACCGACGGCCGACCAGGAAGCTCAGGGACCATCCGGCCAGGCAACCGGTCACCACGGCGGCGAAGGTGGCCAGCCCCGTCGCGGGCCGGCCCACCCCCACCGCGGCGAGGATGGCCACGTCGCCGGGGACCAGCACCCCGAGCAGCGGCACGGCGTCGAAGAGCATCACCACCCCGAGCACCCCCATCAACAGGGTGGTGGGAAGCTCTCCGATCTGGGCCAGCCAATCCGCCATGTCCGTACGGTATGGCCACCGCGCCAGCGCGCACATCCGGCCGGATCCCCACCCCTCCCCTGATACCGGCTCGGGGTGGTCCCTGAGACGACTGCTCAGGCCGGGCGCAGCACCTGCACCCGGCGCAGCGCCGAGTCGACCGACGGCTCGGTGGTGGGCACCGGATAGCTGTCCACCGCCACCAGCCGACCCGGCGGCAGGAATCCGCGCCCCGGGTCACCGACGAGCACCTCGGTGCCGCCGGCCGCGGCCCGGGCGAGGAAGGGCAGCACCCGGTCGGCCATCTCCCGGTCGTAGAGCACGTCACCGGCGACCAGCAGGTCGGTGTCGTCCCCGGTCGAGTCGAGCAGGTCGCCGCCGACGGCGGTGACGGTGACCTGGTTCACCCGGGCGTTCACCGTGACGGCGGCCACCGCGTACGGGTCGATGTCGTTGGCGATCACCTGCTCGGCTCCGGCGAGCGCGGCCGCGATCGCGACCAGGCCGGAGCCGGCGGCGAGGTCCAGCACCCGGCGCCCGGCGACCAGCTCGGGGTGGTCGAGCAGATGGCGGGCCAGCGCCTGGCCACCGGCCCAGACGGACGCCCAGTACGGCGCCGGCAGGGCGTGCCCGGCGAGCGCCTCCATCCGGGCCCACCACACGATCGCGTCCTCGGCCAGGTGCAGCCGCACCTCGGGTACGTAGGGAGCGGACACCAACCGCAGCCGGTCCAACCCGCCGCCGGGGGCGCCGATCTCGCGCTCCAGCTCGGCGAGCGCGGCGTCCGTGGCATCCCTCATCGGCGCAAGCATGCCTCAGCGGGAGCCCTCCGGTGCGGCTTTCATCGTGCCGCGCCGAGAGTTCACCCGGTCGCCTGCGGCACTTCGCCCAGCAGATGGCGGTCTGGCCGGTTACTGTCGGGGAGGCAAAGGGCGATCATCGGCCGCGGGTCGGTGGTCTCCCGCTTTGAACAGGGAGAGACGCATGGCAACCGGCACGGTTAAGTGGTTCAACTCGGAAAAGGGCTTCGGCTTCATCGAGCAGGACGGCGGCGGCCCGGACGTGTTCGTCCACTACTCGGCCATCCAGTCCAGTGGCTACCGTGAGCTGAACGAGGGGCAGAAGGTCGAGTTCGAGGTGACCCAGGGGCAGAAGGGCCCGCAGGCGGACAACGTCCGTCCGATCTAGACCCGCGCCGGTGGCGGCGGCCGATGACCGGCCGCCGTCGCACTGCGCCTCACCCCTCGCCGGGCACTGCCGGCGTGGGGTCTTCGTTCCGGACCGCCGGCGGGTATCTGCGCGGCGTCGGCCTCACTGTGCCGGCGCGGTGGGCAGGTCCCGCCGGCGGCGCAGCGGCCCGACCAAGAGGATCAGCGGCGTCAGGGCGAGCCACCCGGTCATCGCCAGCACCGCGGTCCGGTCGCCGTACGCGGTGCCCAGGGCGCCGGCCAGCAGCGCGGCCAGCGGGATGGTGCCGTAGTTGAGCAGCTGCATGCTCACCGTGATCCGGCCGAGCAGGTGGTGCGGCGGATAGGTCTGGCGGAAGCTGCCCTTCAGCACGTTGCCCACCGCCACACCGAGGCTGACCAGTACCCCGCCGAGCGCCGGCCAGAGCAGGCCGGCCCCCGGCTCGGCCAGTGGGATCAGCAGCGCCGGTGGCCCGGTGAAGGCCGCCGCCAGCAGCATCGCCCGTGCGGTGCCGAGCCGCCGCCCGGCGGCCGTGGCGAGCAGCGCGCCCACCACGCCGCCGAGGCTCATCGCGGCGACCAGCACGCCGACCGTCCCGGGGGCCAGCCGGACGTCGCGGATCAGGTAGACCACCAGCACCGCCTGGTAGCCGACCAGCCCGATGTTGCTCGCGGCGCCGAAGAGCGTCAGCACCCGCAGGTAGGGGTCGTGGGCGACGAAGCGCACCCCGTCGGCGATCTCCCGGCGCAGTGACCGCGCCCGGTCGGCGCGCGCCGACCGGGGCTCCACCGTGCGGATCCGAGCCAGGCAGACCGCGGAGACCAGGAAGGTCAGCGCGTCGAGCAGCAACGCGGCCACCGCCCCGACGGCCTGCGCGATCCCGCCGGCCACGCCCGGGCCGATCACGTAGCTGGCGGTCTGGGTGGCCTGCAGCTTCGCGTTGCCCTCCGGCACCTCGGCCGGGCGCAGCAGGACGGGCAGGTAGACCTGGTCGGCGGTCTCGAAGAAGACCCGGGCCAGCCCCGCGCAGAGCGCCACGGCCAGCAGCTGCCCGATGGTGAGCACGCCGAGCGCGGCGGCGAGCGGCACGCTGAGGAAGAGCAGCGCCGCCGCCAGATCGCACGTGATCATGACGGGTCGGCGGGGCAGTCGGTCCACCCAGGCGCCGACCAGCAGGCCGAACAGCAGCCAGGGCAGCCAGGCCGCGGCGGTGAGCATCGCCACCTGGAAGGTGCTCGCGTCGAGCACGGCCACCGCCACCAGCGGCAGCGCCACCGCGGTGACGTTGCTGCCGATGCTGCTGATCGCCTGGCCGGCCCAGAGCAGCCGGAAGTCGCGGTGCCACAGCAGACCGCCGCGACGCGGGGGCGCCGGGGCCGGGCCGGCCGGGGCGAGCGCGGTCACGGCTGCGCCGGGATGCCGTAGGCGAACAGGAAGACCGGCTGCCGTTCCCGCCCGTCGTCGGGGACCTTCCGGTCTGCCCAGCGGGCCAACAGGTCGATCACCTCGCGCCCCAGCTCGTCCAGCTCCTCGGGGGTGAGGTGCAGCCAGCGGTCGGTGGAGAACGGCGCGTCGGCCCAGGCGGCGTGCGTCGCGTCGTCGGTGGCGTGCCAGGCCCGGGCGAGGGCGACGTGCCGGTCCAGGTTGAGCGAGGTGGCCGCGTCGGCCACCGCGCGCGCGGCCGGGTCGCTGTCGAAGTCCGCGTTGGACCATCGCAGCCCACGGCTGACCAGTCGCCACCACCGCTCGCGACGGTCGCGGGCCAGTTCCGGTGCCTCGGCGACCAGTTCGGCGGCGGCGAGCGCCTTGAGGTGGTGGCTGACGTTCGCGGGTGCCTGCGCGGTGCGCTCGGCGAGCATCCCGACGGTGGCCGGACCGTGCACCTTGAGCACGTCCATCAGCCGCCGGCGCAGCGGGTGGGACATCGCCGCCAGCACCCGCGAGTCGGTGACCTGGCGTACGTCGCGGTTCTCCATGTCGCCAGCCTGCCATCCGCAACACCAGTTGCGCAACAGTCATTGCGCAACTGGTGTTGCGCGCTGGGCGGGCGGGCCACCCCCGGGCCGGGGCGGCCCGCCCACGACTCAGGCGGCCAGCCGGCGGGCCAACTCCTCGGCGACCTGCTTCGCCATGGTCGGCGGAATCGCCGCGGCGATCTTCTCCGGCGTCAGCGAGGCGAGTACGCCCTGGACGATCGCCGGCTCGTCGGTGAAATCCCGGCCCGCGAGGGTGGCCAGGGCCTGCTGGACACCGCTGAGCTGACTGCCGAGGCTGGTCAGTGTCGGGTGACTGACCGGCTTGGCGTCGGCCGCGTCGTCCTTGCCGACCGCCAGACGCAGGTACGTCTGGCCGATCGGCTCGCGGCCGTCGAGGCGGGAGAGCATGGTTTCGATGCGCTTGAGTCGTCCGTCCTGTTCCGGGGTCATGTCGTCCTCCAGGAGACCGATGGTGGTCAGGTAGCGGCGGAACAGCGGGGTCTGGTCCCGGCCCGCCTTGATCGAGTCGCGGAAGAAGCTGAAGTGCGTGTGCCACAGGTGCGAGTTGTCGCCGCTGGTGCGGCGGGCGAGGCGGTCCCACCGGCGGACCGTCCGCCCGTCGGGGGTGTAGATGATCTCCCGGATGTCGCGGGTGTCCGCGGCGTTCGCGACGCACTGCGCCACGCACCAGGTGGAGAAGCTGCGTAGGTCGTGGGTCCGGCCGCCGGAGCGGACCTGGAACTGCCCCACGTCGAGCGCGGCCGCGTCCAGGGTCAGTCCGTTGCGGTCCCGCGAGGACTCGACGACCGAGTAGTCGTTGGTCACCACCCGGTCCGAGCCGCAGTGGTAGCCGCCGCGATGCGCGGGGTCGCCGACGATGCCGACCTCGGCGGGCTCCAGATCGGAGTCGCGGACGGTGTTCTTGTCGATGTTGAGGTGGGTGAGCAGCAGGCTACGCACGGCTGACAGGTTCGCCGGGGCCCGGGTCATGGGGTCCCCCTTTCCGAAGGGATGGGGGCCGGGCCACGGCGTTACGCCACGTCACGAGACGGGGGCTGACGGGCGAGCCCGGCCTACTGAGTGCACGGCACCGGGCGTTGGCTCAACCATAGCCCGCTCTTTGGACAAACGCCCAGGTCAGCGGGTTTCACATTCACATTCAGCGGCGGGTTCGACCACTCTGGACGACCGGCAGCAGCAGTCTCGACGGGTGCTGCGGGTCATGCAGGATCTCCCGACGTCCTGCACGCAGCGTGATGGCGGTGCCGAGCGGCTCGCCGGTGCCGGGGTTGCGCGCGTAGCGGGGGTGGGCGCCACCGGAGACCTGCACCCGCAGCCGGTGGCCGGGGGCGAAGCGGTGGGCGGTCGGCCAGAGCGTCACCGGCACCCGCACCACCTGAGCGGCGTCGACCGGGAACCGGCCGGGCGCCACCCGGACCAGCCCGTCGCAGACGTTCCACGATCGCCCCCGGCGGTCCACGTCGCACAGTCGCACGAAGACGTCCAGGTACGACAGTTCGCTGCGGACGTGGATCTCGGCCGAGACCGGCCCGAGCACCTCGACCGGCTCCGCCAGCGGGACGCTGGACCAGGTGAGCACGTCCGGGCGGGCCTCGATCCGCCGGTTGTCCACCGGTCCGGCCCGCTGGGCGACCAGCAGCGGCCCACCGAGCGAGGGGGTCGGGTCCGCCGGGTCGTACCAGAGGGCGTCCGGCGGGGACGGCACCGGCGGACGGGTGGAGAGCCCACCGCCGGGCTGCAGGTGCCAGGCGGTGGGCACGGCCGGCGGCGGCCAGTCCGGCAGGTCGCGCCAGCCACCGCCCGCGCCGCCGACGTGCAGCCGCACCGCCGCCGTGTCGGACGTGGGCCGCCTGGCCAGGTGCCGGTCCAGCCAGGCCAGTCCTTCGCGCAGCGCGGCCACGAAGAGCCCGGGGCTGCCGTGGGTCCACGGCCCGATCACCAGACGCGGCCGGCAGCCGCCTGCGCGCAGCGCCGCGTAGTCGGCGAGCTGCGCGGGCAGGAAGATGTCGTGCCAGCCGCTGATCATGGCCACCGGCGCCCGCACCCGGGCCACGGCCTCGTCGAAGATCCGGGTACGCCAGTAGTCGGCCCGCGGCGTGTGGTGGGTCAGCCACTCCTGGAAGAAGGGCACGGTCACCCCGGTGGCGATCCGGTCGGCCTCGGCGAGCGGCAGGTGGGACAGCGCCGCGACGAGCCGGGGCTGACCGCGCTTGAGCTCCCACTGCCGGGCCAGCCACGGCACGGTCTGCGCCTGAAGCAGCTCGGCCCAGGTCAGCACGGTGTCCAGGGCGAAGGACTCCCCCGCGTACGTCGAGTCCCGAGTGGCCGAGGCGGTCGCCACCGCGACCATCGCGCGCAGTTCGTCGCCGGCGTCGGCGGCCAGCGCCCACTGCACGAAGCCCTGGTAGCTGGCCCCGAAGCTGCCGAACCCACCCGAGTACCACGGCTGGCGGCGCAGCCAGTCCAGTGTGTCCAGCCCGTCGTCGCGCTCGTGCACCAGCGGGGCGAACGAGCCGCCCGAGCCGTACGTGCCCCGGCAGGACTGGATCACCACGTGGAAGCCCCGCTCGGCGAGAAGCCGCCCGAGCAGCCGCGCCGGTCCGCCCCGGCCGTACGGGGTGCGGATCAGCACGGTCGGCGAGTCGGGCAGGTCGGGGGCGTAGTGATCGGTGCGCAGCGGCACCCCGTCGCGCACCCGCACCGCGATGTTCCGGCGCACCGTCACCCGCCGGGTGCGCGGGCCGGGCAGCCGGAGCACGGCGGCGGCCAACCGGGTGGCCAGCGGGTCGAGCACGGCCGTCAGCCCGTCGGGCGCGCGGGTGGCTCGGGACGGGCGGCGCGCATCTCGTCGCGGTGCTCGCGCATCGACTCGACCATGGCGCCCAGGAATCGGTGCACCACCTGCAGCTCGTCGTCGCTGAACGCCGCCATCACCGCGTCGGTACGCCGCCCGAGCGGGCGGAAGAACTCCATCGCCAGCGCGGCGCCCGGGTCGGCGTAGCGCAGGAACACCTTGCGCCGGTCGGCGGTGTCGCGGTCCCGGCGGATGTGGCCGGCCCGTTCCAGCCGGTCGATCAGTGCGGTCACCGAGCCGGAGGAGAGGTTCAGCTGGGTGCCGAGCCGGCCGGGGGTGATCGGCTGGCCGACCAGTTCGGCGTCCATCACCGCGATCAACGCCTGCAGGTCGGTGGGGTTGAGCCCGTGCAGGTTGGCGAAGGCGTGCCCGATGTGCTGCGCGTCGACCGAGTAGCGGCGCAGCTCGCCGGTGATCTCGGCGACCAACCGCTCGCGGGGTGTGTCGCGCCGCCGGTACATGCCGTGCGCCGTCACCTGCGGCCACCTCCCGTCGCCTCGGCTTGCAGCATAGATCAGCCCCCGATAATCTCGGTTATCAAGATATTTGACAGGCGGGAGAGTTGAATGGCGATTCTGCGCGCGATCGGCCACCGGGTGGCCGGGGCGGTCAGCGGCCGGCGAAGTGCGTGGCTCGTGCTGCTGGTCGCGGTGGCCCTCTCCGGCGCCCTGGTCGCCCTCGCCGGGCCGGCCCGCACCAGCGACGACCCGACCGGCGCCCTGCCGGCGAGCGCCGAGTCCGTCCAGGTGGCGGCCCTGCAACGGCAGCTGCCCGGTGGTCAGCTCAACCCCGCCCTGGTGGTCTACTCCCGCGACGGCGCCGCGCTCGGGCCGCAGGACGAGGCGGCCATCGCCGCCGACGCCGCCGCCTTCAGCGCGGTCGCCAGCGGACCGGTGTCCCCGCCGGTCTTCGCCCCGGACCGCCGGGCGGCCCTGCTCTCCGTGCCGCTGCCCGCCGCCGCCGGCGCCGAGGCGACCGCCACCGCCGTGGACCAACTCCGCGCGACCGCCGGCGACGACCGGCCGGCGGGGCTGACCGCACAGGTCACCGGCGGGGCCGGTTTCCGCGCCGACGTCGCCTCCGCCTTCGACGGCGCGAACCTCACCCTGCTGCTGGTCACCGTCGCGGTGGTCGCGGTGCTGCTGATCGTCACCTACCGCAGCCCCTGGCTCTGGCTGGTGCCGCTGGCGGTGGTCGGCACCTCGGACGTGGTCGCCAACGCGCTGATCGCCGTGGTCAGCCGGACCCTCGACCTGCCCATCGACCCCTCCACCACCGGCATCGTCGACGTGCTCGTCTTCGGCGCCGGCACCAACTACGCGCTGCTGCTGATCGCCCGCTACCGCGAGGAGCTGCGCCGCCGCCCCGACCGGCGGGACGCGCTGCGCCGGGCCCTCACCTCGGCCGGCCCCGCCGTCGCGGCGAGCGCCACCACCGTGGTGCTCAGCCTGCTCACGCTCACCACCGCCGTGCTGCGCAACGACCGGGCGATCGGCATCGCCGGCGCGGTCGGCATCACCACCGCGGCGCTCTTCGGCCTGCTCGTGCTCCCCGCCGCGCTCGCCGTCTGCGGGCGCGGCCTGTTCTGGCCGCTCGTCCCGCGCCCGGGGCAGCCCGACCCGACCCGCACCGGGGGGTGGGCCCGGGTGGGCGCCCTGGTCGCCCGCCGGCCCCGCGCGGTGCTCGCCGGCGCGCTGATCGTGCTCGTGGTGCTCGCCGCCGGGCTCTCCGGCGCCCGGCTCGGGCTGAGCAAGACCGAGCAGTTCCGCGTGCAGGCCGAGTCCATCGACGGGCTGAGCACCCTCAGCCGGTACTTCCCGGCCGGCGCCGCCGACCCGACGGTGGTGGTCGCCCGGGCCGGCACCGAGCCGGCGCTGCTCACGGCGATCACCGACACGCCGGGGGTGGCGGACGCCCGGCCCACCGGGCGCACCGCCGACCTGGTCGCCGTGGACGTGGTGCTCACCGCCGAGCCGGACAGCGCGGCCAGCTACGACACCATCCGGGAGTTGCGCGAGCGGGTGGACCGGGTGCCCGACGCCGAGGCCCGCGTCGGCGGCACGGTGGCGGCCAACCTGGACACCCGGGACGCTGCCGTACGCGACCTGCGCGTGGTGGTGCCGCTGATCCTCGGGGTGGTGCTGCTGGTACTACTGCTGCTGCTGCGCTCGGTGGTGGCCCCGCTGGTGCTGGTCGCCACCGTGGTCGGCACGTTCTTCGCCGCGCTGGGCGCCAGCACGTTCCTGTTCACCCGGGTGCTCGACTACGCGGCGCTGGACACCAGCGTGCCGCTGCTGTCCTTCCTCTTCCTGGTGGCGCTCGGGGTGGACTACAACATCTTCCTCGCCACCCGGGCCCGGGAGGAGGCCGCCACCGAGGGCACCCGCCGCGGCGTGCTCACCGCGCTGGCCGTCACCGGCGGGGTGATCACCAGCGCCGGCATCCTGCTGGCCGCGGTCTTCGCCGTGCTCGGGGTGCTGCCGCTGGTGACGCTCACCGAGATCGGCGTCATCGTCGGCCTCGGCGTCCTGCTGGACACCCTGCTGGTCCGCACGCTGCTGGTGCCGTCGATCGTGCTGCTGCTCGGCCGGCGGTTCTGGTGGCCGGGCCGGCTGTCCCGGGCCGACCCGCCCGGCGACGACCCGAGCCGCGAGCCGGCCACGTTGGCGGCGGCGCGCGACTGAACCGGCGCGGCAAGGCGCCGGGGCGGTGCAGCGCCCCCGGCGTCGTCAGCGGCGGTCGGCCGTCAGTAGCCCAGGCAGACGCATTCGGTCATCAGCGCCCGCACGTTGCGCACGTACTGCGGGTTAGGGACGGCCAGCGGCTCGCCCTCCCGCGCGACGGCCGCGTGGCCGTAGTTGTAGGCCGAGATGACCGCGTTGAGCAGGCACGAGTCGAGCTCCGCCGTGCACAGGCCGGCGTCCAGCCGGTAGTCGGCGTCGAAGTACATGTCGCCGATGTACTTGGTGAGCCAGGCCAGGTAGTTGACGCCGAGGTAGGCGTTGTCGCGGTAGTCGTCGAGGTCGTAGCTCTGCTCGAACCGCTGGTTCATCCACGTCGCGGTCGCCGGCATGACCTGCATCAGCCCGATGCCCCCGTCGCAGGCGAGGATGTTGGACTGCCAGCCGCTCTCCTGCCAGGCCGTCGCCTTCACCAGGTTGAGCGGGATCCTGATGTCGGGCGCGGAGGTCGGCCAGTAGGTCTTCGCCGCCGCGTCGGCCAGCGCCTGCTTGACCTGCGCCCGGCTGGCCTGCGTACCCCGGTAGGTGGCTTTGCAGTCGGTCGCCGGCGGCTTGGGCGGCGGTGGCGGGACCTTGGTCTCGGTGGGCGGCTTCGCCACCGGGCGTGGCCCGGCGGTGCGGCTCGGCTTCGGGCTCGGCCGCGCCGACGGCGACGCGCTGCGGCTGGGCGCCCGACCCATCCCCTCCTCCGCGGCGGGGGGTGACGAGGGCTCCTCGACCGCCTCCGCGCCGGCCTCGCTCGGCACGTCGGTGGGAACGGCGACCGGTGCGGCCACCTCCTGCGGCCGGGCCCCCTGCCCCGCGCACCCGGCACCGGCGAGCAGCAGCAGCCCGGTGAGCGCCGCGGCGCACAGCCGCCCGGTCCGTCGGCGCATCCCCGTCTCCTCCCGTCGACGTCGCCGCACCCTAACAGGGCTCGACTGGGCGCCGGTGTCCCTCGGAATCCGCCGGCGACGACTCCGCGGCCGGCTCCCGCCCGCCGACCGCGCGCCCCCGGGTGGCCCACGCGACCATGAAGACCGCCGTCCAGAGCACCCCGAGCAGCACGGCGGCGACAGTCCCGCTGGCGGTGCTCAGCCCCAGGTAGAGGCGGGCGCCGGCGAGGTAGACGACGCCGGCCGCGGCGGCCGTCCAGGCGGCCACCGCGAGCGGCCAGCGGGCGCCCCGGGACAGCAGCCAGGCCAGCGTGCAGAGGCTGGCCGTCACCACCGCGTTCTGGGTCGGGAAAACCGCGTCGTCCGGTCCGGTCCCGGCCGAACCGGCGAGGTGGGCGACGACCGCGAGCACCAGCAGCGGGACGAAGGCGCCCGCGGTGCCGAGCAGGCTGAGCAGGTCGTCGCGCCAGGGCCGGCTGCGCCAGGCGACCACGGCGGCCACCACCGCCACCACGGCGATCAGCACCACCCCGCGCAGCGCGGAGACGGTGCCCAGCACGACGTCGACCGCGTCCGGGGTACGCCGCCCGGCGAACCAGTCGGCGATGGCCCCGTCCACCGCGGCCAGGCCGCTGTGCCGCACCACCACCTCCAGCAGCCCGGCGACGGCGAACCCGGCGGCGAAGAGCAGCAGCAGCCCGGCGGCCAGGTTGAGCAGCATCGTCCAGCCGTGCCCGATGTGCATGGCCAGTAGGAAGAAGAGGACCCCGTGCCGGCGGGTCAGCCAGCGCACCGGGGGCAACGCGGCGGCCCGGGACAGCAGCGCCCGCACCGGGTCCGGATTGCGGCCCAGCCAGCGCCCGGCGAGCACCACCGCGACCAGGGCGGCCAGCAGCACCAGCACCGCGCCGGTGGCCCGGCCCAGCAACCGGGAGACCGTCTGGTAGGACTCGCCGGCCAGGTATCCGACCAGCACCGACGCGGTCACCCAGCTGACCACCCCGGCCAGGTTCCACGGCGCGAACCGCCGGTAGGGCATCCCGGCCGCTCCGGCGAGCCGGGGCACCAGCGTGCGGGCGAAGGCCACCCACCGGGCCGCCAGGACCCCCCGGCCGCCGAGCCGGTTGAGCAGCCCGTCGGCTCGCTGCCACCGCTCGGGCCCGACCCGCGCGCCCAGCCCGCTGGCCCGCAGTCGGGGGCCGTACCGGCGGCCGGCCCGGAACGCGAGTGTGTCGCCGGTCACCGCGGCGGCGAGCATCACCAACAGCACCGGGGCGAGCCGTAACGTCCCCGCGTACGCTAGGAAGCCGACCAGCAGCAGGGTCGCCTCGCCCGGCACCAGCAGGCCGAAGATCACGGCGGTTTCCCCCGCGACGATCAGCGCGGCGACCAGGTAGATCAGCAGGGGCGGTAGACCCTGCAACCAGGTCAGCAGGTCGTGCACTCGGCCCCCATGAACACGAGGGTCAGCATGCCAGCCGCAGTAGCGGCTGGGACAGGAGTTTCACCACAGATCCGGGCCAACCGGGGGATGACCCCGAGTCGGTACCGGCAATCGCAGACAGGGGAGTATGGAGGGTATGCAGCTTCGCACCGACCTCCGCAACGTCGCCATCATCGCCCACGTCGACCACGGCAAGACGACCTTGGTCGACGCCATGTTGCGGCAGGCCGGCGCCTACGGCGCCCGCGGCGAGGTAACCGAGCGGGTCATGGACTCGATGGACCTCGAACGGGAAAAGGGCATCACCATCCTCGCCAAAAACACTGGCGTGCGATACCTGCCGGCGGACGGCTCCGACCCGGTCACCATCAACATCATCGACACCCCCGGCCACGCCGACTTCGGTGGTGAGGTCGAGCGCGGCCTGACCATGGTCGACGGCGTCGTGCTGCTGGTCGACGCCAGCGAGGGCCCGCTGCCGCAGACCCGCTTCGTGCTGCGCAAGGCGCTCAAGGCCCGCATGCCGATCATCCTCGTGATCAACAAGGTGGACCGCCCGGACGCCCGGATCAAGGAGGTCGTGGACGACACCTACGAGCTCTTCCTCGACCTGGACGCCGACGAGGAGCAGATCGACTTCCCGATCGTCTACGCCTGCGCCCGCGACGGCATCGCCTCGCTGACCCAGCCGGCCGACGGCTCGGTGCCGGACGACAGCACCTCGCTCGAGCCGCTCTTCCGTACCCTGCTGGACACCATCCCGGCCCCCGCGTACGAGGAGGACGCGCCGCTGCAGGCGCACGTCACCAACCTCGACGCCTCGCCGTTCCTGGGCCGGCTGGCGTTGTGCCGGGTCCGCCAGGGCACCATCAGCAAGGGCCAGACCGTGACCTGGTGCCGCACCGACGGCAGCAGCCAGCGGGTACGCATCTCCGAGCTGCTGATGACCGAGGGCCTGGAGCGCAAGCCGGCCGAGTCGGCCGGCCCGGGCGACATCATCGCGGTCGCCGGCATCCCGGAGATCATGATCGGTGAGACCCTCGCGGACGCGGAGAACCCGATTGCGCTGCCGCTGATCACGGTCGACGAGCCGGCCATCTCGATGACCATCGGCACCAACACCTCGCCGTTGGTCGGCCGGGTCAAGGGCGCCAAGGTCACCGCGCGGATGGTGAAGGACCGGCTCGACAAGGAGCTGGTCGGCAACGTCTCGCTGCGGGTGCTGCCGACCGAGCGGCCGGACGCCTGGGAGGTGCAGGGCCGCGGCGAGCTGGCGCTGGCCATCCTGGTCGAGCAGATGCGCCGTGAGTCCTACGAGCTGACCGTCGGCAAGCCGCAGGTGGTCACCCGGGAGATCGACGGCAAGACCTGCGAGCCGGTGGAGCGGCTGACCATCGACGCCCCGGAGGAGTACCTGGGCGCGATCACGCAGCTGCTGGCCACCCGCAAGGGCCGGATGGAGCAGCTGGTCAACCACGGCACCGGCTGGATCCGGATGGAGTGGCTGGTCCCGGCGCGCGGCCTGATCGGCTTCCGCACCGAGTTCCTCACCGACACCCGGGGCACCGGCATCCTGCACCACGTCTTCGAGTCGTACGAGCCGTGGTTCGGCGAGCTGCGGACCCGGCAGAACGGCTCGCTGGTGGCCGACCGGGCCGGTGCGGTCACCTCGTTCGCGATGATCAACCTGCAGGAGCGCGGCCAGCTCTTCGTCGAGCCGACCACCGAGGTGTACGAGGGCATGATCGTCGGGGAGAACTCCCGCTCCGACGACATGGATGTCAACATCACCAAGGAGAAGAAGCTCACCAACATGCGGGCCTCGACCTCCGACGAGACCGAGAAGCTGATCCCGCCGCGCAAGCTCTCGCTGGAGCAGGCGCTGGAGTTCTGCCGCGAGGACGAGTGCGTGGAGGTCACCCCGAGCGCCGTGCGCATCCGCAAGGTGGTGCTCGACCAGGCGCTGCGCGGTCGGGCAGCCGCCCGCCGCAAGCACGCCGGCTGACCCCAGCCCAACCTGTCCGGAGCCCGGACCGCCCCCGGCGGTCCGGGCTCCCCCGTCTCTGTCCCGCCCCGTCTCCCGCCCCGACTCTCCCCCCTTGATCATGAGGTTGACGGCTGTTCCGGAGATCGGAATCGCCGTCAACCTCATGATCGGCAAGAGGACGGGCGGGGGTGCCGGGGTCAGGGGGCGGGTTTGGTGGCCAGGAGGGCGAAGAGGTCGGGGATGGCGTCGGGGCCGGACTCGCTGACCCGGGTCAGGGTCAGCCCGGCGGCGGTGACCGCGTTGAGCAGGTCGGCGAGGGGGACGTGCCAGGCCCCCACCCGGGCCCGCACCCCGTGCGCCGACCAGGCGCGGAAGCTGCGCTCCCGCTCGGCGTACCCGGCGTCGACGACGATCCGCTCGCGGTCGGAGCGGTCGGCGAACGCGCCGACGAAGCAGGGGTGCACTCCGACGTGGACGAAGCGCCCGCCCGGGGCGAGCACCCGGGCCGCCTCGGCGATCACCGCCGGATAGTCCGGCAGGTCGCTGTGCCCGAGCACGCAGGTCACCGCGGACACGCTGGCGTCGGCGACGGGCAGCCGGGCCGCGTCGCCCCGGGTCGCCGGCAGCCGGGTACGGGCGTAGCGCAGCTGGCCGGCGGAGAGGTCCACCCCGAGCGGGCTCCAGCCCAGCCGGCGCAGCTCGGCGGCGTGCAGCCCGGTCCCGCAGCAGAGGTCGAGGCAGCGACCCGGACCGGGCCCGAGCAGTTCGGCGAGCTGGCGGCGGACCCGGTCCATGTAGTCGGAGGCGGTGTCGGAGGCGAACTCCTCGTACCAGTCGGCGATGGCGTCGTACGCGGCGGTCGTCATGTCCGCACGGTAGGTCCCGGCGCGACGGACCGCTGCCCGGCGCCGGCAGTTGATCAGCTACGGTCACCCGCATGACCTGGGCTGATCTCGACACCCACCTGGACCAGGTGCCCGGCACCGTCTCGGCGTACGTCGGACGCCTCGACGCCGGGCCGGTCTGGACCCGCCACCCGGACGCCACCCACTACGCGGCCAGCACCATGAAGGTGGCGGTGCTCGCCGCGCTGCACCGGGCCGCCGAGGCCGGCGCGCTGGACCTGGACGCCCCGGTGCCGGTGGTCAACGCGTTCGACTCGGCGCTGCCGGGGGCGCCGCGATTCTCCTGCACGCAGGACTACGACAACGACGACGAGGTCTGGGCCCGGGTGGGCGCCAGCGCGCCGTTGCGCTGGCTGGCCCACCGGATGATCGTCCGCTCCAGCAACCTCGCCACCAACCTGGTCATCGGCCACGTCGGCCTGCCGGCGGTGGCCGAGGTCTGGGCGCTCGCCGGCGCCCGGCACAGCGTCACCGGGCGGGGCATCGAGGACTTCGCTGCCCGCGACGCCGGCGTCACCAACCTGGTCACCGCCCCCGACCTGGCCGCCCTGCTCGGTGCGCTGGCCGTCGGCGCCGGCCGCCCCGGCCCGCTCGCCTCGCCGGCCGGCCGCGCCGCCATGCTGGACGTGCTCTTCGCCCAGGAGCACCGCGAGGATCTGGCCGCCGGGCTGCCGGCGGGCACCCGGATTGCGCACAAGAACGGCTGGGTACGAGGGGTCCGGCACGGCGCCGGGGTGGTCTTTCCCGACGACGCGCCCCCGTACGCGGTGGTCGTCTGCACCACCACCGACCTGGCCGACGGCGGGGCGAGCGGCGACGGGGTCGGCGACGACGCCTGCCAGCTGATCGCCGACGTCTCGGCCAGGGTCTGGGCCGCCCGACACGACCTGTGACGCGGTGCCCGGCGACCGGGCGGGGTGGACGGTTCAGACCTGGGCGGCGAGCGCCGCGCGGAGCCAGTCGACGGTGGCCGTCACCGCGTCGGCCAGCGGCGTCGGACGCAGCGTGAACCGCGCCTCGAAAGCCGCGGAGTCCATCACCTGCGCCTCCTCGTACTGGTAGAACAGCTCCGCGTACTCGCTCATGAACGCCGCGTCGAACGGCCCCCACGGCTGCGGCGCGTCGAGACCCGGCGCCGCAGCCCTGCGGGCGCAGCTCGCCCGGTGGGCGCAGACCACCCCCGCCGTCGCCACCTGGGTGGGCGCCTTCGCCCCGGCCGCGGACCCGGGCGACGCGCTGACCGGCGCGGTGACCGCCTGGGCCCGCCTGCACGGCGTGGTCGGGCTGGCCACCGTCGGCCGCTTCAACGGGATGGGCTTCGACCCCGGCACGCTGCTCGCCGCCGAGATCGACGCACTCGCCGACAGCTACGGACTGCCCTGACCCGCGGCACACCGGATCCCGCTCCGCGCGGGCCGACCACCGAGCCCCGGCACGGCTAGGCTGCGCGTACCCCCGCAACCCGGAGCCGCCGATGCCCCGCAGCCGCCTCCTCCTGGCCGCCTTCGTCGCGGTGACCGCCGCCAACCTGGCCGCCAACGCCACCGGCGGCGGCCTCGCCGAACTGGTCACCAAACCCCTGCTGATGCCGCTGCTCGCCGGCTACCTCTGGCGGGCCGCGGCCGAACGCGGGCACCGCCCGACCCGGCTCGTCCTCGCCGCCCTCGCCTGCTCCACCGGGGGCGACGTGGCCCTGCTCGGCACCGGCACCGGCTGGTTCATCACCGGGATGGCGCTCTTCCTCGGCGCGCACCTCTGCTACGTCGCGGCCTTCACCCGGCACGGCGCCGCCGCCGCGCTGCGCCGCCCGCCGCTGCTCGCGATCCCGATCGGGTACGCCGTGCTGACCGTCGCCGCACTGGTCTGGATGTGGCCGGGGCTGACCGACGCCGGGCTCGCCACACCGGTGGCCGGTTACGCGATCGCGCTCGCCACCATGGCCAGCACCGCCGCCGCCCACGGCTGGCGGGTCGGCCTCGGTGGGGCGCTCTTCCTCGGCTCGGACCTGCTCATCGCCACCGGGGTGGCCGGCGTCCTCGACCCGCCCGGCGCGCCCGTGCTGGTGATGGCGAGCTACGCGGCCGGGCAGGCGCTGATCGTCGCCGGCTGGGCGCGCCACGCCGCCGCCGCGCCCCCGGCGCCGGTCACTCCAGCAGCTGCGCCCGCAGCGCCTCGATGACCTCGTCGTCCAGCCCGAGCCCGTCGCGCAGGTACGCCTCGAACGAGCCATGCACCCGGCGCACCTCGCTGTAGGCCGCGTCCAGGTACTCGGGGCGCACCTCCAGCACCGGCAGCACCGCCTCGACGTCCAGCTCCGGCTGTCGCCGGCGCATCGACTCGACGATCACCGCGCGCAGGCTCTCGGTCAGCGGGTTGTTGCGCAGGTACTCGGCCCGGATCGTCGCCTCGTCCACCCCGAGCGCGGTCAGCAGGATCACGGTGAGCCAGCCGGTGCGGTCCTTGCCCGCCGAGCAGTGGTACACCAGCGGCAGGTTCTCCGGCCGGGCCGCCAGCCGTACCGCCTCGGCGAAGCCGGCCCGGGCCGACGCCCCGGTGACGAACCACCGGTAGATCGCCGCCATCGCCCCCGGCGTGCCCTGCCGCGCCAGCTCCGCGTACGCCCCCAGGTCGTGGCCGAGCAGCACCGCCGAGACGTAGGTGAAGACCGGGTGCTCCGGGTCGTGCACCGGCAGGTGGACCGGGCGGGGCTCACCGACCAGCCGGTCCACCGGGGCGACCTCGATCTCCGAGTCGGCGCGCAGGTCGACCACGCAGGCCGGGGCGAGCTTGCCGAACACGGGCAGGTCCTCGTCGGTCAGCCGACCGAGCGCGGGCGTGCGGATCAGCCGTCCCGGCCGCACCCGCCGGCCATCCGCCCCTACCAACCCGCCCAGGTCACGCGCGTTAGGCGCGCCCACCAGCTCCCAGTCCCGCCCGTCCCGATCGCTCATGCCGCCGCCTCCCTTCGGTCGGCGACGCCATGAGAATCAACCACACTGCGCCCGATGATTCGCTCGCTGCGCCCATTCACGCCGCCGCCTCCCTTCGGTCGGCGACGCCATGAGAATCAACCGCACTGCGCCCGATGATTCGCTCGCTGCGCTCGCTCATGTGCCCGCCCCTTCGCCCGTCCGTCTGCGTATAGGGTGCCGCACATGACGATCGCCGCGGTGCGCACCCACCGGCTCTCCGCCCCCCTCCACACGCCGTTCGTCACCGCGTTGCGCCGCACCACCACGGTCGACACCCTGGTCGTCGAGGTGATCGACAGCGACGGCCGGTCCGGATTCGGCGAGGCGCCACAGGTGTGGCAGGTCACCGGGGCGTCGATCGGCGGCTCCGAGGCCTGCGTCCGGGAGCTGCTCGGGCCGATGCTCACCGGCCGCGACCCGGACGAGCTGGTGGCCCGCTGCGCCGAGGTGCAACGGGCGGTGGTCGGCAACGAGGCGGCGAAGGCCGCCGTCGACGTCGCGCTGCACGACCTCGCCGCCCGACGGCTCGGGGTACCGCTGGTACGGCTGCTCGGCGGCACCGCGCTCGCCGTACCCACCGACGTGACGCTCGCCGCCGGCGACCCGGCCGATCTCGCCGCCGCCGCCCGCAAGCGCCACGCCGAGGGCTTCGGCGTGCTGAAACTCAAGGTCGGCACCGACGCCGCCGGCGACCTGGACCGGGTCCGGGCGGTCCGCGCCGCGGTCGGCCCGGACGTGCGGATCCGGCTCGACGCCAACCAGGGCTGGACCGCCCGGGAAGCGGTCCGCGTGATCCGCGGGATCGAGGACGCCCGGCTCGACGTCGAACTCGTCGAGCAGCCGGTCGCCGGGTGGGACCTGGACGGTCTGGCCTGGGTCAGCGACCGGGTGGACGTGCCGATCCTCGCCGACGAGGCGGTGTTCGGCGCGCGCGATCTGGTCGAGGTGATCCGCCGCCGCGCGGCCGACATGGTCAACGTCAAACTGGCCAAGTGCGGCGGGCTGCAACCCGCGCGCACCCTGCTCGACCTGGCCGCCGCACACGGCATGGGCACCGTGGTCGGCTCGATGATGGAGAGCGGGATCGGGATCGGGGCGGCCGCCAGCCTGGTCGCCGCGTACGGCACCACCGCCGTGTCGGACCTGGACGCCGCCTGGTGGCTGGCGTGGTCGCCGGTGCGCGGCGGGATCCGGTACGAGGCCGCCAAGGTGCTGTTGCCGGACGCCCCGGGGCTCGGCGTGACCTCGATAGATGAAGTAAAGGTGCAGGCCCGCGGTTGATGATCGTTGGTTTCTTTCATAGGCTCGCGGGAGCAGGGCACACCAGCTGGGGGTTGACGTGGAGCTGCAGCCGGGCCGCGAGGCCGTCGTCCGGGTCGCGGTCGCGACGCTCTGGACCTCCCCCGAGGCGGTGCGACCGATCGACCGTCCCGCCCTCGCCGCGCGCACAGACATCCCGGCCTGGATCTCCGGGATGGACACCGACCAGCAGGTCGGCGACTGCGTCCTGAGTCAGCTGCTGCTCGGTGAGCGGGTTCTCGTCACCGAGCTGCGAGCGGACGGCTGGGCGCACGTGGTCGCCGTCGAGCAGCCGGCCGCCAAGCTCGACCCTCGTGGCTACCCCGGCTGGCTCCCCGCCGACCAGCTCGTCCCGGCCCCGGCCGCTCCCCCGGCACCCGACACCGCGCCGCTGGTGGTCGACGCCGTGGTGACCGGGCTGCGCGACACCCCCGACGGGTCGGTGGTCCTGCCCGGCGTCATCCTCGGCACCCGGCTGCCCGCCGCCGGGCCGGCCCGCGACGACTGGCGGCCGGTGCACGCGCCCGGCCACGCCGACCCGCTCTGGCTGCCCGAGGCGCACCTGGCGGAGCTGCCGGCGACCCCGCCGTCAGCGGAGCAGGTGCTGGCCGTGGCCCAACGGCTGCTGCACGTCGTCTACGTCTGGGGCGGGGTCTCCGCACACGGGATCGACTGCTCGGGGCTCGTGCACCTCGCCTGGCGGCGGTTCGGGGTACAACTGCCGCGCGATGCCGACGACCAGGCGGCGGCGACCACGCCGGTGCCCCTTGGCGCGGAGCGCCCCGGCGACCTCTACTTCTTCGCCCGGCCCGGCCGGAAGATCCACCACATCGGCATCGTCACCGCCGAACCCGGCGACGGCGACCACCGGCGAATGCTGCACGCCTGCTACCGGCAACGCCGGGTGCTGGAGGAGCCACTGCCCGCCGAGCGGACCGCCACCCTGGTCGGCGCCCACCGCGTCTGAGCGCCGCGACGCCGCCGCGTCGACCGTCTGCCACTCCGTCGGCTAGTAGTGGTCGTCGATCGGCCGGCGCGCCTCGTCGAACAGCGCCGGCCCCTCGTAGCGCACCGGACGCGGCGCCGGGGTGGCCGGCTTGACCTGCTCGAACTGTTCGCTGGACAGGGCGTACACCACCCGGCCGAGGCCGGACCGGTCGATCGCGGTCGCACACATCGGGCAGGGCTGGCAACTGGTGAACATGGTGGTGCCGGCCGCCACGTCGGGGGCGAGTTCCCGGGCAGCCCAGCGGGCCAGCTTCAGCTCCGGGTGGGCGGTGATCTCCGAGTCGGAGACCACGGTGTTGTGGTCCTCGACCAGGACTGTGCCGTCCGGGCCGACCAGCAGGGAGCCGAACGGCCGTTCGCCGGACGCACCGGCCTGACCGGCGATCTCCACGGCACGGCGGAGAAACCTCTCGTCGTCGGGGCTCATCGATCCTCCTGGGATTTGTGGTGTGCAGCCACGGCCGCCAACGTCCGCCAGGCGCGTTCGGGCCGGCGGATCTCGGTCAGGTCGCCGTTGAACGGATCCAGCACCACCGTCTCGGCACCGAGCAGGCGGATCTGCTCGAGGTCGGCGATGATCTGGTCGATGGTCCCGACCCCGGCGAGCCGCCCCGGGTCGGTGATCGGCTCAGGGGTCTCCCGCAGTGCGATGCGCGGCGTCAACGCCGGAACCGGGCGACCGAGTTCGTCGGCGATTGCCTTCAGCCGCTCCCCCGCCTCGGCCAGCCAACCGGGCGTGCGCCGCAACGGGTGCCAGGCGTCGCCGAGCCGTACGGCCCGGCGCATGCCCACGTCGCTGTTGCCGCCGACCCAGATCGGGATCGCATCCGTGCCGTAGTCGTCGGTGTCCCGCCACGCGTCGTGCACGGCGCGCAGGTACTCGTCGGTCAGCGCGCCGCGCCGCTGGAACGGCACCCCGAGCGCCTCGAACTCCTGCCGGGCCCAGCCGACGCCGACACCGAGGACGAGCCGGCCGCCGCTGAGCCGGTTGAGGTTCGCCGCCATCCGCGCGGTGAGCAGCGGGTGCCGGTACGGCAGGACGAGCACCGTGGTGCCCAGCCTGACCCGGCGGGTCAACCCGGCCAGCCAGGACAGCGTGGTGAACGGCTCATAGAACGGCGCCGGATACTGCTCGGCCACGTCGGGGGTCACCGCGATGTGGTCGGAGACCATCAGCAGCTCGAAGCCGAGACCCTCGATCGTCTGCGCCCACTGCCGCAGCAACTCGGGGTCGGTTCCCGGGGCGAAGTTGGGCACGTTCACGCCAATCTGCACGGTCCGAGCCTAGTCAGCCTGGATCGGGGTCGGGAACGCCATGTTCCCGGCCATTGCTGGCCTCTGCCGTGGATTCGGCGCTAAATTGGCTGCGTGGCCGAGAATCTTGACGCCGTCGATTGGTCGATCCTGGTTGAACTTCAGAACGACGGTCGCCTGCCGATCACCGAGCTCAGCCGCCGGGTCAAGCTGAGCGCGTCGGCCACCACCGAACGCGTCAGGCGGCTGGAGGCGACCGGTGTGATCACCGGTTACCGCGCCGAGGTGGACCTGCCCAAGGCGGGCTTCGCCGTGCTCGCGGTGGTGCGGCTCAAGTATCCCGGCAGCCGCCACGAACCACTCCGCCAGCTGATGGAGCGACGGTCGGAGATTCTGGAGTGCCTGCGCACCACGGGAGACGACTGTTACGTGCTGAAGGTGGCGGCCACGTCGATGGCGCATCTCGAACAGACCGTCAACGAACTCGCCTCGTTCGGCAGCACCACCACCAACGTGGTCTACAGCGCCACCCTGCCCTATCGCGGCCCTCGCCCGACGCCACCCCACTCGTGACCGAAGAACGGTTCCGACACCATCGGCGCGAGCCGACGACCGCGGAGCAGCCCGACCACCCGCGACGCGAGCCGTACGCGGCGAGGGGCGCCTCCGGTTCCGGAGACGCCCCTCAATGCTGTCAGGCCGCGAACGGCCCGGTCGTCAGCCGCGCGCCTCGGCCAGCTCCCTACGCCGGTCCCGAGCGGACTTGACCAGGCTGGCCACCGTGGCCACCAGCAGGGTGCCGAGGATGACCAGCAGGGAGAGCCAGATCGGGATGTGCGGGGCCCAGCCGACGTGCTCGCCGCCGTTGATGAACGGCAGGTTGTTGTCGGCGAGCGCCTCCAGCACCAGCTTCACCCCGATGAAGCCGAGCACCACGGCCAGGCCGTAGCTGAGGTAGATCAACCGGTCGAGCAGGCCGCCGAGCAGGAAGTAGAGCTGCCGCAGCCCCATCAGGGCGAAGACGTTGGCGGTGAAGACCAGGTACGGCTCCTGGGTGATGCCGAAGATCGCCGGGATCGAGTCCAGCGCGAAGATCAGGTCGGTGGTGCCGATCGCGATCATCACGATCAGCAGCGGGGTGAAGAGCCGGCGACCGCCCTCGTGGGTGGTCAGCCGTCCCCCGTCGTACGCCTTCGAGATCGGCAGCGCCTTGCGGCTCCACCGGATCAGCACGTTCTCGGAGAACTCGTCCTCGTCGGGCTCCCCCTGGCGGGCCAGGTTGATCGCGGTGTAGATGAGGAACGCGCCGAAGATGTAGAACACCCAGGAGAACTGGGAGATCAGCGCGGCGCCGGCGGCGATGAAGCCACCGCGCATCAGCAGCGCCAGCACGATGCCGACGAGCAGCACCTTCTGCTGGTACTGCCGAGGCACCGCGAACCGGGCCATGATGATCACGAAGACGAAGAGGTTGTCGACCGAGAGGCTGTACTCGGTCAGCCAGCCGGTGTAGAACTGGCCGGCCGCGCTCGGGCCGGCGGTCAGCCAGATCCCCGCACCGAAGAGCAGGGCCAGGCCGACGTAGAAGCCGACCCAGAGGCTCGACTCACGCACGCTCGGCTCGTGCGGGCGTCGACCGATGATGAGCAGGTCGACGAGCAGGACCGCAGTCAGTGCGACGAGCGTTCCCGCCCACACCAATCCGGACACGTCCAACGTTCATTCCTCCGGCAGACACGCGGCGACCGGCACACCGTACGCCCTGGAAGGAGGTGGTGTGCCGGTGACGCTCACTCTGGTGACTGTCGGAGGTCTCTTCCGTCACCGGCTGGCGGTGACCGACGGGGCCGGGTCGCGCCACCGGGGGGTGGTCGACCGTGCTGACGACTCCGTCGCGAGGGAATACTCCCCTCCTCGATCACCATTGTGGCGTACCGCCCGCGGTGATCGCACGTCGGGCACCGGTGGTACCGGACACGTCCCCGGTCGGAATACCCCCCGCCGCGGCCGGCGTGCCGGGTGCCGCACCCGCTAAGGCGTCCTAGGAGGCTGGGCTTGCGATGGGCGGGGCCAGCGGGTCGGCCAACGGCCAGCCGGCGGCGAGCAGCGCGTCGCAGGCCGCGACCGCCCGGGCCAGCCGTTCCTGGTGCGGACCGGTCAGCTCCACCACCGGCACCCCGCAGTCGGCCAGCTCGGCCCGGAACCGGTCGGTCATCCAGGCTCGCAGGTGCGCCCCGTCGCGCAGGCCGTCGTCGGTGAACGGCACACCCCGGTCGTCGGTGAGCAGGTACAGCGCGGGTCGCCGGGCGGCGGCGCGTACCTCCGGGGACGCGGCGCCGAGGTAGCGCTCCTCCCAGACGGCGGTGGCCCGCGCGTCGGTGTCGCAGATCAGCAACGGGCCGCACGCCCGGGCCGCGGCGTCCTCGGCCGCCTGCTGCTCCCGGACCACCTCCCGGAAGTCGCCGCAGTCCCAGACCACGTCGAAGACGGTCGCCGTCGGCTGCCGCTCGCGCAGGCGGGCGAGCTTGCGGGCGGTCAGCTCCCGGCCGTACTCCGGCACCCATTCGGTGCGGTAGTGGGCGGCGAGCGCGGCGGCCATGGTGGTGGTGCCGGTCGACTCGGCGCCGACCACCACCACCCGCTTCACGAACCAGGCCCGCACCGGCGGGGCCAGCCACTCCCAGTGGCCCGCCGTGTCCGCGCGCACGGCGGTACCGGAGACCGGCACGGTCCGCCGCTCCGGATCCACCGCCACCGGTACGGCGTCGAAGCGCCGGGCCAGTTCCACGCCGTACGCCTCGGAGGAGAAGACGGCGTCCACCGGCGTCTCGCCGACAGCCTCGCGGAACACCGCACAGTGCGCGTCCCAGACCGCCGGGTCGGCGTAGTCCACCGGGTGGTCGTCGTACCGGCCGACGAAGCGGACCCACGGCGTCTCCGCGTGCACCTCGCGCAGCCAGTCGAGCCGGAGCGCGAGCGGGATGGACTCCCGGCGGGACGGGGCCACCACCACGGTGACCGCCGCGCACCGGGCGGCCGCAGCCGCGATCAGGGCGTGGTGCCCGGCGTGCGGCGGATAGAACTTGCCCACCACCATCCCGTGCCGGAACTCCGGCGCCACCGGGCCGGTCCCCAGGTCAGCGGCCTGGTTCCCGCGCCTCGCCTCCTGGCCGGTCACGCGGTCACCGGGGCCGGGCCGGGCGGCACGGGGGTCGGCTGCTCGACCCGGCGCAGGTCGGCGCGCCAGGTGCGCAGCCCGAGCACGCAGAGGGCGAGGAAGACCAGGTACAGGGCAGCGGTCAGGTGCAGCCCCTTGTAGGCGTAGAGCGGGATGTAGATCAGGTCGGCGGCGATCCACAGCCACCAGCTCTCCACCCGCTTGCGGGTCTGCCCGTACGTGGCCAGCAGGGAGAGCGCCGTGGTCAGCGCGTCCGGCAACGGCACCGTGGAGTCGGTGGCCCGGTCCAGCAGGGCCCAGAGGCCGGCGGTGAGCAGCACCCCGGCGACGGCCAGCGCCAGCCACTCGCGCCGCCCCGTCCGACTCACGGTGAGCCGGCTGCGTTGCTCCCCGCCGAAGAGCCAGTGCCACCAGCCGTAGAGGCCCAGTCCGACGTAGACGATCTGCAGTCCGGCGTCGGCGTAGAGGCCGGCGGTCCAGAACAGCAGCATGAGCAGCAGCACGTTGGCGATGCCGACCGGCCAGTTCGCGATCCGCTGCCGGGCCACCAACCAGACGTTGACCACGCCGGTGGCGAAGCCGAGCAGCTCCGCCCAGGTGGTGCCGGTGCCGGCCACGGTGAACGCCGTGCCGGTGAGCCAGTCGATCATTCCCACTCCTTTCCGCGCGCCCACCCTAGGGCCGGCGCGGGCCGGAGAACAGACCCCGCGGCACCGGTGGGGTCAGCCGCCGTGGGAGGCTTCCGGCATGGTGCTTGAGGTCGCGCTGATCGACGTACTGCCCGGCAACGAGGACGCGTTCGCCGCCGCGTACGCCCAGGGGCATCCGGTGCTCGCCGGCACGCCCGGCTGCCGGTCGGTCCGGATGACCCGGGGAATCGAGTCCCCGTCCCGGTTCGTGCTGCTGGTCGAGTGGGACTCGGTCGAGGCGCACAACGAGAACTTCCGCGGCTCCGACCGGTTCACCCGGTGGCGGGAGCTGATCGGCCCGCACTTCGCCAGCCCGCCCCACGTCGAACACTTCCTCGACGTGCCGGCCTGACCGCAGCTGTCGTACCCGTCGCCTATCGTGCGGACGCACGCGCGGACCACCGGTCCCGACGGGCTCGGGGGCGCCGGGCCCGGTGACCGCGCGAGCCGGGCGGCGGCCCGCTCAGTCGCCGATGCCGCGGGCCAGCGCGGTAACCGTCTCCTCCGCCGAGAGCGCGGCGTCCAGCAACGCCTCGGTGAACCTGTCATACCGGTCGACGTCCGCGACGGTGGCCAGCCGCACGTCGGTGGTGAGCGCCTCCAGCATCACCGTGCGGGGGTCCGCCGGGTCGGGAAAGGCATAGCAGGAGTACGGCGTGAGCGCATGCAGGCCGCCGCGCGCCACCGCCCCGCGGGGCAGCAGCCGCACGGTCACGTTCGACAGCCCGGTCAACGCCACCAGGTGCCGCACCTGCTCCCGCCACACCTCGACCGGCGTCTCCCCCGGGTCGCAGGCGGCCTCGGCCAGCAGGGCGGTGTACCGGGGCGGCTCGGCCCGACGCAGCACCTCCTGCCGCACCGCGCGGGCGCGCACCTCCGCGTCCACATCGACCTCGGGGTCGAGCGTGGCGCCGGCAGCGACCCGCAGCCGGGCGTACGCGGGCGTCTGCAGCAGCCCCGGCACGACGGCCGGCTGATACTCGACGATGCGCGCCGCGCCCGCCTCCAGTTCGGCGTAGGTGCGCTGCCGCTCCCCCATCTCGCCCAGCGCCTTCCACCAGCCCCGGCTGGTGGCGGCGTCCCGGGCGATCACGATGAGCGCGTCCCGGGTCGACGTCGGCACCTGGTAGACGTCCAACAGGTCGAGCACGTCGGCCAGGTCAGGACGGCTCTGGCCCAGCTCGATGCGGGACAGCTTGGAGGTGGAGGCCCACCCCAGCCGGTCGCAGACCTGTTCCAGGGTCAACGCTTCGCGCCGGCGCAGCTGGCGCAGCTCGGCGCCGAGTCGCACCCGGCGAATGACAGGACTCGTTGGCAACGGCATTCCCGGCCTCCCCACCGAGGGAGATTACGCAGGACCGTCACCCACTGCAATACCTCGCTCGCGCAACGCAATCAGACCCGGTCGGCCCCGCCGCCGACCCGGCGTCCTCCCCTGCCGTATCCGGACTGGTCATCGACCCGCCGGCGGGCGATCACGGCACGACGCCGGCGGCCGATCAGCGGTTCCCCGCGCCGGGTCGGCGGCTCGCGACCGGCTCCCGAAGCACGGCGCGCGGTCACCGCCTCGCCGGAGAGGAAGAGGTCGGCACGCCCGCGCCGGGAGCGCCGGGGCGGCAGGTAGGTCGACAACGAGCTTGATGCCGCTGAGGTATCACTATGCCGCTGCGGCATCAAGCTCGCCGGGAGTCTCGCCCCGACCCGAACCAGGAGCAGGTCACGGCCGGTAGGTGCCGAAGCTCCACACGTTGCCGTCGAGGTCGCGGGCGGCGTAGTCGCGGGAGCCGTAGTCGGTGTCGGCCGGTTCCCGGATGATCTCAGCGCCGGCGGCGCGCGCCCGGGCGCAGTGCGTGTCGACGTCGTCGACCGCCGCGTACACCGCCCAGTCGTCCTCGGCCGGCCGCGGGCGCGACGTGGACCTCTGGCCGAGCATGATCATGCCGGTGTCCAGGACCAGTTCGGCGTGCGCCACCGTGCCGTCCGGCGCGTCGTGCACGGCGTGGACCTGGAAGCCGAAAGCGGCCCGGAGCCAATCGATGGCCGCCCGGGCATCGGGGTAGCGGAAGACGGGATAAACGGTTCGCATACCGCCGAGTCTGGCGCCGCCACGGCGGCGGGTATTGGACGAATGTGACCTCGGCGGGCTCCAAGGTCGCGCTACTTCCGGGATGTAGGGGCCTCGGGTCGGCCCGGAGACCACTGGATCCAGGATCGAGCGCGACCTTGTGGATGGTCGGCCCTCACGCGCAGGCCCGACCCACGGGCGGCGCGGGTGACCGGTGCGACGTCAGCCCTGCCCACCAGCCGCCGCCCGGGCGGTAAGCAGAGCGGCCGGGGTGTCCCCGGCGAACTCACGGAAGTCCCGGATCAGGTGCGACTGGTCGTAGTAGCCGTAGCGGGCCGCCACCTCGGCCCAGCCGCCGGCCACCGCCGTCGGCCCACCGTGGTTCGGCCCGGCGGGCAGCCCGCCCGGCCCGACGGCCAAGGCCCCCGACGGCCCGGTTGACATGTCGTCCACCGGCAGCGGCGGGGCGGCCAGCGCCGCGTAGGCGTGCTGGAAGCGCAGCAGCCGGGCGGTGGTCTTCGGCGGCAGCCCCACCTCGTGGCGGAACCGGGCGGCCAGGTGGCGTCGGCTCCAGCCCAGCTCGTCGGCGAGAGACCCGATGCCGACCCGCCCGCCGCTGGCCGACAGCCGCCGCCACGCCCAGGCCACCCGGGCGTCCACCGGCCCCGAGCCGGCCAGCCGAGCGGTGATCGCCGCGTCGAGCAGCGCGAACCGCTGCGGCCAGGTGACCGCCGAGGCGAGCCGGTCGCGGAGCCGGTCGAGCCAGCCGCCGGGCAGCGCCGCCGCGTCGACCGCCCGGTTGCTCAGCTCGCCGAGCGGCAGGCCCAGGATCCGCCGGGCGGCCAACGGCGCGAGCAGAAGCTCGGCTCCCTGGCCGACCCCGATCGTGCGGGTGGTGCACCAGCGGTCGAAGGTGCCGGCGACGAAGGAGTCGACGCGGTAGGCGCTCCGCTCGGCGCTGTGCGGGACGACCACGTCGAGCGGTGCGCCCCAGCCGAGGATGAGCACCACGAACGCGCCGGCGACCTCCCGGCGGACCAGTGGCAGATCCGCGTGCTCGCGGTAGCCGACGTACCGGTCGACGAACGGGCGCAGCCGGACGTCGGGCAGACCCAGCACCACCTCACCGACCGGCGCGACCGCCGCCATCGGTCACTTCACCCCGGTGGCGTCCATGCCGCGCAGCTCCTTCTTCAGGTCGACGACCTCGTCGCGGATCCGCGCGGCCAGCTCGAACTGCAGCTCCCGCGCGGCGGCGAGCATCTGGTCGTTGAGCTCCTGGATGAGCTGCGCCAGGTCGGCCCGGGCCATTCCCTCGCGGGAGGTGCCGCCGGTGGCGGCCCGGCCACGGCTGCGGGTCTCCTTGACCGGCGCCTTGCCCCGGGACAGCTGCCGCACCGCGCCGCCGACCCGGGTGTTCTGCTCGGTGTCCTCCGCCTCGCGGTAGATGTCGTCCAGGATGTCGTGGATCTTCTTGCGCAGCGGCTCGGGGCTGATGCCGTGCGCTTCGTTGTGCGCGGTCTGCTTCTCGCGCCGACGGTTGGTCTCGTCGATCGCGTCCGCCATCGACGGCGTGATCTTGTCGGCGTACATGTGCACCTGGCCGGAGACGTTCCGGGCGGCCCGGCCGATGGTCTGGATCAGCGACCGGCCGCTGCGCAGGAACCCCTCCTTGTCCGCGTCGAGGATCGCCACCAGGGACACCTCGGGCAGGTCGAGGCCCTCCCGGAGCAGGTTGATGCCGACCAGCACGTCGTAGTCGCCCTTGCGCAGCTCGCGCAGCAGCTCCACCCGGCGCAGGGTGTCGACCTCGGAGTGCAGGTAGCGCACCCGGATGCCGTTCTCCAGGAGGTAGTCGGACAGGTCCTCGGCCATCTTCTTGGTCAGCGTGGTGACCAGGACCCGCTCGTCGCGCTCGGTACGCAGCTTGATCTCGTGCATCAGGTCGTCGATCTGGCCCTTGGTCGGCTTGACGATGACCTCGGGGTCGATCAGACCGGTCGGGCGGATCACCTGCTCGACGAACTCGCCCTGGGCCTGCTCCAGCTCCCACGGGCCCGGGGTCGCGGAGAGGTAGACCATCTGGCCGACCCGCTCCAGGAACTCGTCGAAGCGCAGTGGCCGGTTGTCGGCGGCGCTGGGCAGCCGGAAGCCGTGGTCGATGAGCATGCGCTTACGCGAGGCGTCGCCCTCGTACATGCCGCCGATCTGCGGGATCGTGACGTGCGACTCGTCGATCACGGTGAGGAAGTCGTCGGGGAAGTAGTCGAGCAGGCAGTGCGGCGGGCTGCCGGGCAGCCGCCCGTCCATGTGCATCGAGTAGTTCTCGATGCCGGAGCAGAACCCGACCTGGCGCATCATCTCGATGTCGTAGGTGGTGCGCATCCGCAGCCGCTGCGCCTCGAGCAGCTTGCCCTGCCGCTCCAGCTCGGCCAGCCGCTCGGCCAGCTCGACCTCGATGTCGCGGATCGCCCGCTCCATCCGCTCCGGGCCGGCGGCGTAGTGCGTGGCGGGGAAGATCACCAGCTGGTCGACCTCGCGGACCACGTCACCGGTGAGCGGGTTGAGGTAGTAGAGCTTCTCCACCTCGTCGCCGAAGAGCTCCACCCGGACGGCGAGCTCCTCGTAGGCCGGGATGATCTCCAGAGTGTCGCCGCGGACCCGGAAGGTGCCCCGGTTGAAGGCCATGTCGTTGCGGGTGTACTGGATGTCGACCAGCCGGCGCAGCAGCTGGTCGCGGTCGAGCTCCTGCCCGACGGCGACCCGGACCGCGCGGTCGAGGTATTCCTCCGGCGTGCCCAGGCCGTAGATCGCCGAGACGGTGGCCACCACGATCACGTCGCGGCGGGTGAGCAGCGACATGGTCGCCGAGTGCCGCAGCCGCTCCACCTCCTCGTTGATCGAGGAGTCCTTCTCGATGTAGGTGTCGGTCTGCGGGATGTAGGCCTCGGGCTGGTAGTAGTCGTAGTAGGAGACGAAGTATTCGACGGCGTTGTGCGGCAGCAGCTCGCTGAACTCCTTGGCCAGCTGCGCGCAGAGCGTCTTGTTGGGTGCCAGCACCAGGGTCGGCCGCTGCAACCGCTCGATCAGCCACGCCGTGGTGGCGCTCTTGCCGGTGCCGGTCGCGCCCAGCAGCACGGTGTTGCGGTCGCCGCGCCGGACCCGGCGCTCCAGGTCGTCGATGGCCGCCGGCTGGTCACCGGCGGGCTGAAATTCACTGACGACCTGGAAGCGGCCGTCCAGCCGGGGAATGTCGAGCGCCATGACCTCAACGGTACGCCGGAGGTCCGACACGATCCGCCGTCTCGAGAGGCACCTGATCGGCTTCGATATTCCATTGTGTGGCACATGCCACCCGGCTACGCTCTTTCCGTAGGCCGCTCGCGGCGGCCGACCGGGCCGGTGGCCGGGCCGTCATCACGGCAGGCCATCCCCGGCACAGGGGTCGCAGCACCCGGCGTGCCCGGCGTGCGCACCCGTTGTGGTCGCGCTCGAGGCGCTGACCGGCCGCCGCGAGCGCCCCTATTCGTCACCCCACCCGTGTCCCGCCCGTTCAACAACGCGTGGACACGTCCCCTGCCCGGGCTCCTCGCCCGGACCCCCCAGCGACCTCTCCGGCCGACCGACCCCGGCCGACCGGCTCCGCCGTCCCGGCCATCGCCGCCCCGGCAACCCCCACGGTGTCGCCCGGCGTGGGCGGCGGCCCCGACGACTCCGGGTTCCTGCCCCGGGTCACCAGCCGCCGCCGGCGGGGCCTGCTGGCGCTGCTCGGCGGGGTCGCGGTCCTCTCCGCCGCGGGCCTGGTGCTCGGGCTGCTCAGCTGGGCTCCCGATCCGGTCGAACCGCCCCGGGCACTGACCGTCGCCGAGAGCGAACGGCTGGCCGCGGTACGGGTCACCAACTACCGCGACCTGCGCGCCGGGCTGCACGTGACGGTCGGCGACGGAGCGGCCCGCACCGAGCTGGTGGGCTGGGTCGACTGGTCCCGCCCGCTGCTCTACCTCGACGTCGGCGGACCGGGCGCGGGCGCGGAGCGCGGCCTGCTCCAGGCCACCCCGTCGGTGCTGGTGATCCGCCCCGACCCGGCGGCGGTACCCACTCCGGCGCCGCCTCCGCTGGTGCCACCCGCGTACCGCTGGCGGCTACACGACCTGCCAGCCGGGAGCGCCCTGGCGCCCGTGCTCAAGCTGCTCTTCGGCCTCGCCGCCGACCGCGCGGAACCCCCCGCGGCGCTGCGCGAGTCCGGTGCCCGCTGGGTGCGCCAGGAGAGCCTCGCGGTCGGGCCGGCGGACGTCCTGGCCGCGCCGCTGCCGGCCGTCGCGGGCGCGCCCGCACCGAGTCCGGCGGCCGACCCGGACGACCTGCCGCGGTACTGGGTGGACCGGGAGGCCCGGCTGCACCGGCTGACCGCCCGGCTGCCCGGCCCGGGGCCGGTGACCGTGACGCTGAACCGGACGGACCGGCCGACCCTGCGCCCGGTCGACGCCCTCGGTGGTCGACCCGGGCTGCCCCGCGCCCTGACCGCCGACGAGCAGGCCCGACTGGACCGCCTGCCCGGGCGGTTGCGGGCCCGGGGCGGCGCCACGGCGACGCTCACCGCCCCGGTCGGGCGGGAGACGAACCTGCGCGGGGCGGGCTGGTTGAGCTGGAGCGCCGGCACCGCCTACCTGGCGGTGACCGACCTCGGCCTACCGGATCGCCGAACGTTGCTGCGCCGGGACCGGGCCGGGACCTCCCGGGCGGACGTGCCTGCCGCCGGCGACCCGGAGCAACCGGGCCGGCCTCCGCTGCCGCCGCCGTCAGGCGCCGGCTGGCGCTCGCCGCGGGCCGGGTCGGACGAGCTGACCGTGCTGGTCGACGCGGCCCTCGCCGCGGGCCGGACGGCGCCGTCCGGCTCGCCGGTGCGGCTGCGGCAGGACACCCTGGCCGGGCGGACGGTGGACGTGATCGAGCTGGGTACCTCAAGGACCCGGCTGCGCTACTGGATCGACCGGGCCGGCCTGCTGCGCCGGGTCGAGCTGCACACCCGGCCGGGCGTCTGGGCGCAGCTCGACCTCAGCCCTGCCACGGTGCCCCGGCTGCCCGCGCCGCAGCGGCCGGCCGCCCGGGCCGGAGCGGCGGCACCGGGCCGCTGAACGGGACGGAGCAGCGACGAGCCGGCGGTCAGGGCCGCCAGCCGGTCTGCGCCGCCCACTGCTCGGCGCGCAGGTGCTCCTCGTCGAACCACGGGTCCTTGGCGGTGGTGTAGGTGGCGCTGTCCGGCGCGGTCGCCGCCAGCTCCCGCTTGAGCAGCAGGTACCCGGACCGCTGGTCCGGGTCGGCGCGCAGGTGGTCGCGGGTCAGCAGCGCGTACCGCCAGCCCGGTGAGTCCGCCGCGCGGATGTGCAGGTTGACCGGGCGGCCCGGGTCGGCGCTGGCGTGCAGCCGCTTCTCCCAGCGGCCACGGCCGGCCGCCCGGGGGCTGTCCCACCACTGGCCCGGCGTCCGGGGGAAGCCGGCGTCGGCCAGCCGCTGGGCGAGCGGCCCGTCCGCCTCGGCGAGGGTGGGCACGGTGAGCTGAATGTCGATGACGTCCTTCGCGGCCAGCTTGGGCACGGCGGTGGAGCCGATGTGGTCGATCCGCCACTCGGCCGGGGCGATCGCGCGCCGGATCCGGGCGGCCAGCCGGTCGTACTGCTGCGGCCAGGTCGGGTCCGGCTCGGCCAGTTGCACCTGCTCCGGTTGGGCCACCCGCCGCTCGCGCAGGTTCCGCTCGTAGGGCAGCAGCCGGTCCCGCCAGAGCGCGTCGACCGCGGCGTGCAGCTCGGCCAGGCTGCCGTCGTTGGTCAGCAGCACATCGGCCACCGCCCGCCGGCGGGCGTCGTCGGCCTGCGCGGCGATCCGTCGCTCGGCCTCCGCCCGATCCATCCCCCGGTCGCGGGCCAGCCGCTCCAGCCGGGTCGGCACGGCCGCCTGCACCACGACCACCAGGTGGTACGTGGGCGCGAGCCCCACCTCGACCAGGAGCGGCACGTCGTTGACCACGACCGCGTCGGGCGCCGCCGCGGCGGCCAGCTCGGCGGTCCGGGCCCGGACCCGGGGGTGGGTGATCGCCTCCAACCGGCGGCGGGCGGCCTCGTCGGCGAAGACCAACGCGCCGAGCGCCGGGCGGTCAAGACTGCCGTCGGCGGCCAGCACCCCCGGGGAGAAGGCCTCGATGATCTCGGCGAGCCCCGGGGTGCCCGGCGCGACCACCTCCCGGGCCACCTGGTCGGCGTCGATCAGCACCGCGCCGAGCGAGGCGAGCCGGGCCGCCACGGCGCTCTTGCCCGACCCGATCCCGCCGGTCAGTCCCACCATCAGCACGGCACCAGTCAACCTGATCAAGCCCGCCCTGCCAAACGACCGGCCCGGTGCGGGGTGGGCCTCGGCGGAAACGGCGAGGGCCCCGCCACCGGCGATCGGATGATCGCCGGGACGGGGCCCGTCGTCGTCAGCGACGGCTCCAGGGCACTGCGCGGCGTCAGACGCGCCGAGCTGGAGTCGTCGTACGGGTCACTTGCCCCCGGCGAGCTTCTCCCGCAGAGCGGCGAGCGCCTCGTCGGTGGCCAGGGTGCCGGCCGGCTCCTCGGCCTGCCGGCTCGGGGCCGGGCTGGTCGAGGAGGTGGTGCCACCACCGGCGGGAACGACCGGAGTCGGGTTGGCAGCGGCCTCGGCGTCGGCGGCGCGGGAGTTCTGCACCTGCTTGGTGTGCGCCTCCCAGCGCTGACGAGCCTCGGCGTACTGGTTCTCCCAGGTCTCGCGCTGCTTGTCGTAGCCCTCGAGCCACTCGCCCGTCTCCGGGTCGAAGCCCTCGGGGTAGATGTAGTTGCCCTCGGTGTCGTAGGTCGCGGCCATGCCGTAGAGGGTCGGGTCGAAGTGCTCCTCGCCCTCGACGAAGCCCTCGTTGGCCTGCTTGAGCGACAGCGAGATCCGGCGACGCTCGAGGTCGATGTCGATGACCTTGACCATGACCTCGGAGCCGACCTGGACGACCTGCTCCGGGATCTCCACGTGGCGCTCGGCCAGCTCGGAGATGTGGACCAGGCCCTCGATGCCGTCGTCCACCCGGACGAACGCGCCGAACGGCACCAGCTTGGTGACCTTACCCGGCACGATCTGCTGGATCGCGTGGGTGCGGGCGAACTGCCGCCACGGGTCCTCCTGCGTCGCCTTCAGCGACAGCGAGACCCGCTCGCGGTCCAGGTCGACGTCCAGGACCTCGACCTCGACCTCCTGGCCGACCTCGACAACCTCGGACGGGTGGTCGATGTGCTTCCAGGAGAGTTCGGAGACGTGCACCAGACCGTCGACGCCGCCGAGGTCGACGAACGCGCCGAAGTTGACGATCGAGGACACGACGCCCTTGCGGACCTGGCCCTTCTGGAGCTTGTTGAGGAACTCGGTGCGCACCTCGGACTGGGTCTGCTCCAGCCAGGCCCGGCGGGACAGGACCACGTTGTTGCGGTTCTTGTCCAGCTCGATGATCTTGGCCTCGAGCTCGCGCCCGACGTACGGCTGCAGGTCACGCACGCGCCGCATCTCGACCAGGGAGGCGGGCAGGAAGCCGCGCAGCCCGATGTCGAGGATGAGGCCACCCTTGACCACCTCGATGACCGAGCCGCGGACGACGCCGTCCTCGTCCTTGATCTTCTCGATCGTGCCCCAGGCCCGCTCGTACTGAGCGCGCTTCTTCGAGAGGATCAGACGCCCCTCCTTGTCCTCCTTCTGGAGGACAAGGGCCTCGATGTGATCGCCAACCGAGACCACTTCGGCCGGGTCCACGTCGTGCTTGATCGACAGCTCACGAGAGGGGATGACACCCTCGGTCTTGTAGCCGATGTCGAGCAGGACCTCGTCCCGGTCGACCTTGACGACGGTGCCTTCGACAATGTCGCCGTCGTTGAAGTACTTGATGGTCTCGTCGATCGCGGCGAGGAAAGCTTCCTCGGAGCCGAGGTCGTCGACGGTGACCTTGGTGGCGCTCGAGGGGGCCTCGATGCTGCTCGTCATGTGGGCGGTTGCTCCGGTCGGATGGGTTGTCACTGCAGGCTGGTGTCGCGGTGACCCTGTCGCGCCAGCGGATCCGTCGTCGGGCACACCGAACGACTGCCAAGTGAGAATTGATGTGGCGCCGTCAGGTGGCTTCGTCGACCGCGCACCTGCTCCCTGCCGAGGCACACGATCCGCGAGCGCATCGTCAAGCCTACCCTGCGCATTACCACAGCGTGCAAGCCCTCCCGTCTGGTCGTCGCCTCGTGACCTGCGAAAGCCGAGAAATCACCCGGAATCCGTCCCACCTGTCTCGCGTGTCACACCCGCCACGCCACTTACCTCCGCCGCCACGCCGGGCCCACCCGCGCTCGCGGCGTCGATGAGCCCTAGCGTGAGCGGGTGGACGACGACAGCCGGGTGACCCGGCGCCGGGTCAGTGACACCGAGGCCCGCCGGGCCAACCGCGGGTGGTGGGACGCCGACGCCGACGACTACCAGGCCGAGCACGGGGCGTTTCTCGGCGAGGTGGACTTCGTCTGGTGTCCGGAGGGGGTGCGCGAGGCCGACGTCCGGCTGCTCGGCGAGCTGACCGGGCGCCGCATCCTGGAGGTCGGCGCCGGGGCCGCGGCCGCCGCCCGGTGGCTGGCCACCCAGGGCGCCCGGCCGGTCGCGATGGACCTGTCCGCCGGCATGTTGCGGCACGCCGCGCTCGCCGCCGAGCGCAGCGGCGTACGCGTGCCGCTGGTGCAGGCCGACGCGCTCGCCCTGCCCTTCGCCGACGAGGCGTTCGACACCGCCTGCACGGCGTTCGGGGCGATCCCGTTCGTGGCCGACTCCGCCGCGCTGATGCGGGAGGTGTACCGGGTGCTGCGCCCCGGCGCCCGCTGGGTCTACTCGGTCACCCACCCGATGCGGTGGATCTTCCTCGACGACCCGGGCGAGGGCGGGCTGCGGGCGGTGCACTCCTACTTCGACCGCTCCCCCTACGTGGAGCAGGACGACGCCGGGGTGGCCAGCTACGTGGAGCAGCACCGCACCCTCGGCGACCGGATCCGGGAGCTGGTCGACGCCGGTTTCCGGCTGGTCGACCTGGTGGAGCCGGAGTGGCCGGCGGGACAAGAGGGAATCTGGGGGCAGTGGAGCCCGCTGCGCGGGCGGCTCTTCCCCGGCACCGCGATCTTCGTGGCCGAGAAGCCCGCCGGCTGAGCGCGGTCGCCGCCGCGCGACGACCACCCGCGGCGCCACGCAGGCGGCCCGGGAGCCGGCGGCTGGCTGTTTCGGCGGGCAGGGCAGGGGTAGCCACCGCGTATGGCCGAGCAGAGGGAATTCCGCGAGGGCGACCACGTCTCCTGGGCCAGTCACAGCGGCCGGGCGTACGGCGTGGTCAAGGAGAAGCTGGTCGACCGGACGCACGTGCGCGGGCACGCCGTGAACGCCTCGCAGGACGAGCCGCAGTACCGGATCCGCAACGACGACTCGGGCCGCGACGTCGCCCACCGACCGGAGGTGTTGCGCCATGAGTCCACGTGACGACGGCCGGGACACCTACCGGGAGTTCACCGAGGCCGTCAACATGAAGCCCGGCGAGCTGTCGAAGTGGCTGGAGAGCGACGAGTCCAAGCACGTCGGCTGGCGCAAGAAGGGCGGCGGAGGCGGTGAGTCGGTCGGGCACGAGTCCGGCCGGCGGATCATCGGTCTGCTGCGCCGCAAGCGCGCCGAGCTCTCCGAGGCCGACTTCAAACACATGCGCAAGGTCGTCGGATACGTCCGCCGGCACATGGCGCAACGCCCGAGCGGCGACGTCCGGGACACCCGGTGGCGGTACTCCCTGATGAACTGGGGGCACGACCCGCTCAAGGCGCCGCTGCCGCCGCCCGGCGGCCCGTCCCGGCGGGCGCTCGACCGGCGCGGCGCCCCGCCGGAGTCGCGCCGGGGCCCGGGACGGTAGACCCGCGGATCAGTGGTCAGCGCTGTTCCAGTCGCGGCCCTCGCCGACGGAGACCTCCAGCGGCACCGAGAGCGGGTGCGCGGCGCCCATCTCGCGGCGGACCAGCTCCTCGAGCGCCTGCCGCTCGCCCGGGGCCGCCTCGAAGACCAGCTCGTCGTGCACCTGCAGCAGCATCCGTGAGCCCAGCCCGGCCTCGCGCAGGGCAGTGTCGACGCGCAGCATGGCGACCTTGATGATGTCGGCCGCGGAGCCCTGGATCGGCGCGTTGAGCGCCATCCGCTCGGCGATCTCGCGCCGCTGCCGGTTGTCGCTGACCAGGTCGGGCAGGTAGCGGCGGCGACCCAGGATGGTCGAGGTGTAGCCGTCGCGGCGGGCCCGGGCGACCACCTCCTGCAGGTAGTCGCGCACCCCGCCGAACCCGGCGAAGTAGTTCTCCATCAGCCCGCGCGCCTCCTCGGCGCTGATCCCGAGCTGCTGGGAGAGCCCGAACGCGCTCAACCCGTAGGCCAAGCCGTAGTTCATCGCCTTGATCTTGCGCCGCTGGTCGGCGGTGACCTCGGTGAGCGGCACCTCGAACACCGATGACGCCGTCGCGGCATGGAAGTCGGCGCCGGAGTTGAACGCGTCGATCAACGCGTCGTCGGAGGAGAGGTGCGCCATGATCCGCATCTCGATCTGGCTGTAGTCGGCGGTGAGCAGGCAGTCGTAGCCCTCCCCCACCACGAAGGCACGGCGGATCCGCCGCCCCTCCTCGGTGCGGATGGGGATGTTCTGCAGGTTGGGCTCGGTCGAGGAGAGCCGACCGGTGGCGGCCACCGTCTGGTTGAACGTGGTGTGGATCCGGGCGTCGTCGGAGACCGACTTGAGCAGACCGTCGACGGTGGACTTCAGCTTGGCCACGTCGCGGTGGCGCAGCAGGTGCGCCAGCACCGGGTGCGGGTTCTGCGCGTAGAGCCACTGCAGGGCGTCGGCGTCGGTGGTGTAGCCGGTCTTGATCTTCTTGGTCTTCGGCAGGCCCAGCTCGGTGAAGAGGATCTCCTGCAACTGCTTGGGCGAGCCCAGGTTGAACTCCCGCCCGACCGCCTCGTAGGCGCCCTGCGCGGCGGCCTTCACCTCGGCGGCGAAGTGCGCCTCCAACTCGGAGAGGTAGTGCGTGTCGGCGGCGATGCCGGTGCGCTCCATCGCGGCGAGCACCCGCATCAGCGGCAGCTCCACGCCGGACATCAGCCGGGCGGACTGCTCACCGTCCCGGGAGAGCTCGGCGTCGATCGCGTCGGCCAGGTCGAGGGTGGCCCGGGCCTGGAGCATGAGGTTCTGCTCGGCCTCGCCGTCGCCGCCGAGCCCGTCGAGGGTCAGCTGGCCGGTCTCGGGCGCGTCGACCCGCAGCTCGCGGTGCAGGTAGCGCAGCGCGAGGTCGGTCAGGTCGTAGGAGCGCTGGTCGGGGCGGGCCAGGTAGGCGGCGATCTGGGTGTCGCGGACCACCCCCTCCAGCGGCCAGCCGCGCGCGGCCAACGCCAGCAGCGCCGGCTTGGCGTCGTGCAGCACCTTGGGGCGCTCGCCGTCGCCCAGCCAGCCGGTCAGCGCCGCCTCGTCGGCCGGGTCGAGCCGGCTCGGGTCGAACCAGGCCGCGGCCCCGCCGGCGGAGGCCAGGGCCATGCCGAGCAGGTCAGCGGTGTGCCGGCGGTTGGGGCCGGTGTCGAGCTTGACCGCCACACCGACCGGGGTGCCGACCGGGGCGTGCGCGGCGAGCCAGCCGGCCAACGCGCCCGGCTCGGTGAGCACCTCGCCGGCCAGGTCGAAGCCCGACTCGGCCTCCGGCTCGACCGACTCCAGATATTGGTAGAGGCGGTCGCGCAGGATGCGGAACTCGAGGGTGTCGAAGACCTGGTGCACCGCCTCCCGGTCCCAACCGGCCCAGCGGGTCTCCTCCGGGCGCAGCGGCAACTCCAGGTCGGAGACCAGGCAGTTGATCTCGTAGTTGCGGATCACGTCGGCGAGCCGCTCGCGCAGGCTGTCGCCGGCCTTGCCCTTGATCTCGTCGGCCCGGGCGACGACACCCTCCACCCCGCCGTACATGTTGATCCACTTGGCGGCGGTCTTCGGGCCGACCCCGGGCACACCCGGCAGGTTGTCGCTGGTCTCACCGACCAGGGCGGCCAGGTCGCGGTAGCGCTGCGGACCGACGCCGTATTTCGTCTCGACGGCCGCCGGGTCCATCCGGGCCAGGTCGGAGACGCCCTTGCGGGGGTAGAGCACGGTGACCTGGTCGCCCACCAACTGGAACGCGTCGCGGTCGCCGGTGGTGATCAGCACCTGCATGCCCTGGTCGCGGGCCTGGCAGGCGAGGGTGGCGATGACGTCGTCGGCCTCGTAGCCGGGCATCTCGACCACCGGGATGCGCAGCGCCGCCAGGACCTCCTTGACCAGGCTGACCTGGCCCTTGAAGTCGGTCGGGGTCTCGCTGCGGCCGGCCTTGTATTCCGCGTAGCGGTCGGTGCGGAACGAGTGGCGGGACACGTCGAACGCCACGACGATGTGGGTCGGCTGCTCGTCGCGCAGCACGTTGATCAGCATCGAGGTGAAGCCGTAGACGGCGTTTGTCGGCTGCCCCGTCGTGGTGGAGAAGTTCTCCACCGGCAGGGCGAAGAAAGCCCGGTATGCCAGGGAGTGTCCGTCGACGAGGAGCAGGCGCGGCGTCGTAGCTGTCACGGCAGCGACTCTAGTCCGTCGCACCGACATCCCCGGGTGCCGGCACCGCGTGCCCCGGCGGGAAACCGGACACCGGATCCGAACGGCGGCGGCCGGCCAGCCCCGACGAGGGGTGGCCGGCCGCCGACGGTCCGGGTCGCTCAGGCGACGCCGAGGTACGCCTCCTTGACCGCCGGGTCGTGCAGCAGGTCCTCGCCGGACCCCTCCTTCACGATCCGACCGGTCTCCAGCACGTACCCCCGGTGGGCCCGGGAGAGCGCCTGCTGGGCGTTCTGCTCCACCAGCAGGATCGTGGTGCCCTGCTGGTTGATCTCCGTGATGATGTCGAAGATCTGCCGGATCACCAACGGGGCCAGACCCATCGACGGCTCGTCCAGCAGCAGCAGCTTCGGCCGGCTCATCAGCGCCCGACCGACCGCGAGCATCTGCTGCTCGCCGCCGGAGAGCGTGCCGCCGGCCTGCTTGCGCCGCTCGGCCAGCCGCGGAAACAGGGTCAGCACCCGCTCCAGGTCGGCGGCGATCCCGGCGGAGTCCCGCCGGGTGTACGCCCCCATGTCCAGGTTCTCCATCACCGTCATACCCGGGAAGATCTGGCGACCCTCCGGCGACTGACACAGCCCCCGGACCACCCGCAGGTCGGCCCGGAGCTTGCTGATGTCCTCACCGTTGAAGGTGATCTTCCCGGAGGAGAGCGCCCGGGTGCCGGAGATGGCCCGCATGGTGGTGGTCTTGCCGGCGCCGTTCGCGCCGATCAGGGCCACCACCTCGCCCTCGTTCACGGTGAGGCTGATGCCGTGCAGCGCCTCGATCCGGCCGTAGGAGACGGCGACGTTCTCCAGCTCAAGCAGCGTCATCGGCGGGCTCCCCCAGGTACGCGGCGATCACCTTCGGATCGCGGCTGACCTCCGCGGGCGCACCCTCGGCGATCTTGCGGCCGAACTCCAGCACCACGATCCGGTCGGTGACCCCCATGACCAGCCGCATGTCGTGCTCGATGAGCAGCACGGTCAGGCCCATGTCACGGATCTTCCGGATCAGGGTGAGGAGCTCCTCCTTCTCCGCCGGGTTGAAGCCGGCGGCCGGCTCGTCCAGGCAGATCAGCTTCGGCTCGGTGGCCAACGCCCGGGCGATCTCCAGGCGACGCTGGTAGCCGTACGGCAGGTTGCGCGCCTCGTCGTTGGCCCGGTCGGCGATCCCGACGAAGCGCAGCAGCTCCAGCGCCTTGGCCTCGGCGGCCCGCTCCTCCAGGACGTAGCGGGACAGCCCGAACGTCTTGGCACAGGACCGGCGGATCTCCTGCCACGTCCGGGCGAACCCGGACGGGGCCGTGACCTGCGGCAACTCGTGCGGCTTGGCCTTCAACCGGGGCAGCCGGAACAGCGCCCCCGGCACGCTGGTCTTGTGCCGGGAGTCCGTGCCGACCATGACGTTCTCCAGCGCCGTCATCTCCGGGAAGAGACGGATGTTCTGGAACGTCCGGGAGATACCGAGCTGGCTGATCTGGTGCGGCTTGCGGCCGGTCACCTTCTCGCCCCGGAACCGGACCGCCCCGGAGGTCGGCCGGTACACCCCGGTCATCACGTTGAAGCTGGTGGTCTTGCCGGCGCCGTTCGGGCCGATCAAACCGAGGATCTCGCCCTCGTGGATCTGAAAATTGATCTTGTCGAGGGCGACCACACCGCCGAAGCGGAGCGTGACGTCGTCGACCTCGAGCAGCACCGGGCGCGGACCCGGCTGAGTCGGGATCTTCGGCGTCGCCGTGCTGGTGGTTTCGTCAGACATGAGCGGGCGCCTCCTCTGCCTCCGCCGCGCGGTCCTTCAACTCCCGGGCCCGCCGCCGGCTGGGGATCAGGCCCTGCGGACGCAGGATCATCACCAGCACCATGGCCAGCCCGAAGACCAGCCACCGGTAGTCGGCGAAGTCGCGGAACCGCTCCGGCAGGTACGCCAACAGCACCGCGCCCAGCGAGACGCCGATCATGTTGCCGGAGCCGCCGACCACGACCATGGCGACGAAGAGGATGGAGAGGTTCGCGTTGAACTGAGTCGGGTCGATGAACGCGTTCCGGCTGCCGAAGAGGAAGCCCGACAGGCCGCCGAGCGCCGCGCCGATGGCGAACGCCCAGAGCTTGAACTTGAACGGGTACACACCCATCACCGCCGCGGCGTCCTCGTCCTCGCGCACCGCCAGCCAGGCCCGGCCGACGCGGCTGCGCTCCAACCGGCGGACCAGGAACACCATGATCAGCACGAAGGTGATGGCCAGCCAGTACCAGGGCTTCGCGTCGATCAGCCCGAAGACCTTGTTGTCCGCCGACGGCGCACCCTCGGGACCGGGGATGGCCGAGATGCCGACCGGGCCGTTGGTCAGCCCGGTGGCGTTGCGGGCCACGATCCGGATGATCTCGCCGAAGCCCAGCGTCACGATGGCCAGGTAGTCACCGCGCAGCCGCAGCGTCGGCCAGCCCAGCAGCACGCCGGAGATCATCGTCAGCACGATCGCGATGAACAGGCAGATGGTCCAGGTCACCGCCCAGGTCGGCGGCAGGTCGAACTCCTGCTGGATCCACTTCACCACCGGCGAGTTCACCGAACCGAACAGCGCCACGCTGTACGCGCCGATGGCGAAGAAGCCGATGTAGCCCAGGTCGAGCAGGCCGGCGAGGCCGACCACCACGTTCAGGCCGATCGCGACCAGCACGTAGATGGCGCAGACGAAGAGTACGCCCGCCCAACTGTTGCCACCGTCGATCGAGTCGGTACGAAGATCGTTCAAGCCCGGAATCACCAGGTTGCCTGGCAGCTTGCCGAGCGCGGGCAGGTAGTAGAGGAACGCCACGAGGGCGAGCAGCCCGACGACACGCTGCCACTTGGGCAGCGCCCGCCAGCGGTCGCCGACCGTGGTCAGCAGGCCCACCCGGCGGCGATCGGCGGAGCGAATCTTGTCGATCATGCGCGGGCCCTCCCGAGCGACTCGCCCAACAGACCGGTCGGCCGGAACATCAGCACCACGATCAGCACCACGAAGGCGATGACGTCCTCCCAGTTGGACGCGAAGAGCGTGGCGCCGTAGACCTCGACGATGCCGAGGAAGAGGCCGCCCAGCAGCGCGCCGCGCAGGTTACCGATGCCGCCCAGGACCGCGGCGGTGAACGCCTTGAGGCCGAGCACGAAGCCGATGCTGTTCTGGGTGAAGCCGAACCGCATGCTCCACAACAGAGCGGCGGCGCCGGCCATGATGCCACCGAGCACGAAGATCAGCATGATCACGCGCTCCTGGTTGACGCCCATCAGCGCGGCGGTCTCCGGGTTCTGGGCCACCGCCCGCACACCCCGGCCGTAGCGCGTGCGGTTGATGAACCAGTCCAGCAGCGCCATCATCGCCACCGCCGCGACGAGGACGATCAGCTGGATGTTCGTGATCGCCGTGTTGCCGATGGTGAACAGGGTCTCCTGCTGGATGATCGTCGGCATACCGACGATCTGCCGGGGCCGGCCGAACGCCGCCGGCAGGACGCCACCGAGCAGCTTGGGCAGTACCTGCCCGAAGAGCTCCACGAAGACCAGCGACAGGCCGATCGCGGTGATCAGGAAGATCAGCGGCGGCGCGTTCTTACGCCGCAACGGCCGGTAGGCGATCCGTTCGAGCGCCAGGGCCGTACCACCCGAGGCGACCGCCGCGACGAGCAGGCCGAGCACCAGGAACAGGATCGCCTGGCCGATCGGCGGGTTATTTTCCACCCCGAGCTGGTTCCACAGGATCAGCACCGCGAAGGTACCGACCATGAACACCTCGGAGTGCGCAAAGTTGATCAGGCGAAGAACGCCGTAGACGAGGGTGTAGCCAAGGGCGATCAGGGCGTAGATGGCGCCCTTGGAAAGGCCGTCGACCGTGTGCTGGCCGAGATGGCCGATCAGTTCATCGAAATGCACCGGGGGTCTCCTTGAATCGAGTGCGGCCGGGGTTCAACACCCCGGCCGCACTCCAGCGCCTAGGCGTCAGCTGAGCTTGAGCTCCTGCAGCGGCTCGATCGCCGTGCCCTTGATCTGGTAGGCCCAGATGACGACCTTGGTCGGGTCGACGTCACCCTTGGCGTCGAACTTGATGTACTTCGACACGCCCTGCTTGTCGTACGCCTTCACGTACGCCAGGATGTCCGCCCGGGTCTTCTTGCCGTCCTTGAAGGCGTCCAGGTAGATCTTCGCGGCGTCGAAGCCCTCGGCACCGTAGGAGCCCGGCGCGATGCCGTACTCCTTCTGGTAGTCGGCCGAGAAGGTGCCGCCGGCCTTGTCAGCCGGGAGGCACGGGCAGGTGATGATCGCGCCCTCGGCACCGCCGGAAGCACCCTCCGGGAACGCCGGGTCGTAGAGACCGTCCGGGCCGACGAACTTGGCCTGCACGCCCGCGGCGCGCATCTGCTTCACCAGCGGAGCAGCCTCACGGGTGTAACCGCCGTAGAAGACGTAGTCGGCCTGCGCCGCCTTGATCTTGGAGATGGTGGCGTCGAACTGCGCCTGCCGCTCCTGGATCTTGTCCTTGTTCACCACCAGCGGGCCGAGCTGCTTGCCCAGCTCGTCGGTGATACCCGCGCCGTACGCGCTGGCGTCATCGATCATGAAGACCTTCTGCGCGTTCTGCGACTTCAGGTACGTCGCCACCGCGCCGGCCTGGGTGCCGTCGTTGCCGACCACCCGGAAGAAGGACGTGTTGCCCTTCTGGGTCAGGTCGGTACGGGTCGCCGACGGGGCCACCATCGCCAGGCCAGCGGCCTGGTAGATCGGCATCGTGGCGTCCGACTCACCGGAGAAGTGACCACCGATGACACCGAGGAACGAGTTGTCACCCGCGATCTGGTTCGCGAACGGGGTCGCCACCGCGGGGTCACCCTGGGTGTCGAACTCCTGCAGGGTGACCTTGCAGTCCGGGTTCGCCTCGTTGAACTGCTTGACGGCGAGCTTCCCGCCGTTCAGAGACGGGATGACCAGACCCGCGTTGTCACCGGTGAACGCGCCGAAGATCGCGATCTTGCCACCGCAGTCACCCGACGCGGTGCCACCGTCGCCACCGCCAGAGTCCTGACAACCAGCCGCGACCACCAGGGTCGCAGCGAGCGCGGCGGTGCTCAGCGCCCGTACATAGCTTCGCCTCACGGCTTCCTGACCTCCTCCAGATGCGGGCGTGCCTGACCCGAACACGACGGGGACAGCAGCTACCCGCAGTTCCACCCACCCCGCAGGGACGCCCCCTGCGTTACGGCTCGTGATGGCGGAGCGTACCGACACCGCACACCGTCCCGGAAGGCCTAGTGCCGGGGTCTGCGAAACCGTTACGAAGACGTACGCGATCCGCCCGGTCCCCGTAACAGGTCAATCCGTCGATCGGTCCTTAACACCCCAGCCGGCGCAGTCGACACCCACTCCCCGACCAGCCATGAGCACCACCGCAGCCCGGGTCACCGCGCCGGCCGGCACCCGGTCACACCCGGCCCGTCGCCCGACCGATCGGTCACGAACCCGACCCGACCGGCGCCGTCCAGAGCCCGCCGCGCTGCCCGTCGTCGACCGCCAGCCACCAGCGGTCACCCACCGCCACGAGCGCCACGTCCCGGTCCGCCCCCGCCAACGGCTCGGCCGGAGTGCGCACCGCCCGCCACGAGCCGCCCCGGTCGACCGACTCCCAGACCGAGTGCCGCTCCCCGTCGCTCACCGCGACGACCAGCCGACCACCGGCGGCCACGAGAGAGGTCACCGACGGCACCCCGGACGCGGCCCGACGGCCGAAACCACCCGCCGCCACCCACCCGCCCGGCTCCTGCCGCCACGCACCGAAGGTGCCGCCCCGCAGGCCCACCGCCACCGGCACCCCGTCGACGAGCACGACCCGCTGCAACTCCTCGTAGTCCCGGCTGCCCGGCAGCACCGTCCGCTGCCAGGAACGCCCGTCGGACGACGCCCAGACCGCCGGATCACGGTCGATGCGCCCCGGCGGCAGCAACCCGCCGACCGCCAACCAGCCCGCCGGCCCGGCCACCGCGTCGAACGCCCAGCTAACCCCGGTCGCATCGGTCGCCAACTCCGGCGCGCCCTCCACCAGGGCGAACTCGGCGGCGTCGGGCGACACCCAGGCGGCCGCCCCGCTGGACCGGTTGCCCGCGATCAACCACCCGGCCGGGCCGCCGGCCAACCGCGACACGTTGACCGCCTTCGGCCCACCGAACGTCTCGAACGGCGCCTGCACCTCGACCAACCCGCCGTCCGGCAGCTGCCGCCAGGTGCTCACCCGCGGATAACCGTGGGCCCCGCCCACCTTCGCACCGATCACTGCGGCCACGCCGTCGCGGCAGCCCACCGCGTAGAGGACGTTCTGCCGACCGTAGAAGGAGTCGGCCCGGATCGGCACGTTCCGCCAGGCGGGGCCGTCGGTGCTGGTCCACGCCGCCGGGCGGGTGCCCCCGGCGGCGTCGGCGACCCCACCCACCAGGTACCAGCGGCCCGCGCAGGCCACGGCGTCGCGCAGCAGCAGCCGACCGGAAGCGCCGGGCGGCGCCGGCAGGGTCACCTGCTGCCACGCCGGAGCGAGCGGCTCGGGATCGACCCGCGCGGGCGCGCGGTCACAGCCGGCGAGGAGCACGGCGGACAGACCGAACATCGCGATCACGCGCCTGAGGGCCACGGATCCGATGCTATCTATCAGCAGCCGGTGCTGGCGCCCCCCGAAGTGCGGCCGTCAGGAGGCCGGCCGGGTCACCTCGCCGCCGGCGGTCTCGGCGAGGATCCGCTCGGCGACCTCCTTCATGGTCATCCGGTGGTCCATCGCGGTGCGCTGGATCCACTTGAACGCCTGCGGCTCGGTCATCCCGTAGGTCGTCATCAGCGCGCCCTTGGCCCGCTCCACCGTCTTGCGGATCTCCAGGCGGTCGGTCAGGCCGGCGACCTCCGCCTCCAGGGCGGCGACCTCCGCGTAGCGGGAGAGCGCGATCTCGACCGCCGGCACCAGGTCGCTCTTCTGGAAGGGCTTCACCAGGTAGGCCATCGCGCCGGCCGCCCGGGCCCGCTCGACCAGGTCACGCTGGCTGAACGCGGTCAGGATGATCACCGGGGCGATCCGGGCGCCGGCGATCCGCTCGGCGGCGGCCAGCCCATCCATGATCGGCATCTTGATGTCGAGGATGACCAGGTCGGGCTTGAGCTCCTCGGCGAGCCGGACGGCGGTCTCGCCGTCGCCGGCCTCTCCCACCACCTCGTAGCCCTCTTCGACCAGCATCTCGGCGAGGTCCAGCCGGATGAGCGCCTCGTCCTCGGCGATCAGTACGCGCCTGCGCTCGGCATCCGTCTGCGTCTCGGCCACGAGCCCTACCCCCACCATCGTTCTTGCACTGCTACCGCCCATGCTCCCGCATGAGACTAGTCGGGTACAGTGAGCGACACCCGCCCGAGGGGCGGAGCCGGGATGGAGGAATCGGCAGACTCGGATGCCTCAAAAGCATCTGCCCGAAAGGGCGTGCGGGTTCGAGTCCCGCTCCCGGCACTTTTGTCGTACATCGGTTCGATGATTAGGGTGTGCATCCACCACACCTGCGGACGCGCGCCCAGGCTCTTCTCGCACGGGGCGACAACATCCGCTCGATAGCCCGCGCACTCTCGCTGCCCTACACGACCGTCTGGCACTGGTGCGTGGACCGACCCGAACCCGCCGTCGTTGGCACTGCTTCGCGGTGCTTCCGGCTGCTCCCCCGACGTCGAGAATCCGACAGACCCCGCCGCCTATGGCAAGCACTGGCCCTGCCTGCTGCCGCAGCACGGGCCGGGCAAGAAGCACGAGCGGCCAATTGTTCTGGCCGACTGGCAGCGGAAGATCGTGAGCGCCTGTCCGGGCGACCTCCTCCGGGGTCTGTTCCACTCCGACGGCTGCCGGATCGCCAACCGGGTGAGAGTGCGTGGCAAGGAGTACGTCTATCCGCGCTACATGTTCGTCAACGAGTCGGTCGACATCATGGGGCTCTGCCAGTGGGCGCTCGACGAGCTCGGCATCGCCTGGCGGATGAACCGCCGCAACTCGCTGTCGGTGGCCCGGCGGGACGCGGTCGCCGCGCTCGACCAACACGTGGGCCCGAAGTCCTGAGGGCCGGGCGCGCCGATCGCCCGCGATCCGCACAATCGGGCTGGATCCAGGATGTGGTGGCATCCCTGACAGCGCGAGCCCACTACATCCCGGTTCGACCGTGATCTTGTGGATGCCTGCGGGCCGGCAGGTGCCTAGCGGTCGAGGGGCACGGCCGAGCGCGGGTAAACCACGCCGGTGAGCTGCTCGGAGTCCCGCCACAGCCGCTCCGCGGCCGCGAGGTCGCGGGCGCGGCGCGACTTGCGCGCGACGGCGGGCTGGCCGGTCAGGCCGAACGGGCCGTTCGGGCCGTAGTATTCGCCGCCCGCCGCGTCCGGGCTGGTGGCGGCGTAGAGGGTGGGCAGCGCGCCCTGGTCGACGTCCTGCCAGAACCCGGGGATCCGCATGGTGAGCCGGGTGGAGAACGGGATCTCGGTGCGGTCGCGGCCGAGGCTGGGGCCGGCGGCCTGCAGGTTGGTCCGGGTCGCGCCGGGGTGCGCGGCGTTGCTGAGCAGGCCCCAGCCGTGCCGGTCGCTGCGCCGGTGCAGTTCGTCGGCGAACATCAGCGTGGCGAGCTTCGACTGGGCGTAGGCGCGGTGGGCGCTGTAGCGCCGCTCGCTCTGCAGGTCGTCGAAGTCGATCCGGCCGAAGTGGTGGGTGCCGCTGCTCAGGGTGACCACGCGGGGGCGGTTGCCGGCGGTGAGCAGCGGGAGCAGTCGACCGGTGAGCGCGAAGTGGCCGAGGTGGTTGGTGCCGAACTGGAGTTCGAAGCCGTCGGCGGTGGTGTGCCGGGTCGGTACGGCCATCACGCCGGCGTTGTTGACCAGCAGGTCCAGTGGCCGGCCGGCGGCGGTGAGCCGGCGGGCGAGGTCGGCGACCGAGGCGAGGCGGGACAGGTCGAGTTCCTCGACGCGGAGCCGGGCGTCGGGGGTGGTGTCGCGGATGTCGGCCGCGGCGGTGTCGCCCTTGTCGGTGTTGCGTACGGCGAGGATCACCTCGGCGCCGGCGGCGGCGAGTCGGCGGGCGGTCTCCAGTCCGACGCCGCTGTTGGCGCCGGTCACGACCGCGAGGCGTCCGGACTGGTCGGGCACGGGGTAGCCGCTCATCGTCACTCCTTTCGGCTAACTAACTGACTGGTTGGTTACTGCGTCGAGTGAAGCACGGCGCGGCCGGCGACGCAACTAACCAGTTGGTCAGCTACCCTGTCCGCATGGCAAGGGACGCGGAGGACACCCGGCGACGGCTGCTGGCCGCCGCCGCCGACGAGTTCGCGGCGCGCGGCATCTCCGGAGCAAGGGTGGACCGGATCGCCGCCGCGGCGGACGCGAACAAGGCGATGATCTACGCCTACTTCGGCAACAAGGACCAGCTCTTCGACGCGGTCTTCGACGCGCTGGTGGTGAGCACCGTCACGGAGGTGCCGATCGACCCGGACGACCTTCCCGGGTACGCCGGCCGGCTCTTCGACCGCAACCAGACCCATCCGCAGGCGCTGCGGCTGCTGCTCTGGCACTCGCTCGAGCGCGGTGGGATGACGGCGCTGCCGCCGGCGGTGGCGGCGTCGAACGCGGACAAGGCGGCGGCGATCGCGGCGGCCCAGCGGGCCGGCCGGCTTCCCGACCGCTACCCGGCAGACGAGTTGCTGCTGCTGGTGGTCGGCCTCTCCATGCTCGGCTCGGCCGAGCTGGCGCCGACCTCCGGTCCGGACGGGCTGCGGCAGCGGCGGCGTACGGTCACCGACGCGGTCGCCCGGCTGATCCGGTCGGACGACGGCAACACCCACGACGGCGACGCGGGCGAGCGCGCCGATCAGATCGAGCCCGGCGGGCGGCCGGAGAGCGGAGCGCAACGGTGAGAGTGGTCATCTTCGGTGCGACCGGCATGGTCGGGCAGGGTGTGCTCCGGGAGAGCCTGCTCGCCGACGACGTGCGCGACGTGCTGGTGATCGGGCGCACGCCCACCGGCCAGCGGCATCCGAAGCTGCGGGAGATCACCGTCGACGACGTGGGCGAGTTGGGCGCGCTACGCGACGAGCTGACCGGCGTCGACGCCTGCTTCTACTGCCTCGGCGTCTCCTCGCTCGGGTTGGACGAGGCGACGTACACCCGGATCAGCTACGACTACCCGGTGGCGGCGGCGCGCCTGCTCGCCGAGGTCAGCCCGGGCGCCACGTTCGTCTACGTCTCCGGAGCCGGCACCGACTCCACCGGTCAGGGTCGGGTGATGTGGGCGCGGGTCAAGGGACGCGCCGAGAACGCGGTGCTCGACCTGCTGCCCAACGGCTACGCGGCCCGGCCCGGCTTCATCCAGCCGACGCACGGCGCGGTGTCGAAGACCCGCTGGTACCGGCTCGGGTACGTGGTGACCCGCCCGCTCTATCCGCTGGTGCAGCGGCTTTTCCCGGGGCAGGTCACCAGCTCCGACCGGCTCGGTCGGGCGATGCTGCGGGTGGCCCGGGAGGGCTCGCCGCGTCGGGTGCTGGCGAACCGGGACCTGACCTGACGGCTGCGCCGATCGAGCCCGGCGGGCCGCCGGGGCCGAGGGGCCCGCGGGCGGTCAGCCGATGATGGCGAGCGCCTGGGCCAGGTCGGCGCGCAGGTCCTCCGGGTCCTCGAGGCCGACCGAGATGCGCAGCAGGCCGCCGGCCGGCTTCGCGTCGCCCTCGACCGGCCGGTGGGTGAGCGAGGCGGGGTGCTGGATCAGGGTGTCCACCCCGCCGAGCGACACCGCGTGGGTGATCAGGCGGCAGGCGCCGGCGACGGTGGCGGCGGCGGCCGCGCCGCCGCGTACCTCGATGGCGAGCAGGCTGCCGGTGCCGGCCAGTTGCCGGCCGACCAGCCCGGCCGGGTCGTGCCGGGAGGGGTGGTGGACGCGTTCGACGGCGGGGTGGCCGACGAGCCAGGCGGCGAGCTTCTCCGCGGCGGCCTGCTGGGCGCGGACCCGCACGGGCAGGGTCTGCAGGCCGCGGTGCAGCAGGTAGGCGCCGAGCGGGTGCAGGATCGCGCCGGTGACCGCGCGGACCTGCCGGAGTCGGGCGGCCCAGTCGGCGTCGCAGGCGACGGCGCCGGCGAGGACGTCGCCGTGCCCGCCGATGCTCTTGGTGGCGCTGTGCAGGACGAGCGTGGCGCCGTGCCGGGCCGGCTGCTGGAGCACCGGGGTGGCGACGGTGTTGTCGACCAGCACCGGCACGTCGCCGGCGGCGTGCACGAGCGCGGCGATGTCGACCAGGTCGAGGGTGGGGTTGGCGGGGGTCTCGGCGACGACCAGCGCGGTGTCGGGGCGGATGGCGGCGGCGACCTCGTCGGGTCGGGCCCAGGTCACGGTGGTGCCGAGCAGCCCGCTGGCGAGCACGTGGTCGGTGCCGCCGTAGAGGGGGCGGACGGCGACGACGTGGCGGTGCCCGTCCCGGGTGGCGGCGAGCACGGTGGCGGTGAGGGCGGCCATGCCGCTGGCGAAGGCGACGGCCGCGGCGGTGCCTTCGAGGTCGGCGAGCGCGGTCTCGAAGCGGGCCACCGTGGGGTTCCAGAGCCGCTGGTAGACGGCGCTGGCGCCGGGTGGCAGCGGCGCGCCGTTGGCGAGGGTTTCGTAGGCGTGGCCGCCGTCCTGCACGGAGGGCAGCGGGTTGGTGGTGGAGAGGTCGATGGGCGGCACGTGGACGCCGAGGGCGCTCAGGTCGTCGCGGCCAGCGTGTACGGCGCGGGTGTCCACGGTCGTCGTCATGCCGGAAGCGTCGAACATCAGGCCGTCAGATCACAATGGCTCCGAAGATGATTCTGTTAAACCGGCTGGAATGTGGATCAGATTCGGTGGAGGATGTCGCCATGCCCCCTGTGCTGAACGATCTTCGGCCCCTCGCGGCCCTGGACGACGTCGACCGCGCGATCCTCACCGAGTTGGCCGCCGACGGCCGGCTGCCGAACAACGCCATCGCCGAGCGGGTCGGGGTGGCGCCCTCGACCTGCCTGGCGCGCACCCGCGCGCTGCGCGAGTCCGGGGCGATCCGGGGCTTCCACGCCGACGTCGACCCGGCGGCGCTCGGGCTGCCGTTGCAGGCGCTGGTCTCGGTGCGGCTCCGGGAGCACGAGCGGGCGGCGGTGGACGCGTTCCGGGGCCGGTCGGTGCGGCTGCCCGGCGTGGTGTCGGTGTTCCACGTGGCCGGCGCGGAGGACTACGTCCTGCACGTGCGGGCGGCGTCGGCCGACGCGCTGCGCGACTTCGTGCTCGACCATCTGGCGGTGGACCCGGCGGTGCAGCACACCCAGACCAGCCTGATCTTCGAGCAGGCTCGCGGCGTGGGATGAGTCGCTTCGGGGAACAAATCCGGCGCGGTGGGGGTTGGCCTGCCGTGTGATCACCGTACCGCTCTCCGTTCTTGATCTTGCTCCGGTCGCTGCCGGCGCCACCGCCGGCGAAGCCCTGCGGCACACCACCGAGCTCGCCCGGCGTACCGAGGAACTGGGCTACCACCGGTTCTGGGTGGCCGAGCACCACAACATGCCGGCGATCGCCAGCTCCGCGCCGGCGGTGCTGCTCGCGCACCTCGCCGCGGCGACCTCGACCATCCGGCTCGGTTCCGGTGGGGTGATGCTGCCCAACCACGCGCCGCTGGTGGTGGCCGAGCAGTTCGGCACGCTGGAGGCGCTGCACCCGGGCCGAATCGACCTCGGCATCGGCCGTGCGCCGGGCACCGACCAGGTGACCGCGCTGGCGCTGCGCCGGACCATGGAGGGGCTGTCGGCCGAGGGCTTCCCCCGTGAGCTGGCCGACCTGATGAACTACTTCAGCGGCGAGGAGCCGGGCCCGATCACCGCCACCCCCGGTCGTGGTCAGCAGCCGGCGATCTGGCTGCTGGGCTCCAGCGGTTTCAGCGCCCAACTGGCCGGCCTGCTCGGGCTGCCGTTCTCCTTCGCGCACCACTTCAGCGCCCAGAACACGCTGCCCGCGCTGGCGCTGTACCGGCAGAACTTCCGGCCGTCGCGCTGGCTGGAGAAGCCGTACGCGATGGTGGCGGTCAACGCCGTCTGCGCGGACACCGACGAGCGGGCGGAGTGGCTGGCCGGGCCGAGCGCGCTCTCCTTCCTGAAGCTGCGCTCGGGGCGGCCCGAGCCGCTGGCCACGCCCGACGAGGCGGCGGCGTACCCGTACACCGAGATCGAGCGGGACTTCGTCCTGCAGCGCCGCGAGGGCCAGGCGATGGGCTCCCCGGAGACGGTGCGGCGGCAGCTCGCCGACCTGCTGGCGCGCACCGGCGCCGACGAGCTGATGCTGACCACGCTGGTCTACGACGTCGACGACCGGGTGCGCTCGTACGAGCTGATCGCCGAGCAGGTCGCCGGTGGCCTGCGCCGCACCGCCTGAAACACGATCTTCACGCTGGCGTCACCCCCGCGACCCGGACCCGGCCTAGATTTGGTCCCGGTGGTGGTACGGCATTCCCGGTCGGGACGGGTCGGGAATGCCGCGGTGTGGCGCACCGGGCCGGAGCTGTGCGGATTCCGCGGCTGCCGGCCCGGTGCCTGCCCCCTCGGCCCGCCGACCGGCGGGCCGCAGCGCCCCGACTCCGAGCCGGGCTCTTGCCCCGGTCGCCCACAGGTGATCGACTCGTCCGGGTGAGCGCACCGCACATGGACCCGGACGAGTTCCGCCGCGCCGGCCACGCCGTGGTCGACTGGATCGCCGACTACTGGACGACGCTCGGGCAGCGGCCGGTCACCTCGGCCGATCCGCCGGGCGCGCTCGCCGCCGCTCTGCCGGCCGCGCCCCCCACCGCCGGCGAGCCGGTCGAGGCGGTCCTGGCCGACCTGGACGCGCTGGTCACGCCCCGGCTGACGCACTGGCAGCACCCCGGGTTCTTCGGCTACTTCCCGGCCAACACCTCCGGGCCCAGCGTGCTGGGCGACCTGGTCAGCTCCGGGCTCGGTGTGCAGGGCATGCTCTGGGCGACCGCCCCGGCCTGCACCGAGCTGGAGACGGTGATGCTGGACTGGCTGGCCGGGCTGCTCGACCTGCCGCAGCGGTTCCGGTCGCACACCCGCGGCGGCGGCGTCATCCAGGACTCGGCCTCCTCGGCCACCCTGGTCGCCACCCTCGCCGCGCTGCACCGGGCCAGCGGCGGCCGGTGGCGCGACCACGGTGTCGACCGGCGCTACCGGGCGTACACCTCGACGCACGGGCACTCCTCGATCGAGAAGGCGGCGCGGATCGCCGGTCTCGGCGGCGAAGGGGTGCGGGCCGTCGAGGTCGACCCGGACACGCAGGCGATGCGCCCGGACGCGCTGCGCGCCGCGATCGAGGCGGACCGGGCGGCCGGTGACCTGCCGGCGATCGTGGTGGCCACCATCGGCACCACCTCCAGCACCGCCGTCGACCCGCTGCCGCAGATCGGCGCGATCTGCGCGGAGTACGGGATCTGGCTGCACGTGGACGCCGCGTACGCCGGCGCGGCCGCGGTCTGCCCGGAGCTGCGCTGGTCGCACGCCGGCCTGGAGTACGCCGATTCGTACTGCTTCGACCCGCACAAGTGGCTGCTCACCGGCTTCGACTGCGACGCGTTCTGGGTCGCCGACCGCAGCGAGCTGATCGAGGCGCTGACGGTGATGCCGGAGTTCCTGCGCAACGCCGCCACCGAGTCCGGCGCGGTGATCGACTACCGGGACTGGCAGGTGCCGCTGGGCCGCCGGTTCCGGGCGTTGAAGCTCTGGTTCGTGCTGCGCTGGTACGGCGTCGAGGGGCTTCGGGCGCACATCCGCCGGGGCGTGGCGCTGGCCGCCCGCTTCGCCGAGCGGGTCCGCGCCGACGACCGGTTCGAGCTGGCCGCGCCGCACCCGTTCTCGCTGGTCTGCTTCCGGCTGCGGGTCGGGGCCGAGCTGGACGCGGTCAATGCCGACCTGCTGGCCCGGGTCAACGGCACCGGCCGGGTCCATCTGACCCACACCCGGGTCGGCGACCGGTACACGCTGCGCCTGGCGGTCGGCTCCCCGCAGACCGCCGAGGCGCACGTCGACGAGGCCTGGCGCCTGCTCGACGAGGCCGCGACCGACCTGCTCGGCAAGGGCTGATGGACCCGGGGGCGGTTCAGCGCTCGAGGGCGGCCAACGGACGCGGCTCGGCGTCGACCCGCTCGGCGTCGACCGGCTCGGCCGCGGCGACCGGCACGGCCGGCCGCACCGTGGCCCGCTCCCGGCGGGTCCGGCGCAGCGCCCGTACCGCCAGCACCAGGGCGAGCACCCAGCCGGCGGCGAGCAGCGCGTAGATCAGGGGCGGCGTCGCGCCGCCGAACTCGCCGGCGCGCAGCAACGTGCGGGCGTTGGTCAGCACGATCACCCCGCCGACCGCGGCGCCGAGCAGCTGGGCCGGGACGATCCGCACCAGCCAGGCGGCCACCGGCGCGGCGATCAGGCCGCCGACCAGCAGCGCGGCCACGGTGGGCAGCAGGAAACCCTCGGTGCCGAGGCCGATCAGGAAGCCGACACTGGCGGCGCCGGCGACCACGAACTCGGCGGTGTCCACCGAGCCGATCACCTTGCGCGGTTCCATCCGCCCGGAGACCAGCAGCGCCGGGGTGGCGACCGGCCCCCAGCCGCCACCGCCGGTGGCGTCGACGAAGCCGGCGACCAGGCCGAGCGGACCGAGGAAGCGCCCCCGCAGCCGGCCCGCGGCAACGCCGGTGCGCAGCGGTCGGGCGAAGCGGATGAGCAGGTAGGCGCCGAGGACGAAGAGGATGCCGGCCATCCACGGGGCGGCCGAGTCGGTGGAGATGGAGCTGAGGAAGGTCGCGCCGGCGAAGGCGCCGAGCGCGCCGGGTACGGCGATGCGGGAGACCACCCGCCAGTCGACGTTGCCGAACCGCCAGTGCGCCACCCCGGCGGCGAGCGTGGTGCCGATCTCCGCGAGGTGCACCGAGGCCGACGCGGCGGCCGGCGCCACCCCGGCGACCAGCAACAGCGTCGACGACGTCAACCCGTACGCCATGCCGAGCGAGCCGTCGACCAGCTGCGCGGCGAGTCCGACCAGTGCGAGGACCAACAGCTTGCGCACGAGCGCCCCCTGACTTTTCGGCATCTCCTATCGACTTGGTCGACAATGCGGCACGCCGGGGCTCCGGTCAAGGGCCCGATCGGTGGGTGGGACGACGGCGAACGGCGGTCAGATCCAGGCGCGCGGGTCGGCGGCCAGCTCGGTGATCCGGTTGGGCAGGGTGCCACCGGCCACGTCGGCGACCGTCACCAGCTCCAGGATCTCCCGTTCGCTGGCCCGCAGCGCGATCCAGACCTCCTGCAGCGAGCGGGCCGCCCCGTGATAGCCGAGCTGCTCCGGCCGCTGCCCCCGCACGTGCGCGAGCGGGCCGTCGATCACCCGGATCACCTCGGCGAGGGAGATCTCCTCGGCCGGGCGGGCCAGCCAGTAGCCGCCCTCCGGGCCGCGCTGGGCGTGCACGATGCCGCCGCGGCGCAGCTGCAGCAGGATGCTCTCCAGGAACTTCGGCGGGATCTCCTGAGCTCGGGCGATCTGCTCGGCGGTGACCGGGCGGCCCCGCCCGGGCCCGCTGGCCGTCGCCGCGAGCTCGGCGACGGCACGGAGGGCATAGTCGACCCGAGCGGAGAGGCGCATGCCGGCAAGGTTAGCCCGCTGGTCAGCCGCCCGGTCCGCCGGCCTCGGCCGATCGGCCAGCAAGGCTGGCCGGCCGGCCGCGCGGCCCGAGGCAGGTCCTCGGCGCGCGGCGGCCCGGGCCGGGGCGCTCAGGCGCCGACGCGGCGCAGCAGGCCCTCCTGGACGGCGCTGGCGATCTGCCGGCCGTCGGTGGTGAACATCCGACCGGTGGCCAGCCCACGGGCGCCGGACGCCGACGGGCTCCAGCAGTCGTAGAGGAACCACTCGTCGGCGCGGAACGGCCGGTGGAACCAGAGCGCGTGGTCCAGGCTGGCGCCGACCACGCCGCCGGGCCCCCACACCTCGCCGTGCACCGAGAGCACCGAATCGAGAAGGGTGAGGTCGGAGGCGTAGGTGAGCGCGCAGGCGTGCAGCAGCGGATCGTCCGGCAGCTTGCCGTCGATGCGCATCCAGACCCGCTGCTGCGGGTCGGCGGGCCGGTCGCCGGGGCGCACCCAGCCGGGCTCGCCGACGTAGCGCACGTCGATCGGCCGGGGGATCTGGCCCCAGATGCCGAGCCGCTCCGGGTAGCGGGCGAGCCGGTCGGACATCGTCGGCACGTCCTCCGGCGCGGGCACGTCCGGCGGCGCCGGGGCCTGGTGGTCCAGCCCCTCCTCCGCCCGCTGGAACGAGGCCGACATGAAGAAGATCGGCTTGTCGTGCTGCAGGGCCACCGACCGGCGCACCGAGAAGGACCGCCCGTCGCGGACGTCCTCCACCCGGTATTCGATCGGCTCGACCGGGTCACCCGGGCGGACGAAGTAGCCGTGCAGCGAGTGCACGAAGCGCTCCGGGTCGACGGTGCGGCCGGCGGCCACCAGCGCCTGGCCGGCGACCTGCCCGCCGTAGACCCGCTGCGGCCCGACCGGCGGACTCATTCCCCGGAAGGCGTTGTCGCCGGTCTGCTCGAGGTCGAGCACCTCGAGCAGCTGGTCGACCGCGGCCTGGCCGACCGCGACCTTCGGGGCGCTCACTGCAACGCCCGCGCCGACGCCGCATCGACCAGCGAGCCGAGCTGGTGCACGCGCAGCGTGTTGGTCGAGCCGGGGGTGCCGGGCGGGCTGCCGGCGACGATCACCACGTAGTCGCCCGGGTTGGCCCGGTTGAGGCCGAGCAGGGCCTGGTCGACCTGGCGGAACATGTCGTCGGTGTGCTGCACGAACGGCATCAGGAAGGTCTCCACGCCCCAGCAGAGCGCGAGCTGGTTGCGCACCTCGGGGACCGGGGTGAAGGCCAGCAGCGGCAGGTCGCAGTGCAGCCGGGAGAGCCGCTTGACGGTGTCGCCGGTCTGCGAGAAGGCCACCAGGGCCTTTGCGCCGATGGCCCGGGCGATCGAGGAGGCGGCGACGGTGAGCGCGCCGCCGTGGGTACGCGGGTCGTGCTGGAGCCGGGGCACCCCGATCGAGCCGGACTCGGTGGTGGTGACGATCTTCGCCATGGTGCTGACGGTGAGAACCGGATACTTGCCGACGCTGGTCTCGCCGGAGAGCATCACCGCGTCCGCGCCGTCGAGCACCGCGTTGGCCACGTCGGAGGCCTCGGCGCGGGTCGGGCGGGAATTCTCGATCATGGAGTCGAGCATCTGGGTGGCCACGATGACCGGCTTGGCGTTCTCCCGGCAGAGCTGCACGGCCCGCTTCTGCACCAGCGGCACCTGGTCAAGCGGCAGCTCCACGCCGAGGTCGCCGCGGGCGACCATGACCCCGTCGAAGGCGAGCACGATCGCCTCCAGGTGGTCCACCGCCTCGGGCTTCTCGACCTTGGCCAGCACCGGGCGGCGCACGCCCTCCTCGTCCATGATCGTGTGGACGAGCTTGATGTCGTCCGCCGAGCGGACGAAGGAGAGGGCGATCATGTCGACGCCCAGGCCGAGCGCGAAGCGCAGGTCCTCGGCGTCCTTCTCCGACATGGCCGGGACGCTGACCGCCACGTTCGGCAGCGAGACGCCCTTGTTGTTGGAGACCGGGCCACCCTCGGTGACCAGCACGCGGATGTCGCTGCCGGTGACCTCGCTGACCTCGACGGCGACCCGGCCGTCGTCGATCAGCAGCCGGTCGCCCGCCTTGACCTCCTGCGGCAGCTTCCGGTAGGTGCAGGAGACCCGCTCCTTGGTGCCCACGATGTCGTCGCTGGTGATCACGACGGAGTCGCCGGTGCGCCACTCGTGCGGGCCGTCGGCGAACCGACCCAGCCGGATCTTGGGGCCCTGCAGGTCGGCCAGGATCGCCACCGGCCGCCCGGCCGCCTCGGCCGCCTCGCGAACCAGCCGGTAGACCGCCTCGTGGTCGGCGTGGCTGCCGTGGCTGAAGTTCAGCCTCGCCACGTTCATCCCGGCCTCGACGAGCCCTCGGATGCGCTCCGGCGACGAGGTGGCGGGGCCAAGAGTGCAGACGATCTTCGCGCGGCGTGTCACGCCCATCAGGCTAGTCTCTCTTCCGGGTCTGGCTGCGGGCCGACCCCTTGCGGGCTGCGAAACAATTGTCCAACGTCGCGCGGCATCCGCACTGACCGGCGGGCGGAACCGCACCGGGGACGTTGTGGCTGGCGGGCAACGGCGACCGCGCGCCGGGAATCGTACGCCTCCGGCGGCGTCGACCGGCGGGGTGCTCCCGCCGGCCAGGTCGGCGCCCGGTCCCCGACCACCGGCTCAGCCGCCACCGGACGCCGCCCGCGGCGGCGGGGCGGGCGCGCTCCCACCGTCGTCCGGGCCACCGCTGGGCGACGGCGCCAGCGTGGGTACGGCGGTGAAGACCCCCCGCGGGTCGTAGCGGCGCTTGGCCCGCAGCAGCCGGTCGTAGTTGGCGCCGTAGGCGAGCCGGACCCGGTCGGTCTCGGCCGGGGCGAGCAGGTTCGGATAGCCGCCGGGCAGCGCGTGCGCCGCGAGCGCGGCGGAGGTCCGCTCGGCCCACTCGTGGTGCGGCCCGGGGTCGTCCGTCGGCGTCCAGACCGCGATCACCTCGGCCAGCAGGTGGTCGGTGCGCAGCGCGAACGCGGTGTCGGCGGAGCCCACCCGGCTGGCCGCTCCGTGGAAGTGGTGCAGCGCCACCGCCGAGTGCGCCGAGGTGATCCGTCGGGCCGCGTCGACCAGCACCTCGACGGCGGCGTCGTCGAGCCCCGGCAGCCAGCGGGTCCGCAGCAGGTAGTGGTTGCCGTCGGTCATCCCGCCGTCGAACATTCGCGTCACGTCCTCGTAGGCCAGCGGCCCGACCTGGTCGACCAGCGGGGTGCCGAGCGCGCGGAGCGCGGCCACCGCGGCCTGGCCCGCGGCGAGATCCGGGCCGCTGTACGTCGGGCAGACGAAGACCAGCGGCTCCCCCGCCGGGCCGGGCAGGAAGCCGGCCATCACGGTCAGCTCGTCGGGTGCGGCGGCGAGCACGTCGCGGTAGCCGCGCAGCACGTCCGGCGCCTCGTCCAGGGCGAAGAGGATCATGCCGGCGAGCGCGGCAGGCAGCCGGTGCGCCCGGTAGCGCAGCCGGGTGACCACGCCCAGGTTGCCGCCGCCGCCGCGCAGCGCCCAGTACAGCTCGGCGTCGTCGTCCGGGCCGGCGGTGACCCGGCGGCCGTCGGCGAGGACCACCTCGGCCGCGAGCAGGTTGTCCAGCGCCAGCCCGAACCGGCCGCAGAGCGGCCCGTAGCCGCCGGCGAGGGTCAATCCGGCCAGGCCGACCGCGCGCACCGTGCCGGTGGCCAGCACCAGGTCGTACGGCCGGGCGGCGGCCAGCGCGTCGGCGACGGTGGCGCCACCGGCCACGGTGACCGTGCCCGCCGCCGGATCGACCTCCACCGTCCGCATCCCGGTCAGGTCGAGCACCAGCCCACCGTCGCGCAGCGCCCGGCCGGCCCAGTCGTGCCCGCCGGCGCGTACCGACAGCGGCAGGTGGCAGCCGGTGGCCACCCGCACGGCCAGCGCCACCTCGTCGGCGTCGTGGCAGCGGGCGACCAGCGCGGGGGTACGGTCGACGGCCCTGTTCCAGAGCCGGACCGTGGCGGCGAAGCCGGCGTCGCCGGGCACCGCCAGGCGATCACCGAGGACGGGACGCAGGTCGGCGACGGCCCGCTGGACGTCGGGGGCGGCGACGGAGGTCATGGCGACTCCTCGACCGGGCCGGGCGAGGCGCCCGGTGCGCCCCGACGGCCGTCCTGGCTGGCGCGACGCTAACACCGGCCGTGAGCCCGGCGCCGTCGTCATGACGACACCCGCCGATCTGCGACCCGGCTCAGCTCTGCGTCTTGGCCAGCGGGAACTCCAGCGAACCGGCCGGGCAGAGGAAGGTCAGCACGTCGACCCGGTAGAGCCCGGCCTGCACCGCCGGGTCGGCCTCCATCACGCTGCGCACGTCGTCCACCGAGCCGGTCCGGGCCAGCCCGAACCCGATCGGCGGCTCCGGTTCGCGGGCCGGCCCGTCCACCGAGCCGGCGACCAGGACGATGCCCCGGCGCTGCAATGCCTGCATGTGCTCGGTGTGCTCGGCCTGCAGGCGCTGGATCGTCTCGGTCGGCAGGGCCCGCCCGGCCGCGCCGGGATAGAGCACGATGCACTCGTACGTGTCGAGCGCGAAGTCGACCTGCGGCACTCCCGTCACTGGCTGCCCCTTCCCGCCGTGGCGCCGGGCGCGCGACCCGTCGCGGGTCGGCGGCATCGGCACCGGCTCAGCGTCGCACGGGCCGCGACGGCCCACCGGGCGCTCGGCCAATCCGGTCCGCCCGGGCCGCCCGGTTGCCCCCGCCCTGGGCGGTTCCGGCCCGGCCGCCGAGTTCGCCGCGGGCCGGCTCGGTCGGACACCGGGTCCCGCCCGCGTGGCGGGTCGCCGCGGCACCCGTCCCCGCTCGGGCGAGCCGGCGGGTCGGCCCGCGGGGCGGGTGACCGCCGGGCCGCCGACGACTACCGTGGACGGTCCGTACCGGCCGGGAGGGGCGCAGGGTGCAGGATCGCGAGCCGGCGGCGGGACCGGGCCCGCTGCCGTACGCCGAGGTGACCGACGACGGCTACGCCGTGTGGGCGGCGGAGACCTTCACGGCGCGGGAGTACGGCCCGGCCGTGCTGCTGAGCGGGGACTGCCCGCGTTGCCGGCACCCGAGCACCTACCCGGTCGTCGAGCACGTCTACAAGCACGTGGCGCCGGCGCCGTCCGGTGATCCCGGCTACCGCACGGTGCTCTGCGCCTGCGAGGCGGAGCACCCGGCGCGCCCGGCCGGGCTGACCGGCTGCGGCGCGTACTGGACGCTGCTGCTGGAGGTGGAGTCGTGATCCGGCTGCGCCCCGGGCCGCCGGCGGCCCGCGCCGACCTGCGCCGGGCCCAGGAGCTGGGCGGGTTGCTCGGCGGGGAGCTGACCCGGGTCCGCGCCGCCGCGCTGGCCTGGCGCAACGGGTTGGGTGGGCTGCTGGTGGCGCTGGTCGGGTTCAGCCTGATCCGGGGCCGCTCCGACGTCGGCACGCTCGCCGCGGGCTGGGGCGCGCTGGTCGGTGTGCTGCTGCTGGCGGCGGTCGCGACCGGGGCGGCCGGTGCGGTGGCGCTGCTGCGGGCCGCGCACGGGCCGCTGTCGGTGACCCCGGTGGCCGAACTCCTGCCGGCGCCCCTCGGCGACCACCAGGAGGCGTTGGCGGCGGCCCGGTCGCTGCGCGCCGGGGTGCGCCTGGTGCTGCTCTGCACCGCGCTGCTGGTGGCAGCGGTCGGCGTGACCTGGTACGCGCCGGGCCACTCCGATCCCGTCGCCGGCGCGTCGGCACGATCATGGTCCGATGTGGAGGTAGCCGGCCCAGAGCTCCGGTAGGCCGGGCAGGGCGGCGCGCAGCTGTCGGACCGCGTGGTGCAGGGCCGGCGCGGCGCGTTCCGGGTCGATGCCGCCGGGCACGGCCAGCCCGGCGTAGAGCTCCGCGCAGAGCTGCACGGTCAGCGCGTCCGAGATGGACCAGAGCGAGCCGATCACGTGCCGGAAGCCGGCCAGTTGGAACGCGGTGCCCAGGGTGAGCGCCTCGTCCGGCAGGGCCGCGCCGCCGCGTACCGTGTCGCAGGCGGACAGGACGGCGAGCGCGGCCGAGGTGCCGGCCGGACGCCACAGGTCCCGTACCTGCAGCGGACCGCCGGCCAGCGCGAGCCGGCCCCGGGTCGGCGCGGTCAGGTCCTGGGTGCCGTGGCAGGAGAGGTGAGCCACCGGCCGCTCGGGCAGCGCGGCGAGCACCGCCGCCGGGGTGGCCGTCGGGCCGGTCAGCGACCGCACGTGGGTCAGGTGCCGGCGGACGATCGCCTCCTCCCCCGCCACGCCGGGCAGGTCGGTCAGGCCCGGTGTCTGCGGCATCCCGACGACCAGCGCCGAGTTGACCGGCGACGCGCCGCCGGGCGTGGCGTCCCGGGCCCGTCGCAGCGCGCGCAGCGACGCCGTGTACGAGGGCACGACCCGGTCGAGCACCCCGGGGCCGCCGCCGAGCGGGGCGGCGGCGTGCAGCGGCAGCAGGGTGAGCACGCCGGTGGCGCACCACCACAGCCGCGGCCAGTCCGACCCGGCGGGGGGCGGGGTGACGCCGTCGAGCGTGTCGAGCACCGGGGCGGCGACCACCCGCCACAGCCAGTCCAGCGTCTCGGTTATCCGCCGGCGCGCTGCCACCCGGCCTCGTTCCGCCGCCGCGCCGGTCGGCACCGGCGCGGCGTCGGGGGCGGGTGGCACGCCGCCCGGCGCCGCGCCGGTGACCTCGGCGATCGCGGCCAGGAAGACGGCGGCGCGGACCACCAGCTCGGCGGCGGTCAGCTCGGGCAGCGGCACCACGTCGACCCGTCCCGCGCCGACCACCAGCGCGTCGCAGCGCCGGTCGGCGACGTTGACCAGCACGACCGGTCCGGCGTCGGCCGCTCGGGCCAGATCGGCGAAGGGCGGCGGGCGCAGGAAGCCGGCGAGGTCGGGCAGTCGCCGGATCTCGGCCAGCAGCTCACGTCGGCGGGTGGCCAGCTCGTGCCGGCGCTCCGGCCCGCCCGCCGGCGCGGGGATCGGGGCGACCGCCGGCCCGGCGGGAGCCGGGGCCCCGGGCAGGGACGGCGGCCCGGGCGGGGACGGCGACGCCGGCTCGGGGAACGACGGCGACGCCGGCCCGGACGTCGTCCACACCGGCGACGGGTCGAACCCGTCCAGTTCGGACTGCACGCCGGCGAGCTGGTCGGCCAGCCGGGCCGCCCGCTCGCGCAGGACCGCCAGGTCGGCGCCGGCGTCGTGGGCGCGGGTCAGCAGCACCCCACGGCCGTACTCGAGCAGCTCCACGGCGCGTTCGGGCCGGTCGAGCGCGATCGCGACCGCTGCCGCGTCGCCGGCCAGCCCGGGGAACCGCGCGAGCAGCCGCGCCTGGTCGTCGGGGTCCATGCCGTGCCAGGCGAACAGGTCGATCAGCTCGATGGCGGTGGCGTACCCGTCCAGGGCGGCCGGCAGGTCACCGGCCGAGGCCGCGTGCGCCGCGTACCGGGCCGCCGCATCGGCGCGCAGCACGGACGGGGCCGACTCGACCGCCGCCGCGTCCCGCAGCGCCGTGGCCGCCTCGGCCAGGTCGACCACCGGCACGGCGACGTCGTCGGGGTGCCCGGCCGGGGCGGCGGCCCGGTCGGCGGCGGCGCTGCCGGCCGGCCGGGCGGCGTCCGGCTCGTCGGGTGGACGGGCGATCGTCTCGATCGCGCCCGCCAGGTTGCTCAGGCACATGGTGCGGTCCGGATGCCCGGCGGGCAGGGCGTCGACCGCGGCCCGGTAGACGGCCAGCAGCCGCACCGCGTCCCGGCCGGACCGGGAGTCGCGGAACCGGAGCAGCAGCGCGTTGCCGAGGTTGGTGAGCAGCCGGTACCGATCCGGGGAGGCCTCGGGCAACGCGTCCCACTCGCGCACGGGCAGCGTGATCGCCTCGTCGAGGGCCGCGGCGTCCCCGGTGAGCCGGTAGCGGAGCAGTTGGGCGAGGAGGAAGGTGCCGAGGATCCGCGCGTACTCCTCGGGCTCGGCCTCCCGGGGGGCCAGCTCGAGCGCCTCGCGCAGCATCTCGACCGCGGTCCGCGCGTCCCGCTCCGGGTCCGTGGCGCCGGACCCGCCGGCCGGCAACGCTCGGTTGACGGCCAGCTCCACCCGCCGGTTCAGCGCGGAGGCGTAGTTGGTCAGCGCGGCAGGCCGATCCGGGTGCCCCGGTCCGGCGGCCGTGACGGCCCGGCGCAGCACCGCGATCGCCTCGGTGAGCGTCGCGAGGTCCTCGGTGCGGCCGAAGAGCGCCTGCAACGTCAGCCCGAGGTTCGACAGGTACCGGGGCAGCATCGGAGAGGCCGCGTCGGCGGCGGCGACGGCGGAGCGCAGCGCCGCGGCCGACGGTGCCAGCAGGTCGTACTCCCCCGCTTGGTCGGCCAGCTCACGCAGCTCGTTGCCCAAGTTGTTCAGCAGGTCGGGTCGCTTCGGATGCCCCGCCGGAAGCAACCGCACCGCCTCGGTCAGCACCTCTCGGCTCTCGCGCAGCGTCGTCACCCCGGCCAGGACGCTGTGCCAGCGGCCGAGCGTGTAGCCGAGGTCGCCCAGGCGCACCGCCCGCTCCACCGGGTCGGTGGCCGCCGCCACTCCCGCGCGGAGCAGCCGCACCGCCTCGGTGAGGTCACTGGAGCGCCGGTGCAGCTGGTAGCGGGACTCCAGCAGCTTGCCGACGGTGTGCCACAGCTCGTCCGCGCCCACCCCGTCGGACTCGGAGGCGCCCTCCGCCGCCGCCCGGTACGCCTCGATCGCCGCGTCCAGGTCGGCCGGGTCGCCGCGGCGCTCGTACCGCTCGCCGAGCAGCGCCGCCAGGCTGACCCGGGCGATGCCGGCCAGCCCGCCGACGAAGCCCGCGCCGGCGAGCGCGGCCCGGTTGGCCTCGATCGCCTCGTCCAGGTCCTCGTCGTCGCGGCCGGTGGTGTAGCGCTCGGCGGCCACCGAGGCGTACAGGGCGACGATCTGCGGGTCGGTGCCGGCGCGCGCCGCGAGCGCGAGGGCCTCCGCCGCGCGGTCGAGGTCGGCCGGTTCGCCGCGCCGCCGCCAGCGCTCCCGCAGCCGCTGTCCCAGGTTGGCGCGGACCAGGACCCCCAGCGGGGTGTCGGCCGGGGTCGCCCGGGCCGCGTCGCCGAGCAGCTGGACCGACTCGTCCAGCGCCGCCGCGTCGCCGGCCAGCTCGTAGCGGTCGGCGAGCACGTTGCCGAGGTTGAACAGCCGGGTCGCCCGCTGCGGGTCACCGGCCGGGGTCGACTCCAGGCTCTCCCGGTGCGCGTCGATCGCCGCCTGCAACGCCCGGCGCCGGCCGAGGTGCCGGAACTGGTCGCGGTGCACCCGGCCGAGCGCGGAGAGGTGGTGCAGCCGCTCCGGCACGCCGGCCGGGGTGACCGCCAGCGCCTGTTCCAGCAGCGCCTGGGCCTGGTCCGCGACCCGGTAGTCGCCGGTCGATTCCGCGCCGCCCATCAGCATGACGGCCTCGGCGAACAACGCGGCCGCCTCGCCGGTGCCGCTGCCAGCCGTACCCCCGCCCGGCCTCGTGCCGCCGGCGGTGCGCGCGCCGGGGATCCGCCCGGAGCCGGCCGGCGACCGGTGCGCCTGCAGCATGGCCAGCAGCGACGGCGGGACCCGCTCCGGCGCGACGCGCAGCAGCAGCTCGGTCACCTTGACGGCCTGGGCGAGCTCGTCGGCGTCCTGGCCCGGGGGCAGGATCTGGTAGCGGTACCAGTACAGGCAGGCGAGCAGGAAGAGCCCTTCGGTGACGTTCTCCGCCAGCGGCGGTTCGGGGGGTGACCGGGTGACCAGGTCGATGACCGCCTCCGCGTCCCGGACCGCGTCCGGGCCGAGCACCCGCCGCGCGTCCATGGTGGTGCCGAACCCGTCCAACCGCTCCCGCAGCCGGCGCACCGGGTCGGACCTGAGCCGCCGCCACATCGATCCTCCCCCGTCGAACGCATCGACCTGGGCCAGTGGTAGCAGAGCGGGCGCGCCCACCGCTAGCGCCATCCCGACCATGGGCGCGCTCCGCGCGCGGCTCACCGGACGCGTCCCAGCCGGAACAGCGGGTGTGGCGATCGGCGGGAAAGCTCCGAGCAGGGTGGATAGATTTGCCGCTGACGACGACGCGAGGGGGATCCAGCATGGCAACCGACGCCAGCCCGCGGCCCGCGAAGGCCTCCGGCACCTACCGGATCGGCGGTGACGTCCAGGTCGACCGGCTCGGCTACGGCGCGATGCAGATCACCGGGCCGGGTGTCTGGGGCGACCCGAAGGACCCGGCCGAGGCGGTCCGGGTGCTGCGCCGGGCCGTCGAGCTCGGGGTCACCTTCATCGACACCGCCGACTCGTACGGACCGTTCGTCTCGGAGCTGCTGATCCGCGAGGCGCTGCACCCGTACGCCGACGACGTGGTCGTCGCGACCAAGGGCGGGTTCACCCGAGCCGGCCCGGGCGACTGGCGTCCGCTGGGCCGCCCGGAGTACCTGCGTCAGCAGTGTGAGCTGAGCCTGCGCCACCTGGGCCTGGACTGCATCCCGCTCTACCAGCTGCACCGGATCGACCCGCAGGTGCCGCTCGCCGACCAGCTCGGGGAGCTGGCGCTGCTCAAGCAGGAGGGCAAGATCCGGCACATCGGCCTCTCCGAGGTGACGGTGGAGCAGATCGAGGCGGCCCGGGCGATCACCCCGATCGTGTCGGTGCAGAACCTCTACAACCTGGCCGATCGCAGCGCCGAGCCGGTCCTGGAGTACTGCGAGCGCGACGATCTGGCGTTCATCCCGTGGTTCCCGATCGCGACCGGCAACCTGGCCAGGCCGGGCGGGCCGCTGGACGCCATCTCGACCGCGCACGGCGCGACCCCCGCCCAGCTGGCGATCGCCTGGCTGTTGCGCCGGTCGCCGGTGATGCTGCCGATTCCGGGTACGTCCTCGGTGGCGCACCTGGAGGAGAACGTCGGCGCGGCCGAGGTGCAGCTCACCGACGACGAGTTCGAGGCGCTGGCCAAGGCCACCTGACGGCTCGGCCGGGGCGGGGCGGGCGATCCGCCCCGCCGGGGCCGGTTCAGAGCGCGAAGCAGTTGGGGCGGACGGGGCCGTCGGCCAGGGCACCGCGGACGACGGTGTAGGTGGTGCCGTCGAGCACCAGCCCGAGATGCCCGACCACCCGCAGCGGGCAGTACGTCTGGATCAGCACGTTGGTCGCGCCGTCGGCGAGCGTCGCGTTCTGGGTCGGCCGGACGAGTTCGTCCTGCACGGTCCGGACCGTGGTGTACCGCACCGCGCCCGGGGTGTCGTCGCCGGCGTTCAGGTCGGCGAGGAAGGCCGAGCCGATCGTCATCTGCTGGCAGGCGACGACGCCGGCGCAGCTGCCGAGCCCGAGGAACCGCAGGATGTTCGCCACGTAGGTGCCGTACTGCGGGGTGCCGAGGCTGACGTAGCGACCGACCGCGGCGGTGCCGCCGAGGCGCTTGAGGTAGTAGCGGGAAACCAGGCCGCCCTCGGAGTGGGCGACCAGGTCCACGGTGGCCGCACCGGTGGCGGCCCGGACCTGGTCGACGTAGCCGGCGAAGGAGCGGGCCGAGGCGGCGATGTCGCCGAGCCCGAGCCCGGGCAGCTGGTAGATGAAGACCCGGAAACCGTCACCGCGCAGTCGGGCGGCGAGCGGCTCGTAGGCGGCGGCGATGCCGCTGAGGCCACCGACCACGATGACCGGGCCGGCGGCCGCGGCGGCGGCCTGCGCGGTTCCGTCGGCAGCGGTCGGGGTGGCGGCGCGGTCGGCGGTCGCGGTGCCGGCCCGGTCGGGCGTGGCGACGCCGCTCCGCGCCGGTGCCGCGTGGGCGGTGGCGGGGGCGAGCAGGACGGCGGCGGTGCTCAGGGCGACGGCGAGGGCGGTCTTTCGGAGCAGCATGGCTGCACCTCCGGTGGGAGGCACCCGGCGAACCGGGGAGACGGGTGGGGTGTCCGGTCGACCGTGGATCGATGATGCGCGTAACAATTCAGAAACGTCAATGAGAAGTTACGCGGCGGTAACCTGATCTCCCACCCGGAGCAAGATCCGGCAATTCGGTCCGCCCACCCGGCCACCCGACCGGTGGACGAGCCGGCCATCCGGCACCCGGACGGGACGATCGGCGCCGCCGACCTCGAGGGTTGGTCCACTGTTCACCTGGCGACCCGCGCCGTGGCAGCCGCCGTTCCACCGGCGTCACTTGCCTTTGCCCCGCGGTACCCGATCGCCGCGCGAAACAGGAAGGCAGCAACGTGACCTCTTCTCCCATCTCCCGCCGCAGGCTGCTGCGTACCAGCGCGGCCGGTGGCCTCGGGATCGTGGTGGCCGGCAGCCTGGAGGCGATCGCCGGCCCGCCGGAGGCCCGAGCCGCGACCCGCCCCGCGGTCGGTTACGGCGAGCTGGTGCCGGACCCGGCCGGCCTGCTGGCCCTGCCGCGCGGCTTCTCGTACACGATCGTGGCGCAGGCCGGCGCGACCATCCTGGAGTCGGGGCAGCGCACCCCGAGCGACGCCGACGGCACCGGCTGCTTCCTGGGCCGCGAGGGCTCGGTGCTGGTGAACAACCACGAGATCGGCGGTGACGAGCCGTTCCCGGTGCCGGCGATCGCCGGCCTCACCTACGACCCGGGCGCCCGCGGCGGCACCACCACGATCGAGGTGGACGCGCACGGCCGCCGGCTGCGCGAGTACGTCAGCCTCGCCGGCACGCACAACAACTGCGCCGGCGGCATCACCCCGTGGGGCACCTGGCTGACCGCCGAGGAGACCGAGCAGCGGGCCGGCGGCAGCTACCTCAAGGACCACGGGTACGTCTTCGAGGTCGACCCGCACGACCGGTCCGCCAACCAGGACCCGATCCCGCTGACGTTCCTCGGCCGCTACTCGCACGAGGCGGTGGCGGTCGACCCGTACACCCACTCGATCTACCTGACCGAGGACGCCGGCGGACCGAACGGGCTCTACTACCGGTGGACGCCGCCGTACCGCTTCCGCGGCGGCAAGGGCACGCTGCGCGCCCTCGCCCAGCGCCCGGACGGCGACACCGTCGGCGAACTCCAGGCGATGAGCTGCCGGCACGGCGACCGGCACGTCGCCGACCTGTCCGAGGCCACCAAGCCCGGCACCCGCTACAAGGTGAGCTGGGTGGACGTGCCGGACCGGGACGCCCGGACCGTCTCCGTGCGCGAGCAGTTCACCGACGAGCAGGTGACCCGCAGCCGCAAGCTGGAGGGCGCCTGGTGGGCCGACGGCGGCGCGTACTTCGTGGCCAGCTTCGCCCGGCACGACGACGGCAGTGCCAACGAGCACGACGGTCAGGTCTGGTTCTACGACCCGAGGAGCGAGACGGTCACCTTGAAGACCATCTTCGGGGTGAACCAGAACCCGGACGAGGAGGGCGACAACTTCGACGGTCCGGACAACATCACCGTCTCGCCGTACGGCGGGGTGATCCTGGCCGAGGACGGCGAGGGCGTGTCCCACCTGGTCGGCGTGACCGAGCAGGGCAAGGCCTACCCGCTGGCCCGCAACGAGCTGAACGACAGCGAATTCACCGGGCCGACGTTCAGCGCGGACGGGAAGATTTTGTTCGCCAACATCCAGTCCCCGGGTTACGTCTTCGCCATCACCGGCCCGTGGAGCCGGCCGGGCAACGGGCACGTCGCCGAGGCGTGAGCACCATCCGGCTGCCGGTGGTGCGGGGCGCCACCGGCAGCCGGCCGGGCTTCCGGCGGGCCGACGACCGGCGTCAGCGCGGCGCGGTCGGGTTGCGCACGCCGTCGAGGGCGATCGCCAGCACCCGGTCGCGCTGGCCCGGCTCCATGAACTGGTAGGCGGTGATGCCGCTGATCAACCGCACCACGTCGTCGAAGCTGGCGTCCGGCCGGGCCACCCCGGCTTCCTGGGCGCGGCGCAGCATCGGCTCACCCGCCGCGTAGATCTCGGTGCGGCAGCTGCGGAACACCTCGGAGTCGTGCACCAGCTCCTCGGCGAGCGCCCGCTTGGTGCCGACGTACGCGACGAAGCGGTTCAGCCAGGCGACGAGGGCGTCCCACGGGGGCAGCCCGGCCAGGTCGGCGGCGGACCGGCTGAGCGCCCGGACCTCCTCGACGTAGACCGCCTCGAAGAGCTCACGCCGACTCGGGAAGTTCCGGTAGAGGGTGCCGATGCCGACCCCGGCCCGCCGGGCGACCTCCTCCAGCGAGGCGCCCGCTCCGTTGGCGGCGAAGACCTCCCGGGCGGCGGCGATCAGCGCGTCGTAGTTCCGCCGGGCGTCGGCCCGCTTGGGACGCCGCGCGAAGACCTCGCCCACCTGCTCGGCGCTGCTCATGACGCGGGTCACCCCTCTTCGGTTGCAACCGGAGGCAACCCTCCGCTAGCTTAGTGGAGGCACCCCTCCAGAACTGACCGGAGCCGTGCCTCCGGATAGCTTACTCCGGGATCCGCAGCCAGTCCCCTCCGGCGGGACCGGCCAACCCGACACTCGGACCAAGGAGCCCGCCATGTCCGAAATCCGGCCCACCACCGGCAGCTCCCACCGCCTTCGCCGCCAGATCGTCCAGGCCGCGCCCATCCGGGCCGCCGCCGGATCCGGGCGAGCGGACACCCCAGCCTTCGCCTCCCTCCCGACCGAGGAGCGGCCGGGCGCCTGACGCCCCACCGCCCCCGTCCTTTCCGTACGCGAAATTGGAGTTCCCTTCCGTGACAGAGACCACCCGACGCAGCTCGCGCCGGCTGACCTTCCTCGTCCTCGCGGCCGGCGCCGGCTTCTTCGCGATGCTCCAGTCGCTGATCACCCCGGTGCTGCCCACCATCCAGCACGACCTGCACACCGATCAGAACACCGTGACCTGGGTGCTGACCGCGTACCTGCTCTCCGCGTCGATCTTCACGCCGATCCTCGGCCGGGTCGGCGACATGATCGGCAAGGAACGGATGCTGGTCGTCTCCCTCGCCGCGCTGGCCCTCGGCTGCCTGCTGGCCGCCATCGCACCCTCCATCGGAGTGCTGATCATCGCCCGGGTCATCCAGGGCATCGGCGGCGCCGTCTTCCCGCTCTCCTTCGGGATCATCCGGGACGAGTTCCCCGCCGCGCGGGTCAGCTCGGCCGTCGGTGCGATCTCGGCGATCGTCGCCGCCGGCGGCGGCCTGGGCGTCGTGCTGGCCGGTCCGATCGTGGCCGTGCTCGGCTACCGCTGGCTGTTCTGGATCCCGATGGTCGTCGTCGGGCTGACCGCCCTCGCGGCGCACCTGTTCGTGCCGCAGTCGCCGGTGCGCACCCCGGGCCGGATCAACTGGGCGGCCACCCTGCTGCTCTCCGGCTGGCTGGTCGCGCTGCTGCTGCCGATCAGCAAGGGCGCGGCCTGGGGTTGGACCTCCGGCCGGGTACTCGGCCTGCTGGCGCTCGCCGGCGTGCTGCTGGTCGGCTGGCTGGTCGCCGAGGTCCGCTCGGCGAACCCGCTGATCGACATGCGGATGATGCGCCTTCCCGGTGTGTGGACCACGAACCTGGTCGCCCTGCTCTACGGCGCGTCGATGTTCTCCGTCTACGCCTTCCTGCCGCAGTTCGTGCAGACCCCGACCAGCGCCGGCTACGGCTTCGGCGCGAGCGTCAGCCAGGCCGGTCTGCTCATGCTGCCGATGCTGGTCGCGATGTTCGTCGCCGGCATCGCCGCCGGGCGGCTGGAGTCGCGGTTCAGCGCCAAGGCGCAGCTCGCCACCGGCGCCGCGTTCAACGTGGCCGCCTCGGCGATGCTGGCCCTCGCGCACGACTCCCGCTGGGAGGTCGGAGTCGCCGGTGGCCTGGTGGGCCTCGGTATCGGGCTGGCCTTCGCCTCGATGGCCAACCTGATCGTGGGCAACGTGCCCGCCAGCCAGACCGGCGTGGCGACCGGCATGAACGCCAACATCCGCACCATCGGTGGCGCGATCGGCGCCGCGGTGGTCAGCGGCGTGATCACCGCCCACCCGCAGGCCAGCGGCCTGCCCCGGGAGGCCGGCTTCACCACGGGCTTCCTGCTGCTCACCGCCATCGCCCTGGCCGCCGCGGTGGCCGCCCTGGCCGTGCCCTCCGGCCGGCGGCCCGGCGGCCGGCGCGCCAGGCCCACGCCGGTCACCCCGACCGCGGACGACCTGGTCCCGGCCGCCGCAAGCTGAGCACAGCAGTCACCGGACGCCCCGGAGCGCACCACGCGCCCCGGGGCGTCGGCGGCGCACACCGTCGACGAGTCAGCGCAGCGCGCGAAACAACAGCAGGTAGGCGCAGTAGGCGGCCGGGACCAGCAGGAAGCAGAGCAGGAACCCGAGCGGCAGGTAGCGGGGCGGGGTGCCGGCGACCATGGCCGGACGCCCCCACCGGCCGAGCACCAGGTATCCGGCGAAGAACGCCAGCGCGGGCAGCCCGGCGCAGATCCACGCGCCGAGGGTGAACCCGTCGACCAGGCCGATCCCGGAAGCGAGCACCAGGACCAGCATGAGCACCCCGGCGGCGGCCCCGCACCCGGCGTAGACGGCGACCGCCCGGGCCAGCGGTGACCAGGTGGGCAGCAGCGTCGGCCGCTGGGCCAGCAGCTCCGCCTGCTGCCCGTGCCGGTCGGCCTCGTCGGCGTACCGCCGGGCCAGCTCCAGCTCCACCGCCGGATCAGGCGTCCCGGCCCGCGGCGCCGGTATCCCGGCCGCCGTCGCGCCCGCCGCCGCGGGCAGCGCCAGCCGCGTCTCCTCCGCCACCGGGATGTACGCCCCGGCCACCGGCCGCCCGGGCGCGGCGACGGCGCCACCGGAATCCGCCGCGTCCGGCGCCGGGGAGCCGGGCGGGGCGGCTGCACCGGCATCCACCGCTTCCGGTGTCGGGGGGCCGGGCGGGGCGCTCGCCTCTGCGTCGGCCCGCTGCGCCCCGGCCGGCTGACCGGGTGGGCCAGGCGGCGGGGCGGGCGGGGCGCCGGTGGGCGGACCCGGCGGTGGGGGTGACACGCCGATCGCCCGGCCGAGCTGGTCGAGGCGCTGCCCCTGGGCGGTGAGCCGGTGGTGCAGGGAGTCGGCCGTCGCGTGCAGGTTGCGCCGGCGCTCGGTCTCCGCGGCGGCGTCCCGCTCGCCGGCCCGACGGTGCTCGGCGAGCTGTCGGGCCAGCGCCGCGTACTCCTCGAAGGTCACGGCTCAGCCCTCCCCGGCCAGCTCGTCGGCGTCCCGGGCGAACGGCACGATCAGCCGGGTGCGCTGGTCGTGCCGGTCGACCAGCAGCGCCCGGTCCGGCCGGGGGGTGTAGGCGAGGTCGTGCACGCCGAGGTGCAGCCCCAGCTCGCTGCCGGGCACGTTCAGCGCGACCAGGCAGGCCATGTCGTCGCGGTTCTGGGTGCCGCCGAGGTCGTCGGCGAGCCGGCGCAGCCCGCGCCACCAGCCGAGCAGGTGCACCCCGTGGCCCGGGCCGTTGCGCAGCAGGCTGCGCAGGTCGTCCAGGCCGGAGCGGAAGGTCTGCGGGTCGGGGGCGCCGAGCACGGTCGACGCGGCGTCCATGCCGAACCCGACGAGGAAGACCCGGCTGGCCGGCGCGGCGGCGGACGCGGCGGCCACCGGCTCGGTCGCCGGCGACTCGCCGCTCCCGGTCGGGCCGACGGCCACCGAAACCGAGCTCGCGCCGGCACCGTCCTGCAGGGACCCGGCGCTCGCGCCGGGGCCGGCGGGCGGGAACCCCGCGCTCGGGTCCGCCTCGGCGGCCGGCGGGCGGGGCCGAGCGCTCAGCTCGGCCAGGGCGGCGATCTGCTCGCGCACGCCGGCCGCGTCGAGTCGTCGCACCCAGTGCCCGGCGGCGGCGAGCACGGCGGCGGTCTCGTCGGCCACCGGATCGGCCGCGGCGACCAGCGGGGCGAGCAGGAACCGGCACTCCCCCGGAGCGTGCTGCCGGGCCAGGCTCAGCGTCGCGGCGCGCAACACGTCCGCGCCGGCGGCCGAGGTGCCGACCACGGCCAGGTGCCGGCCCGGGGTCGTGTCCATGATGAACAGCGCGGTGCTGCCGTGCACGTCGACCGTCCGGCCGACCAGGGCCAGCGGCCGCCGCCCGCCCGGCCGCAGCCCGCCGAAGGTGGGGTCGTCCTCCAGCCGCGCCGCCTCGTAGCCCTTGAAGACCGCGGGCGGGCGCGCGCCGGCCGGGCGGGCCTGCCACAGCTCGTGGCGCAGCCGGGTCAGCTCGTCAGTGGCGGCGTGCGCGTCGGGGAACCGGACGACGGTGTCGGCGCCGACCGCGCCGGCGGCGGTGTTGACGACGGCCGAGCCGATCGGCAGCGCCGCCGCCGCGTCGTTGACCTGGCCGAGCACCCCGCCGCCGCCGGGCAGGGCGACCCGCAGCGCGAACTGCCCGAAGATCGCCTCGGCGCGGCCGTAGAGCGCCTCGATGCCGGTCATGCTCTGGCTGGCCAGCACCAGGTGCATGCCGTACGAGCGACCCTTGCGGGCCAGCTCCTCCAGCAGGTCGACCGACTCGCGGGCCAGCGCGTCGTTGCCGGCGAGCAGCACGTGGAACTCGTCGATCACCGCCACGACCCGCGGCACCGCGACGTCGCGGGGCAGGTCGGCGAGCTTGGTGACGCCGTGCCGCTTGAGCGTGGTGGCTCGCCGGTGCAGCTCGCGGCGCAGCTCGCGGAGGACCGCGACGCCGTACTCGCGGTCGGACTCGATGCCGACCGCCCGGGCGTGCGGCAGCCAGGACGGGTCGCGCCCGGTCGGCACGAACTCGGTGAAGCTGACCCCCTCCTTGAAGTCGAGCAGGTAGAGCTGGAGCTCGGCCGGGGAGTAGCGGGCGGCCAGCCCGTAGAGCACGTCGAGGAGGAAGACTGTCTTACCGGCGCCGGTGCGCCCGCCGACCAGCCAGTGCGGGGTCGCGTCGTCGAAGGCGACGGTCACCGGCGCGCGGTCGGCCCGGCCGACCACGGTACGCAGGCCGTTGCTCGCCGATTCGGCCCACCGCCGCTCGGGCAGCAGCTCGGCGAAGCCCAGCTCGTCGCCGCGGCGCACGGCGGCGCCGAGGTGCTCGGCGAGCGCCCGGGTCGAGGAGGCCGGCGGGTCACCGTCGAGCAGCACCTGGGCGGCGAGGCCGCTGCCGTCGGCGCTGAACGGGACTCCGGGCGGGTCACCGACGTACGCGTACCGCTCGGTCAGCCGGACCGCGGTGCTGGCGCCCATCGACGGCGATGTGTCGCCGGGCGGCCCGGTTGGGCGGCCGGCGACCAGGACGCAGACCGCGGCGGCCGGGCCGGCGTGGCTGAGCGCGGCGAGCCGGGCCAACTCCCGCGGCGGCGGGGTGGTCGCGGCGACCACCAGCAGCAGCGGCCCGGCGGCGCCGTGCTGGGCCGCCCGGGCGTGCCGCTCGGCGGCGTCGAGCAGGGCGGCGACCTCGGCCTCGGTGGTTGCCGGCGTCTCGAGCACGCCGGCGTCCAGCAGCGGGCGCAGCGGCCCGAAGGTGGCGCCGAGCGCGGCGGTGTCGATGCCGACGACCCGGACCTCGCCCGCGGGCGCGGTGGCGAGCAGCCGGAGCACCAGCGCCCGCAGCAGCCCGGCGACCCGGGGATCGCGGGCGTCGGCGTCGACCGTCAGGTGGTGGCCGCCGCCGAGCGGCACCAGCACCGGGAACGTTCCGTCCGGGGTGGACGCCTCGCCGATCCGCACCGGGACGGGCGCGCCGGTGAGCCCGGTGGCGCCGGGCGCCGGGGTGGCGAGCGCGCCACCGACCTCGGCGAGCCGGGCGACCAGGGCACCGCCACCGAGCGCGGTGGCCGGCGCGGTTGCCGCGCCCGGCGCGCCACGGGCGGCGTCGAGGTGCGCCCGGGCAGCCCGGTGCGCGGTGACCGCCTGCCGGTACGCCGACGCGAGCCTGCCCACTGTCCGCCTCCCCCGCCGCGGCCGTCCGGTCCGCGGAAACCCTAACGGACTCCGGTGACCACGGGACAGCACCGACGGCACGCGTCGCGGGGGCCGGCGGTCCACGGACGACGGTGCTCGACACGGGTCACCCGCGGCGGCGAGCGGCGGCCGTCGGCATCGGGGTGGGCGGATGGAATCGTCTGGCCCGCGCGCCGGGGCGGACATGTTCACCGGCGTCGATTAGGTTGACGGGGCGAACACCCCGATGGAGGGAGTCCACCTCGTGCGACGAGTTCTCCGGGCGGCCATCGCCGTCCTGACCCTCACCGGCGCCGGCACTGTCGCCACCGGCGCGCCCGGCCACGCCGCCCTACCGGGCTGGGGCCGGCCCACGGTCACCACTGCCGCACCGCAACCCGGCAGCCCGGGACTGGGCGACAGCTACTTCCCCGACTACGGCAACGGCGGCTACGACGTCGAGCACTACGACGTCCGCCTGCGCTACGACCCCGGCGCCGACCGGCTCAGCGGCACCACCACGATCCTGGCCCGGGCCACCCAGGACCTCTCCCGGTTCAACCTCGACTTCCTGCTCGACGTCGAGTCGGTCCGGGTCAACGGCTGGGCCGCCAGCACCGCCACCGAGGGCGCCCACGAGCTGGTGGTCACCCCCACCCGCGCCATCACCGCCGGCCAGCAGCTCACCATCGTGGTGCGCTACGCGGGCGTGCCGTCGGAGACCCTGGTCAACGGCTACACCGGCTGGACCCGCACCGACGACGGCGCGCTGGCGGTCAACGAGCCGGAGTCGGCGTGGTGGTGGTTCCCCAGCAACGACCACCCGCTGGACAAGGCCACCTACGACATCTCGGTCTCGGTGCCCACCGGGGTCGAGGTGATCAGCAACGGCGTGCAGCCCCGGCCGCCGCTGGCCGAGGCCGGCAACCGCACCCGGTGGATCTGGCGGACCACCTCCCCCACCGCCACCTACCTCGCCTTCCTGGCGATCGGCCAGTACGACATCGTCACCGACACCGCACCCAACGGCCAGCCGGTGGTGAACGCGTACAGCACCACGCTGGGCGAGCTGGCGCCGGCCGCCCGGGCCAGCATCGAGCGGACCGCCGAGGTCGTCGAGTGGGCGAGCGGGATCTTCGGCGAGTACCCGTTCGAGGCGCAGGGCGGCGTCGCCGGGCCGGTCGACGGGATCAGCTTCGCGCTGGAGACGCAGACCCGGCCGGTGTACGGACCGGGCTTCTGGCGCCGCGGCGCCAATACCTCGGTAGTGGTGCACGAACTGGCCCACCAGTGGTTCGGCGACTCGGTCTCGGTCAACGGCTGGCAGGACATCTGGCTCAACGAGGGCTTCGCCTCGTACGCCGAGTGGCTCTGGTCCGAGGAGCAGGGTGAGGGCACCGCGCAGGAGCTGTTCGACTTCACCTACGCCAGCTACCCGGCGGACTCCGAGTTCTGGCAGGTGCCGCCGGGCGACCCGGGCCCGGGACGGATCTTCGACGACGCGGTCTACGACCGGGGCGCGATGGCGCTGCACCAGCTCCGGCTGGCCGTCGGCGACGACGCGTTCTTCGAGATCCTGCCCACCTGGACGGCCGAGCACCGCTACGGCAACGGCACGATCGCGCAGTTCCAGGCGCTCGCCGAGCGGATCTCCGGACTGGACCTGACCGACCTCTTCACCACCTGGCTGTTCACCGCCGGGCGCCCGGACGTGACCGGCTCGGCGGCCCGCAAGGCGTCGCCGCCGGTGGAGCCGAAGTCCTGGGCCAAGATCCGGGAGGCACACCAGCTCCTGGCGCGCTGACCGCGGCACGGCCCGCCACCGGTGGCGGGCCGTCGGCGGCACCTCCGCGATGAGCGAGATGCCGGAGCGGAACGATTGTTCCGCTCCGGCATCTCGCTTCCTCGTCCACATTGCCGCCGATGGGCGGGCGGTCAGCGGGCGTCGGCGGGCACCTCGGCGACCGGCCGGGCCGGCTGCCAGCCACCCTGCGCCGCCTCGATCCGGCGGATGTGCCGGTAGGCGAACCAGAGCGGCGGGAAGGCCCCGACGGCGAACGAGAGGTCGACAAGCGTCCAGAACCAGGGGATGTCCCGGATCGGCCCGCAGATCAGCGCCAGCGGCACGATCCCGGCGCAGGCGATCATCCCGAGCTGGACGACCCAGACGTTGCGCACCGGGTCGCGCAGCGGCCCCCAGAACGCCACCGCCAGCACCAGGTGGGCGAAGGCGAGCCAGTCGGTGCCGTACAGCATGAACGGGTGGCGGTCCCCGGTCTCCACAAGTCCGGTGTGGACCCGCTCGATCCAGGCGACCAGGGCCGGCAACCGGTCGGCGACCGGGTCGAGCGCGCGCAGCAACCAGCGGACCTCGATCTCCAGCGGGAACGCGGTCACCCCGCTGAGAAAGAGCCCCACCACCACGACCGCCAGCCACCACCGGACCCGCCGGACCCGCTCCTCGGTGCTCATGGGCCGAGCCTAACGATGATCTTCGTAGCCTTCCGCCCCGCAGGACGACGACCGGGCGTGACCGCTGTCTCAACAGGACGACGGTGGGGCGGGGCAGGTAACCCGGCGCAGCCGGCCAGGCACACCAGCCGGGGGCCCGCCGTCGGCCCCGCGGGTCAGGTCGCCTGGGCGCAGCCGGCGGCGTGTGCGCCGGCGAGCGCGGGGCGGGTCAGGTCGCCTGGGCGCAGCCGGCGGCGTGTGCGCCGGCGAGCGCGGGGCGGGCCAGCCGCGGTCGCCGGCGACCCAGAGGTGGTGCGCAGACCGGACAGGCCCGCGCCGGCCGGGGTGGGCCGGCCGGTCCGGCCGGCACCAGCCGCGGCGTCACCGGGCGACGGTCCCCGGCGGCAACGCCGACCGGCCGGACGATCCGGGCCGCGGCGAGCGCGGCCTGCCGCACCGGACGCGACACGGTCGGCACGGCCAGCGCCAGAGTGAGCCGGCGGCCGCGCCGGCGGTCGAACGCCACCCCCGCCGCCATGGTGGCGATCGCCGCCACGGTGCCCGCCAGGACCAGCGTCTGCCGAGGTCCGGCGTGTTCGGAGAGCCAGCCGAGCAGCGGCGCGCCGACCGCAGCGGAGATCGAGCCGGTCACCGCCAGCGCGGCGAGCACCCGGCCCCGCATCGCGCCGTCGGTGTCGAGCTGGGCGCGGGTGCCGACGGTGGTGTCGATGATGACGGCCGCGGCGGCGATCGGCAGGATCACCGCGGCGAAGCTCCAGACGCCCGGCGCGATGCCGGCGACGATCTGCAACGCGCTGGCCAGCAGACCCGCCCCGACCAGCGTGCGGTAACCCAGGTCGCGACGCCGGGCCGCGACGAGCGCGCCCAGCACCGTGCCGACGGCGAAGACGGTGGACAGCACGCCGTAGCCGGACGCGCCGGCGGCAAGCGGCCCGTCGCTCATCGCCGCCATCGTCACCTGGTAGTTGCGGCCCAGGCTCCCCAGCACGAAGGACAGGGCGAGCGCCAGCAGCACCACCGGCTGGCGGCGCAGGTAGTCGAATCCGGCCCGGATACCGTTGGCCGTCACGCCGCCTGCCGCCGCCAGCTGGTGCGGGTGCGTCTCCTGCTGTCGTACGGCGAACAGGGCCGCCACCACCGCGACGAAGCTGGCCGCGTTGATCCCGAAGAGCAGCGCGGGCCCGACCAGCGCGACCACGACGGCGCCGGCGCTCATGCCGAGAATGCGACCGGCGGAGTTGGTCAGCGAGCCGAGCGCCAGCGCGTTACCGAGCGTCTCCCGGTCCACCAGGGTCGCGATCCAGCGCCCCATCACCGGGCCCTCGATCGCCGACACGGCCCCGGTGGCCAGCGAGATCGCGTAGATCAGCGGAAGGCCGCCGAACCCGGTCACCGCGGCGGCAGCCAGCCCGGCGGCGAGTGCCGCGTGGACCGCCTGGGCGGCGATCAGCAGCGGGCGGGCGGAGAGCCGGTCGGCCAGTGCGCCGCCCCAGACGCTGAGCAGCAGCGTGGGCACCGCCTGGAGCAGCACGGTGACGCCCATGGAGGTCGCCGAGCCGGTCTGCTTCAGCACGTACCAGTTGACCCCGAGGACCTGCATCCAGGTCCCGATGACGGAGACGAACCCGGCCAGCGCCCAGATCCGGTAGTTCCGGTGGCGCAGCGCGGCGAACGTGGCACCTGCGGCCACGGCGATCCTCCCGTAGGAACGGCGACATGACGATGACGCCGAACGTGGTGGGATCGGCAGCGCACAAGTCTGGCCACTGCCGGCCCGCCCTGCCGCTGTTCGTGACCGGTCTCACCGGCCCGGAGCGGCGGGTTGACGCAGGTCACGCCGCATCCCGGCCGGGCCGCCACCGGACGGCGCAGGACCGGACGATCCGCCGGTACCGGACGGCGACGACACCGCGGCGGAGCCATGCGGACAACGGCCGCCGGCCCCGGGAAGGCATCCCGGAAACGACGGCCGTCGGCCGCGGGTGGCTCGGGTCAGCGCGCGGCGAGCGGCTGCGCGGCCGAGCCGACCGGCGCCGGCAACGCGCCGCCGGCGCCGAGGTAGGTGTGGATGGCGGCGGCCGCCGCCCGCCCCTCGGCGATCGCCCAGACGATCAGCGAGGCGCCCCGGTGCATGTCTCCGGCGACGAAGACGCCTTCGCTGCTCTGCCAGTCCGGCCCGGCGTCCACCGCACCGCGGGCATTGCGGACCACCCCGAACTGCGCCAGCAGCGGCTGCTCCTCGGTGCCCTCGAAACCGATCGCCAGCAGCACCAGGTCGGCCGGCAGCTCCCGCTCGCTGCCGGGCAGCACCGTGACCGTCCGCCGGCCGTCCCGCTTCTCCACGGTCACCTCGGCGATCCGGACAGCCCGCACCTGGCCGGTGCCGTCGTCGACGAACTCCTGCACCGCCACCGCGAAGACCCGCTCGCCGCCCTCCTCGTGGGCGGGGTAGCTGCGCAGGATCCACGGCCAGGTCGGCCACGGGTCGCGCTCCTCGTCACGAGCCTGCGGCGGCCTCGGGTAGAGGTCGAGCTGGTGCACCCCGGCCGCGCCCTGACGGTGCGCGACACCGAGGCAGTCCGCCGCGGTGTCGCCGCCGCCGATGATCACCACGTGCTTGCCCGCCGCGTCGATCGGCGTGCCGTCGGGCAGCACCGCCAGCGCCGGTCGACCCTCGCCCGCCGCCGCGACCACCCGGTTGGCCGCGACCAGGTGCGCCATCGCCTGGTGCACGCCGCGCAGCTGCCGGCCCGGGGTCTCCGGGGTGTCCCGGCCGGCCAGCGCGCCGCAGGCCAGCAGCACGGCGTCGTGCCGGGCCCGCAGCTGCTCGGCGGTGACGTCGACGCCGACGTCGACCCCGGTGCGGAACTCGACCCCCTCGGCCGCGAGCTGGGCGAGCCGCCGGTCGACGTGCTGCTTCTCCAGCTTGAAGTCGGGAATGCCGTAGCGGAGCAGCCCGCCGATCGCGTCGTCCCGCTCGTACACCGTCACCGCGTGCCCGGCGCGGACCAGCTGCTGGGCGGCGGCGAGGCCGGCGGGCCCGGAGCCGACCACGGCGACCGAGCGACCGGTGGGCGCCGGCACCGGCACCGGCCGCAGGCCGCCCCGGGCGACGGCGGCGTCCGCGATCTCCACCTCGACCTGCTTGATGGTGACCGGCTCACCCCCGGCGATGCCGAGCACGCAGGCGGCCTCGCACGGCGCCGGGCAGAGCCGCCCGGTGAACTCGGGGAAGTTGTTGGTCGCGTGCAGCGACTCCATCGCCGCGTCCCAGTTGCCGGTCCGGACCAGGTCGTTCCAGTCCGGGATCCGGTTGCCCAGCGGGCAGCCGGCGGTGTCGCTGTGGCAGAACGGGATGCCGCAGTCCATGCAGCGGGTGGCCTGCTCGCGGATCAGCTCCTCGCCGGCCGGCGGGTACACCTCCCGCCAGTCGCTGATCCGCACCGGCACCGGCCGGCGGGCCGGCATCCGCCGCGGATAGCGCAGGAAACCGTTCGGGTCAGGCACGAGCCACCTCCTGGGCGGCCACCCGCGGGGCGGGCGGCAGAGACGACGCGGAGGGCTGCGGCTGCGACGATGAAGCGGCTGACGCCGCTAGTGCGCTCATCACCGCGTCGTCGACGTCACGGCCGGCGGCTTCGGCGGCCCGCATGATCTCCATAACCCGGCGGTAGTCCCGGGGCACCACCGCGGTGAACTCCTCCACCGCCTCCGGCCAGCGCTTGAGCAGCTCCTCGGCGACCGCCGAATCGGTCTCCGCCAGGTGCCGCTGCACGAGTTCGTGCAGCACCGCCTGCTCCTCCTCGCGCAGCGGCGCCAGGTCGACCAGCTCGGTGTTGACCCGAGCCCGGTCGAGCCGGTGGACGAAGGCGGTACCGCCCGACATGCCGGCGGCGAAGTTGCGCCCGGTCGGGCCGAGCACCACCACCGTCCCGCCGGTCATGTACTCGCAGCCGTGGTCGCCGACGCCCTCGACGACGGCCACCGCGCCGGAGTTGCGCACCGCGAAGCGCTCACCGACCCGCCCGCGCAGGAACACCTCACCGGCCGTGGCGCCGTAGAGGATGGTGTTGCCGGCGACGATCTGGTCCTCGGCCCGCTCCCCGGTGGCGGCGTCCGGGTCGACGAACGGCGCCGCCGGATCCGGTCGGACGATGACCCGGCCGCCGGAGAGCCCCTTGCCCACGTAGTCGTTGGCGTCACCGTGCAGTCGCAGGGTCACCCCGCGGGGCAGGAACGCACCGAAGGACTGCCCGGCGGTGCCGCGCAGGGCGAACTCGATCGTGTCGGTGGGCAGCCCGGCCCCGCCGTGACGGCGGGTCACCTCGCCGCCGAGCATCGCGCCGACGCTGCGGTGGTCGTTGCGGATGTCCACCTCGACCCGGACCGGGGTGCCGTCGCGCAGGGCCGGCCCGGCGAGGGCGATCAGCTCGTTGTCCAACGCGCGGTCCAGCCCGTGGTCCTGGGCCCGGATGCCGCGCCGGGCCGCGTCCGGCGGCAGCTCCGGCAGGTGTAGCACGGGCGACAGGTCCAGGCCGTGCGCCTTCCAGTGCGCCACCGCCGGTACGACGTCGAGCAGCTCGGTGCGCCCGATCGCCTCCTCGATCGACCGGAAGCCCAGCTCAGCCAGGTAGCCGCGGACCTCCTCGGCGAGGAAGAGGAAGAAGTTCTCCACGAACTCGGGCGTACCGGTGAACCGCTCCCGCAGCACCGGGTTCTGGGTGGCGATACCGACCGGGCAGGTGTCCAGGTGGCAGACCCGCATCATCACGCAGCCGGCGACGATCAGCGGCGTGGTGGCGAAGCCGAACTCCTCGGCGCCGAGCAGCGCCGCGACCAGCACGTCCCGGCCGGTCTTGAGCTGGCCGTCGACCTGCACGGTCACCCGGTCGCGGAGCTTGTTCAGCAGCAGCGTCTGCTGCGCCTCGGCCAGCCCCAGCTCCCAGGGGGTGCCGGCGTGCTTGAGCGAGTTGAGCGGGGACGCGCCGGTGCCGCCGTCGTGGCCGGAGATCAGGATGACGTCCGCCTTGAGCTTCGCCACTCCCGCAGCGACGGTGCCGACGCCGACCTCGCTGACCAGCTTGACGTGCACCCGGGCGGCCGGGTTGACGCACTTCAGGTCGTGCACCAGCTGGGCGAGGTCCTCGATGGAGTAGATGTCGTGGTGCGGCGGCGGGGAGATCAGGCCGACGCCCGGGGTGGCGTGCCGGGTCCGGGCGATCCAGGGCCAGACCTTGTTGCCCGGCAGCTGCCCGCCCTCACCGGGCTTGGCGCCCTGGGCCATCTTGATCTGGAGATCGTCCGCGTTGACCAGGTATTCGCTGGTCACCCCGAACCGCCCGCTGGCGATCTGCTTCACCGCCGAGCGTCGGGCCGGGTCGTAGAGCCGCTCGACGTCCTCGCCGCCCTCGCCGGTGTTGGACTTGCCGCCGAGACGGTTCATCGCGATCGCGAGCGTCTCGTGCGCCTCGGCGGAGATCGACCCGTACGACATGGCGCCGGTGGCGAACCGCTTGACGATCTCGGTGGCCGGCTCCACCTCGTCGAGCGGCACCGGCGGGCGCACGCCGGTGCGCAGGGTGAACAGGCCGCGCAGCGAGCCGGTCCGCGCGGCCAGCTCGTCCACCTTGGCGGTGTACCGCTGGAAGATCTCGTACTGGCGGGTGCGGGTGGCGTGCTGGAGCAGGAAGACCGTCTCCGGGTTGAACAGGTGCAGCTCGCCCTCGCGGCGCCACTGGTACTCGCCGCCGACCTCCAGCCGGTCGGAGGCCGGGGTCCCGGCGGGCGGCCAGGCCAGGGCGTGTCGGGCGGCGACCTCGGCGTGGATGCCGGCCAGACCGATCCCGCCGATCTTGCTGGGGGTGCCCCGGAAGTAGCGCTGCACCAGGCGGGCCTCCAGCCCGACCGCCTCGAAGACCTGGGCGCCGCAGTACGACGACACCGTCGAGATGCCCATCTTGGACATGATCTTCAGGACGCCCTTGCCGAGCGCCTTGACGTAGTTGCGCACCGCGGCGGCCGGGTCGGTGCCGACCAGCGCGCCAGTGGAGATCATGTCCTCCACCGACTCGAAGGCCAGGTACGGGTTGACCGCCGCCGCGCCGTAGCCGATCAGCACCGCCGCGTGGTGCACCTCGCGGCAGTCGCCGGACTCGACGATCAGCGCCACCTGGGTACGGGTCTGCTCGCGGACCAGGTGCTGGTGCACCGCCGCGGTGAGCAGCAGCGACGGGATCGGGGCCAGGTCGGCGTTGGAGTCCCGGTCGGAGAGCACCAGGATCCGCACCCCGTCCTCGATCGCCTCGGAGACGTGCCGGCAGATCTCGGTGAGCCGGGCCTTGATCCCGGCGCCGCCGTCGCGGACCCGGTAGAGCCCGGAGACCCGGACCGCCTTGAAGCCGGGCAGGTCGCCGTCCTCGTCGATGGAAAGGATCTTGGCCAGCTCGTCGTTGTCGATCACCGGGTAGGGCAGCACGATCTGCCGGCAGCTCGCCGGGCCCGGGTCGAGCAGGTTGCCCTCCGGGCCGATGGTGGAGCTGAGGCTGGTCACCAGCTCCTCGCGGATGGCGTCCAGCGGCGGGTTGGTGACCTGCGCGAAGAGCTGGTGGAAGTAGTCGTAGAGCAGCCGCGGCCGGGTGGAGAGCGGGGCGATCGGGGTGTCCGTGCCCATCGAGCCGATCGGCTCGGCGCCGTTGCGGGCCATCGGCGCGAGCAGGATCTTCAGCTCCTCCTCGGTGTAGCCGAAGGTCTGCTGCCGGCGCCGGACCGAGTCGTGGGTGTAGACGATGTGCTCGCGGGCCGGCAGGTCGGTCAGCTCGATAAGCCCGGCGTGCAGCCAGTCCCCGTACGGCTGGGCGGCGGCCAGTTCGGCCTTGATCTCCTCGTCGTGCACGATCCGGCCGGCCACCGTGTCGACCAGGAACATCCGACCCGGCTGGAGCCGACCCTTGGCGACCACCCGGGCCGGGTCGAGGTCGAGCACGCCCGCCTCGCTGCCGAGCACCACGAGGCCGTCGTCGGTGCGCCACCAGCGCCCCGGGCGCAGCCCGTTGCGGTCGAGCACCGCGCCGACGATCTCGCCGTCGGTGAAGGCGACCGAGGCCGGGCCGTCCCACGGCTCCATCAGGCTGGCGTGGAAGCGGTAGAAGGAGCGCTTGTCCGGGCGCATGCCCGGGTCGTTCTCCCACGCCTCGGGGATCATCATCAGCACCGCGTGCGGCAGGCTCCGCCCGGCCAGGTGCAGCAGCTCCAGCACCTCGTCGAAGTTGGCCGAGTCGGAGGCGCCGGGCGTGCAGACCGGGAAGATCCGCCGGATGTTGCCGGGCAGGCCCGGGGTGCGCAGCAGCGCCTCGCGGGCCTGCATCCAGTTCCGGTTGCCGCGGATCGTGTTGATCTCACCGTTGTGGGCGATGAACCGGTACGGGTGCGCCAGCGGCCAGGACGGGAACGTGTTGGTGGAGAACCGGGAGTGCACCAGCGCGATCGCGCTCTGCACCCGCTCGTCGGTCAGGTCGGGATAGAACTCCGGCAGCTGGTCGGGGGTGAGCATCCCCTTCCAGACCATCGTCCGCGCCGACAGCGACGGGAAGTACGCCGGCGCGCCGCGCTCGGCGCTCTCCCGCTCGGCCTGCTTGCGCACGCAGAACGCCACCCGGTCCAGCTCGAGGCCGTCCAGCGCCGAGCCGGCCGGCCCGGCGGGCGAGTCGGTCAGCCGGTGGGCGGCGAGGAACAGCTGCCGGATCCGCGGCAGGGCGGCCAGCGCCGTCTCGCCCAGCCCGCTCGGGTCGACCGGCACGTCCCGCCAGCCGAGCAGCTCGGCCCCCTCGACCAGGGCGTACTTCTCCACCACCCGGCGGGCGAGGGCCTCGGCGTCGTCGTCGTCCGGGAGGAAGACCAGACCGGTGGCGTACTCGCCGGCGGGCGGCAGCGGGAAGTCCACCACCGCGCGCAGGAAGGCGTCCGGCACCTGGATCATGATGCCCGCGCCGTCGCCGGTGTTCGGTTCCGCGCCACGGGCGCCCCGGTGGTCCAGCCGACAGAGCGCGCCGAGACCGTTCTCGACGACCGCGTGCGAGCGGCGGCCGTACAGGTCCGCCACGAAGGCCACGCCGCACGCGTCGTGCTCCTGAGCGGGGTCGTAGAGCCCGGCCGCGGGCGCGCCGAGGGTCGGGGCCGACTGCGGCTGGTGCGGGTACGGGTACGGAAAGGCCACCGGGCCTCCTGTCGTCACTCAGGTTGGATCAAGGTCGGGACGACGTCGGCCCTCGTGGGTCTATTGAGTCTACGTTAGGGCGGGGGCCGCAAGGCCAGTCCAGATTGATCACACCTTCCAGAGTCTGGGACGTGTAGTCTCGCGCGGTGGATCCCCTGCACAAGGACCTCTTCGACCGTTTGGAACGCTTCTACGACGCGGTGCCCCGCGATGCGGCGCGGGTGGAGGAGTACGGCGGACTGGTGCTCTTCGTCCGCGACGGCGGCGGTTTCCCGTTCTACGCCCGGCCCCGGCGGGACGCGACCGAACCCCCCTCGCTGGCCGACGTCAACGCCGCCCGGGAGCGTCAGCGGGAGCTGGGCCTGCCCGAGGCCTTCGAGTGGGTGCACGAGACGACCCCCGAGCTGCTGCCGGTGGCCCGCTCGGCCGGGCTCGCCGTGCTGGAGGCCCCGCTGATGGTGCTCGACCCGGCGACGCTGCCCGACCCGGCGACGCTCAGCGACGTACCGGTGCGGGTGCTGGACCCGGACTCGCCGGACTTCGCCGCGGATGTGGCGGCCCGCCGGGCGGTCGCCGCGGTGGCGTTCGCCGCGGCCGGCACCGCCCCGGGCGACGCCGGTCCGGCGCAGCGGGACGCGGCCATGACCGAGCTGGAGCTCGCCGCGCTCGACGAGGAACGCGCCCGGATCGCGGACGGCCGGCGCCTGTCGGTGGTGGCCGCCACGGCGGCGGACGGGGCGCTGGCCAGCGGGATGGCGATGCGGGTCGGCGACGTCGCCGAGATCGCCGGGGTGGGCACGCTGCCCACCGCCCGCCGCCGAGGGCTGGGCGCGGCGGTCACCGCGACACTGGCCCGTGAGCTGCACGACGCCGGCACCGAGCTGATCTTCCTCTCCGCCGGCAGCGAGGAGATCGCCCGGGTCTACCTGCGGGTCGGCTTCCGCCGGATCGGCACCGCCTGCATCGCCGAACCCGCCGCCCTCATCCCCTGACCGGGACCGTGACGCCGTCGATCATGGCGTTGTGGTGCCCGGACCGGGGTGAACCGCGCCGTTCGTCCACCACCACGACTGCATGATCGACCCGAGCAGCGGCGGTGTCAGGCCGGCGGGCGCCACTGGGCGGCGGAGGCGGCGGCGGTGTTGAGGAGGCGGGGAGTCAGGGTGCCGAGCGCGGCGTCCCGGGCCCGCAGCGCCAGCCGGCCCCGGGTCTGCAGCACCGCCGACATCCGGCGGGTCTGCCGGACCACGCTCGCCGCCCGAGGGCGGCGCACCCGGTCGTACGCCTGCACCGCGTCAGGCAACCGGGACTCGCGCAGCAGCACGGCGAGGGTGGCCGCGTCCTCGAAGGCGAGGCAGGCGCCCTGACCCAGGTGCGGCGGCATGGCGTGCGCCGCGTCGCCGAGCAGCACCACGCCACCCGGGCCGACCGGGAAGCCGTATGCGCGGGGCAACGGGCGCAGCTCGCGCACCTCCTGCTGGACCAGGTCGGCCGGGTCGGTGGCGTCGAGCAGGTCGCCGATCGGCCCCGGCCAGCCGGCGTACCAGCGGCGGAGCAGGGCGAGCTGGGTCTCCGGCGGCTCCGGGCGGGGTGCACCGGCCGCGGTGGCCACCCAGTAGATGCCGCCCCGGCTGGAGCCGCCCGACGAGCCGCGCTCGCCCAGCGAGGCGGAGACGAAGCGGTAACCGGCGCCCAGCACCTCGCCGCCGATCGGCTGGTCGGCGGGCAGCCGGGGCGCCCGGTACCAGGGGATCACCGCGCGCCACGCGGCGGAGCCGGAGCTGACGACGGTGGCCTCGGGCGCGAGCCGGCGGCGGACCTCGCTGTCCGTCCCGTCGGCGGCGACCACCAGGTCGGCCTCGATGATCTGCCGACCGTCGCCGACCGCCGGCCGCTCGCCCGGCTCGGCGCGGACGCTGCGCACCGTCACGCCGGTGCGCAGCTCCACCCGGTCGCCGAGCCCGGCGATCAGCGCGTCGTGCAGGTCCTCCCGGTGCACCACCACCGGCATCCGGTCGGCCGGGATGGGGCGCGGCTGCACCAGCCACTGGCCGTCGGGACGGCGTACCCCGGTGTCGGGCAGCGGGGTGGCGATCGCCTCCAGGCCGGCGCCGAGGCCGAGCGCCCGCAGCGCGCGCACCCCGTTGGGCCAGAGCACCACCGCGGTCGGCTCGGGGCGGACCCGGTCGGCCCGTTCGAGCAGGGTGACCCGCCAGCCGGAGCGGGCCAGCGCGCCGGCGACCGACAGGCCGCCGATCCCGGCGCCGACCACCACCGCGCTACGCATGGTGCCGCTCCCCCGTCAGCTGTCGCGCTCGGCCGGGCCGGAGCCGGTCGCGCCGGCCCGGTCGTCGTCGCGGGTCGGCTCGGTCTCGTCGACCGTCCGGTCCGGGTCGCCGGCGTCGGGCTCGGCGTCGGCCGCCGCGTCGGACCGCGCCGCGGGCACCGTCGCCTCGTCGGCGGGCGTGCCGTCGGCGCTCGGCGCGTCGGCCGCCGGATCGGCGGGCACCGCACCGGTCTCCTGGTAGGCCCGGAACTGCTCCTCGTCGACCACCCGGTAGCCCTCGGGCGCGGCCGGGCGGGACCCGGCCTCCCGGGCGGAGAGGTCGACCTGCGAGACGTCGGACCCGGCCGGCGTGGCCGGGACGGCCGGCGCGGCCGCGTCGAGCGGGATCAGGTACTCCCGCGGGCCGCGGACCCGCACGAAGTAGATCAGCGCGCCGAGGAAGACCAGCCCGGCGGTCCAGACGTTGAGGCGTACGCCGAGGATCGTGTTCGCCTCGTCGGTGCGCATCAGCTCGATCCAGAACCGGCCGGCGGTGTAGCCCATCACGTAGAGCGCGAACGCCCGCCCCCGGCCGAGCCGCAGCTTGCGGTCGAGGAAGAAGACCAGCGCGGCGACGCCGACGTTCCAGATCGCCTCGTAGGCGAAGGTCGGCTGGTAGAGACCGGGTTCGAGGATCGGCTGGCCGGCGTCGTCGCGCAGCGCGTGACCCGGATTGTCCGGGTCCATCCGGTGGATCTCCAGACCCCACGGCAGGGTGGTCCGGCCGCCGAAGAGCTCGTTGTTGAACCAGTTGCCGACCCGGCCGATCGCCTGGGCCAGCGGCAGACCCGGGGCCAGCGCGTCGGCGACCACCGCGAACGGGATGCCGAGCTGCCGGGCGGCGATCCAGGCGCCGATCGCGCCGCCGGCGACCGCGCCCCAGATGCCGAGCCCACCCTCCCAGATGGCGAACGCCTTCATCGGGTCGCCACCGGTGCCGAAGTATTTCTCCGGCGAGGTGATCACGTGGTAGATCCGGGCGCCGATGATGCCGGTCGGCACCGCCCACACCGCGATGTCCAGCACCGCGCCGGGTGCGACCCCGCGCCGCCGCAACCGGTACTCGGTGACCAGGCAGGCCACCACGATGCCGACGATGATGCACAGCGCGTACGCCCGGATCGGCACCGGTCCGAGCTGCCAGACGGCGGTGCTGGGGCTGGGCAGTGCCGCCTGGGGCGACAGCGAGGCGAGAGTCACGGATGCACACGCTACCGCTGAGGAGCCGTTCGGTGGCACCCCGGTCCACCGGTCGGACCGATCGCGGTGACTTCTGGTTTGCGCCACCGTAGGCTCTTTGTCCATGAGCACGCTCACCTGGGCGGTCGCTGCGGTCGTCACCGATCGGGCCGGTCGGGTGCTGCTCTGCCGCCAGGGTCGCGGCGAGCGGCGCTACGCGTTGCCCGGCGGGCGGCTGCGGCGGGCCGAGAGCCCGGTCGAGGCGGCGGTGCGCGACATCCGCGCCGAGACCGGCTACGACGTCGAGGTGATCGACCTGGTCGGGCTCTACCGGCTCACCGAGCCGGCACCCGAGGTGACGCCGCCCGGCCGGCCGGCCCTGCCGCCGGACGTCCTCGTACACGTCTTCCGGGCCCGGATCCGCGGCGACCGGCCGGCGGCCGAACCGCCCGGCGGGTGCCGGCTCTCCTGGCACGACCCGTCGGCGCTGCCGGCGGCGGTCACCCCGACCACCCGGGTGGCCATCGCCGATGCCACCGCCGGCCACTCCGGCGTGCTGGGCCGCTGCGGCCCGGCCCCGGCGCTCGACCCGGACCGGGCGGTGCCGGGCCCGCGCCCCGGGCGGGACACCTCCGCCCAGCGGTGACACCACGCGCGACGCGGGTCCGCCGGTTGGGCGGGCAGCTCCGAGGCCGACGTTGGCGGCGGAGGAGACGCGTCCGTGCGGCGCTGCCGCGCGGGCGGGCTCAGCGGGTGGGGTTGCGCACGCCCTCGGCGAGTTCGGCGCTGAGCGCGCGCAGGGCGGCCAGCCCGGCGGCCTCGTCCGGGGCGTCGAGCAGGCAGCGGACCAGGGCGCTGCCCACGATCACCCCGTCGGCGTAGCCGCCGACCGTGCCGGCCTGCGCGCCGGTGCCGACGCCGAGCCCGACGCCCACCGGCAGGTCGGTCACCTCCCGCACCCGGGAGACGAGCACCGGCGCCGCCGTGGAGGTCTGCGACCGGGCGCCGGTCACGCCCATGATCGCGGTGGCGTAGACGAAGCCCCGGCAGTGCTCGACGGTCATCGCCAGCCGCGCGTCGGTGGAGGACGGGGAGACCAGGAACGTCCGGTCCAGCCCGTACGCGTCCGAGGCGGCCAGCCACTCGCCGGCCTCCTCGGGGATGAGGTCCGGGGTGATCAGGCCGGTGCCGCCGGCGGCGTCGAGGTCACGGGCGAAGGCGTCGACGCCGTACCGCTCGACCGGGTTCCAGTAGGTCATGGTGACCACCGGCGCGCCGGTGGCCGCGACCGCCTCGATGATGCGCAGCGTGTCGGCGGTGCGCACCCCGCCGGCGAGCGCGATGTCGCTGGCCTTCTGGATCACCGGGCCGTCCATCACCGGATCGGAGTAGGGAATCTCCACCTCGATCACGTCGACCCCGGCCTCCACCATCGCGGTCATCGCCGCGATGCTGCCCTCGACGGTGGGGAAGCCGGCCGGCATGCAGCCGACCAGCAGGGCCCGGCCGTCCGCGCGGGCCTTGTCGAAGGCGACCCCGATCCGGCTCATCTCACTGCTCCTTGTCGAGGATGCCGAAGTAGTCGCCGGCGGTGTGCACGTCCTTGTCGCCCCGGCCGGAGAGGTTGACCACGATGGTGGGCTGCCGGCCCAGCTCGGCGGCGAGCTTCGGGGCGATCGCGACGGTGCCGGCGAGCGCGTGCGCGCTCTCGATCGCCGGGATGATCCCCTCGGTGCGGCAGAGCAGCTCGAACGCGGCCATCGCCTCGTCGTCGGTGACCGGGGCGTAGGTCGCCCGGCCGGTGTCGTGCAGCCAGGCGTGTTCCGGCCCGACCCCGGGGTAGTCCAGGCCGGCGGAGATCGAGTGCGACTCCTGGGTCTGGCCGTCGGCGTCCTGCAGCACGTAGGTGCGGGTGCCGTGCAGCACGCCGGCGGAGCCGCCGGTGATGCTGGCCGCGTGCCGGCCGGTGGCGACCCCGTCGCCACCCGCCTCGAAGCCGTAGAGCCGCACGTCCGGGTCGCCGACGAAGGCGTGGAAGATGCCGAGCGCGTTGGAGCCGCCGCCGACGCAGGCGGTCACCGCGTCGGGCAGCGCGCCGGTCAGGTCGAGGCACTGCTGGCGGGCCTCGTCGCCGATGCCGCGTACGAAGTCGCGCACCATGGCCGGGAACGGGTGCGGGCCGGCGGCGGTGCCGATCAGGTAGTGGGTGTCGTCGACGTTGGCGACCCAGTCCCGCATCGCCTCGTTCATGGCGTCCTTGAGGGTCCGCGAGCCGTTGGTCACCGGGACGACCGTGGCGCCGAGCATCCGCATCCGGGCCACGTTGAGCGCCTGCCGCTCGGTGTCCACCTGGCCCATGTAGACCACGCACTGAAGGTCGAACAGCGCGGCGGCGGTGGCGGTGGCCACCCCGTGCTGGCCGGCGCCGGTCTCCGCGATCACCCGGGTCTTGCCCATCCGCTTGGTGAGCAGCGCCTGACCGAGCACGTTGCGCACCTTGTGCGCGCCGGTGTGGTTCAGGTCCTCCCGCTTGAGCAACACCCGGGCGCCGACCTTCGCGGAGAGCCGTCGGGCCTCGTAGAGCAGCGACGGCGTGCCGGCGTAGTCACGCAGCAGCACGCCGAACTCGGCCCGGAAGGACTCGTCCGCCATCGCCGTGCGCCACGCCCCGTCGAGCTCGTCCAGCGCGGCCACCAGGGCCTCGGGCACGAAACGGCCGCCGAAGCGGCCGAAGTGGCCGGCGGAGTCGGGCTGCGGGCCGGCCGCCGGGGCCAGCGCGTCGGCGCTCATCGGATCGTCCTCTCGCTGCGGGCGGAGCCGGCGCGGGATCAGCGCGCCGGGCGGGGCGTGGCCGGGTGGTTGCCGGCGTTGACCAGCTCGGCCACCGCCTCCCGGGGGCTCTTCTGGGTGACCAGGCCCTCGCCGACCAGCACCGCGTCGGCGCCGGCCGACGCGTACCGGATGAGGTCGTGCGGGCCGCGTACACCGGACTCGGCGATCTTGACGACGCTGCTCGGCAGGCCGGGCGCGATCCGCTCGAAGACCGAGCGGTCGACCTCCAGGGTACGCAGGTCGCGGGCGTTGACCCCGATGACCTGCGCACCGGCCTCCAGCGCCCGGTCGGCCTCCTCCTCGTCGTGCACCTCGACGAGCGCGGTCATGCCGAGCGACTCGATCCGCTCCAGCAGGCCCATCAGCACGTTCTGCTCCAGCGCGGCGACGATCAGCAGCACCAGGTCGGCGCCGTGCGCACGCGCCTCGTGCACCTGGTAGCTGGAGACCACGAAGTCCTTGCGGAGCACCGGGATCTGCACCGCGGCGCGGACCGCCGCCAGGTCGTCCAGCGAGCCGCCGAACCAGCGCCCCTCGGTGAGCACGCTGATCGCCCGGGCGCCGCCGGCCGCGTAGTCGCCGGCCAGATCGGCCGGGTCGGCGATCTCGGCGAGCTGACCCTTGGACGGCGAGGAGCGCTTCACCTCGGCGATCACCGCGACGCCGGGGCGGCGCAGGGCCGCGTACGCGTCCAGGGGCGGCGGGGCGGCGGCGGCCAGTTCCCGGATCCGCTCCAGCGGAACCTGCTCCTGTCGCCGGGCGACGTCCTCGCGCACCCCGGCCAGGATCTCGTCGAGCACGCTTGCGGACGCCGCCGGACCGGCCTCGTCCCCCTCCGCGTGCGCATGCTCAGCAGTCACCATCGGACTCCCCTCTCCGGGTGTCATGGGCCGATGCTAGGGGGCGCCAGCTGGCGCCAGGTGGTGGGGGTATGGCGCTCCTCACGAAACCGGCTGGGGCATAATGGCCGACCTGCCGTGAAGAGGATGTCACGCAGCGCCACCTCCCGGACCGACCGGCGACGCTCGGGGCCAACCCCGGCTCGCATCGACGTCGACGCATAGATCATGCCACCACCGGGTCGCCCGCCGCCCGCTCAGCGATGAGCGTCGATGCTGTGATCAAGCTCAAGGACGAGTGGCTCTGTCCCTGGTGTTGGGCCCTGATGGACAGTTGACCGGCCGGTCACCGCGGCGAAACGTGAGCCGGCAAGCATGTCCCTCAGGCAGACTCGATGACGCGCCTGCCGACCCGTCGCCAACCATCCTCCTGCGGGGTGACCATGAGCACTGCCGATCCGAACCCGACCGTCGGACTGACCACCATCTCGCGGACCGTCGCGTCCCTCGCCGTCGGCGTGGTGCACACGCTGGAGCGCGCGGTGGTCGGCGAGGGGCGGATGCGGACCGCGCGGGGGAACGCGTGGGAGGCGGTCTGCGCCGACCGGGCCCGCGCCGACCGGCGGGCCGAGCTGGACCGCCTGGTGGCCGAGCTGGCCGCGACCCGGGCCGCCGCCCGCCGTCAGCGCGAGGAGCAGCCGGTCAGCTGACCGTCGGGTCCTCGCCCCGGTCCAGCGCGTCCCACGCCTCGGTGGTGCGCCGCCCGGCGACCGGGCCGGACGGTGCGGCCACCGGTCCCGCCGGCTCGACCCGGGACGGCCGCTCGTACCGGGCGCCCATCGCCGGCCAGCCGCGCCCGCGCAGCGCCGTCAACAGCCCACCCGCGGCGGCCATCAGCCCGCCGAGCAGACAGAGGGCGGGCCACTGCCGGTTCACCGCCCCGGCGAACCCGGCCAGCAGGCCGTAGCCACCGCCGACCGCCACCGCCACCCCGAGCAGGGCGAGCAGGGCGCCGAGCAGTTGGCGCAGCCGGCCCCGGGTGGCGAGCACCGCGCCCCCGCCGGCCAGCCCGACCACCGCCAGGGCCGGCAGCCACGGCAGCAGGCCACCACCGCTGTGGGTGGTGCGCTCCGGCGGCAGCGGCGTCGGGCGTACGGTCAGCTCGACCGACCAGGTGCGGGTCGCCGCCCAGAGCGCGAGGCCCGCGCCGGCGAGGCTGAGCAGCACCGCGTACGTCAGCTCGCGCCGTCCCGCGCCCGGCCGCGCACCCCCCGTCATCGGGCGGCCCGGAGGGTTTCGGCGGCGACGATGGCGGCCAGCACGGCTGCGGCCTTGTTCCGGGTCTCCTGGTCCTCGGCGGCCGGGTCGGAGTCGGCCACCACGCCGGCTCCGGCCTGCACGTAGGCCCGCCCGTCGCGGATCAGCGCGGTCCGGATGGCGATCGCCATGTCCAGGTCGCCGCCGAAGCCGAAGTAGCCGACGGTGCCGCCGTAGACGCCGCGCCGGACCGGCTCCAGCTCCTCGATGATCTCCATGGCGCGCACCTTCGGCGCGCCGGAGAGGGTGCCGGCCGGGAACGTCGCGGCCAGCGCGTCGAACGCCGTCCGGTCCGCCCGCAGCGTGCCGACCACGGTGGAGACGATGTGCATGACGTGGCTGTACCGCTCGATGGTGGCGAACTCGGGCACCTCGACCGTGCCCGGCTGGCAGACCCGGCCGAGGTCGTTGCGGCCCAGGTCGACCAGCATGACGTGCTCGGCCCGCTCCTTCGGGTCGGTGAGCAGCTCGGCGGCGAGCCGGGCGTCGGCGACCGCGGTGCCACCACGCGGTCGGGTGCCGGCGATCGGGTGCAGCAGCGCCCGGCGCTGCCCGTCGGCGGCGGTGGTCACCTTCAGGTGCGCCTCCGGCGAGGAGCCGACGATGTCGAAGCCGTCGAAGCGCAGCAGGTACATGTACGGGCTCGGGTTGGTGGTGCGCAGCACCCGGTAGACGTCCAGCGGGTCGGCGTGGGTGGCCCGCTCGAACCGCTGCGACAGCACGATCTGGAAGCACTCGCCGGCCCGGATCGCCTCCTTGGCCGCCTCCACCGCCTTGGGATAGCCGCCGTCCGGGGTCCGGCTGGCCACCTCGCCGGTCGGGGGCCGGTCGACCGTGGAGATCATCGGCGGGATCGGCCGGGACAGCGCGGTGGTCATCGCGTCCAGCCGCCCCACCGCGTGGTGGTACGCCGCGGCGACCCGCGCGTCCCGGTCCGGCTCGTCCAGCGGGGGCAGGACCGCGTTGGCGACCAGGATCGCCGAGCCGTCGTAGTGGTCGAGTACCACCAGGTCGGTGGCGAGCATCATGCCCAGCTCCGGCACGCCCAGGTCGTCCTCGGTCAGCTCGGGCAGCCGCTCGAAGCGCCGGACGAGGTCGTAGCCGAGGTAGCCGACCATGCCCCCGGTCAGCGGCGGCATCCCGCTGGCCGGGTCCCAGGCCGGGCCGGCGAGGGCCGCGACGGTCTCCCGCAGCACCTCGACCGGATCACCGGTGGTGGGCAGCCCGGCCGGCGGCTGGCCGAGCCAGGCCGCCGCGCCGTCCCGCTCGACCAGGGTGGCGCCGCTGCGTACACCGATGAACGAGTAGCGCGACCAGGCCATCCCGGCGGAGCCGACGCCCTGCTCGGCGGACTCCAGCAGGAAGGTGCCCGGGCCGCCGGCCAGCTTCCGGTAGACCCCGACCGGGGTCTCCGCGTCGGCGAGCAGCCGCCGGGTCACCGGCACCACCCGCCAGCGGGCGGCCAGCCCGGTGAAGGTCGCCTCGTCGGGGCTCACCACGCCGTCGGTCATGACCGGACCCGTCCCTGGCGTCCCGCGCCGCCGGCGGGGGCCGCGGCGCTCACGGCGCCTCCGCGCCGGTGACCGGCAGTTCCTCGAAGAAGCAGGTGCGGTGACCGGTGTGGCACGCCGCGCCGACCTGGTCGACGCTCACCAGCAACGCGTCGCCGTCACAGTCCAGCGCCACCGAGCGGACGTACTGGTGGTGCCCGGAGGTGGCGCCCTTGACCCAGTACTCCCGGCGGCTGCGCGACCAGTAGGTCGCCCGTCCGGTGGTGAGGGTGCGATGCAGCGCCTCGTCGTCCATCCAGGCGACCATCAGCACCTCGCCGGAGCCGTGCTGGCGCACGACCGCCGCCACCAGCCCGTCGGCGGTACGCCGGAGCCGGGCCGCGATGGCCGGGTCGAGCCGGGACGGGCGGGCCGTGGCCGTCGGCTCGCTCGCTTCGCTGGGGGCGCCGGTCACCGGCGCGTCAGGTACGGGCACAGTGAGCCATTCTCCCGCACGCGGCGCGGGCACCGGCGACGGCTCCCGACCGGGCCGGTTCGGACCCTCGGTGGGGCCGGTGAGCTGGGCGACGTAGCGGTGCAGCCGGCCGTCGAGCAGCGCGTCGGCCAGGTCCGCCCCGGCGGCCTCGGCGATCCGCGCGGCGTACGGGCGGATCAGCGGGAGCGTGCCGGTCACCAGCCGCACCGCCGCCGCCCAGAGCTGCCCGGTGGCGCCGGGACGCAGGCCGAGGCAGAGCAGCATGTCCTCGCGGTAGCCGGGCGGCGCGACCGGCAGGTTCAGCGCGGCGGCGAACGCGGCCCGGCGGGAGGCGACCCGCACCGAGGGGTTGGCCAGCCGGAGCACCGAGGGGCAGAGCCGGGCCAGGTCCGCGGCGGCGAGCCGGACGCCGAGGTGGTCCGCGGTTGCCCGGGCCCGGGCAGCCTTACCGAGCGTGGCGATCAGCTCTTCCAGCTGCGGCTCGCCGGCCGGCTGGCAGAGCACCGGCAGGTCGATCCGGCGCCGCCAGTGCGCGTCGGCCCAGAGCAGCCGGGCCGGCGCGAAGACCGGCAGGCCGAACGCCCAGTCGGCGGGCTCGCCGAGTCGGGCCACCCAGGACCGGATGTCCCGGGCGGCCACCGACACGTGGGTCAGCCTGCCCGGAGTCCGCGCCAGGTACGCCCGCTGCGCCGCGTACGGGGCGCCGACGACCAGCACGTCGAGGTCGACGTCGCTGTGCGCGGTGGCCGCCTGCCGGGCATGGCTGCCGCGCAGCATGATGCCGACGACGGGTCGCTCGGCGAACTGGCGCAGCCGGGCGGCCCAGTCGTCGAGGAAGCCGGCGTCCGGTAACGGAGCGTGACCCACGGCGTCATCGTGCCGCACGTCCGTTCGAGGCGCAATGTCCGATGCCGGACCGACTGTCCGGTCCGATGGCTAGTGCCCGAGGCTTCTGATTGCTGCCTCAGGATACCTTTCGTCGGTGACCGTCGATCTTCCGGTCACCCGTCCGGTGGCGGGTCACCGGACCTCCTGCTCCGCCCGGCGGTAGGCATCGATCTTGTACTCGAGCACCTTCAGGTCGTCCTCGAGGTCGGCCATCCGTTGCAGTACCCGGTCACGGTGCGCCTCGAAGAGCGCCCGCCGGGCGCCGAGGGTGTGGTCGCCCTGCCGGGCCAGCTCGGCGTAGCGGCGCATGTCCCGCACCGGCATGCCGGTCCGGCGCAGCCGGGTGAGCAGGAAGAGCCAGTCCACGTCGCCGGGGGTGTAGCGACGTCGCCCGGCGGAGTCCCGCCCGACCGGGGCCACCAGGCCCTCCTGCTCGTACCAGCGCAGCGTGTAGGTGGTGAGGCCGACCCGCTCGGCCGCCTCGCCGACGGTGAGGGTGATCTCCCGAGTGCTGATGTCCACGTCCACCCGTCCAGGCTTCCAGTTCGAGTGCACACGAAGTCAACCGTTGCGTGCCGGCCGGTATCTCATCTAGCGTTGAGTTCAACACTTGATGAGTTTGGGAGGTGGACGATGGACGATGCGATCGCCGTCCGTGACCTGGTCGTCGACCGGGGTCGACGGCGGGTGCTGCACGGCATCAGCTGCGCGGTCCCGCGCGGCGCGGTCACCGGGCTGCTGGGGCCGAGCGGCAGCGGCAAGACCACCCTCATGCGCGCGGTGGTCGGGGTGCAGGTGGTCCACGGCGGCAGCGTCACCGTGCTGGGCCAGCCCGCCGGGTCCGCCGCGCTGCGCCACCGGGTCGGCTACCTCACCCAGGCGCCCAGCGTCTACGCGGACCTGACCGTGCGGGAGAACGCCCGCTACTTCGCCGCGCTCTACGGGCGCGGCCACGCCGAGGCCGAGCAGGCGATCCGCGACGTGGGGCTCGCCTCGGCCGCCGGCCAGCTGGTGGGCAATCTCTCCGGCGGCCAGCACAGCCGCGCCTCGCTGGCGTGTGCGCTGGTCGGCCAACCGGAGCTGGTCATCCTGGACGAGCCCACGGTCGGGCAGGACCCGGTGCTGCGGGCCGACCTCTGGGCCCGGTTCCACGCCATGGCCGCGGCCGGCACCACGCTGCTCGTCTCCAGCCACGTGATGGACGAGGCGGCCCGCTGCAACCGGCTGCTGCTGATCCGCGAGGGGCGGCTGATCGCCGACGACAGCCCCGACGCGGTGCGCGCCGCGGCCGGCGTCGACGACCTCGACGAGGCGTTCCTGCGACTGATCCGGGCCGGCGAGGCGGCGCCGGCCGGCACCGGGGAGGCGGCGTGAACGCCCGGATCCTGGCCGCCACGACCGGCCGCGTCCTGCGTCAGCTGCGGCACGACCGACGCACCGTCGCGCTCCTGGTCGCCGTCCCGGCCGCGCTGCTCACCCTGGTCTACTTCATGTACGCCGACCAGCCCACCCCGCCCGGACAGCCGTCGACGTTCGACCGGGTGGCGCTGGTCATGCTCGGCATCTTCCCCTTCGTGATCATGTTCCTGGTGACCAGCATCGCCATGCTCCGGGAGCGCACCACCGGCACGCTGGAACGGCTGCTCACCACCCCGCTGGGCAAGCTGGACCTGCTCTTCGGCTACGGCATCGCGTTCGGTCTCGCCGCCACCGTGCAGGCCGCGGTCGCCGCCGGGGTGGCGTACTGGGTCTTCGACCTGGACACCGCGGGCAGCAGCGGGCTGGTGATCCTGATCGCGGTGGTCGACGCGGTGCTCGGCGTCGCGCTCGGGCTGCTCTGCAGCGCCTTCGCCCGCACCGAGTTCCAGGCCGTACAGTTCATGCCGGTCGTGGTCGTCCCCCAGCTGCTGCTCTGCGGGCTCTTCGTGGCCCGGGATCAGATGGCCGGCTGGCTCCAGGCGGTCAGCGACGCGCTGCCGCTGTCGTACGCCGTCGAGGCGTTGCAGGAGGTCGGCGCGCACGCCGACCCGACCGGTCGGATGTGGCGGGACCTGACGGTGGTGGCCGGGGCCGTGGTGCTCGCCCTGGTGCTGGCCGCGACCACCCTGCGGCGGCGCAGCGGCTGACCCGGCGCCCGGGCCGGCCGGCGGCGCCGGCGGGCCCGGGCACGGCGCCCGGCGGGGGCCGGGCAACCACGTCCCGGGGGCGGCGGATGAACGAGCGAAGGGCGGCGATGACGCGACGGACCGGCCGGCGACCCGGCAAGCCGGACACCCGCGAGGCGATCCTCGACGCGGCACGGGCGGCGTTCGCCGAGCGCGGCTTCGACGCGGCCTCGATCCGGTCGATCGCCGCCGCCGCCGGCGTGGACCCGGCCCTGGTGCACCACTACTTCGGCAACAAGGACCAGCTCTTCCTGGCGGCGATGCAGGCGCCGGTCAATCCCCGGGAGCTGCTGCCGAAGGTGCTCGCGGGCGGCCCGGACGGCATCGGCGAGCGCCTCGTCCGGATGTTCCTCGGAGTCTGGGACTCCCCGGCCAGCACCGCCGGGGTGGCGCTGCTGCGCTCGGCGGTGAGCAACGAGTGGACGGCCCGGCTGCTGCGGGAGTTCATCGTCACCCAGGTGCTGCGCCGGGTGCTGGAGCACCTCGACATCGACCCGGCCGAGCTGCCGCTGCGCGGCTCGCTGGTGGCCAGCCAGCTGATCGGGCTGGCCATGATGCGGCACGTGATCCGGCTGGAGCCGGTCGCCTCCGCCGCCCCGGAGACGCTGGTGGCCACCGTCGGGCCGACCGTGCAGCGCTACCTCACCGGCGACCTCACCGGCTGACCGCGGGTCGCCGAGCCGGCCCCGGTCAGCCCGCGGCGGCGCGGGGGCAGACCATCGGGTGCAGCAGCCGGACCAGCTCGGCGTGGTCGGCGACCGGGTGCGGAAAGGCGAGCCGGACCCGCCGCCGGGCGCCGGGCCGCCCCAGGGCGACGACCAGCCCGTACCGGTCGATCCGAACCACCCGGGGCGGGCCGTCGCCGTCGTCGGTCAGCCCGAGCTGCCGGCGCAGGTAGCCCGCCACCTCGGCACCGTGGTGGTCCGCGAGGTCGGCCAGCAGCTCCGCCTCGACCGGGTGCAGCGGATCCGGCTCCGCCGCGGCGTACGCCTCGGGGTCGATCCGGCGCACGCCGCCGGCGCGCTCCCAGCGCGCCTCGACCACCTCGAAGCGGAACAGCCGGAACCGGACGCCCAGGTCGAGCAGGTCACCGGTCGGCTCGGCGGCGGCGAAGTCGACCGCCGCCGCCCGTGCCTCGTCGCCGCCCAACTCGGTCGCCCAGCCGGAGACCCAGGCCCGGCCCAGCGTCGGCGCGCCGGCCGCGGGCGGCAGGTCGAGCACGTCGAGGACGAGCGCGACGTCGTCCTCGCCGTCCGCCGGACGCAGCGCGGCGGCCAGGTCGCTGACCACCGGCACCAGCAGCAGCACCTGCCCGTCCGGATCGGTGACGTGCCGCACGTGGTGCGGACCGGGCCGGTGCGCGAGGTGGACGAGACCGGGAAGCCGGCCCGCGACGAGAGTGCGGACGATCTCCGCGGGGCTGGGCCGCATGACGCTCTCCTTCATAGGTTAGCCTTACCTAACTAGCACCCTAGAGCACTCGATCGGAGAGGTCCACCGTGAACCAGTCCCGGCCCAAGGTCCGGCTCTCCCGCGCCCTCGGCATCCCCCTGACCGCCAAGTGCGTCAAGTACTTCGAGCGTCGGCCCTTCCCCCCGGGCGTGCACGGCCGGCAGCGCCGCAAGACTTCCGACTACCAGGTGCGGCTGCTGGAGAAGCAGCGCCTGCGCCGCCAGTACAACGTCAGCGAGACCCAGCTGCGCCGCACCTTCGACGAGGCGGTCCGGGGCGCCGGCAAGACCGGCGAGAGCCTGGTCGCGCTCCTGGAGCGGCGACTCGACGCGGTGGTCCACCGGGCCGGGCTGGCCCGCAGCATCTACCAGGCGCGGCAGCTGGTCGCGCACGGGCACATCACCGTCGACGGACGCAAGGTCGACCGGCCGTCGTACCGGCTGCGCCCCGGCCAGGTGGTCGGCGTCCGGGAGCGCAGCCGGGAACGACTGCCGTTCCAGCTCGCCGCCGCCGGCGCCAACCGCGGCGACGGGCCGGGCCAGCCGTACCTGTCGGTGGACCTGGCCACGCTGCGGGCGACCCTGGTGCGCGAGCCGGAACGGCACGAGGTGCCGGTGATCTGCGACGAGCAGCTGGTGGTGGAGTTCTACTCCCGCTGACCCGCGCTCAGCGGGTCTGCTCCAGCCACGAGGCGTAGAGCAGGCCGTAGGTGGACTCGGGGTCGCGGACCAGCTCGTCGTGCGGCCCGCGCTGGACGATCCGACCCCGGTCCACCACGATCACCTCGTCGGCGGCCTGGGCGGTGGAGAGCCGGTGCGCGATGGCGAGCGTGGTCCGCCCCCGGGTGACCGCGTCCAGGGTGCGTTGCAGCCGCACCTCGGTGGCCGGGTCGACCGCGCTGGTCGCCTCGTCCAGCACCAGCAGGTCGGGGTCGGCCACATACGCCCGGGCCAGCGCGACCAGCTGCCGCTCTCCCACGCTCAGCGCCTCGCCGCGCTCCCCCACCGGGGTGTCCAGCCCGGCGGGCAGCCCGGCGAGCCAGTCGGCCAGCCCCAGCTCACCGAAGGCCGTGCCGAGCTGCTCGTCGGTCAGCTCCGGCCGGGCGAACCGGACGTTCTCCCCCACCGTGGCGTCGAAGAGGAAGCCGTCCTGCGGCACCATCACCACCCGCGAACGCAGCGAGTCGAACCGGACGTCGTCCAGCGGCACCCCGGAGAGCAGCACCGCCCCGGCGGTCGGGTCCATCAGCCGGGTGAGCAGCTTGGCGAAGGTGGTCTTGCCGCTGCCGGTCTCGCCGACCACCGCCACCCGGCTCTTCGCCGGGATCTCCACGTCGATCTCGTGCAGCACCGGCGGACCGCCCGGATAGGCGAAGCCCACTCCGGAGAAGCGGATGTCCAGCGGACCGGCCGGCAGGTCCCGCCCCTGCTCGCCGGGGTCGGCCACGTCCGGCGCCACGTCCAGCACGTCCAACACCCGGCGCCAGCCGGCGATCGCGTTCTGCGCCTCGTTGAGCACCTCGGTGGCGATCTGCACCGGCTGGATGAAGAGGGTGACCAGGAACAGGAACGCGGTCAGCTGACCGATGGAGAGGGTGCCGTCCACCCCGAGGGTGACCCCGAGCACCACCACGCCGGCCAGCGCCAGGCCCGCCGCCAGCTCGCCCACCGAGCTGCCCACGATGCTGATCCGGATGGCCCGCTGCTGCGCCTGACGCTGCCCGTCGATCGCCTCGTCCAGCCGCCGGGCGGTGCGCCCGGCGATGCCGTACGCCCGGATCACCGGCGCGCCGACCACGCTCTCACCGATCGCACCGAGCAGGGTGCCGGTGCGCTGGCGGACCGTCCCGTACGCCGCGCCGAGCCGGCGCTGGAGCTGCCGGATCACGAACACCGCCGGCAGGAAGGCGGCGAACACCACCAGCGTCAGCTGCCACGAGTACACCAGCATCACGATCGTGGTGACCACCAGCTGACCGAGGTTGACCAGCAGGATCACCCCGCCCCACTGGAGGAACTGGGTGATCTGGTCGACGTCGCTGGTCACCCGGGAGACCAGCGAGCCACGCCGCTCCGACTGCTGGTGCAGCATCGACAGGTCGTGCACGTGCCGGAACGCCCTGGTCCGGACGTTGGCCAGCGCGGTCTCGCTCACCGTGAACAACCGGCGCATCATCAGGTAGCCGCAGAGCGTGGTCACCGCCAGGATGACCGCGGTCACCGCCGTCACGATCCACACCACGTCGAGGTCCAGCCCGCCGACGATGCCGCGGTCGATGCCCTGCTGCACGGCGACCGGCACGGCGACCCGGCCGACCATGTAGACCAGGGCCAGGCCCAGGGTGCCGATCAGCCCCGTACGCAACTCCGGGGAGAGCGCCAGGCCCCGGCGCAGCGTCCGCCAGGTCGACTCGCCCGCCTCCGGCCGCTCCTCGACCTCACTCACCGGTCCACCCCTCCGTTCGCGACTGCGGGGCTCGCAAGCTCACTCCTCGCGCTCACCGGTGCCGGCCTTTCGTTCGCGACTGCGGGGCTCGCAAGCTCACTCCTCGCGCTCACCGGTCCACCTCGATCTCCAGGCCCGACGACAGCGGGTCGGCCCCCTCGTCGTACGGCTCTTCCTGGGCGCGCTCCACCTCGGCCTGCTCGTAGGCGGTGACCAGGTCGGTGTAGCCGGGCACCGTGGCGAGCAGCTCGGCGTGCGTGCCCCGGGCCACCACCCGGCCCTGCTCGATGTAGATCACCTCGTCGGCCAGCGCGATGGTGGCCCGCCGGTACGCCACCACCAGGATCGACGCGACGGCGGCGCCGGGCCGGTCGGCCGAGCGCAGCCCGGCCAGGATGGCCGCCTCCACTCTCGGGTCGACCGCGCTGGTCGCGTCGTCGAGGACCAGCAGCCGGGGCCGGCCGGCCAACGCCCGGGCCAGGGTCAGCCGCTGCCGCTGCCCGCCGGAGAGCGAGGTGCCCCGCTCCCCGACCATGGTGTCCAGCCCGTCGGGCAGCGCGGCGACGAAGCCGTCCGCCTCGGCCAACCGCAGCGCCGCCCAGACGTCGTCGTCGCCGATCCCCGGCCGGTCCAGCGCGATGTTGGCGCGCACCGTGTCGTCGAAGACGAACGGCACCTGGGCGACCAGCGCGGCGGTACGGGCCAGCGACCCGGCGGTGAGCTGGCGGACGTCCACCCCGTCCAGGGTGACCGTGCCCGCGCGCGGGTCGACCAGCCGCACGGCCAGCGACGCGATGGTCGACTTGCCGGCGCCGGTGGGCCCGACCAGTGCGACCGTCCGACCGGCCGGCACGGTGAAGGTGACCTCGCCGAGCACCTCGGTGCCGGGCAGGTGCGCCTCGGCCGGCTCGTAGCCGAAGCTGACGTCGGCGAACTGGAGGGTGGCCGGTGTCGGGTCGGCCGGCAACTCGCGGTCGCCGTACGGCATCTCGCCGGTGGCGTCGAGCACCCGGCTGACCCGGTCCCAGCCGGCGACGCTGCGCGGCAGCTCGGCCAGGACCCAGCCGATCGCCCGCACCGGGAAGGCCAGCACGGTGAAGAGGAACGCCACGCTGACCAGCTCGGTGACGTCGATCGCGCCCTGCCGCAGCCGGAACGCGCCGACCACCAGCACGGCGAGGGTGCCCAGGCTGGGCAGGGCCTCCAGCATCGGGTCGAAGACGCCGCGCAGCCGCCCGACCGCGATCAGCGCGTCGCGCAGCTCGCCGGCGCGCCCGGCGAACCGGGCGGTCTCCTGCGCCTCCCGGCCCATCGTCTTGACCACCAGCGCGCCGTCGAAGCTCTCGTGGGCGATCCCGCTGACCTCGGCCCGCAGCCGCTGGGCCCGGGCCTGTCGGGGCGCCATCCGGCGGGAGTAGACCACGTTCAGCGCGAACAGCGCCGGGAAGACCGCCAGCCCGACCAGGGCCAGCGCCCAGTCGGTGACGAAGAGCGACACGACCGCGCCGACCAGCATCACCAGGGTGCCGACCGCGAACGGCAGCGGCGCGATCGGATACCAGGCCGCCTCGACGTCGGAGTTGGCGTTGGAGAGCAGGGTGCCGGTGGCGTTGCGGTGGTGCCAGGAGAGCGGCAGATCGAGGTAGCGGCGGGTGACCCGGCGCCGGTAGGCGGCCTGGAGGCGGTACTGCATGTAGCCCGCACCGAGCCGGCGGCCGAAGATCCCGACCACCCGCAGCACGCTGATCCCGAAGAGCGCCGTCGCGGCCAGGACGAGCGCGCCGACGCCGATCGACCCGCGGGCGATCGCGGGGACCACCACGTCGCCGACCACCGCGCCGACGACGTACGCGCTGGCGATCACCATGAGCCCGAAGAGCACACTGCCGCTCACCGCGACCGCGAAGATCCGGGGCTGCTCCCGGATCGCCCTTCCGAGGACCACGAAGCCCCGGATGAGCACGTCCCGACTCGTCTTGCTCGCCACGCGTTCCCCCGCCGTAAGCCTTAATTATCTCCTCCATCCTTACCGTTCGGGGCGGGTGATGCCGACCGCGTGGGTATGTCGACGGTCACGTGCCTTGTCCGCGCGGCGTCGTGGGCCGCGCCGGCGAGCCGGCCGGGACTTCCGGGCCTACCATCGGGCCATGTCGCGGTACGCCCGAACCGAGCGCGAAGCGCTGGCCGATCTCCTGCTGACCGTCGGGCCGGACGCGCCGACCGTGGCCGAGGGATGGTCGACGCGTGACCTCGCCGCACACCTGGTCCTGCGGGAACGCCGCCCGGACGCCGCCGGCGGCATCGTGCTCCCGCCGCTGCGCGGCTACGCCGAGCGGGTCCGCCGGCGGATCGCCGCCCGGCCGTTCGCCGAGCTGGTGGCGCAGGTACGCCGGCCGCCGGTCTGGAGTCCGGTGAGCAACCCGCTCACCGACGAGGCGGCGAACACGATGGAGTTCTTCATCCACCACGAGGACGTGCGCCGGGCCCGGCCCGGGTGGCTGCCCCGGGACCTGCCGGCCGGTCTGCAGTCCGCGCTCTGGCGGCGGGCCGCGCAGCTGGCCCGGCTGACGCTGCGCCGGTTCCCCGCCGATCTCTACGTGCAGGCGCCCGGATACGGCGAACTCTCCGTCGGCCGGGGCGGCGAGCCGCTGCGGGTGGTCGGCGCACCGGGCGAGTTGACGTTGTTCCTCTCCGGCCGCCAGCGGGTCGCCCGGGTCCAGTTGGCCGGGCCGGCGGCGTCGGCGCAGCGGCTGCGGGGCGCCAGCCTGGGGTTGTAACTGACTGTGCGTGAACGGTCACCCACTGTCCGTCCTGCATTTTGCACCCAGCGACCCGCACCGATCTCTGCTCCCGTACGCTTTCCGCGCTGCCGCGCGTGGGGCGCGGCACAAACTGGGGGCACCATGCGGATCTTCGCGGTCTCGGCGCTGCGGGAACCCCCCTTCCCGGCGGGACGCCACCACGGCACCGATCTGGCGGCGGAAGAGAGCACGGCGTGGGCGCAGAGTTTCGGGCTGATCAGTTCCGGACATCGGCTTGACCGACTGCGCCGGGCGGACGCTGCCGGGCTGGCGGGCCGCGCCTGCCCGGACGCACCGCTGGAACGGCTCTGCCTGCTGACCGACCTGATCTCCTGGCTCTTCGTGGTGGACGACGCCTGCGACGAGGACGGCCTCGGCGCCGCGCCCACCCGCCTGGCGCCGGTGGTGGCCGGGCTGATGGACGTGCTCGACCGGCACGGCGACGCGGGGGTCGCACCGCCCGCCGCCGGCGCGCTCGGCGCCGCGCTGCACGACCTCTGCCGCCGGGTCCGGGCCGCCGGGCATCCGGCGCTGCTGCTGCGGTTCGTCAGCCGGTTGCGCGACTACCTGCTGGCGCTGCTGTGGGAGGCGGCGAATCGCGAGCACCGGCGCGCGCCCGGGGTGGCCGAGTACGTCCAGATGCGGCGACACACCGGCGGGGTCCACCCCAGCTTCGCGCTGACCGACCTCGCCCTGGACGGGCTGCCGGGTGCGGGGCCGCAGGCCGAACCGGCGCTGCTCGCCGTGGACACCCTCGCCGCGGACCTGGTCTGCTGGTGCAACGACGTCTTCTCCTACGCCAAGGAGCGGGTCGCCCCGGACGGGCACAACCTGGTCACGGCGATCGCCCGGGAGTCCCGACAGGGCGAGGCCGAGGCCCTGCTGGCGGCGGCGGACCGGTTCAACGGGGCGTTGGCGGCGTACCTGGCCGGCGAAGCCGCGTTGCTGGCGACCGGCGACGAGGCGATCCGCCCGGTGCTCACCGCGCGCCGCAACTGGATCCGGGCCACCTACGACTGGTCGCTGATCGCCGCCCGTTACGCCTGAGGAGTCCGTTCCGCCTGCTGGGACGAGCCTGTCGGACGATCACCCGGGCTAGCCGTCGCCGGGTGCCACGCAATACTCTGCGGTAACCACCATGACGTGACGACCGTCACGCCACACCCCCGAAGGCGGCACAGCGATGGCTCTCGATGTACCGTACCGCTCCATCCCCGACATGTTCCTCAAGCGCGTGGCGGAAACGCCCGACCGCCAGGCCTTCGCCCACCCCGCGGCTGACGACTCCGGCCCGGTCTGGCTGACCTGGCGACAGGTGGGCGACCGTGCCAAGGCGGTCGCCGCCGGGCTGCACGGGCTCGGCCTCGGCCTTGAGGAACCGGTGGCGATCCTGGCGCCCACCCGGCTGGAGTGGGTGATCGCGGACCTCGGCATCATGTGTGCCGGCGGCGCGACCACGACCGTCTACCCGACCACCGAGCCGGAGGACGCGACCTACATCATCGCCGACTCGGGGTCGCGGGTGCTCTTCGCGGACAACGCCGACCAGGCCGCCAAGATCGCCGGCGCCGAGCTGCCCGCGCTGACCCACGTGGTGCTCTTCGACGGCGTCGCCGACCCGAACGCCGCCATCCCCCAGCTCACCCTGGCCGAGCTGGAGCGCCGCGGCGAACAGGCGTTGACCGCCGAGCCGGATCTGATCGACATGATCGTCGCGGGCATCGGCCCGGACCATCTGGCCACCCTGATCTACACCTCGGGCACCACCGGCCGCCCCAAGGGCGTCGAGCTGCTGCACGGCGGGTGGGTCTGGGAGGGCGTCGCGCAGGCCGAGCTCGGCCTGCTGCGCCCCGACGACCTGCAGTACCTCTGGCTGCCGCTGTCCCACTCGTTCGGCAAGACGCTGCTCTGCGGTGCCACCCACGTCGGCCTGCCCACCTACGTCGACGGCCGGGTGGAGAAGCTGGTCGACCTGCTCGGAGTGATCCGGCCGACGCTGATGTGCGGCGCCCCCCGCGTCTTCGAGAAGGTCTACAACAAGTCGGTGACCACCGCGCAGGACGCCGGCGGCGCGAAGGCGAAGATCTTCGCCTGGGCGGTACGCGTCGGCAAGGAGAAGGTCGCCCTGGAACAGGCCGGCAAGCCGCTCCCGGCCGGGCTGAAGCTGCGCTACGGGCTGGCCGAGAAGCTGGTCTTCAGCAAGATCCAGGCCCGGCTCGGCGGCCGGATGCGGGTGCTGGTCTCCGGCGCGGCACCGCTCAGCCCGGAGATCGCCACCTTCTTCGCCGCCGCCAACCTGCCGATCTCGGAGGGCTACGGCCTGACCGAGACCAGCGCCGGCAACTTCGTCAACCCGCCGGACGGGCTGCGGATCGGCACGGTCGGCCGGGCGATGGGCGACCTGGAGTGCCGGATCGACACCGACGGCGAGATTCTGCTGCGCGGCCGGCCGGTGATGCGCGGCTACCACAACCTGCCCGCGGATACCGCCGCCGCCTTCACCGAGGACGGCTTCTTCCGCACCGGCGACATCGGCAGTCTGGACGACCAGGGCTACCTACGGATCACCGACCGGAAGAAGGACCTGGTCAAGACGTCCGGCGGCAAGTACATCGCGCCCTCGCACATCGAGGGGATGTTCAAGGCGATCTGCCCGTACACCTCGCAGGCGATCGTGATCGGCCAGGCCCGCAACTACTGCACCATGCTGGTCACGCTGGATCCGGACGCGATCAAGGGTTGGGCCGCCGGCACGCCGCTGGAGGGGCGCGACTACGCCACGGTGGTGGCCTCGCCCGAGGCGCGGGCCATGGTCGAGGAGTATGTCGCCCAGCTCAACGCCAAGCTCAACCGCTGGGAGACCATCAAGAAGGTCACCATCCTGCCGCGCGACCTCACCATTGAGGACGGTGAGATCACCCCGTCGCTGAAGATCAAGCGGCGCGGCGTGGAGAGCAACTTCTCGACCGAGATCGACAAGATGTACCAGGGCACGCTCGCCGAACTCTGAACGCGCCGAGCCGGTGGCCCGCCCCCTCCGGGCGGGCCACCGGGTGCGGCATCAGCGCAGCTCCGGCGCGGGTCGACTGCCGGGTGCGGGGGCCCGGGTGAGTCGGTGATCCGTTGCGGCAGCAGCGCGGCCGAGAAGAGCAGCACCGTCCCGCCGAGCATCGGCAGGGCGGCGCGGAGCAGTTGGCGGCGCAGACCGCGGTCGCCCCGGGCGGCGGACCAGTAGATCACCAGGTGCAGGACCCGGACCGTCAGGTAGCAGGCGGCGAAGACGACCGGCCCGGAGAGCCCACCGGGCAGGTCGTCGAACGCCTCCGGAATGGTCACCGCGACCACGAACATGGTGGCCATCACGGCGAAGAGCACCAGCCACACCGGCCCCTCGTCGGCGCGCACCGTGTTGCCGAGCCAGGCGTAGCAACACCAGCACCACCAGAGCAGCGCGAGCACCAGCAGGCCCCGCCCGGTGAGGTCGTCGGCCATCAGCGTGGTCACCTGGGTGAGCCCGTAGACGAAGACCAGGTCGAAGAAGAGCTCCAGCGGGGTGACTGCGGAGCCCTCGGTCATCACCCGCATCCGCGACGCCCGTCGCGTCGTGCCGCTGTCCAGCACGGCGGTCAGTCTGACAGCCGGCTGACCCGGCCGTGGCCCCGCGACGGCCGCCGCGCCGGGGTCAGGCGATGACCGCGGGCTCCCGCCACTGCGGTCGGGCGGCCCGGTCCAGGTCGTAGCGGACCGTCGCGATCCGGTCGACCGCCTCCACCAGTTCCCCCGCTGGCAGCGTGAAGGGCAGCCGCAGGAACCGCTCCAGCGTCCCGTCCAGCCCGAACCGGGGACCGGGCGCGAGCCGTACGCCGACCTCCTCGGCGGCCCGGGCCAGCGCGCTGGAGATCGGCCCGTCCAGCTCCGCCCAGAGCGTCACCCCGCCGCGCGGCACGGTGACCCGCCAGTCCGGCAACCGCTCGGCGAGGGCGCCGAGCAGGGCGTCGCGCTGGGCGGCGAGCTGCGCCCGGCGGGCCGCCACGATCGCCGGCCCGTCGGCCAGCAGGTGTACCGCGACCAACTGGTCCAGCACCGGGCTGGCCATGTCCACCCCGACCCGGGCCGCGGCGAGGCGCTGCACCTGCGGGGCGGAGGCGCGTACCCAGCCGATGCGCAGGCCGCCCCAGTAGGGCTTGCTCATTCCGCCGATGGAGATCACCCGGGAGTGCCGGTCGAAGGTCGCCGTCGGTGGGGGCAGCTCGGTGCCGTCCAGCGGCAGCTCCACGAAGGACTCGTCGACCACCAGGTCGGTGCCGGCGGCGTGGGCCGCGGCCACCACCCGCTCGCGCAGGTCGGTCGGCATCAGGTGGCCGGTGGGGTTGTGGAACTCCGGGATCAGGTACGCCAGCTTCGGCCGGGTCTGCCGCAGGCTGCCGAGCAGCAGGTCGGCGTCCCAGCCGGCGCCGTCCGCGGCCAACCCGTGGGTGGCGATCCGGGCCCGCCGGGCGGCCAGCGCGGCGAGCGCGTTCGGGTAGGTCGGCGACTCCACCAGGACGCTGGCGCCCGGCGCGAGGGCGAGCCGCAGCACCAGGTCGAGGGCGTGCTGGGTGCCGCTGGTGACCATGATCTGCTCGGCCGAGGTGGGCAGGCCCCGCTCGGTGTACGCGGCGGCCACCGCCTCGCGCAGCTCGACGATCCCGGTCGGGTGGTAGCCGGCGCCGCAGAGGTAGCGGGGCAGGTCCTCGGCGGCGGCGCGGGCGGCCGGCACCAGCTGCGGCGGGGCGGCCAGCGCGGCGCAGCCGAGGTCGATCATGTCCAGATCGTCCTGCGGGGTCCAGAGCCCGGAGCTGGCCACCCGGTGGTTGCCGGGCAGCATGGTCCAGCTGCCGGCGCCGCGGCGGCTGGCCAGGTGGCCCGTCTCGCGCAGCTGCCGGTAGGCGGCGGTCACCGTGGTCCGGCTGATTCGCAGCGCCTCGGCCAGCTCCCGTTCGGCGGGCAGCCGGACGCCCAGCGGCAGCCGGCCGTCGGCGAGCAGCCCGCGGACCGCGCCGGCGAGCGCGGCGTAGTCGGGGCTGCGTCGGCGGCCGGGAAGGGCGTGCCACTGCCCGAGCAGCCGAGCCAATTGGACGCCCCGTACCTGACTCGTCATGGCCACTCCTGCGAGATTGGCTCTATCGCTCGGCGAATTGGCCCCTAGGTTGGCATGTATGGCAGCGATTGGCAATCTGCGGCACCGGCCGGCGCGACGGCTGACCCAGCTCTACCTGGGCCTGGGCCTCTACGGGGTGTCCATGGCCCTGATGATCCGCTCCGGGCTGGGCCTCGACCCGTGGGACGTGTTCCACCAGGGGCTGTCCCGGCTCACCGGGCTCTCGTTCGGCACGGTGACCATCGCGGTCGGCGCCCTCGTCCTGCTGCTCTGGATCCCGCTGCGACAGCGCCCCGGGCTCGGCACGGTCAGCAACGTGGTGGTGATCGGTCTGGTGGTGGACGCCACGCTGGCCCTGCTGCCGGCGGGCGGTCCGCTCTGGGTCCGGATCGGACTGCTGGTCACCGGGATCGTGGCCAACGGCGCGGCCACCGGGCTCTACCTGGGTGCCCGGCTCGGCCCCGGCCCGCGCGACGGGCTGATGACCGGCTACGTCGCCCGCCGACCGGGCCGGTCGATCCGCCTGGTCCGGACCGTGATCGAGGTCACCGTGCTGGCGCTGGGGTGGCTGCTCGGCGGCACCGTCGGGCTCGGCACCGTCGCCTACGCGCTCAGCATCGGCCCGCTGGCACAGCTGTTCATTCCCCTGTTCGCCGTGGCCGAGCCGGAGGTCGACACCGCCGGGCCGGTGGCCGCGCAACCGGCGGGCTGAGAAGTCACGCAGCGTCCGGCGAGGGGCACACCGGGCTGCTGCCGGCGGGGTCGGGGGTGGCCGGGTGTTCCCTTCCGCGACACGCGCCTGCATCATCTCTGCATGGGGGAGAGCGGATGGCGCCGGAGCGACGCCTGGATCTTCGTGTCGTTGGTCATCGCGAGCGGCGCCGGGCGGCACCGCCGGGCCGCGGCCAGCCGGCGGCCCGAGGGCGTACGCCTGGCCGACGTGCTCTCCACCGCCGATCACCTCAACCAGTCGATTCCCGAACGGCACGAGGTCGAGGCGGCGATCCAACGGTTGGCCGGGGCCGGGTTGGTGAGCGTCAGCGACGGCTGGTTCCGGATCACCGCCGAGGGTGAGCGGCTCTGGCGCAGCCGGCCGAGCGCCGGGCTGGCGACCACCGTGGACACCGTGCAGGGGGTGTTGAGCCGGCGGCACGCACCGGGCAGTGCCGAGTGGACGCTCGACGAGGCCGACCACGCGGCGGCCGTGCAGGAATACGTCGTCCGCTCGATCCCCACCCCGCGGCGCTCTCCGGAGGGACACTCCGGGCGGGACTGAGCCGCCCGGGGCCGGCCGTCAGCGGACGGGGTGGCCGTCCCGGCGCAGCGCGTCCTTGACCTCGGCGACGGTCAGCTCACCGAAGTGGAAGACGCTGGCGGCGAGCACCGCGTCGGCGCCGGCGCCGACCGCCGGCGGAAAGTGGGCCACCTCTCCGGCGCCGCCACTGGCCACCACCGGCACGTCCACCACCCGGCGCACCGCGCCGATCAGCTCGAGGTCGAAGCCGGCCTTGGTGCCGTCGGCGTCCATCGAGTTGAGCAGCAGCTCCCCGGCGCCCAGCTCGGCGCCGCGGCGGGCCCACTCGACCGCGTCCAGCCCGGTGCCCCGCCGACCGCCGTGCGTGGTCACCTCGAAGCCGCTCGGGGTGGTGCCGGCCGGCGCCCGCCGCACATCCAGCGAGAGCACCAGCACCTGCCGGCCGAACCGGTCCGCGATCTCGGCGATCAGCTCCGGCCGGGCGATCGCGGCGGTGTTCACCCCGACCTTGTCCGCCCCGGCCCGCAGCAGGGTGTCGACGTCGGCGACCTGGCGTACCCCGCCGCCGACGGTGAGCGGGATGAAGACCGACTCGGCGGTGCGCCGCACCACGTCGAGCATGGTGCCGCGGTCGCTGCTGGAGGCGGTGACGTCGAGGAAGGTCAGCTCGTCCGCGCCGGCCCGGTCGTAGGCCGCGGCCAGCTCCACCGGGTCGCCGGCGTCGCGCAGGTCGAGGAAGTTGACGCCCTTGACCACCCGTCCGGCGTCCACGTCCAGACAGGGGATGACCCGTACCGCCACCGTCATGCCCCGACCCTATCCCGCCCGCCGCCCCGGCCCGTCGATCATGGAGTTGTGGTGCCGGATCCGGGGCGGTTTGCCGCCTTCATCCCCCACCACAACTGCATGATCGACGTTTACCGAACGGGCCGGTCAGAGGCGGACCAGCATCTTGCCCAGGTTCTCGCCGCGCAGGAGGCCGAGGAAGGCGGCCGGGGCGTTCTCGATGCCGTCGACGGTGGTCTCGTCGTAGGAGATCCGGCCCTCGCGCAGCCAGTCGGACATCTCCTGGACGAACTGCTCGCGCAGCGAGCCGTGGTCGCCCACCAGGAAGCCGCGCAGGGTGAGCCGCTTGCCGATGAGCAGCGCCAGGTTGCGCGGCGCGGCCGGCGGGGCGGTGTCGTTGTACTGGGCGATCATGCCGCAGATCGCCGCCCGGCCGTGCAGGCGCATGGCCGAGATCGCCGCCTCCAGGTGGTCGCCGCCCACGTTGTCGAAGTAGACGTCGATGCCCTCCGGCGCGGCGGCCTTCAGCGAGTCGCGGACCGGCCCGTCGTGGTAGTCGAACGCGGCGTCGAAGCCGAGCGCCCGCAGCCGCTCGACCTTCGCCGCCGAGCCAGCGCTGCCGACCACCCGGGCGGCGCCCTTGAGCTTGGCGATCTGCCCGACCAGGCTGCCCACCGCGCCCGCGGCGGCCGAGACGAAGACCGTCTCGCCCGGCCGCATCCCGGCCACCTCCAGCAGCCCGGCGTACGCGGTCAGCCCGGTCATCCCGAGCACGCTGAGGTAGGCGCTCAGCGGTGCCAGCTCTGGATCGACGGTCCGGGCCGACCGGGCGTCGACCAGCGCGTACTCCCGCCAGCCCAGCCCGTGCAGCACCACGTCGCCGGGGCTGAACCCGTCGGCCTCACTGGCCACCACCTCGCCGAGCGCGCCACCGTCGAGCGGCGCGTCGAGCGGGAACGGCGGCACGTACGACTTGACGTCGTTCATCCGTCCGCGCATGTACGGATCGACGGACATGAAGCGGTTGCGGACCAGGAGCTGGCCCGGCCCGGGCTTCGGCACCTCCGTCTCGACCAGCCGGAAGTTCTCCGCCGTCGGCCAGCCGTCCGGCCGGGAGGCCAGGTGGATCTCCCGGTTCAGCGGCCCGCTCACGCCGCCGCCCGCACGGTGAGCGCGACGTCGATGTTGCCGCGGGTCGCGTTCGAGTAGGGGCAGACCTGGTGCGCCTGCTCCACCAACTGCTCGGCCGCGGCGCGCTCGACGGTGGGCAGGTCGACCACGAGCGTCACGGTCAGCCCGAAGCCACCGGCGCCGTTCGGGCCGATGCCCACCTCCGCCTCGACGACCGAGCCGGTCACGTCGGCCTTGGCCCGCCGGGCGACCAGCCGCAGGGCACCGTGGAAACAGGCCGCGTAACCGGCGGCGAAGAGCTGTTCGGGGTTGGCCGCGCCGCCGGCGCCGCCCATCTCCTTCGGCACCGCGAGGTCGAGGTCGAAGGTGCCGTCGGAGGTGGCGACGTGGCCGTCGCGGCCGTCGCCGGTGGCCCGGGCGGAGGCGGTGTAGAGAACCTGCATGAGGGGTCAGTGCTCCTTCTGTCGGTGGATGGTCTCGGTGACCTGGGTGAGGGTGTCGCGCAGGGCGACCAGCTCCGGCACGGAGAGCCCGGTCGCCCGGGCGATCCGCGCCGGCACGTCGGCCACCCGCTGCCGCAGGGCTCGACCGGCGTCGGTCAGCCCGACCTCGACCCGCCGCTCGTCATCGGCCGCGCGCTGCCGGACCACCAGCCCGGCGCCCGCCAGCCGCTTGAGCAGCGGCGAGAGGGTGCCGGAGTCCAGCCGCAGCGCGGCGCCGAGCTCGGAGACGGTGGTGGTGTCGCCGTCGCGCTCCCAGAGCACCAGCAGCACCAGGTACTGCGGGTAGGTCAGCCCGACGGGGTCGAGGACGCCGCGGTAGACGTCGGTCATGGCACGCGAGGCGGCGTAGAGCGCGAAGCACACCTGCCCTCGCAGCACCAGGTCATCGGTCACCCGGGAAAGGTATCGCACAACTAAGTTGTGCACAACCTAAAAGCTCGAGCCGTCTCCCGGCCGGCGAAACCCGGCAATGCGGCGGTTCGCGGCGGCCCGGTCAGCGATCGCCGAGGTACGCCTCCAGCTCCACCTCGACCAGATGCTCCGGATCCAGCAGACCGGCCACCACCACCAGGGTCGCCGCCGGGCGGACCGCCCCGAAGACCGCGTTGTGCGCCCGGCCCACCTCGTCGGCGTAGCCGCGGTCGGTCACGTACATCCGGCTGCGGACCACGTCGCCCGGCTGCGCGCCCACCTCGGCGAGCGCGTCCAGGGCGATCCGCAGCGCCTGCGCGGTCTGCGCCGCGGCGTCCCCGACGTGGGCCACCTGACCGTCCACCGTGGAGGTGCAGCCGGCGGTCCAGGCCAGCTCACCGGCGCGGACCACCCGCGCGTAGCCGTAGGTGGCCTCCCACGGGCCGCCCGAGCCGAGCCGGGTGACCGTCACGCGGCGGCCAGCGTGTCGAGCGCCTGCCGCACCGTGAAGGCCCCCGCGTAGAGCGCCTTGCCGGTGATCACGCCCTCCACCCCGAGCGGTTCCAGGGTGGCCAGGGCCCGCAGGTCGTCCAGGGTGGAGACGCCGCCGGAGGCGATCACCGGCGCGTCGGTACGGGCGCACACCTCGCGCAGCAGGTCCAGGTTGGGCCCGCGCATGGTGCCGTCCTTGGTGATGTCGGTGACCACGTACCGGGCGCTGCCCGCCTTGTCCAGCCGCTCCAGCACCTCGAACAGGTCGCCGCCCTCGCGGGTCCAGCCCCGGGCGGCGAGGGTACGGCCGCGTACGTCCAACCCGATCGCCACCCGGTCGCCGTACTCCCCGACCACCCGGTCGCACCAGACCGGGTCCTCCAGGGCGGCGGTGCCGATGTTGACCCGGGCCGCCCCGGTGCCGAGCGCCGCGAGCAGCGACTCGTCGTCGCGGATGCCGCCGGAGAGCTCCACCTTGACGTCGAGCTGGCGGACCACCTCGGCGAGCAGGTGGGCGTTGGTGCCCCGGCCGAACGCGGCGTCCAGGTCGACCAGGTGGATCCACTGGGCGCCGTCGCGCTGGAAGGCCAGCGCCGCCTCGATCGGGTCGCCATAGCTGGTCTCGCTGCCGGCGGCGCCCTGGACGAGCCGGACGGCCTGGCCGTCGGCGACGTCCACGGCAGGCAACAGGGTGAGGCTCAACGTCTTCTCCTCAATCAGGTACGACGGTCCAGGGCGATCACGACGATCGCCGGCAGTACGAGCAGCAGCAGCACGACCAGCGCGAGGCGGAGCGCCAGGTCGTCCACGAACGACCAGATCAGAATCAGCGCGGCCGCGGTGAGCAGCACGATCGCGGCCCGTTCGGCGCGACTGTGCCGGGCCAGCCGGCCCGCGCTGCCCCGACGCAGCCGGGGCGTGATCCTGCGGAGCACCGCCCGGCGGCGTTCCCGGCGGGCCACCCGACGCCGGCGCGCGGCGCGCTCCCGGGCCAGTACGGCTTCGCGCGCCTCCCGGCGCCGGGCCCGTTCCTTGCTCACGCCGCCCCCCACCCGGCCGCGGCCACGGACGACTCAACCACCGGCGGTCACAGCGCGGCCAGCCAGTTGCGCAGCAGCGCGGCACCGGTGTCGGCCGACTTCTCCGGATGGAACTGGGCGGCGGAGAGCGGGCCGCGTTCGACCGCGGCCACGAAGTCCGCCCCGTGGTGGGCGGTGGTGACCGTGGCGCCGGCCGCGGCCAGCGCACCCGGGTCGCCCACCCCGTAGGAGTGCACGAAGTAGAACCGGCTTTCGACGGGCAGGCCGGCGAAGAGCACCGACGACTCGGGCGCCCGGACGGTGTTCCAACCCATGTGCGGCAGCCGGGGGGCGGTCAGCTTCGTGACGCCGCCGGGCAGCAGGCCGAGCCCCTTGGTCACCACCCCGTGCTCGTCGCCGTGCTCGAAGAGCACCTGCATGCCGACGCAGATGCCGAGCACCGGACGACCGGCGGCCACCCGGTCGGCGATCATCGGACCGGCGCCGAGCGCCTCGATCCCGGCCATGCACGCCGCGAACGCGCCCACGCCCGGCACCACCAGGCCGTCGGCGGCGGCCGCGGCCGACAGGTCGTCGGTCACCCGTACGCTCGCGCCGGCCGCCGCGAGCGCGCGTTCGGCCGACCGCAGGTTGCCCGAGCCGTAGTCGAGCACCACCACGTCGCTCACGCCGCCGCCTCCCTCCGGTCGCTCACTGGCCCTCCCCGGGCAGCAGCCACAGCACCCCACCGACGGTGGCCAGCACCGCGAGCAGCGCGGTGAGCAGCACCGCGCCGCGCGGGGCGCCCTGGCGGTGCAGCGACCAGACGCCACCCACCAGCACCCCGGCCAGGATCAGCAGCAGAACCGGCAGCGCCGCGCTCATCACAATGCTCCCTTCGTGCTGGGCACCGCGCCGGCCGACCGCGGGTCGATCGCGACGGCCTCGCGCAGCGCCCGGGCGACCGCCTTGAACTGCGCCTCCACCACATGGTGCGCGTCCGGGTGTCCACCCGGACGGGCCGCCCGCAGCACGTCGACGTGCAGGGTGATCCGGGCCGCCTGGCCGAACGACTCGAAGATGTGCCGGGTCATGCTGGTCGGGTAGACCGGCCCGATGTACGGAGCCAGCGGTGGTTCGTCGTGCAGTACGTACGGCCGGCCGGAGAGGTCGACCGCGGCCCGGACCAGCACCTCGTCCATCGGCACGGTGGCCGAACCGTACCGCCGGATGCCCGCCTTGTCACCCAGCGCCTGGTCGAGGGCGGCGCCCAGGGCGAGCGCGGTGTCCTCCATCGTGTGGTGCGCGTCGATCTCCAGGTCACCGACGGTGCGCACGGTGAGGTCGACACCGCCGTGCCGGGCGATCTGGTTCAACATGTGGTCGTAGAAGCCGACCCCTGTGCTGATCTCCGCCGCGCCGGTGCCGTCGAGGTCGATCTCGACGAGGACCTTGGTCTCCTTGGTGATCCGCTCAACCCGGGCGGTCCGGCTCATCGCTCGCCTTTCAGTGGTGACTGCGGGGCTGGCACGCGCGGACCGCGCCCGGCCATCAGAGCTTCTCCATCGCCGACAGGAAGGCGTCGGTCTCGGCGGGGGTGCCGGCGGTGACCCGCAGCCACCCGGGCAGGCCGACGTCGCGCACCAGCACGCCCCGCTCCAGCAGGGCCCGCCAGGCGGCGGCCTGGTCGCCACCGACCTCGAAGAGTACGAAATTGGCGTCACTGTCGGCGACCCGTACGCCGCGGCCGCGCAGCTCGGCGACGATCCGGTCGCGCTGGACCATGATCGCGGCGACCGTGCCGAGCAGGGCGTCGCGGTGGGCCAGCGCCGCCCGGGCGGCGGCCTGGGTGAGCGCCGAGAGGTGGTACGGCAACCGGACCAGCTGCACCGCCTGCACCACCGCCGGGTCGGCGGCGAGGTAGCCCAGCCGCCCACCGGCGAAGCCGAACGCCTTGCTCATCGTCCGGGTCACCACCAGCCGGGGGTGCCCGGGCAGCACCGCGAGCGCGCTCACCGTGCCGGGCCGGGCGAACTCGGCGTACGCCTCGTCCACCACCACCATGCCCGGCGCCGCGTCGAGCACCGCGGCCACCACGGCCGGGTCCAGCGCGGTGCCGGTGGGATTGTTCGGCGAGCAGAGGAAGACCACGTCCGGCCTGTGCTCGCGGACCTGGGCCACCGCCTCGTCGGCGGTCAGCCCGAAGTCGACGCCGCGCCGGGCGGGCACCCACCGGGTGCCGGTGCCGAGGGCCAGCAGCGGGTGCATCGAGTACGCCGGTGTGAAGCCGAGCGCGCTGCGCCCCGGCCCGCCGAACGCCTGGAGCAGCTGCTGCTGGATCTCGTTGGAGCCGTTCGCCGCCCAGAGGTGGTCGACGGTGAGCCGGTGCCCGAGGTAGCCGGCCAGGTCGGCGCGGAGCGCGACCGCGTCCCGGTCGGGGTAGCGGTTGAGGTCGCGCAGCTCGGCGGCGAGGGCCTTGCCGATCGCCTCCACCACCGGCTCCGGCACCGGGTAGGAGTTCTCGTTGGTGTTCAGCCGCACCGGCACGTCCAGCTGCGGCGCCCCGTACGGCGACAGCCCGCGCAGGTCGTCGCGGAGCGGCAGATCGTCCAGCGTGGTCATGCCGAGCCCCCGGCGAAGCGGGCGCTGACGGCCTGGCCGTGCGCCGGCAGGTCCTCCACCGTGGCCAGGGTGACCACGTGCGGGGCCACCTCGCGCAGCGCCTGCTGGGTGTATTCGACCAGGTGGATGCCGCGCAGGAAGGACTGCACGGAGAGCCCGGAGGAGTGTCGGGCGCAGCCGCCGGTGGGCAGCACGTGGTTGGAGCCGGCGCAGTAGTCGCCGAGCGACACCGGCGACCAGGCGCCGACGAAGATGGCGCCGGCGTTGCGCACCCGCAGCGCCCACTCCCGGGCGTCCCGGGTCTGGATCTCCAGGTGCTCGGCTGCGTACGCGTCGACCACCCGCAGCCCGGCGTCGAGGTCGTCGACCAGCACCACGCCGCTCTGCTCGCCGGTCAGCGCGTTGGTGACCCGCTCGGCGTGCTTGGTCGCCGGCACCTGCCGAGCCAGCTCGCGCTCCACCGCCTCGACCAGCTCGACCGAGGGAGTGACCAGGACACTCGCGGCGAGGGGGTCGTGCTCGGCCTGGCTGATCAGGTCGGCTGCCACGTGCACCGGGTCGGCGGTGTCGTCGGCCAGGATGGCGATCTCGGTCGGGCCGGCCTCGGCGTCGATGCCCACCACGCCGCGCAGCAGCCGCTTCGCCGCGGTGACCCAGATGTTGCCCGGGCCGGTGATCATGTCGACCGGCGTGCAGTGCGCCTCGCCGGCCGCGTCGACCGCCGCCCCGTACGCGAGCATCGCCACCGCCTGGGCGCCACCGACGGCGTAGACCTCGTCGACGCCGAGCAGCGCGCACGCGGCGAGCACCCGCGGGTCGGGCAGGCCGCCGTTGTCCTTCTGCGGCGGGCTCACCACCACCAGCGAGCGGACCCCGGCCGCCTGGGCCGGCACCACGTTCATCACCACGGTCGACGGGTACATGGCCAGGCCGCCCGGGACGTAGAGCCCGACCCGGTCGACCGGCACCCAGCGCTCGGTCACCGTGCCGCCGGGCACCACCTGGGTGGTGTGGTCGGTACGCCGCTGGTCGGCGTGCACCCGACGGGCCCGGCTGATCGACTCCAGCAGCGCGGCCCGGACCTCCGGGTCGAGGGTCCCCTCCGCGGCGGCGATCGTCTCGACGGGCACCCGCAGCACCTCGGGGCAGACTCCGTCGAACCGCTCGCTCGCCTCCCGGATCGCCGGGTAGCCACGCTCCCGGACCGTCTCCACGACGGGCCGGATCCGCTCGACGGCCACGGAGACGTCGAGCTGGGCACGGGGCAGCAGGCGGCGCGGGTCACGAAGACCACCGCGCAGGTCGATCCGATTCAACACCCTTGCGAGTCTAGGCGGCCGGCCCGGGGCGGGCCGGGACCGCCCGTACCACGGGACGGTGAGCCGGGACACCCGCGTCCCACCGGAGCGGTCCGGGGACGCCCGGCCGGCACGACGGTGAGCCGGGACACTCCGCCGGTTCCGGATCCGGCTAGGCTCGACGGCGTGACTGCGCGGCTGCCGGTGTTCCCCCTCGGAACGGTGCTCTTCCCCGGGTTGGTGCTGCCGTTGCACATCTTCGAGGAGCGTTACCGCGCCCTGGTCCGACACCTGGTCGGGCTCCCCGAGGGCGCCCCGCGCGAGTTCGGCGTGGTCGCCATCCAGGCCGGCTGGGAGGTCGCCCCGACCGGGCCCGGCGCCCGGCCGACACCGGCCGGCGGCGATGTGACGCTGCACGAGGTGGGCTGCACCGCCGAGCTGCGGCAGGTCACCGAGTTGGCCGACGGCGGCTTCGACATCGTGACCGTCGGGCGACGCCGGTTCCGGATCGCCGACGTCGACGAGAAGTCCGCGCCCTACCTGACGGCCGAGGTGGAGTGGCTGCCCGAGCCGGGTGGTCCGGACGAGGTCGCCGATCTGCTGGCCGCCCGGGTGATCGCGGTGTTCCGGCAGTATCTCGGGCTGATCCGTGCCGACCCGGAGGAGATCTCCGAGCAGCTGCCGGAGGATCCGACCGTGCTGTCCCACCTGGTCGCCGCGACGGCGGCGCTGACCGTCGACGACCGGCAGCGGCTGCTCGCCATCGACGACACCGCGGCCCGGCTCCGGGCCGAGTTGCGGCTGCTCAACCGCGAGGCGGCTCTGCTGCGCCAGGTGCGGGCGGTTCCGGTGCCGCTGGCGGAGCTGGCGTCGCCGCCGACACCCAACTGAGGTCGGCGGCGTCGGGCTCCGGGCGCAGCGACGGCCACCGGGACCAGCCGGCCAGCAGGGTGTACGTGATGGCGGCGCCGAACGCGGGCAGCAGCAGGTTGCCGTGCGGCACCGGCAGCACGCCGAGCACCCAGTCGATCCCACCGGCCCGCAGGTCGGACGGCTTGCCGAAGCCCTGCCCCTCCGGCGCGCTGGTCAGCAGCTGGTCGAAGCGGGACAGCCCGATCCGCCGCCCCAGCTGCCAGGCCACCAGCCCGGCGGCGAAGGCGCCGAGCACGGCGGTGACCAGCCCGACCGGGCCGCGCCGGCGGCGCAGCAGGAACCAGAGGGCGAGCGCGGCGAGCACCCCGAAGGCGAGCCCGAGCAGGCTGAACCAGCCGTCCGCCGCGATCGGTTGCTCCGGTTGCGGCTGGGCGTAGACCGCGCCCTCGGCGGTCTTGATCACGGGGGTGTCCGGGGCGACGGCCGCCCAGAGCAGACCGAGCGGCGCGCCGAGCACGGCCAGCGCCAGACCGGCCCCGACGGCGAGCACCGCGCCCCGTCGACGCGACCCGGTCTCCTCCGTCGGCGCGCGGTCGCCCGGGTAGGCCCAGGCGGGCGGCCCGGCTTCCGGACCGGCCAAGCCGTCCTCGGCGCCGGGCGGCGAGACCAGCGGACCGGGCAGACCGGCCTGCGGGCCCGGCGTGGCCCGCGGGTCGGGCGGGGGGTCCGCCGGGGCGGGGTCGTGGGCGGGCGGGGTGGCGCGGTCGGCCTCGCCGGGCTGGGCGGCGGACCGGTCGGGGTCGGGGGTGTCCGGGCTCACCCGATGATCCTCTCAGGCGGGCGGACGGGCGGGGGCGCCGGTGGCGGCACACCCCCTCACCGGGCGAACGGCTCCAACATCATCGCCGCGGCCTTCAGCCAGGCGTCCCGGGTCGCCGGCTGGAGCTGGTGGTACTCGATCGACGAACCGGTCTCCAGCGCCGGGTCGTACGGCACCACCGCGACCGCGCGGGTGCGGGTGGCGAAGTGCCGCTCCAGGTCGTCCTGCAACGTCGATCGGCCCGGCGTCGGGCAGGAGATCAGGGTGACCGCGTTGTCGGCCAGCTCGCCCATGCCCACCTCGTGCAGCAGGTCGAGCATCCAGTCGGCGCTGAACGCCGCGTCCTCGCGGGGCACCGTGGTCACCACCAACTGGTCCGCCGCCTGCATCACGGTGCGCCAGTTCGGGCTCTCCACGTTGTTGCCGGTGTCGACGCAGACCACCTCGTGGGTACGCCGGAGCAGCTCCAGCACCCGCCGGACGGTGAACTGGTCCAGCCGCTGGGCGAACCGGGGGCTCTCCTCCCCGGCCAGCACGTCGTAGGAGTTGTCGGAGGCGTGCCGCAGGTAGTCGTCGAGGTGCTCGAGCAGGGTGTTGCCCTCGAGGATCTCGATCTGGGCCAGATCGGTGATCAGGTGGCGGATGGTCCGGGCGTGCCGGGCACTGCCGGCGCGCAGCCCGAGCGTGCCGCGCAACTCGTTGTCGTCCCAGGCCAGCACGCCCCGGCCGCGGACGCTGCCGACGGTCGCCGCGGCGAGCACCGTGGCGGTGGTCTTGTGTACCCCGCCCTTGGGATTGGCGAAGGCGAGCACCCGTGGGGTGCCGAACTCCTGGCGCAGCAGCGCGGTGGCCCGTTCCAGCTCCGGGTCGGCGGCCGGCGGACGCCAGTCGACCCGGGCCGGATAGCCCCGGTCGACGACCGCCGGGGGCGGCGCGAGCGCCGGAGCCGGGGCAGCCGGTGGCGCGGGAGCGGGCGGCGGCGCCGGGGCGGCCGCACGGCCCTCGGGTCGGTAGCCGTTCTCCAGCAGCGCGTAGCGGGACTCCACCGGCGGCGGATCGGGTCGGTAACCGTTCTCCAGCAGCGCGTAGCGCGACTCGACCGGGTCCGGCCGGCGCGGCTCCGGCACCCGGTAGGCCGGCTCGGCGGGGTAGCCGGGCTCGGGCTGGTAGCCGCGTCCAGGTTGGTAGGTCGGCTCGGGCTGGTAGGTCGGCTCCGGCTGGTAGGTCGGCTCGGGCCGGTAGGCCGGCTCCGCCCGGTAGGCGGGGTCCACCCGGTAGGTGGCCTCGGCCCGGTAACCGGGATCCGCGCCGTAGGGCTGCTCGACCGGCGGGCTGACGGCCTGCGCCCGCCCGGCGTAGCCGTCGTGCGACCGCCGCGGCAGCGGCTCGGCGGGAGGCAGGGGATCCTCGACCCGTCGGTCGGATTCGGGCTGCTCACTGCCCCGGCCGGCGAGCCGGGCCCGGTCGAGCAGCGCCCGCCACCGCGGTGCCGGTTCGGCCGGCCGGCCCCAGCCGGTCTCGCTGCCCTCCACGGCTCGCCCTCCCCAGCGCGATCAATCTCCATCAAACAGGCTACGAAGGAAACCCTATTCGGACCACACCATCCTGCCCAATCCGCCGGTCCCCGATCACGACGTGGTCGGCTCCGCGGCCTCGGCACCGGTCGCGTCGGGCGAGGTGGCCGGGGTCGGCGGCGGGGCCACGGACGGCGCCGTCGGCTCCGGCTCGGGTGCCGGATCCGTCACGACCGGTGCGGGTTCCGACGATTCGCCCACCGTCGGGGTGGCCGAGGGCGTCGCCGAGGGGCTGGCCGGCCCGTCCACGGTCGCCGTGGGTAGCGCGGTGTCCGCCGGTGGGCGGACCACCTCCTGCTGCTCGGGCAGCGGCGGGGTGAAGACCGTCCGGTCCAGCCGACGCACCTCCGGCGCCGGGTCGACCGACCGTACGGTCTGCCGGCCGGCCACCGCGCGCAGCGCGGCCGGCTGGGCACGGACCACCGCCGCGTAGACGCAGGCGCACCCGGAGCGGTAGGCGTCCGCCTCCGCCGCGGCCACCACGGCGCCGCTGGCGTACACCTGACGCACGTCGGCGTCGCCGGCGGACGCGGTGGCGCGGGCCCGGTAGTCGGCGGCCTCCTGGTCCTTGCGCGCGGCCAGCTCGGCCATCCCGGCGACCACGTCGTCCGGGATGCGCAGCGCCGGGATCCGGACGATCTCGGTCTGCCGGCCGGGCAGCGGCACCCGCCCGAAGACCTCGGAGACCGACACGTCGCCGAGCACCGCCGCGAGCCGCTGCGGCGGCAGGTAGGTCTCCAGCGAGACCAGCGCGTAGGTGCCCTCGGCGCCGCCCGGCACGGCCGTGGGCAGGGCCGCCAGGTCGGCCGCCGCGGCCCGCAGGTAGCCCGGCACTGAGTCGCCGTCGACGACCCCGACGCGGGTCACCTCGCCGACGGTCGGGTCACCCACCGGGCCGCGGTCACCGGCGGCCCAGACGGCGGTGAGCAGCACCGCCGTCACCGACAGCAGCGCCGTGGAGGTGAGCATCCGCGGCCGGGACGAGGTGTCGGCGAGGCGCCTGACCACCCGGGTCAGGGGTGGCAGCAGCCGTTGGTCAAGCTGGCGCAGCAGATCGCCGGCGCGCACGGGCTGGTCCCCTCGTCGGTCGGTGTCGGACGGGCCGCCGCTCAGTCGCGGAGGATCCGGAGCGCGCGTTCCAGATCGTCAGGGTAGTCGCTGACGAAGCGGACCTCGTCCCCCGTTCGGGGGTGCTCGAAGCTCAACTCGCGGGCGTGCAGCCACTGTCGGTCCAGCTTGAGCCGACCGGACAGCGTCGGGTCGGCGCCGTAGGTGAGGTCGCCCACACAGGGGTGGCGCAGCGTGGAGAAGTGCACCCGGATCTGGTGGGTCCGGCCGGTCTCCAGCCGCACGTCGAGCAGGCTGGCGGCCGGGAACGCCTCCAGGGTGTCGTAGTGGGTGATGCTCGGCTTGCCGCCGGAGACCACCGCCCAGCGGTAGTCGTGGGTGGGGTGCCGGTCGATCGGGGCGTCGATGGTGCCGCGCAGCGGGTCCGGGTGGCCCTGCACCACCGCGTGGTAGCGCTTCTCCACCTCGCGGTACTTGAACGCCCGCTTGAGCGCGCTGTAGGCCTGCTCGCTCTTGGCCACCACCATGATCCCGGTGGTACCGACGTCGAGCCGGTGCACCACTCCCTGCCGCTCGGCGGCGCCGCTGGTGGAGATGCGGTGGCCGATCGCGGCCAGCGCGCCGATCACGGTCGGGCCGGTCCAGCCGGGGCTGGGATGGGCCGCCACGCCGACCGGCTTGTCCACCACCACGATGTCGTCGTCGGCGTGGACCACCCGCAGACCGGGCACCGCCTGCGGCACCACGGTCGGCGGCGCGACCGGCGCGGGCAGGGTCACCTCCAGCCACGAACCGGCCTTGACCTTGTACGAGTTGGCCCGGACCACGCCGTCGACCAGCGCGTCGCCGGAGTCCACCAGGGCCGCGGCAGCGGTGCGGGAGAGACCGAAGAGCCGGGAAACCGCCTGGTCCAGCCGCATGCTGTCGAGGCCGTCCGGCACCGGCAGCGAACGGTGGTCGCCCCCGGCGGCGAACGCGGAGGTCACGCGCGCTCCCGCTGCTCGGTGGCGGTCGCCTGGCCGTCGCCCGCGTCGACCGGACGTCCGTCGCGGGTCACCCGCCCGCCGTCGCGCTGGCGGCCGGTGAGTTCCAGCAGCACGGCGAGGATCACGCCGCAGACCAGCGAGCTGTCCGCCAGGTTGAAGACCGGGAAGTACTCGCCGAACGGCCCGAAGACGCTGATCATGTCGACCACGTGACCGTGGAAGGGGCTGGGGGCCCGGAAGATCCGGTCCGCCAGGTTGCCGAGCGCCCCGCCGAGCACCAGCCCGAGCGAGATCGCCCAGGGCATCGACCGCAGCCGCAGCGCCATCCAGACGATCCAGCCGATCACGCCGATGGTGATCAGTGGGAAGACCCAGGTGTAGTCGGAGCCGATGCTCCAGGCGGCGCCGCTGTTGCGGATCAGGCTGAGGTAGATGAACCCGCCGAGAATCCGGACCGGCTCGTGGTCGGAGAGGTTGGCCAGGGCGAGATGCTTGGTGGTCAGGTCGGCCAGGAAGGCGACCAGCGCGGTGCCGGCGAGGATCGCGACGGCCCGGGGCCGGGGCTTGCGGTCGGCCTCTTCGGCCCGGCCGGATCCGGCGGACGGTGCTGCGCTCATCTGCTCCCCATCGACACTCGGCGGTGATCGCTCACCGTCTCCATCGCCGCCGGGGAACGGACCTCAGCGCCGCTCCTCCAGCTGCTTGCAGGTCACGCAGAGGGTCGCCGACGGGAAGGCGGCGAGCCGCTCCACCGGGATCGGGTTGCCGCACCGCTCGCACCAGCCGTAGCCACCCTCATCGAGCCGCTCCAGCGCGCGCTCGACCTGCGTGATCCGTTCCAGGATGCTGTTGGCGAGAGAGATCTCCTGCTCCCGCTCGAACGTCTTGGTCCCGGTGTCGGCCTGGTCGTCCCCGGCCGAGTCGGTCAGCCGATCGCGCTGCAGCTCGGTGATCTCGCTCAGCGTCTGATCGTACTCGGCGCGAAGCTCGTCCCGCCGCGCCGCCAGCGCCGCCCGGATCTTCTCGGTCTCCGCCGCGCTGCGGGTGGGCCTCGCCACCGGCTTTCGGCCGGCTGTCCTGGTGTCGGCTGGCTTCGCCATCGTCGCTCCCTCGGCCGCGGAACCGCGGCGGTCCGCGGCACCTGGACAGGGGGCACCGACCAGGCACCCCCAGGTACGAAAAGGGGCGCGCGGCGACAACGGCCGCGCACTCCGGAGGTTGGCAAGAATACGGAACGTATCGGCGTCCGACAACGTGCCGCACCGACGCACCGCTATTCAGCCTCGAGTCCCACCTAACCGGGACAAAAGGAACGCTAGCAGATCAACCGTCCCGATCATTGCCGTACTCGCCAAACCAACGGGCCAGCCGACCCCGCCGGCTGACCGCCCGCAGCCGCCGTTCGACCTCGTCGCGGACCCCACCGGTCGCCACGATCAACAGACTGTCGCCGGTCTTCAACCGGGTGTCCGGGACCGGCACGAAACCGACCCCGTCGCGCAGCACCAGCGTCACCGAGGCGCCCGGCGGCAACCGCAGCTCGTCGACGTGCACCCCGGCCAGCCGAGATCCCGGCGGCACCTCCAACTGGAGCAGGTCGGCCCGCATCCGCTCCAGCGGAGCGGTCTCGACGTGGATCTCCGTCGCCTCGGCCGGCGCGGTGACCCTGAGCCGGCGGGCGAGCGGCGCCAGCGTCGTGGTCTGCACCAGCGTGAAGATCACCACCAGCACGAAGACCGCGTCGAAGAGCCGGTCCGCGCCGGGCACCCGCTCGGAGAGCGGGATGGTGGCCAGCACGATCGGCACCGCGCCACGCAGCCCGGCCCAGGACAGGAACGTCTGCTCGCGCACCCCGACCCGGAACGGCAGCGCGGCGACCGCCACCGACAGCGGCCGGGCGGCCAGCACCAGGGCCAGCCCGGCGACCACCGCGGGAAGCACCGCGGCGTCCAGCCGCCCCGGGGAGACCAGCAGCCCGAGCAGCACGAACAGGCCGATCTGCGCCAGCCAGGCCAGCCCGTCGGCGAAGCCGAGGATCGCCTGCCGGTGCGGCAGTCGGGCGTTGCCGAGCAGCACCCCGGCGACGTAGACGGCGAGGAAGCCGGAGGCGTGCAGCACCGCGCCGACGGCGTACGCCAGCACGGTGAAGCCGACCACGGCGATGGGGTACAGCCCCGCCGAGGGCAGCGCCGCCCGGCGCAGCGCCCACCGCCCGGCGAGCCCGGCACCCACCCCGACCGCCGCGCCGGCCGCCAGCTCGTAGCCGACCAGCCCGACCTCGTACCACCAGGGATGACCGGCGCCCTCCCGGGAGAGCAGCACCACGAGCAGCACCACCGGGGCGTCGTTCATCCCCGACTCGGCCTCCAGGGTGGCCACCAGCCGGGGCGGCAGGCGCAGTCGGCGCAGGGTGGCGAAGACCGCCGCCGCGTCGGTGGAGGAGAGCACCGCGCCGTAGAGCAGCGCCAGCCGCCAGTCCAGCCCGAGCAACAGGTGCACGGCGACCCCGACCACCACGATGCTGACCACCACGCCGACGGTGGAGAGCGCGGCGGAGAGCCCGAGCACCGGGCGCAACGTGCTCCACCGGGCGGTCAACCCGCCCTCGGCGATGATCACGATCAGCGCGCAGAAGCCGAGCGCCCGGGTCAGCTCGACGTCGTCGAACCGGATGCCCAGCCCGGCCTCGCCGATCCCCACGCCCATGGCCAGGTAGACGAGGAGGCTGGGCACCCCGAGCCGGCTGGAGAGCCGGACGGCGCCGACCGCCACCAGCAGCACGGCCGCGCCGACCAGCAGCGCGAGATCGAGCCCGGGCGTCACGACCGCCTGGCCCGGGCGTTCCTCACTCGCCGGATCCGTCGCGCAGCCGGCGCAGCACGCCGGACAGCTCGGGGCCGGGCCGTTCCACGAGGAAGAGCTTGTCCCGACTGGCCGCGCCGGTGCGCAGCGACACCGCGGCGGCGCGGACGCCGAGCGCCCCGGCCAGCGCCCGGCGGGCGGCCTCGGTGGCCCGGCCGTCGACGGCCGGCGCGTTCACCGCGATCACCAGGGCGGGGCCGTGCGGCCCGTCGAAGCAGCCGCCGACCCGGGCCCGGGCGGCACCGGGCTTCACCCGTACCGCCACCGTGAGAGCGTCGTCGGCGGGCACGATGAGTCCCGCTCAGTACGGCCGGGCGTCGGCGAGCAGGACGGTGGCCGGCGCGCAGCGCAGGCACGGGGTGAAGCCCAGCTCGACCGCCTCGGCCACCGGCAGCGGCTCGTGCGTCCGCCCGACCAGGTGGGCGCAGTCGTCGAGGTGGTAGCGGGGCCTGCCGTCCACCACCCGGACCTCGTCCACCAGCCGGGTCAGCCGGGCCTCCTCGGCGGGCGTGACCGGCTGCGCGGCCGGCTCGTCGTCCTGGGCCCCGGCGGCGGCAGCGCCCGGGGAGGGTTCGTCGTCGGCCGGGGCCTCGGGTGGTTGCCGCCACCCGGTGCCGCCGGTACCGACAGTCGAAGGAACGTGCTGGACCGGAATCTCCGGCTCCGCCAGCGGCGGGCCGTACGCGACCCGCGGCGCGGCCGGTTCGGCCGGGCGGGAGGCTTCCGGCTGCCACGGACCGGACGGATCCGGGCCCGCCGTCGTCCGGCTGGTGGCTGCCTGGCGGGCACCCACCACCAACGCGACGGCGGCCAGCAGACTGGCCCCGATCGAGATGATCAGCATCAGGCTGGAGCCACCGGCCAGGCCGAGCACCAGCAGCGCCACGGCGACGAGGATGAGCAGGAGACTTGCGACTATCACGGCTCACCCCCGCCGCGTCGTACCATCCAGACGCGGTCGGCGACCGCCATCGTTCCCGACGGCCGCCGACCGAAGATCAGCGACCGGCCTCGAGAGCACCGGAGCGACCGCCACCGTAGGAGCCGGCGAGGCCGGCGGTGGCCAGCCCGTTGCCGCCGGCGGCCCGGTTGCCCTCGGAGCGGGTCATCTCGGCCTCCAGGCCCTGACCGCGGCCGTCCAGGTCGCGCAGCTGGCTCTCCAGGTAGGCCTTGAGCCGGGTGCGGTACTCGCGCTCGAACTGCTTGAGCTCTTCGATGTGCTTCTGCAGCGCGGTGCGCTTGGCGTCCAGGCCGCCCATGGCCTCCTGGTGCCGCTGGCGGGAGTCGCGCTCCAGCGCGTCAGCCTTCGCCCGCGCCTCGCGGGTCACCTCTTCGGCCTTCGAGCGGGCTTCGGAGAGCAGCTGGTCGGCCTCGCGACGGGCGTCGGAGACGTGGTCGTCGGCCGTCCGCTGGGCCATCATCAGCACCCGCAGCGCCTGCTGCTCACCGTCACCGGTGACGGCCGGGCCACCGGTCGCGCGGACCTGCTCCAGCTCGGCCTGCATCGCGCGGGCGGCCTGCTCGGCCGCTGCCTTGTCACGCTGCACCCGGTCGAGCTGGGCCTTGACGTCGTTGAGCTCCGCCGCGAGACGGGCGTCGCCGCCGGGGCCGGCGGGGGCGCCACCACGGCCGCCGCGCTCCACCTGGGCGCGCAGCTCGTTGTTCTCCTCGATGAGACGGGCGAGCTCGCGCTCGACCTCGTCAAGGAAGGCGTCGACCTCCTCCTCGTCATACCCCCGCTTGCCGATCGGCGGCTTTTTGAAGGCGACGTTGTGTACGTCGGCCGGGGTCAGCGGCATCGAAACTCCTCGGGTCAGTTGCGGCCGCGATAGCGCGTCGGTCATCAGGCGGTCCTGATGATCGACGGCTCTAACACGAACTCCATCAGCACGAACAGGATAACCAGGAGCACAAGGGAGGCCAGGTCGATGCTCACGGTACCAATTCGCAGCGGAGGGATCACACGCCTCAACGCGCTGAGAGGGGGATCAGTGACGCTCCACACGGATTCCAGTCCCGCCGATGCCCCACGCCCCGGTTGCCACCGGCGGCCGTACTGGAGCACAGCGCTCAGGACAAACCGGGACAGAAGAAGGAGCAGAAAGACGTAGAGGATCAGGTACAGGACTTGCAGCAGGATCGACAACACGGCAGGCGACGTCCCTCGGGTCGGGCGGGGTCAACTCAGACTGAAAAAGCCGCCCTCAGCGATCTTGGCCTTGTCCTCCGCGGTGACCTGGACGTTGGCCGGTGAGAGCAGGAACACCCGATTGGTCACGCGCTCGATCGTACCGCGCAGCCCGAACGCCAACCCGGCGGCGAAGTCCACCAGACGGCGGGCGTCCGCCTCGTCCATCTCGGTGAGGTTGATGATCACCGGAACGCCGTCGCGGAAGTGCTCACCGATGGTCCGAGCCTCCCGGTAGGTGGTCGGGTGCAGCGTGGTGATCTGGTAGCGCTGCTCCTCGTCGGCGACCACCGCCCGCTCCCGGGGCGACGTCTGCGGGGCCAGGGCCAGGTTGTCCCGGGTGTGGTAGGTCAGCGCACCCGAGGTCTCGCCGGTCGACCGGGTGATCGACCGGACGCTGGAGCGCTCGACCCGCTCCGGCCGCTCGACCTCGGCCCGCTCGGACTCGGTCGCCCGACCAGCCCGCTCGCCGAGGCGGCCACGCTCCCCCACCCGGGGACGCGGCGCCGGCGGCTCCTCGGTGTCGTCCTCGTCGTCCTCGGCGAACTCCTCGGCGTACCGGCTCTGCCGGTAGCGCGACTCGCGGTAGCCCCCCTTTTCGTAGCCACCGTCGTCGTAGGCCCGCTCGTCGTCCTCTTCGACCAGACCGAGCCAGACCCCCGCCTTGCGCAGTGCACCCATCCCGCGCCCTTCCGTCCGCCGTGCGGCACACGCCCCCGTGCCGTGTCGCCTGTCGCGAGTGGACTTCTCTGCCCACTGGACCGGAACGGCAATCCCCTGGCGCGCGATTCGCGTCCCGCGCCACGACCCCCGACAACGGGATGCCGTTCCTTGAAAACAACACAGATGTAATTTGCTTCTTTCGCGGTCAGGCTACCGCAGCGTGGGGCGCATTCCGAGCAACGCGCTACCGACGCGGACATGTGTCGCGCCGTATCTGATCGCGATTTCCAGGTCGCCGCTCATACCCGCCGAGAGTTCGGTGGCTCCGGGATGGACCGCGCGGAACGCGGCAGCCACCTCCGCCAGCCGGGCGAACGCCCGCTCCGGCTCCCAGCCCAGCGGCGCCACCGCCATCAGCCCGGCCAGCCGCAGCGCCGGCGCCGCTGCCAACGCCTCGGCGACCGCGTCCAACCCGACGTCCGGATCGGCCGAGCCGGGCAGCGCGCCGCCCCGGGCCGGGTCACCGTCGACGCTCACCTGCACCAGCGCCGCCAGCGGACTGTCCCGGGTGCTCGCCGCGGTGTCCAGCGCCCGGGCCAGCCGGACGCTGTCCACCGAGTGCACCACGTCGGCGTACCGGACCACCGACCGAGCCTTGTTGCGTTGCAACCGGCCGATGAAGTGCCAGCGCGGCGTCGCGCCGGCCGCTGCCACCGCGGCGGCCTTCTCGCCCGCCTCCTGGTCCCGGTTCTCCCCCATGTCGGTCACCCCGAGGCCGGCCAGCGCCAGCACGTCACCGGCCGGGTAGGTCTTGGTGACGGCGATCATCGTGACGTTGGCGCGGTCCCGGCCTGCCGCGTCGCACGCGTCCGCGATCCGGGCCTGGACCCGGACCAGGCCGGCCGCGAGTTCGGCCCGGCGGTCCGGCCGTACCGTGGTCGAGCTGTCGGTCATCGGCGGTGCTCAGGACCCGTTCTTGAGGAAGTCGGGCACGTCGACGTCGTCGAAGAGCACCCGACGGGGCGACTGCTGCGGCGCCGGCATGGCGGCCGGCGGCGTGACCGGCGGGCTCTGCGGGGCCGGCTGGTTCTGGTTGGTCTTCCGCCCCGGCTCGGCCGCCTTGTAGGCCGGCGTGCCGCCGTCGAAGCCCGCCGCGATCACGGTGACCCGCACCTCGTCGCCGAGGGCGTCGTCGATGACCGCGCCGAAGATGATGTTCGCGTCCGGGTGGGCCGCGTCGGTGACCAGCTGCGCCGCGTCGTTGATCTCGAACAGACCGAGGTCGGAGCCGCCGGCGATGGAGAGCAGCACCCCGCGGGCGCCGTCCATGCTCTGCTCCAGCAGCGGGCTGGAGATGGCCGCCTCGGCCGCCTCGACCGCGCGGTTCTCGCCCCGGGCGCTGCCGATGCCCATCAGGGCGCTGCCCGCGCCGCTCATCACGCTCTTCACGTCGGCGAAGTCAAGGTTGATCAGACCCGGCGTGGTGATCAGGTCGGTGATGCCCTGCACACCGGAGAGCAGCACCTGGTCGGCGGTGCGGAAGGCGTCCATCATGCTGATGTTGCGGTCGCCGAGCGCCAGCAGCCGGTCGTTGGGGATCACGATCAGCGTGTCGCACTGGTTGCGCAGCTCGTCTATCCCCGCCTCGGCCTGCACCTGGCGGCGCTTGCCCTCGAACGAGAACGGCCGGGTCACCACACCGATGGTGAGCGCGCCGAGCTTGCGGGCGATGTTCGCCACCACGGGCGCGCCGCCGGTGCCGGTGCCGCCGCCCTCGCCGCAGGTCACGAAGACCATGTCGGCGCCCTTGAGCACCTCCTCGATCTCGTCCCGGTGGTCCTCGGCGGCGTTCTTGCCGACGTCCGGATTGGCGCCCGCGCCGAGCCCGCGGGTCAGCTCCCGGCCGACGTCGAGCTTGACGTCGGCGTCGCTCATCAGCAGCGCCTGCGCGTCGGTGTTGATCGCGATGAACTCGACGCCCTTGAGCCCAACCTCGATCATCCGGTTGACGGCGTTGACGCCGCCGCCCCCGATGCCGACGACCTTGATGACCGCCAGGTAGTTGTGCGGAGGTGTCATCTCCGGTCCTTTCCCCTCGAGATTGGCATGGGCCGGCCCCACACGGCTTGGCCAGGCCAGTGGTCGACGTCGGTGCTCCAGCGGGGGTCAGGGATGGAACCCTCACCCTCTACTAGAGGCTTACAGTTATGTCAACCACTGATCCTCTTCGGGGCAACGTAAGCGTCCCCGCCCGCAGAGCCAAGGACCTGCTCGGCGTGTCGCCGCCCGGAGCGGAACGGCTCACGTCGCGCCCGCCTCGTCGCACCCCCGGATCACCGGAAGGTCACGACGTCCGGCGCGCTCACGTCGATCGTCTCCGCCCGCTGTCCGAGCAGCGCGGTGGCCACCCGGGCCTTGTCGTCGCCCCGGGAGGCGTCGCCCCAGACCACCGTCCGGTCGCCGTCGAGCCGGAGCTTGATCAGGGCCAGACTCTCCACGGTCACGTCGACCAACGCGGCGCGCAGCTGCGGGGTGAGCGCGCCGAGCACGTCCACCGCCGCCCGGGTGCCCGGATCGTCCGGCCCCGGCTCGACGACCCGGATCAGCGGCAGGCCGTCCGGGCGCTGGGTGAGGCTGCGGAAGACCGTCCCGCTGTCGTCGATCACCACGAACCGCTCGCCCTGCGGGACCACCGCGACCCCGGTGCGCTCCACCACCCGGACGACCAGCGCGTCCGGCCAGTCCCGGGTCACCGTTGCCCGCTGCACCGGAGCGAGCGCGCCGATCCGCCGGGCGGTGCCGGCCAGGTCCACCCGGGCCAGCGGAACGCCGTCCGGTATCCCCGCCGCGTCGCGCACCTGCACCGGGTTCACCAGCTCGGCGCCCTCCACTCGCACCTCGCGCACCCCGAACAGCCCGGTGCCGAGCACCGCCCAGGCGACCAGCCCGGCCAGCGCGAGCAGCCCCGCCGCCACCGCCCACGGCAGCGCAGCGCGCATCCGGCGCTGCCGGGCCCGGCGCATGAACCGCCGGGTCGAGGCGGGCACCGCGTCGCTGCCGGCGCGGACCAGCTGCCACCGGCGCACCGAACCGCGCCGGCCGGCCGCCTCGGCGCCGGAGGTCCGCCCGCGGGCCGGCCCGGGGCTCATCCGGCGGCGGGCGCCGCGCCGTCCGGAGCCACGGCGCCACCCGCGGCCGAGGTGCCGGCGCCGGGCGGGGCGTCGGGGACGGTTCCCCCGATGGCCGCGCTGCCGCCGGAGGAGCCGCCCGGCGGCACCGTCCCGGCCGGGTCCGCCGCCGCGTCCGCCCGGGCCAGCAGGGCGTCCAGGAGTTGGTCGCCCATCAGCGAGATCGGCGGGGCGCCCATCGTCACCACCACGTCACCGGGGCGGGCCCGGCGGGCCACCTCCACCGGCGCCGCCTCCCAGGAGTCCACGAAGACCTTGCGCTCGGCCGGCAGCGACACCGCCTCGATCAGCGCCGCCGACCCCTCGCCGGGCTGGCGCAGCTCACCCGGGCCGAAGACCTCCAGCAGCACCAGCTCGTCGGCGATGGCCAGCGCCGCGGCGATCTCCGCCTGCAGGTCGCGGGTGCGGTAGAGCCGGTACGGCTGGAAGACCACGATCAGCCGGCCGTCGCCGGCCACCTCGCGCAGCGTCTGCAGGGCCAGCGTCATCGAGGTGGGGTGGTAGGCGTACTCGTCGTAGACCAGCACGTCGTCCGCGACGCCCTTGCGCTCGAACCGCCGCCGCACGCCGGGGAACGCCGCCAGCGCGGCCTCCGCCGCCTCCAGCGGCAGCCCCAGCAGGTACGTGGTGAGCACCGCCGAGGCGCTGTTGAGCCCCATGTGCCGCCCCGGCACCGGCAGCCGGAACTCGCCCAGCGACCGGCCGTCGATCGCGGCCAGGTAGCGCACGCCCTGCGCCGACGAGGCGACCTCGGTCAGCCGCAGGTCGGCGTCTGCCGCCTCGCCGTAGGTGTGCACGCGGCGGCCCTCGGCCCGCAACGTCTCGGCCAGCCGGCGACCGCCCGGGTCGTCGGCGCAGGTGATGATGTATCCGTCCGGGTCGGTGAGCCGGGCGAACTCGGCGAAGGTCGCCTCCAGGTTGGCCAGGTCGCCGTACGTGTTCAGGTGGTCGGCCTCGACGTTGGTGATGACCGAGACGTACGGGCGGTAGATCAGGAACGAGCGGTCACTCTCGTCCGCCTCCACCACGAAGTGCTCGCCGGTGCCGTGGTGGGCGCCCGAGCCGACCTCGGAGATCTCCCCGCCGATCACGAAGGAGGGATCCGCACCGGCCTGCTGGAGCACCATGGTGACCATCGAGGTGGTGGTGGTCTTGCCGTGGGTGCCGGCCACGGCCACCGTCCGGCGACCGGTCATCGCCGCGGCGAGCGCCTCGGAGCGGTGCAGCACCCGCAGGCCGCGCTTGCGCGCCTCCGCCATCTCCAGGTGGTCCTGCGGGATGGCCGAGGAGTAGACCACGGTGTCCACGCCGTCCAGGTTGGCCGCCTCGTGGCTCATGTGGATCGTGCCGCCGAGCGCGCGCAGCCCGGCCAGCGAGGGCCACTCGCGCAGCTCGCTGCCGGAGACCGGAATGCCCCGGGTGAGGAAGAGCCGGGCGAGCCCGCTCATGCCGACCCCGCCGACCCCGATCAGGTGGATGGTGCCGAGGTCCTCGGCGGTGAGCGTGCCGGCCGGGGTGAACTGCGCGGTCATCGGGCCACCGCCTCGTAGACGTAGTTCAGCAACGCCACGTCGCCGTCGCGCCGCCCGTACGCCGACGCGGCCGCGCCCATCGCGGCGAGCCGGTGCGGGTCGCGGATCAGCGGGATCACCGTCCGCTCCAGCCAGTCCGGGGTCAGCTCGGCGTCGTCGACGAGCAACCCGCCGCCGGCCTCCACCACGGGCAGCGCGTTGCGCTTCTGTTCCTGGTTGCTGTGCGGGTACGGCACGTAGATGGTGGGCAGCCCGATCGCGGCCACCTCGGCGCAGGTCATCGCGCCGCCCCGGCCGAGCATCAGGTCGGCCGCGGCGTAACCCAGCTCCATCTCGGACAGGTAGGGCAGGGTCACGTAGGGCACCGGCAGGTCGGTGGGGATCGGCACCGGCTCGTTGCGGGCGCCCATCACGTGCAGCACCTGCACGCCGTTGCGGGCCAGCTCCTTGGCCGCGCCGGAGACGGCGAGGTTGATCGAGCGGGCCCCCTGCGAGCCGCCGGCGACGAAGAGCACCGGCAGGTCGGGACGGAGTCCGAAATGGGCCCGGGCGCTGGCGCGCAGCGCGGCCCGGTCCAGGCCGGCGATGTTGCGGCGTAGCGGCACGCCGACCACCCGGGCGTCGCGCAGCGACTCGGCCTGCGCCGGCTGGTGCGGGAAGCCGACGGCGACGTGCTTGGTGAACTTCATCCCGAGTCGGTTCGCCACACCCGGTGGCACGTTCACCTCGTGGATGACGATGGGCAGCTCGCGGCGCCAGGCGGCGAGGTAGGCCGGCACCGAGACGTAGCCGCCGAAGCCGACCACCACGTCGGCCTGCACCTCGTCGATCACCTTGCCGGCGGCGCGGGCCGCGGTCCACATCCGGCCCGGGGTGCGGACCAGGTTCATGTTGACCGAGCGGGGCAGCTGGTAGGCGGGGATCGTGCGCAGGTCGTAGCCCTGCGGCGGGATCAGCTCGTTCTCCAGGCCCCGGGGTGTGCCCAGGCAGGTGATCCGGACGCCGGGGTCGTGTCGGCGCAGGCAGTCGGCGAAGGCGAGCAGCGGGTAGATGTGCCCCCCGGTGCCACCTCCCGCGAGCACCACCGAACGCAGCGGACCCATCAGCGTCTCCTCTCGTTCGCCGCGCCTAGCCGCGTCCGGGTCTGCCGGACACGGCGGGCCACGGCCTGCTCGTCCTCCCGCCGCTCCCGCGCCCGGGGCACTGGCCCTCGGGCCGCCGGCGGCGACGCCGGTCGGCGACGCCGTCCGGGAAGCGGCGGCAACGGGGCCCAGAGTAGTCGGACCCAACGGGCCGGCGGACGGGCATGCAGGGCTCTGGCCGCATCGGGTTCGGCGCGGGCGAAGGAGGCGAGCATGCCGACCGCCGCCAGCGTCACGACCAGGGCACTTCCGCCGTCGGAGATGAACGGCAGCGGCAGCCCGGTGATCGGCAGCAGCCCGACCACCCCACCGATGTTGATCGCGGCCTGGCTGACCAGCCAGGTGGTCACCGCCGCGGCGGCGAGCCGACGGAACGGATCCTCGACCCGCCGGGCGATCCGCAGACCGCTGTAGGCGAGCACGGCGAAGAGGACGAGCACGACGGCGCAGCCGACCACGCCGAGCTCCTCGGCGATGATGGCGAAGATGAAGTCGTTGTGCGCCTCGGGCAGCCAGTCCCACTTCAGGCTGCTCTTGCCCAGCCCGACGCCGAACCAGCCGCCGTGCTCGATGGCCAGGCGGCCCTGGAAGAGCTGGTAGCAGCCGGTCAGCTTGCAGTCCTCGGGCGCCGGGGGGTTGAAGAAGGAGACCAGCCGGGCGAACCGGTAGTTCTGCTCGCCCTGCTCGCCGGAGCCCGCGCCGAGCGAGGCGACCGCGATGAGCAGGCCGACGCCGATCAGCCCGGCCACCGAGAGCGCGCCGAACACCCGCAGCCGCACCCCGGCCGCCCAGAGCAGCCCGACCACCAGCGCCAGCAGGCAGATCATGGTGCCCAGGTCGTTGTAGCCGACCAGCACGAAGAGCAGGCCGACCACCGGGAAGAGCGGCGTGGCCAGCTCCCGCCACCAGCCCAGCGCGGCGCCCTTGCGGGCGATCACGTGCGCACCCCAGAGCACCAGCGCGAACTTTGCCAGCTCGGAGGGCTGCACCTGGATCCCACCGATGAAGAGCCAGAGCAGCCGTGCCTCGATCGGGCCGACCCGCGCGGAGTCCTGCCCGGTCAGCCGGGCATAGGCGAGCAGCAGGTTGAGCAGCAGCAGCAGGCCGATCGCGGTGATCAGCAGCGGCCGGCCCAGCGCCCGGTAGGTGCTCGCCGGCAGCCGCTGGCAGGCCCAGAACGCCACCATGCCGATCACCGCGAAGATCGCCTGCTTGGTCAGCGAGGTCGAGGCGTTGCCGTTCTCCGCGTAGTCCGTCACGCTGGTCGCCGAGAAGACCATGGTCAGGCCGATCACCAGCAGCAGGCCGGCGCTGGAGATCAGCAGGTAGTAGGAGGCCAGCGGGCGGTCCAACAGGCCGCGCAGCGCGGCCAGCCCGCCCGCGGCGTCCAGGCCGCGCAGGGGCGCCGGTGCCGCCGCGCCCGGCTCGTCGGGCGCACGCGGCGCCGCGGTCGCTTCGGTGCCACGACCGCCGCCGGGCGCCCGCCGCGGCCGGGCCTGGATGGTGCCGTCGGTGTCTCGTCCCTCCCCCACCCGGACATCATCGCCGCTGTGCCGGCTCGCCACCCCCGCAACGGTCCGCTCGGCGTGTCGCCGGAAACGGGCGAGCCCTCCGCCGGGTGGCGGAGGGCTCGGGCGCACCGGTATCGGGCCGCCCCGCACCGGGCCGGCCCGAGCGGACGCGACACAGTTCGGGGCCGGCCCGGTCGGGGCGCGGCTCAGGTCATGTTGGCGAGGAACTCGCTGTAGAAGAGGCCGAGCGCGATGGCCACCCCGATGCCGGCGATGATCCAGAACCGGACCACGATGTTGACCTCGCTCCACCCGGCGAGCTCGAAGTGGTGCTGCAACGGCGACATCCGGAAGACCCGCTTGCCGGTGGTCCGGAACGAGATGATCTGGATCACCACGGACATCGTGATGATCACGAACAGGCCGCCGATGATCGGCAGCAGCAGGATGGTCCGGGTCGACATCGCCATGCCGGCGATCAGACCGCCCAGTCCCAACGCACCCGTGTCGCCCATGAAGATCCGCGCCGGCGAGGTGTTCCACCAGAGGAAGCCGACGCAGGCCCCGGCCGCCGCCCCGGCGATCAGCGCGATCTCCAGCGGATCACGGACCGTGTAGCAGTAGGCCTGGGTGTAGCTCGGGTCGGCGCACCAGTGCCGGTACTGCCAGAAGGCGATCAGCGCGTACGCGGCGAGGACCATCACCGAGGCGCCGGTGGCCAGGCCGTCCAGGCCGTCGGTGAGGTTGACGCCGTTGGTCGCCGCCATCACCACGAAGATGAAGATGACCACCGCCCCGACCTTGGTGACGTCCAGGGCCGGGATGTCCCGGATGAAGCTCAGCGTGGTGCTGCCGACCGTCTCGGTGTTGGTCACCGCACCGGAGGAGTCGGTCATGGTGCTCGGGAAGTAGAGCGCCACCACGCCGAAGACCGCGCCGACCAAGATCTGGCCGAGCAGCTTGCCGCGCTTGTTGAGCCCGGCGCTGTTGCGCTTGCGCACCTTCAGGAAGTCGTCGAGGAAGCCGACCGCGCCGGAGAAGACCATCAGCCCCAGCAGCACCAGCGCGGTGATGGTCGGCTCGACCTGGGCGATCTGGGCGTCCGGCAGGGTGGTCAGGGCCAGGTGACCGGCGACGTACGCGATGACCGTGGCGAGGATGAACACCACGCCGCCCATCGTCGGCGTGCCCTTCTTGCCCTGGTGCATCACCGGGCCGTCGGACCGGATCGGCTGGCCGGCCTTCAGCCGGGTGAACACCTTGATCGCGATCGGGGTGCAGAAGAGCGAGATCAGGAACGCCACCCCGACGGCGACGATGACCGCCCTCATCCGGCGCTCTCCCCATTGGCGTCCGCGCGCAGCGCGTCCACCACGTCCCAGGTGCGGTACCGGGAGCCCTTGACCAGGACGACGTCGCCCGGCCGTAGCTCGCCCCGCAGCACCTCGACGGCCGCCGCCTGATCGGTGAGCAGCACCGACTCTCCTCCCCAGTTTCCTACCGCTGTCGCGCCTTCGTGGATCGGCGCGGCCGGCTCGCCCACCACGAGCAGCCGGTCGACACCCAGCTCGGCCGCGAGCCGACCGACCTCGGCGTGCCCGTCGCGCTCGTACGGACCCAGCTCGGCCATGTAACCGAGCACCGCGACGGTACGCCGACCCTGGCCGAGGCCGGCCAGCGCCTTCAGCGCCACCGCCATCGAGCCCGGGTTGGCGTTGTACGAGTCGTCGATGACCGTCACCCCGTCGGGCCGGTCGAAGACGTCCATCCGCCGGGTGGAGACCAACCCCAGCTCGCCCAGCGCGGTGGCCAGCTCGGCCAGTGGCATGCCCAGCTCCCGGGCCACCGCCGCCGCGGCGAGGGTGTTGGAGACCTGGTGCCGCCCGGTCAGCCCGAGCCGCACCGGCGCGCGCCCGTCCGGGGTGACCAGGGTGTACGACGCCCGCCCCCGCTCGTCCAGGGCGACGTCCTCGGCGCGCACCTCGGCGTCCGGCGCCTCGCCGTAGCGGACCACCCGGGCTCCGGTGCGGCTCGCCATCGCGTCCACCAGCGGGTCGTCGGCGTTCAGCACGGCCAGGCCGTCGGCGGGCAGCGCCTCGACCAGCTCGCCCTTGGCCAGGGCGATGTTCTCCCGCGAGCCGAACTCGCCGATGTGCGACGTGCCGACGTTGAGCACCACGGAGATCCGGGGCGGCACCACCTCGCAGAGGTAGCGCACGTGCCCCACCCCCCGGGCGCCCTTCTCCATGACCAGGTAGCGGGTCTCCCGATCGGCCTGCATCGCCGTGTACGGGTGCCCCAGCTCGTTGTTGAACGACCCGGCCGGCGCCACCGTGGCACCGAGCCGGGCGGTGAGCTGGGCGATCAGGTCCTTGGTGGTGGTCTTGCCGGAGGAGCCGGTCAGCCCGATCACGGTCAGCCCCGGCAGCCGGTCGACCACCGCGCGGGCCAGCCGGCCCATCGCGGTCAGCGCGTCGGCGACCAGCACCATCGGCACGCCGGGCACCTCGCGGGTGCCGAGCACCGCCACCGCGCCGGCCTCGACGGCCGCGGCGGCGTAGTCGTGCCCGTCGACCTTCTCGCCGGGGAAGGCGACGAAGAGCGTGCCGGCGGAGACCTTGCGGGAGTCGAACTCGACGGGGCCGGTGACCCGGGCGTCCGGGTCGGCGTCGACCAGCCGGCCGTCGACCGCGGTGGCCACCTCGGCCAGCGTCAGCGGGATCACCGGTGGCCTGCCAGGTCGCCGAAGCGGGCCCGCAGCGCGTCCGCCAGTTCGGTGTGGTCGTCGAACGGGTGCACCTCGCCGGCGATCTCCTGCCCCCGCTCGTGGCCCTTGCCCAACACGGCGATGACGTCGCCCGGCTCGGCCAGCCGGACCGCCTCGTCGATGGCCGCCCGACGGCCGGCCACCTCCACGATCCGGGCCGCCGCACCCGCCTGCTGTGCCCCGGCGAGGACCTCGGCGCGGATCGCCGCCGGGTCCTCGGTACGCGGGTTGTCGTCGGTCACCAGTACCACGTCGGCCCCCTCCGCGGCGGCGGCGCCCATCACCGGCCGCTTGCCCCGGTCCCGGTCGCCGCCGGCACCGATCACGCAGATCAGCCGGCCGCTGCTCAGCTCGCGCAGCGCGGTCAGCGCCGCCACGATGGCGTCCGGCTTGTGCGCGTAGTCGACCACGCCGCGGACCGGAGCCTCCGCCGGGGTGACCAGCTCCAGCCGGCCGGGGACGCCGCCGCACTCCGCCACCCCGGTGACCGCGGTCCGCGGGTCCACCCCGACGGCCACCAGCGCGGCGATGGCCAGCAGGGCGTTCGCCACGTTGTGCCGGCCGGGCAGGGCCACGCCGGCCGGCAGGGTGAGGCCGTCCGGGCCGTGCACGGTGAACCGCTGGGCGTACCCCGCACCGCCGACCCCGTCGGCCCACCAGGTGGCCTCGGGGTCGCCGGCGGCCGAGTAGCTGAGCGTGGCCGGCTTGAAGAGCGGACGCAGCGCCGGGTCGTCGTGGTTGAGCACCTCGACCGCGCAGCGCCCGTCGAAGAGCTGCGCCTTGGCGGCGAAGTAGTCCGCCGCGTCGGCGTGGAAGTCGAGGTGGTCGGAGCCGAAGTTGGTGTAGCCGCCGACGGTGAACCGGACCCCGCCGACCCGACCCATCGCCAGCGCGTGGCTGGACACCTCCATCACCACCGCGGTGACCCCGCGCTCGCGGGCGGCGGCGAGCATGGCGTGCAGGTCCGTCGCCTCGGGAGTGGTCCGCACGCTGTCGATCACCAGGTCACCCAGCCGGGTCTCCACCGTGCCGATCAGCCCGGTGGTGTGCCCGGCGGCGCGCAGCCCGGACTCGACCAGGTAGGCGGTGGAGGTCTTGCCCGCGGTCCCGGTCACCCCGATGACGGTGAGGTCGGCGGTCGGGTCGCCGTAGACGGCGGCGGCGAGCGTGCCGAGCACCGCGCGCGGGTCGTCCACCACGATCGCCGGCAGGCCGGCCGCGGTCACCGCGGGCACGCCGGCCGGATCGGTCAGGGCGGCCACCGCGCCGGCCTGGGCCGCGCCGGCGGCGAACTCCGCGCCGTGGCGGCGGGCGCCGGGCAGCGCCGCGTAGAGGTCGCCGGAACGGACCTCCTGGCTGGCGTGCGTGACGCCGGTCACCAGCACCTCGGCGGCATCGGCCGGAGGCTCGACGGCGAGCCGGGCGGCGAGGTCGCCGAGCCGGGTGCCGATCACGGTACGGGGGCGAGGATTGCCGGGCACGGCGTCAGACCCTACCCGGTCGCCCGGCGCAGATCGCAAAGCCGCCCCGGTGGTTCGTCCCCACTCACCGATGATGTCCCGCCTTGGCTGCTCAGCGCGGATAGACCACGAACTTGGGCGCTTTGCCCGTGGTCGACGGGGGCACCTTGTTGTGACGCAGGGTGAACTGCATCATCTCCTTGAACGCCGGAGTGGCGACCGCGCTCCCCCCGCCGTCCGGGGCGTACGCGAAGACCGCGATCACGTAGCGCGGCTTCTCGGCCGGGGCCATGCCGATGAACGAGGAGACCTCGCCGGGCTGCTTCTGCCCGTTGACCAGCCGCCAGCCGGTGCCAGTCTTCCCGGCGACCCGGAAGCCCGGGATCGCGGCCTGCTCGCCGGTGGCCCCGTCGACGGTGGTGACCGCCTCCAGCATGGTGCGCAGCGCGGCGGAGTTCTGCGGGCTCAGCACGGAACGGGTGACCGGGGCCTTGCCCGGCGCGTGCTTGCCGTCCGGCCCGATCACCTCCTTGATCAGGTGCGGCTGGACGTACGTCCCGTCGTTGGCGATGGCGGCGTACGCGGCGGCCATCTGCAACGGGGTGGCGTCCACGCTGTGCCCGATCGGCACCGACCCGTACGACGAACCGCTCCACTCGTCGGCGGGCAGCAGCCGGCCGCTGGCCTCGCCGGGCATCCCCTCGCCGGTGGGTTGCCCGAGCCCGAACCGGCGCTGGTAGTCGATCAGGCGGTCCCGGCCCAGCCGGTCGGCGATGGTGATGGTGCCGACGTTGGAGGAGTAGGCGAGCATCCCGGGCAGACTCATCCGCCGGCCGTTGGCCGGGTGGGTGTCCGAGAACCAGGTGTCGCCCTTCTTGATGCTGTTCGCCAGCGGCAGCGTGGTGTCCGGGGTGATCACCCCTTCCTGCAGGGCCGCGCCGAAGGTGATCGCCTTGTGCACCGAGCCCGGGTCGACGACGAAGCTGGTGGCCACGTCCTCCCGGGAGACCGGGTCGCTCGGCACCGGTTTCGCCGCGTTGTAGGTGGGGTGGCTCGCCTGGGCCAGCACCTCACCGCTGCCGACCTCCATCACGACGGCCGCGGCGGTGCCGTTCTTGACCTGCGCCATGTGCCGGCTGAGGATCACCTGCACCATGTACTGCAGGTCCCGGTCGGTGGTCAGCCGCAGTGAGCTGCCGGGCTTCGGCTGGGTGGTCCGGCTGTAGCCGCCGGGGATCGGGGCGGCCAGGTCGCCGAGGCCGGCCTCGTAGACCCGCTTGCCGTCCTCGCCGCGGAGCAGCTCGTCGTAGCGGGCCTCCAGCCCTTCCAGCCCGTTCAGGTCCTGGCTGGTGAAGCCGATCAGGTTGGCGGCCAGGTCGTCGCCGGGCACCTCCCGGCGCTCGTCGCGGTGCACGCCGATGCCGGGCAGCTCCAGCGCCAGCACCTGCTTGGCGGTCGGGATCTCCACCCCCCGGGCCAGGTACTCGAACCGGGACGGGTTGCCGTTCTCCAGCTTGCGCTGGCGCATCAGCTCGGTCAGCTTGGACGCCGAGATGCCCAGCAGCGGCGAGAGCGCCTTCGCGGTGGCCGGGGCGTCCTTGATCATTGTCGGGTCGGCGAAGACGTACCGGGCCTCGACGCTGTGCGCCAGTGGGGCCCCGGTGCGGTCGTAGATCGCCCCGCGTGGCGCCGGCAGGTCGACCGTCCGGGTCCGGTCGGCCACCCCGCCGCCGGCGTAGGCCGGGGTGTCCACCGCCTGGAGGAAGACCAGCCGGATGCCGATGACGGCGAAGAGCGCCAGGGTGAGCGCGGTGCCCAGCCGCAGCCTCAGCCGCGGGTCGGCCAGCTTCGGCGGCCGGGGCGGCTTGCGCGACGGCCGCCGGGCGGCCGGTCGGTCCGACCGGCGCGGGGCGCGCGGAGCGCTGGTCCGTCGCCGCGGCGCGGGCGGCTCGTCCGAGGGGGTACGCGGGTTGCGCGGCTGCACGGTGCGGACCACGCCGGAGCGGCCGGCGGCCGGCGCCGCCCGACGGGCGGCCCGGGCGGCCCCGGCGCGACCGCCGTCGAGCACCTGCAAGGCCGGGCGGAACGGGTCACCGGAGCGGGTGCTGCGTGGGGTACGCCGCTGCTCGGCGCCCCCGCTGCCGCCCCGGGCCTGCCCACCGCCCTCCTCGCGGATGGTGCGTCCGCGCGGGGTGTACGCGCGGGCGCCGGAGATCCCCCCGACGCCCTGCTCGCCGGCGCGCGGCTCGGCGCCCCGGCCCCCGGTGTCCCGCGACGAGCCGCGCCGGGATCCCGTGGGGTTCCGGCGCGGCTCTTCCGACCTCGGCGGCACGGATCAGCCTCCCGCGCCCTGCTGGCTGGTCACCGACGGCTGGCCGGCGGCCGGCTGCGGCACGCCGATGGTCCGGCCGTCCGGCAGCCGGACGTAGCCCGGCTCGCCCGACTCGACCAGGCCGAGCTTGCGCGCGGCGGCGACCAGGTTGCCCGGCGCCTCGAAGTCGGCGATCTGCTTGTTCAGCTGCTCCTGCTCCACGTCCAGCTTGGCCTGCTGCTGCTGGAGCTTCTCGATCCGGATCGCATTCTCGTTGATCTTGGTGTTGACCAGCAGGACGCCGAGCACCCCACCGACCACGAGCACCACGATCAGCGCCGCGAACGGCGCCCGCGGGACCGACACCGGCGGCGGCGGCGCCACCCGCAGCCGCGGTGGGCGGGCGCCGGCGACGGCGCTGCGCTCCTGCGGCCGCAGTGCGGCGTTGCCCTGGGTCGGAAACTCGCGCGCCCCCCGCGCACGGTTCTCCCCCTGCCGGCTCTTTCGGTCCGTGCGTGCCGTACCGTTCCCGACGCGGGTGGCCCGCTCCGCCGCGGTCCGGCCCCCCGACCGCGGTGCGCGCTGCCCGACGCCGGTGATGTCCCGACGCTCGCGCCCGTCAACGTTCATGTCCCCTCCCCCTCTTCGTCCGTCCCACTGCCGTCCCCCGACGCCCGCGGTCGATCCCCCACGGATCGCGCGGTCGCCGTTCCCGGTTGGTGCATCGCCTTCACCCGCCGGCGGTACCGTTCGCGGTCGGTCCGCCCCTGCTGCTCCGCATCCGGGTCGATCCGTTCCGCGGCCCGCAACCGCACCGAGGCGGCCCGCGGGTTCGCGGCGACCTCCCGCTCCCCGGGCAGCTCCGCGCCCCGGCTGAGCAGCCGGAACGTCGGACCTGTGCCGGGCAGCTCGACCGGGAGGTCGACCGGGCCCTTGCTGCGGACCCGGTCGGCGAGCGCCGCCTTGGTGAGCCGGTCCTCCAGCGAGTGGTAGGACAGGACCACCATGCGGCCGCCCACGTTGAGCGTGTCGAGCGCGGCTGGCAGTGCTGTCTCCAGCACTGCCAGCTCCTTGTTTACCTCGATCCGCAGAGCCTGAAACGTTCTCTTTGCCGGGTGTCCACCGGTTCGTCGGGCTGGTGCCGGAATGGACTCCCTGACCAGCTCGGCGAGCCGGGCCGACGAGGTGATCGGAGTCCGCTCGCGCTCGCGGATGATCGCCGAGGCGATCCGCCCGGCGAACTTCTCCTCGCCGTAGACCCGCAGCACCCGGGCCAGCTCCGGGTGACCGTAGGTGTTGACCACCTCCTCGGCGGTCACCCCACGGGTCTGGTCCATCCGCATGTCCAGCGGGGCGTCCTGCGCGTAGGCGAACCCGCGATCGGGCGCGTCCAGTTGCAGCGACGAGACCCCCAGGTCGAACAGGATCCCGTCGATCCCCGGATAGCCCAGCCGGTGCAGCACCTCGGGCAGCTCGTCGTAGACCGCGTGCTCCAGGTGGATCCGGTCGGCGAACCGGGCCAGCCGGACACGCGCATGGGCGAGCGCCTCGGTGTCACGGTCCAGCCCGATCAGCACCGTCTGCGGATGCGCCTCGAGCACCGCCTCGGCGTGCCCACCCAGGCCCAGCGTCGCGTCGACGTGGACCGTCCGCCCACCTCGCCCCAGCGCGGGGGCCAGCAGCTCGAGACACCGCTCGAGCAGCACCGGCACGTGCGTGCCGCGTAGCTCCCCCATGTCGACCCCCACCGCTGGTTAACCGTTCTTCCGATTCGCGCTCCGTACCGGACGGCCCTTGCCGCCGTACCGCCAGATCCCCATCCGCTCCCGCCCGTCGCGGGGCCGAGGCCCCCCGAGAGATCGTGCGCCTGGCACCGGGGAAGGGATGCCAGGAACTCGAAAGCGGCTGGAGATCTCGCAGTACGCCGGGCGCCGTGCCGCCCTACAGACCGCCGGGCAGCACCCCCTCCTCGATGTCGGCGAACTCGTCTTCGCTCTCCGCGAGGTAGGTCTCCCAGGCGACCCTGTCCCAGATCTCCACCCGGGTGCTCGCGCCGATCACGACCAGGTCGCGGTCGAGCGCGGCGTAGTCCCGCAGGTGTGCCGGGATGGTCACCCGGCCCTGCTTGTCGGGCACCTCGTCGTGGGCGCTGGCGAAGAAGACCCGGCTGTAGGCCCGGGCCGCCTTGTGCGTCATCGGCTGGGCGCGCAACTGCTCCGCGATCCGCTGGAACTCAGGCGTCGGAAAGACGTAGAGGCAGCGCTCCTGCCCTTTGGTGATCACGACACCCCCCGCCAGCTCATCCCGGAACTTCGCCGGAAGGATCAACCGGCCTTTGTCGTCCAGGCGTGGGGTGTGGGTGCCGAGAAACACGGCCCAACCCCCTCGCCCTTGAGCGGCGTTCGCGGCGCCGCTGACCCCCCGGGCCGGTGCGACCCTCCCGGCCTCACCATTGGGCCCCACTCTACTCCACTTCCCTCCACCTGCAACCAGATTCGCCCGCGTGGCGCGCCCGGCCCGGGACCAAAACCGCACGTCACGGGGGGTGGGGCGGAGTGGAGGGCCGCAGCGCCCCCCGGGCGACGTCCGCTTTCCGACATAGATCGACTCCGGCCGGCCGAGCCGGAATCGGCCGGGCGAGCCCACCCCCCGGCCGAACGGTTCGCCCTCGGCGGCGATCTGGTGGAGCGGGTGGTCCGGTAACCTCGCTCGGGTGACGGACGCGAAGATGCCCCTGCGGGCGAAGGTGGCCAGCTCCGTGTCCCGGACCGCTGCGGCGTTGTCGCGGGCGGCGGGCCGGGGCGACGGCTCGGTGATCGGTGGTTGGATCGGCCTCAAGATCGACCCGGACCTGCTCGCGCACCTCTCTGCCGGCCGCGCCATCGCGCTCGTCTCCGGCACCAACGGCAAGACGACCACCACCCGGCTCTCCGCCGCCGCGGTCGGCGTCCTCGGCCGGGTCGCCACCAACTCGTTCGGCGCCAACATGCCCACCGGCCACACCTCCGCGCTGGCCAAGGCCGGCAGCACCCCGTACGCGGTGCTGGAGGTGGACGAGCACTACCTCGCCCAGGTGCTGGAGGCCACCGAGCCGCACGTGGTGGCGCTGCTCAACCTCTCCCGCGACCAGCTCGACCGGGCCAAGGAGGTCGCCATGATGGCGCAGCTCTGGCGCGCCGCGCTGGTCCGGCACCCGGACGTGCGGGTGGTGGCCAACGCCGACGACCCGATGGTGGTCTGGGCGGCCTCGCCCCCGGCCAACCACGACCACCGGATCACCCCGCCGCACGTGACCTGGTTCAGCGCCGGCCAGCGCTGGCACGACGACTCGTGGGTCTGCCCCGAGTGCGGCTCCACCATCCAACGCTCGGGTGACCAGTGGTGGTGCACCGGCTGCCCGCTGCGCCGCCCCGAACCGCAGTGGACGGTGGAGGACGACGGCGTGCTGGACCCGACGGGCGCCTGGCACAAGGTCGCCCTCCAGCTGCCCGGCAAGGTCAACCTCGGCAACGCGGCGACCGCGCTCGCGCTGGCGGCCGAGTTCGGGGTCCGGCCGGTCGACGCGGTCTCCCGGCTGGGCAGCGTCACCTCGGTCGCCGGGCGCTACGCGCAGGTGGACCGGGACGGGCGCAACATCCGGCTGCTGCTGGCCAAGAATCCGGCGAGCTGGCTGGAGGCGTTCGACATGGCCGACCTGGCGCCGACCCTGCTGTCGATCAACGCGCGGGACCCGGACGGCCTCGACACGTCATGGCTCTTCGACGTCGACTTCGCCCCGCTCCGCGGCCGGCAGGTGCTGATCACCGGCGACCGGGCGTACGACCTGGCGGTCCGGCTCGACGTCAACGACGTGCCGTTCCAGCACGTACGGACCTTCGACGAGGCGATCCGCGCGGTGCCCCCGGGGCGCCTGGAGGTCATCGCCAACTACACCGCGTTCCAGGACATCCGAGCGGAGTTGGACCGTGTCAACTGAGAGCCTGCGCATCGTCTGGATCTACCCCGACCTGCTCTCCACCTACGGCGACCGGGGCAACGCGCTGATCCTGGCCCGGCGGGCCCGCCAGCGCGGCATGCCGGTCGAGGTGCTGGAGGTGCGCTCCGACCAGCGGCTGCCCGCCACCGCGGACATCTACCTGCTCGGCGGCGGCGAGGACGGCCCGCAGGCGCTCGGCGCGCAGCGGCTGATCGCCGACGGCGGGCTGCACCGGGCGGTCGCCCAGGGCTCGGTGGTGTTCGGCGTCTGCGCCGGCTACCAGCTCCTCGGCACCTCCTTCTTCGCCAAGGGCACCAGGTGCCAGGGGCTGGAGCTGCTCGACATCAGCTCCGACCGGGGCGACACCCGGGCCGTCGGCGAGCTGGCCGGCGACATCGACCCGCGGCTGGGGGTGCCGCCGCTGAGCGGCTTCGAGAACCACGGCGGGCGCACCCACCTCGGGCCGAGCGTCTCCCCGCTGGCCCGGATCACCGCCGGCATCGGCAACGACGGGGCCACCGAGGGCGCCTGGCGCGGCAAGCTGCTCGGCACCTACTCGCACGGCCCGGCGCTGGCCCGCAACCCGGCCCTGGCCGACCTGCTGCTGCGTTGGGCCACCGGCGTGCACCAGCTCCCGCCGGTGGACGACACCTGGTCCGACCGGCTCCGGTCCGAGCGCCGCGCCGCGGTGGCCGCCGCCGCCCGGGCATGACCCCCGCCGTCCGGCGGCTGCTCCGGCAGCCGCCGGTCGTCCGGTTCGCCCTGCTGCTGCTCCTGCTGGCGGCCTGCGGCGTACTGCTGCTGGTCGTGCCCCGGCCGGCCCCGTCCGAGCTGCCCCGGCTGGCCGACCGGCTCGGAGAACTCGCCCCGGTCGCGGCGGTCTTCGGCGGCGCGCTGCTGCTGGTGGCTCTCGTACCGCGTACCTTCATCACGCTCGCCTCGGGCGCGATCTTCGGGCCGCTGGAGGGCGCCGCGTACGCCCTGGGCGCGGCGCTGGTGGCGGCGGCGGTCGGTTTCGCGGTCGGTCGCCTGCTCGGCCGGGAGTTCGTCGCGGAGCGGGTCCGCGGCCGGCTGGCCCGGCTGGACGGCTGGTTCGCCCGGCAGAGCGTGCTCGGGGTGATCACCGTCCGGCTGGTGCCGATCGCCGGCTTCGGGCTGGTCAGCTACGGCTACGGCACCACTGGCGCGCGGGTGTTGCCATTCCTGGCCGGCAGCGTGATCGCCTCCGCCCCGACCGCGTTCGGCTACGCGGCGGTCGGCGCCGCAGTTTCCTCGCCCGGCGAGGTGAACTGGTACGCCGCCGCCCCCGCCGGACTGGGGTTGATTGCCAGCGTGGTGCTGATCCGGCGCTGGTGGCGCGCCGAGCGGCAACGCCGGACCGCCGGGCTGACGACATGAAGCAGGAGTCGGAACCGGGCCGCCGGGCCGACGACGTCGAGCATTCGCCCGAACCCGGCCGGCTGACCGACGACATCGAACACGCGCCGCAACCCCGCCGCCGGGCGGACGACATCGAGCACGCGCCTGAATCCGGCCGCCGGCTGGGCGGGGCGGCGGCGAGCGGCACCGAGGAGCGGCTGCCCGGTGGCTTCATCACCGAGGTGGTCCGGGTCGGGGACACCGTCCGGCGTACCCCGCCGGCCAACGCCGATTTCGTGGCCGACCTGCTGGTCCACCTGGAGCGGGCCGGCGCCGACCTCGCACCCCGCTGTCTGGGCGTCGACGAGCGCGGCCGGCAGGTGCTCAGCCACCTGGCCGGTCGGGTGCCCTGGCGGGACCGGGAGGACCCGGCCTACTTCGCCGATCCGGCCCTGGTCGAACTGGCTCGGCTGATCCGTCGGTTGCACGACGCGTGCGCCGGCAGCGCGCTGGCCGGCGACGCCGAGACGGTCTGCCATCGCGACCTGTCGCCCAAGAACACGGTCTACCGGGACTCCCCGGACGGGCTGCTGCCCGTCGCCTTCCTCGACTGGGACCTGGCCCGCCCGGGCCGGCGGATCGAGGACGTGGCGTTCGCCTGCTGGCACTGGGCCGAGCTGGGGCCGGGCGCGGACCCGGCGGAGCTGGGTCGCCGGTGCCGGCTGATCTGCGACGCCTACGAGGGGTCCGACGCGGGCGCGGGGCTCCTCCCCCGCGCGGAGCTGGTCGACGTGATGCTGGCCCAGTTGGACAGCACCTGGCGCGGCATCGACGCGGACGCCGACCGTGGCCTGCCGGGGATGCGCCGGCTCCGGGCGGCGGGCGTCGTCGAGCTCATCCACGGCTGGCACGACTGGCTACGCACCCACCGCCCCACCATGCCCTGACCCACCTTTCTGCCCCCACCCCGCGCCCGCGCCCGGCCCGGCCCGGCCCCGCCCCGCCCCGCCCCCGGCGATCATGCAGTTGTGGTGGGGTACAAAGCCCTCGTGCCGGAATGATCCGGGCACCACAACTGCATGATCGACGCGCGGGGCGGGGCGGGGCGTGGGCGGTTGAATGGGTGGGGTTGGAGCGGGGTGGGTGGGTCAGGCGACGATGGAGACCATCCGGCCGGGGATGACGATGACCTTGCGGGGCTCCTTGCCGGCCAGGGAGGCGGCGACGGCGTCCAGGGCGGCCGTGCGGACGGTGTCCTCACCGGCGCCGGCGGGGACCTCGATCCGGCCACGGACCTTGCCGTTGATCTGCACCGGATAGGTCACCGAGTCGGCGACCAGCAGCGCCGGGTCGGCCACCGGGAAGTCCGCGTAGGTCAACGAGGTGTCGTGCCCCATCCGCCGCCACAGCTCCTCGGCCACGTGCGGGGCGAACGGCGCCAGCATCAGCACCAGCGGCTCGGCCACCTCACGCGGGGTGGCCGGCAACCGGGTCAGCCCGTTGGTCAGCTCGATCAGCTTGGCGATCGCGGTGTTGAACCGGATCCCCTCCATGTCGCCCCGAACCCCGTCGATCACCTTGTGCAGCAGCCGCCGGGTCGCCTCGTCGGCCGGGTCCTCGGTGATCCGCAGCGCGCCGGTCTGCTCGTCGACGACGGCCCGCCAGACCCGCTGCAGGAACCGGTAGGAGCCGACCACCGCCCGGGTCTCCCACGGGCGGGACACCTCCAGCGGGCCCATCGACATCTCGTAGACCCGGAAGGTGTCCGCTCCGTACGCCGCGCACATGTCGTCGGGGGTCACCACGTTCTTCAGTGACTTGCCCATCTTGCCGTACTCGCGGTTGACCACGGCGTCACCCAGGTAGTAGCCGCCGTCGCGCTCGATGACCTCCTCGGCCTGCACGTAGCTGCCCCGGTCGTCGGTGTACGCGTACGCCTGGATCATGCCCTGGTTGAACAGCTTGCGGAACGGCTCGAACGACGACACGTGCCCCAGGTCGAACAGCACCTTGTGCCAGAACCGGGCGTACAGCAGGTGCAGCACGGCGTGCTCGGCGCCGCCGACGTACAGGTCGGTGCCGCCGCAGTCGCCCTCGCCGCGCGGGCCCATCCAGTAGCGCTCGTTCTCCGCGTCGACGAACCGGTCGGCGTTGGTCGGGTCCAGGTAGCGCAGCTCGTACCAGCAGGAGCCGGCCCACTGCGGCATCACGTTCGTCTCCCGGGTGTACCGCTTCGGGCCGTCACCCAGGTCCAGCTCCACCTCGACCCAGTCCCGACGGCGGGACAGCGGGGTCTCGGGGTTGGAGTTCGCGTCCTCCGGGTCGAACGTCTTCGGCGAGAAGTCGTCGACCTCGGGCAGCTCGACCGGCAGCATCGACTCGGGCAGCGCGATCGCGGCGCCGGTCTCGTCGTAGACGATCGGGAACGGCTCGCCCCAGTAGCGCTGGCGGGAGAACAGCCAGTCGCGCAGCCGGTAGGTGACCGCGCCGCGGCCGTGCCCGTTCGCCTCCAGCCACTCGATGATCCGGGCCTTGGCGTCGGCGACCCCCAGGCCGTTCAGGTCCAGGCCGCGATCGGGCGCGGCGCTGTTGATCGCCGGCCCGTCGCCGGTGTACGCCTTGCCGGCGAAGCCCTCGGCCGGCTGCACCGTGCGCACGATGGGCAGGTCGAAGACCTCGGCGAAGGCCCAGTCCCGCTCGTCCTGGGCGGGCACCGCCATGATCGCGCCGGTGCCGTAGCCGGCCAGCACGTAGTCCGCGATGAAGATCGGGATCTGCCCGCCGGTGACCGGGTTGGTGGCGTACGCCCCGACGAAGACGCCGGTCTTCTCCTTCGTGTCGGCCTGCCGCTCGACGTCGGTCTTGGCCGCCGCCGCCTTGCGGTACGCCTCGATGGCCGCCCGGGGGCTGGCGTGCCCGCCGGTCCAGGCGTCCTTCGTCCCGGCCGGCCAGGCCGCCGGCGCCAGCGCGTCGACCAGCTCGTGCTCGGGCGCCAGCACCATGTAGGTGGCCCCGAAGACGGTGTCCGGCCGGGTGGTGAACACCTCGATGCGGGCTGCGCTCGCGGAGTCGGCATCACCGGTCGAGACCGGGAAGGAGATGTGCGCGCCCGTGGAGCGGCCGATCCAGTTGCGCTGCATCAGCTTGATGGCTTCCGGCCAGTCCAACGTGTCCAGGTCGTCCAGCAGCCGGTCGCCGTACGCGGTGATCCGCATCATCCACTGCTTCAGGTTGCGCTTGAAGACCGGGAAGTTGCCCCGCTCCGAGCGGCCGTCGGCGGTGACCTCCTCGTTGGCCAGCACGGTGCCCAGGCCCGGACACCAGTTCACCGGCGCCTGCGAGACGTACGCCAGCCGGTGGTCGTCGACGATCGCCCGCCGCTCGGCCACGGTCAGCTCCGCCCAGGCGCGCCCGTCCGGGGTCGGCCGGTTGCCGCCCTCGAACTCGGCGATCAGCTCGGCGATCGGCCGGGCCCGTCCCGCGTCCCGGTCGTACCAGGAGTTGAAGATCTGCAGGAAGATCCACTGGGTCCAGCGGTAGAAGTCGGTGTCGATGGTCGCCACCGAACGGCGCTCGTCGTGCGCCAGGCCCAGCCGGCGCAGCTGCGCCTTGTAGCGCTCGATGTTCTGCTCGGTGGTGGTCCTGGGGTGGGTGCCGGTCTGCACCGCGTACTGCTCGGCCGGCAGGCCGAACGCGTCGAAGCCCATCGCGTGCAACACGTTGCGGCCGGCCATCCGCTGGTAGCGGGCGAAGCAGTCGGTGCCGATGTAGCCCAGTGGGTGCCCGACGTGCAGGCCCGCCCCCGACGGGTAGGGGAACATGTCCAGCACGTAGAGCTTCTCCGCACCGGCCCGGGGATGGCCGGGGTCGGCCAGCGGCCCGGTCGGGTTGGGGGCGTGGAAGGTTCCCTCCCGCTCCCAGATGTCCTGCCAACGATTCTCGATCTCGTCGGCCAGGGCCGCGGTGTACCGGAACGGGGGAATGTCGCCCGCCGGTGCGGCTGCCTCACTCATCGTGTCTCCTCGCGTCACTCGGCGCGGTCGTCTCGTGTCTGCTGGCTGCTCGCCGCCCGGCGCCGGCCGGCTGGCGACGGGCACAAAAAAGCCCCTCACGCAGGAGGGGCCGCCGTGCTGTCGCGCGCGTTCAGCGCATCAGCACGGCTCGGTAAGAAGCAGGAAGACTCCGACCATGACGGCAGTGTACCCCCCGGCCGGGAGCCGACGGGGGCCCGCTACCACGAGTCGGGACGGGGCAGCCGGGTCAGCCGGCCGTGGCTGGCCAGGGGTCGGGCTCCTTGCCCTTTCGCCGTCCGGCCCGCGTCGCCCCGTCAGGGCCGGCGATGTCCCCCGGGACGGCGAATATTCGGGGCGTAACCGGCGGTCTGCCTGCGGGGGTCGGCGATCACGACAAACATGGTTAGCCTGAGAGGCCCATGAGATTTCTGCGGCAGACGAGGCTCGACGTCGCGAACCCCACGGCGGGTCCAGCTGCTCTTTACAGAGCTGCCGTTCGGCGACGAGGAGGAGGCCCGTGACACAACAGACCTGGGACGAGGTGGGTGGACTGCTTCCCCACGACGAGTTCCGCGCCGCCAGCGAAGCCATCGTGGCCAACATCGAGCAGGTCATCGAGGGCAAGACCGCCACCGTGCGCCTCGCCCTGGCCGTCCTGCTCGCCGAGGGTCACCTCCTCATCGAGGACGTCCCCGGCGTCGGCAAGACCAAGCTGGCCAAGGCCCTGGCGCGGTCCATCGACTGCTCCGTACGCCGGATCCAGTTCACCCCCGACCTGCTGCCCAGCGATGTGACCGGGGTGAGCGTCTACAACCAGGAGACGCACGACTTCGAGTTCCGCCCCGGCGCGGTCTTCGCCAACCTGGTCGTCGGTGACGAGATCAACCGGGCCTCGCCGAAGACCCAGTCCGCGTTGCTGGAGTGCATGGAGGAGCGGCAGGTCACCGTCGACGGCGTGACCTACCAGCTGCAGACCCCGTTCATGGTGATCGCCACCCAGAACCCGATCGAGATGGAGGGGACCTACCCGCTGCCCGAGGCGCAGCGCGACCGGTTCACCGCCCGGATCGCGATGGGCTACCCGGACGCCGGCGCCGAGCTGGCCATGCTCGACGGGCACGGCGCGACCGACCCCCTCAACGAGCTGCGGCCGGTCTCCGACGCGGCGATCGTCCGGCAGCTGATCGCCACGGTCCGCCAGGTGCACGTCGCCGACGCGGTCAAGCAGTACGCGGTCGACCTGGTCACCGCCACCCGGGAGGCTCCCGACCTGCGCCTCGGCGCGTCTCCCCGGGCCACCCTGCAGTTGTTGCGCACCGCCCGTGCGGTGGCCGCGCTGGAGGGGCGCGACTACGTCCTGCCCGACGACCTCCAGGCCCTCGCCGTGCCGGTGCTGGCGCACCGGATCATCCCGACCGCCGACGCGCAGCTGGCCCGGCGCACCACCGACGCGATCGTCTCCGAGCTGGTGCACCGACTCCCCCTGCCGCACGACCGCAAGCGCTCCCCTTACGACACCCGGCCCACCCAGGGCAACGGCCGCGGGCCGTACGAGCCGCGGAGGCCGTGACGTGCGCGAAGCGCTCCGCGGGCTGACCACCCGCGGCCGCTCCTTCCTCGCCGCCGCGGTCGCCGCGGCCATCTCCGCCGCGATCCTCGGCGAGAAGGATCTGCTCCGGGTCGCCGTGCTGCTCGCCGTGCTGCCGCTGCTCGCCGCGGCGTACGTCGGTCGTAGCCGCTACAAGCTGGCCTGCAACCGGTCGCTGGATCCGCACCGGGTGCCGGTCGGTGCCAGCTCCCGGGTGGTGCTGCGGCTGCAGAACATGTCCCGACTGCCCACCGGCACCCTGCTGCTGGAGGACCGGCTGCCCTACGCGCTGGGCAGCCGGCCCCGGGTGGTGCTGGAGCGCCTCGGCGCGCACCAGGCCAGCTCGGTGGCCTACACCGTGCGCGCCGACGTGCGTGGCCGCTACGAGGTGGGCCCGCTGGTGGTCCGGTTGACCGACCCGTTCGGTCTCTGCGAGCTCACCCGGGCCTTCCCCAGCACCGACCACCTGACGGTGATCCCGCAGGTCACGCCGCTGCCCTCGGTCCGCCTCCCCGGCGAGTACGCCGGCAGCGGCGACAGCCGGGCCCGCTCGGTGGCGGTGCACGGCGAGGACGACGCGGCGACCCGGGAGTACCGGATGGGCGACGACCTGCGCCGGGTGCACTGGAAGTCCACCGCGCGCACCGGCGAGCTGATGGTGCGCCGCGAGGAGCAGCCCTGGGAGAGCCGGGCGACCGTGCTGCTGGACACCCGCGCGTACGGCCACCGCGGCGACGGCCCGACGGCCAGCTTCGAGTGGGCGGTCTCCAGCGCCGCGAGCGTCGCCGTGCACCTGCGCCAGGCCGGCTACAAGCTGCGCCTGGTCACCGGCTCGGGGGCGGACGTGGACGCCTCCGAGGCGGCCGGCGACGGGCTGCTCCTCGACCAGCTCGCCGAGGTCCGCCTCGATCAGCGGGCCGAGCTCGCCGAGCTGGTGCAGCGGGTCCGCCAGCGCTCCGACGGCGGCCTGATCATCGGCGTCTTCGGCTCGGTGAGCACGGCCGAGGCCGAGCTGCTGGCCGGCCTGCGGGCCAACGGCGCGACCTGCGTGGGCTTCCTGCTGGACAGCTCCACCTGGATCAACCTGCCGGAGAAGGCCCGCGCCGAGGCCGAGCACGCCCACGCGGCCGCCGCGCTGGCGCTGCTGCAGAGCGGGTGGCGGGTGATCGGCGTCGACCACGGCAGCCGACTGCCGGCGATCTGGCCACAGGCCGGCCGGGGCTCGCAGGGTTTCGCGCTGCGCGCCGCGCTGGCCGAGACGGTCGCCGGGGGCGTGCGATGAGCGAAGGGACGTGGTGATGGTCGGCCAACGCAACCTCGGCCTGGTGGCCGCCGCGGCGACGCTGCTCGCCGCGGCGCCGCTGTCCGCGATCTTCGAGCGCTGGACCTGGCTGATCCAGTCGGCCCTCGCGGTCGCCGTGGTCGCCGGGGTGGCCGCGCTGGCCCGGGCGCTGCGCGCCCCGCTCTGGGGGCAGGTGCTGGCCATGCTGGCCGGGCTGACCCTCGCGCTGACCTGGCTCTTCCCGGGCGGCACCGAGCTGCTCGCGTTCCTGCCCACGCCCGAGACCTTCAGCCACTTCCGGGCGCTGATCGGCGGCTCGGTGCAGGACATGCGCTCCTACGGCGTGGAGGTGCCGGACACCGACCCGCTGCTCTTCATCACGGTGCTCGGCGTCGGCTCGGTGGCCGTCGTGGTCGACGTGCTCGCAGTCGGGCTGCGTCGCCCGGCGCTCGCCGGCCTGCCGATGCTCGCCATCTACTCGGTGCCGGTCGCGGTCTACGTCAACAGCGTCCCCGCGGTGCCGTTCGTGATCGGCGCCGCCGGCTACCTGTGGCTGCTGGTCGCCGACAACGTCGACCGGGTCCGCCGGTTCGGCCGCCGGTTCACCGGCGACGGGCGCGACGTGGACGTCTGGGAGGCCTCTCCGCTGGCCGCCGCCGGCCGCCGGCTGGCCGCGGTCGGCGTCGCGGTGGCGGTGCTGCTGCCCCTGGCCGTGCCGGGGATGACCGGCGGCCTGCTCGACAGCCTCAGCAACTCCGGCAACGGCAACGGCACCGGACGGGCCGGCCAGGGCGGCACGCCCGGGCGGATCGACCTGTTCGCCACGCTGCGCGGTCAGCTCAACCAGTCCGAGGTGGCCGACCTGGTCAAGGTCACCACCAGCGAGCCGGACCCGTTCTACCTGCGCTTCGGCGTGGCCGACGAGCTGCGACCGGAGGGCTTCCAGGTCCGCAACCCCACCGGTCGGCCGATCAACCGCGACCTGCCCGACCCCTCCGAGCGGGCAACCGGGGGCGTGCAGCGGAACCGCTACCAGGCGACCGTCGAGGTCACCAAGAACCTGGCCATGCCGCTGATGCCGGTCTACGCCGAGCCGGTGCAGGTGGAGGACCTGAACGGCAACTGGCTCTACGACCCGAACCTGCAGATCGTCTTCTCCAACCGGGAGAACTCACGCAGCAAGAAGTACACCTTCGACTACGTCCGGTCGACGTACACCCCGGCGGCACTGCGGGCCGCCACGCCGCTGGCAACCGACCACCCGGTGCGGCGACAGCAGACCGCCACCCCGATCGTGCCCGAGGTGGAGGAGCTGGTGAAGCAGCTCATCCAGGGCAAGAGCACCGACTACGACCGGGTCCGCGCGATCTACGACTACTTCTCCTCGGACAACGGCTTCTCCTACCGGCTGAGCACCGAGGAGGGCAGCAGCGGGCAGGACATCGTCGACTTCCTCACCAACAAGGTCGGCTTCTGCCAGCAGTACGCGGCCGCGATGGCCTGGCTGGTCCGGGCGGCCGGCATCCCGGCGCGGGTCGCGTTCGGCTTCACCAACGGCAGCAACCGCACCGGCGACACCTACACGCTGACCAACCGCAACCTGCACGCCTGGACCGAGGTCTACTTCAACGGGATGGGCTGGGTGCCGTTCGACGCCACCCCGGCGTACGGCGTCACCGGCTCCACCCGGTCGGCCTGGGCGCCGGACACCGACGCCCCCGAGCCGACCACGCCGGAGGCTGGCACGCCGACCACCCCGGAGGACACCGCGGCCTCCGCCGGCCCCACCGGCCCGGACGCGGCCGACCAGGACACCGACTCCGGGCTCGCGGTCGGCGGCGGCACGCCGACCGAGCAGGCGCCGGTCTGGCCGTGGTGGACCGCCGGGGCGCTCGTCGTCCTGCTGCTGCTCGCCGTGCCGGCACTGCGCCGGATGGCGCTGCGCCGACGGCGCGGCCGCCCCACGCCGGCGGTCGTCACGGCCAGCGCGCCGGAGGTCGGCGCGGCCGCCGCCACCGGCCCCCGGATGGTGGTGCTCGGGGCCGACGCGGACCGGGCCCGGGCCGACGCGCACGCGGCCTGGGACGAGCTGCTCGACACGCTGGTGGACTTCCGCGTCCGGGTCGACCGGACCGAGACCCCCCGGGCGACCGCCGACCGGCTGGCCGGCGACACGCTCACCGAGCACCCCGACGCCGCCGGCGCGGTACGGCTGCTCGGCCGGGCGGAGGAGCGCGCCCGCTACGCCCGGGACCCGCTGACCGGCGAGGCGCTGACGCCGGCGCTGCGCGCGGTCCGCGGCGCGCTCGCCGAGACCGCCGACCGGCGGACCCGGCTGCTCGCCGCGGTGCTGCCGCCGTCGGTGCTGCTGCGCTGGCGGATCGCCGTGGCGGACGCCTCGGCCCGCCTGGTGTCGGCGAACGGCCGGGCCCGCTACCGGCTGCTGCGGTGGAACCCCCGCCGCCTGCTCGCCGACCGGGCGGCCCGCTGACCCGGCCGTCAGTTCCACCGGGCCCGTCACCGCGACACGCGGTGACGGGCCCGAACACTTTCCGGCCCGGCCCGGCGTGCGGTGCGCCGAGTGCGGCGCAGCGCGCGGAGTGCGGCGTGCAGCATGCGGGTGCGGCATGCGGCGTGCGGGGGTGGGTGCGCATGCGGCATGCGGCGCGGGCGGGTGGGCGGTGGCCGCTGGTCCGAGCGAGATCCACTCATCAGCGTCGGCGAACGCCAGCCCGAGCACTCGGGGCCGAGGCCGAACACGCGGAGCGGACGCCGAACAGCGCGACCGCGGGCCCGACTACCAGAACCTGGGCTCGAAGACGCGATCGCGAGCCTGAAAACGGACGCAGGTCAGGGCCGGGGCGAGACCACGGGCTCGAGGACGCCGGCGCGCCGGGCCGGGGCGGGCGCTTGGAGGCCTACTCGGCAGGGTGCCAGCCGGATCGGGGCGCGCGAAAGCCACAGGGGTCGCCGGATGCTCCGGCGACCCGCTCGTCGCGCCCGCCTCGACCGCGCCCGGGTCAGCGGCGGGCCGGGCTCAGCGGTGCCCCTCCGGGCGCTGCCGCCAGCGGTCCTCCATCCGGTCCAGAATCGAGGACCGTCGACCGGAACGACCGCGGGACCGGCGACGACTCGTCGTGCCGCCCACCACGTGCAGGTCTGGTGACTGCGCCCGACGGTGCGACTGCACCGCGAACGCGGCCGAGGCCAGCATGACGACGAAACCCGCCACAGCGAGCGGCGGAGTCTTGATCACCGCGCCATAGACCAGCAGGGCCAGGCCAGCGATGATGACGCCGGCAGCGACGAGCAGGCGACGCCGCGCATGGAAGCGCGGATCGCTGGCGCGCACGGCCGAGGCGAATTTGGGGTCCTCGGCAAGCGACCGCTCGATCTGCTCGAACAGCCGCTGCTCGTGCTCCGAGAGCGGCACGGCACTCCTCCCCGGTCACGTTGGTCGGCCCGTTCGGACCGACAGACCGTGGCAGCCAACCGGCTGCTTACCCGCAAGTCTACGAGGGGGGTCGCGCGTCGGAAAGCGGGACGACCTATGGCCGGGGTGGATTTTCATTCCGATGCTGATCACGGTTGCCGAGCAGACTGGCCGGACCTATGACGGACCGCCCGAAACGGGCAGCCGCGGCGTCCGCGGCAGCTTCCGCCTCCCGCCAGCCGCGCTCGGGTGCGCCGAGGGCGAGCTGACGCGGCGTCTCCTGCGCCGCGGCGAGCCCTTCCATGCGTACGCCGACCAGCCGGACCCGCTCACCGGGGTCGAGCGCCGTGTAGAGCGCCCAGACCGTGTCGAACATCTCGCGGGCCGTGTCGGTGGGCACCGCGAGGGTGCGGGACCGGCTGACCGTGCGGAAGTCGGCCAGCCGCACCTTGAGCGACACCGTCCGGCCGACCTGCCCGGCCCGGCGCAGCCGCGCGCCGACCTTGTCGGCGAGCCCGAGCAGCACGCGCCGGATCTCCAGCGGGTCGGCCACGTCGACGTCGAAGGTGACCTCGGCGCCGATCGACTTCTCCACGTGCTCCGGGCTCACCCCGCGCGGGTCGCGCCCCTGGGCCAGCTCGTGCAGGTGGTTGGCGGACGCCTCACCGAGCGCCTTGCGCAGCATCCCGTACGGCGCCTCGGCGAGATCGCCGATGGTGGCCAGTCCGAGCCGGCGCAGAGTCTGCGCGGAGCGCTCCCCCACCCCCCAGAGCGCGTCCACCGGCAGCGGGTGGAGGAAGTCGAGCACCTGCGACGTGGGCACGACGAGCAGGCCGTCCGGCTTGGCCCGGGTCGAGCCGAGTTTGGCCACGAACTTGCTCGGCGCCACCCCGACCGAGCAGGTCAGCCCCTGCTCGTCGGCGACCCGGGCGCGGATCTGGCGGGCGATCGCGGACGGCGGACCGAAGAGCCGGCGGGCGCCGGTCACGTCGAGGAACGCCTCGTCGAGGGAGAGCGGCTCGACCAGCGGCGTGACGTCCCGGAAGATCTGCATCACCGCCCGGGAGGCCGCGGTGTAGGCGGGGAAATCCGGCGGGAGGTAGACCGCGTGCGGGCAGAGCGACCGGGCCCGCATCATCGGCATCGCGCTGCGTACGCCGTAGCGCCGGGCCTCGTAGCTGGCCGAGCTGACCACGCCGCGCGGCCCGAGGCCGCCGACCACCACCGGCCGGCCCCGCAGCTCGGGCCGGTGGCGCACCTCGACCGAGGCGTAGAAGGCGTCCATGTCGACGTGCAGGATCGGGCTGCCGGAATCGTCGGCGTCTGGCCCGAAGCGCGGATCACCGCCTCGGGGCAACGACTGACTGCGGCCCATTGCGGCAGGTTAGCCCGGGGGTACGACGCGAGCGGCGAGACGGTCCGGTCGACCTCGCCGACCGGACGCGGGCTGGCCCGCATCCGGCGGGTGCCCGGGTCGGTCAGCCTCGGACGACCAGCAGCGGGATGGTCATCTCGGCGGCGGTGTCCGACCCGTGGTAGGCCACCAGCCGCGACGCCGTCGGGTGCTCCGACCGGCTGGCCAGCACCGCGTACGTGTCGTTGCAGACCACCACGACGTCGCCGATGCGGGCCAGGTGCTCCTCTCCGACCGGCCCGAACCATCCGGTGGCGACCGCCTCGTCCCGGGTACGGACCCGGGCCGCGGCGCCGAGCACCGCCGACCAGGCGGCCACCACGTCGTCGACCGCGCCCGGGGCGACGTGCAGGTAGCGCACCCGGGGTTCACCGGCGACGACCCGCACCCCGGCCCGCAGCCGGGGGTCGGTGTCCAGGTCGAACCGGTGCGTGGCCGGCACGTCGAGCTGGCCGTGGTCGGCGGTGACCAGCAGCGCGGCGTCCGGTGGCAGACCGTCGACCAGCCGGGCGAGCAGGGCGTCCACCTCCGCCGCGGCGACCCGCCAGGGTGCCGAGTCGACGCCGGTGAGGTGGCCGTGCCGGTCCAGGTCGGGGTGGTAGCCGGAGACCAGGGTGGGGCCGTTCCCGGCGGTCAGCGCGGCCAGCATCGTCTCGGCGAGCGCGTCCACGCCGGCCGCGCCCCGGAAGTCGCCGCCCCGGTTGGCGGCCACCGTCAACCCGCTGCCGCCGAACTCCGGGCGGGTCACCGCGGTCACCGCCACCCCGGCGGCGCGGGCCCGTTCCAGTTGGGTCGGCACCGGCTGCCAACTCCGCGGGTCCGGGTCGGCGGTCCACTCGATGTGGCTGAGCACCCGGTCGGTGCCGGGCACCCGGACGGTGAAACCGAGCACGCCGTGCGCGCCGGGCGCGACGCCGGTGCCAAGGGTCACCAGGCTGGTCGGGGTGGTGGACGGGAAGCCGGAGGTGAGCGGCCGGCCGACCGTCGCGGCCAGCCCGGCCAGCGTCGGGGCGTGCGGGGCGGCGGTGGGGATCTGGTACCAGCCGAGCCCGTCGACGAGCAGCACGGCGACCCGGCGTACCCCGGCCAGCGGCTCGGTCAGCCCGAGCGGGTCGGGAGCGCCCGGCACCCCGAGCACGGCGAGCGCGCTGGGCAGCACGTCGGCCAGGCTGCCGTCGCCGTACCGGGGGGCGACGACCGCCAGCGGATCAGTCGGCACGGACGGCCCGGTCATGCCGGGCGGCGGGCGAACAGGTGCAGTTGGGCGGCGAGGTCCCGGTACGGCGGCCGGCCGGCGAGCGCCCGCTCCAGCTCGACCAGCGCGCCCTGCTGCCCGTCGGCGACCGCGGCGGGCAGCAGGTCGGCGAGGACGCGTACGCCGTGGATCTCCTCGACCACCAGCCCGGCGGCGGTGAGCAGCGCGGCGGCGCCGTCGGCGTCGTAGCGCCGCCGCAAGGTGTCCCGGGGGCCGGCGCTCCCGGCCGGACCGGTGGCCACGGTGGCCGCGACCTCGAGGTGGCCGTTCATCGCCCGACCGAGCACGGCGGCGGCCCGACCGGCGACCAGCACGCTCGCCGCGCCGCCGGGCCGCAGCGCGGTGGTCAACGCGGCCACCACCGGCGCCGGGTCGTCGACCACCTCCAGCACGGCGTGGCAGAGCACCAGGTCGGCGGCGGCCGGCTCGACCAGACCGGCGAGGGCGTCGCCGTCGCCCTGCACGGCCCGCACCCGGTCGGCCACCCCGGCCTCGGTGGCCCGTCGGGTCAGCGCGGCGAGCGCGTCCGGGCTGGCGTCGACCACGGTGACCCGGTGCCCGGCCTGGGCGAGCGGGACGGCGAAGCCGCCGGTGCCGCCACCCACGTCGAGGACGGTCAGCTCGGCCGCACCCCGCCGGTCCAGCTCGGCGCGCAGCACCGACCAGATCACGGCGGTACGGGGGGTCAGCGGCGGCCCGGCGAACCGGCCTGGGGTCTGCTCCACCCGGTCGAGCCTAGTCATCCGGTCCAGGCCCGCTCAGGACGCGTCCGACCGCGTCAGGACTCGGCGGTGGCGTCGCCGTCCTCCGGGGCGCGGGACCGCAGTGCGTTGGCCACCGGACCGTCGGTGACCTCGTATTCACGCTGCTCGGCGTGGTGGGCCGGGGTCCAACCGGCGCTCAGCCGGGTCCGCCGGGAGTTGGCCACTGCGCCGCTGTGCACGTCATTGCCTGTCATCGGTACACCCCTTGTGCCGCGCGGGCCGCACTGCCCGCGCGACCACAAGTGTCCCGCTCCGCTGGGCGGAAAACCGTAATGTGGATCACTGCCGTCAGCGGAAGTCGCGGGAGGCCGGAGTGACCGGCGGCTCGATCGCGTCCAGCCGGTCGGCGACCAGGTTGACCACCCCCTCGTGCCGCTCCAGCCGACCGCGGACCACCAGCCCGGTGCTGGTCCGGGCCACCCGCCGGTAGCGCTGCCACAGCCCCGGCGAGCAGGTCACGTTGAGCATGCCGGTCTCGTCCTCGAGGTTGAGGAAGGTGACCCCGCCGGCGGTCGCCGGGCGCTGCCGGTGGGTCACGATGCCGCCGACCCGGATGCGCTGGCCCGGCTCCACCCGGCCGAGCCGGGCGATCGGCACCGCCCCCACCAGGTCGAGCTGGGGGCGGATGAACCGGGCCGGATGGCTCTCCGGCGACAGCCCGGTGGCCCACACGTCGGCGACCAGCCGGTCGACCGCCTCCATGCCGGGCAGGGTCGGCGGGGCCGCGCCGGTCACCGTGCCGGGCAGCCGGCCCGGCCGGTCCTGGGCCGCCGCGCCGGCCGCCCAGAGCGCCTGCCGCCGGGTCAGCCCGAAACAGGCGAAGGCGTCCGCGGTGGCCAGCGCCTCCAGCTGCCCGGCGGTGAGACCGACCCGCCGGGCCAGGTCCGGCATGTCGCGGTACGGCCCGCGCGCGCTCCGCTCGACCTCGATCCGCTCGGCCAGCTCGTCGCCGAGGGTACGCACGCTGGACAGTCCGAGCCGGACCGCCGGACCGCCCAACCCCCAGGCGTGCGGCGGTTCCCCCGGCTCGCTGCCCCACCGGGTGTCCGGGGTGGATTCCAGCACCGCCTTGGCGCCGCTGGCGTTGATGTCCGGTCGGCGCACCTGCACCCCGTGCCGGCGGGCGTCGTCGACCAGGGTCTGCGGCGAGTAGAAGCCCATCGGCTGGGCGTTGAGCAACGCGGCCAGGAACGGCCCCGGGTGGTAGCGCTTGAGCCAGGAGCTGGCGTAGACCAGGTAGGCGAAGCTCATCGCGTGGCTCTCCGGGAAGCCGTAGCTGGCGAACGCGGTGAGCTTGCGGTAGACGTCGTCGGCCAGCTCGCCGGTGATGCCCCGCTCGGCCATGCCGGCGTAGAGCCGGTCGGCGATCTGCGCCATCCGCTCGACCGAGCGCTTGGCGCCCATCGCCCGGCGCAGCTGGTCGGCCCCGGCCGCGTCGAAGCCGGCCAGGTCGATGGCGAGCTGCATCAGCTGCTCCTGGAAGAGCGGCACGCCGAGGGTCTTCTCCAGCGCGTTGCGCATCAGCGGGTGCGCGAACGTCACCGGCTCCTGGCCGTTCTTGCGCCGGATGTACGGGTGCACCGAGCCGCCCTGGATCGGGCCGGGCCGGATCAGCGCCACCTCGACCACCAGGTCGTAGAACTCGCGGGGCTTGAGCCGGGGCAGGGTGGCCATCTGAGCACGACTCTCCACCTGGAACACCCCGACCGAGTCGGCCCGGCAGAGCATGTCGTAGACCTCCGGGTCGTCCAGCGTCATGTCGCCGAGGTCGAGGGTCGTCCCGATCATGTCGTAGCCGTAGTGCAGCGCGGAGAGCATGCCGAGGCCGAGCAGGTCGAACTTGACCAGGCCGACGGCGGCGCAGTCGTCCTTGTCCCACTGGAGCACGCTGCGGCCGGGCATCCGCCCCCACTCGACCGGGCAGACCTCGATCACCGGCCGGTCGCAGATCACCATCCCACCGGAGTGGATGCCCAGGTGCCGGGGGAACGTCTGCAGCTCGTTGGCGTACTCCACCACCTGCTCGGGGATGTCCTCGACGTCGACCGTGGCGACCGAGCCCCACCGGTCGATCTGCTTGCTCCAGGCGTCCTGCTGCCCGGGCGAGAAGCCGAACGCCTTGGCGACGTCCCGCACCGCGGAGCGGGGCCGGTAGGAGATGACGTTGGCCACCTGGGCGGCGTGTTCCCGGCCGTAGCGGGTGTAGACGTGCTGGATCACCTCCTCCCGGCGGTCGGACTCGATGTCCACGTCGATGTCCGGCGGGCCGTCGCGTTCCGGGGCGAGGAACCGCTCGAAGAGCAGCCGGTGCCGGACCGCGTCGACGTTGGTGATCCGCAGCGCGTAGCAGACCGCCGAGTTCGCCGCCGAGCCCCGGCCCTGGCAGTAGATGTCCTGCTCCCGGCAGAACGCCACGATGTCGTAGACCACCAGGAAGTAGCCGGGGAAGCCCAGCTCCTCGATCATGCCCAGTTCGTGGTCGAGCTGCGCGTACGCCGTCGGGTGCGCCTCCCGGGGGCCGTAGCGCTCCCGCGCCCCCTGCTCGGTCAGGTCGCGCAGCCAGCTCATCTCGGTGTGCCCCGGCGGCACCGGGTAGGCGGGCAGCTGTGGCGCGACCAGTTGCAGGTCGAAGGCGAGTTCGGCGCCGAACTCGGCGGCCCGGGCCACCGCGCCCGGGTACGCGGCGAACCGGGCCGCCATCTCGGCGCCGCTGCGCAGGTGGGCGGTGGAGGCCGCGGGTAGCCAACCGTCGATCTCGTCCAGGCTGCGTCGGGCCCGGACGGCGGCCACCGTGGTGGCCAGCCGACGACGCCCCGGGGTCGCGTAGTGCACGTTGTTGCTGGCCACCGTGGGCAGGCCGGCGGCGGCGGCCAGCTCGGCGAGCGCGTCGTTGCGGTCCGCGTCGACCGGGTGACCGTGGTCGGTGAGTTCCACCGCGACGGTCTCCGCGCCGAAGAGCGCGGTCAGCCGGTCCAGCTCGCGGGCCGCCGCGTCGACCCCTTCGGTGAGCAGCGCCGCCGGCACGTGCCCCTTGCGGCAACCGGTGAGCACCAGGACGTGGTCGCGCAGCTCGGCGGCGACCTCCTCCAGCTCGCCGTAGATCGGGCGGCCCTTCTCCCCGCCGCGCAGCTGGGCCCGGGCGATGGTGCTGGCCAGCCGGGCGTACCCCTCGTGGCCGTGCGCGAGCACCAGCAGGTGCGCGCCGAGCGGGTCCGGTTCGCCGTTCTGCGGGCCGGGCAGGCCGAGGGAGAGTTCGGCGCCGAAGATGGTCGGCAGCTGCAACGCCCGGGCCGCCTCGGCGAAGCGCACCACGCCGTAGAAGCCGTCGTGGTCGGTGACGGCGAGCGCGGTGAGCCCCAGCCGGGCCGCCTCCTCGGCCAGCTCCTCCGGGTGGCTGGCCCCGTCGAGGAAGCTGAAGTTGGTGTGCGCGTGCAGCTCCGCGTAGGGGACCGCGCCCTCGGGGCGGGCCACCGCCGGCGGTTCGTACTGCTCCCGCCGGCGGCTCCAGGCCGGGCTGTCCCCGCCGTCGGCGTCAACCGCGAGCGGGTCGACCACATGCAGGTGCCGTTGCGCGCGGGACCGGCCGGACGCGCCGCCGGGCGGCCGGCCGGAGAGCACCCCCTCCAGCTCGGACCAGGGCATCTTCGGGTTGTGGAAACTCATCCGCCCGCTCCGGCCCGGCCGGCGGTCACCCCTGCGGCCGCTACCGCCCGACGCTCAGTCATAGATCGCCTCCACCAGCCACTGCCCGGCCTCGACCGCGAGCAGCAGGGCGGCGCCGTCGGCGAGGCTGACCTGGAACCGGGCCCGGCGCCGGGCCTCGGCCGGCGCCCACCAGCGCTCGTCGACCGGCCACGGCCCGGCCCAGCCGACGATCTCGACCGGCGACGCCGTGCCCACGGTGATCCGGGCCGGCGCGGCGCTCACCGCCAGGCGCGCGCTGACCACGACCGGCTCGCCGGCGGCGTCGTGCACGGTGGCGGCCAGCGGACTGGGCAGCACCACGGCCGGCGCGGGCGGCGGAAGCCGACCGGGCCAGGGCGGGCTGGCACCGGTACGACCGGCCCGCCCGACGCCGGCTCCGGCACCACCGCCGGCCCCGGCACCACCGCCCGCTCGGACACCACCGCCCGCTCGGGCACCACCGCCCGCTCGGGCACCACCGCCGGCCCCGGTGCCGGCGGCCGGCTCGCCGGGCAGCGGCGGCGGACCGGGGCGGGCCGGCAGCCGCTCGTCGCCCCACGGCACCAGGTGCACCTGGTCGGCCGGGGACCGGCCGCCGCCGAGCACCGCGGTGAGCACCGCCTCCGGGCCGAGGATGCCCTGCACCCGGCTCAGCGCCCGGTGCGCCCGCTCCCGCTCCTCGCCCGTCTCCCCCCACAGACCGGACTGCAGACCGGCCTGGGCGATCACCCCGTCGGGGACCAGCCGCAGCCGGATGATGCCGGCCGTCGGCCGGGTCGGGCCGGCCCCGCCGCGCCCGCTGCTGCCGGTGAGCCAGCCGTCGAGCTGCCAGCGGACCCGGTCGGCGATGGCCGCGGCGGTGAGCAGACCGTCGTGACGCCAGACCCGGTGCAGCTCCTGGCCGTGCGCGGTGACCGCCTCGATGCCGAGCCGGGTGCAGGCCAGCCCGTGCCCGGCGAGCCGGTCGTGCAGCTGTTCGGCCAACGCCCGGGCGGCGAACGCCGCCGCGTCGACCCGGTCGATCGGCTCGTCGTGCTCGGCGGTCACCGTCAGGTCGGCCGGGGGTTGGCGGACGGCGAGCGGTCGGTCGTCGCGCCCGGCGGCCAGCCGGTGGGCCAGCGCGCCGTCGAACCCGAACCGGGCCAGCACGTCGCCGGCGGGCAGCGCGGCGAAGCCGCCGAGGGTGCGCACCCCGAGCCGACGCAGCAGGTCGGCCAGGGCCGGCCGGCCGAGCGCCTCGACCGGCAGCTCGGCCAGGAACGCCGGGGTGCCGCCGGTCGGGACGATCCGCCCGCCGCGGGCGGCCAGCCCGGCGGCGAAGACGCCGTCGGCGATCCCGACCTGGCTCTCCACCCCGCAGGTCTGGGCGACGTGCTCGATGATCCGCTCGGCCGCCGCCTCCTCACCGCCGAGGTAGCGGCTCGGCCCCCGGGCGGTCAGCGCGCACGCGCCCGGTCGGACCACCTCCACCCCGGCGACCAGTTCCTCCACCGCGGCGACCACCGGTTCGAACGCGCGGGCGTCCCGCCCGGGGTCGTACTCGACGACGGTGAGTTGGGGGCAGCGGCCCTGCGCCTCCCGTTTGCGCAGGCCCCGCCGCACCCCCTCGGCCCGAGCCTGCTCGGAGCAGGCCACCACCCGGTTGGCGTGCAGCACCGCGACCGGGCCGGTGGCCGGCACCCCGTCGACGATCTCGGCGGCGAGCACCGGCCAGTCCGGGCACCAGAGCAGCAGGGTGCGCAGCGGTGCGTCGGTCACGCCGGATCGACCAGGGTGAGCGCGCCACGGTGGGAGTCGTCGGCGAGGGCGCGCCCGGGCGAGGCCACCGGGCGGAGCCGGCCGGCGGCGACCGGGCGACCGGCGGCGGGCGTCACGGTACGGGGAATCACCCGGGTCAGCTCCGCGCCGGGCAGCCAGACCTTGATCTCCTTGGGCCGGGCGGCCGCCCCCCGCCCGCGCGCCGAGACGGTGAGTTCCCGGCGGCGCAGCCGGCCCCGGCCCGACCCGAGCCCTTCCCAGACCCCCCGGACCACCTGCAACGTCACGTCCGCGCCGTCCCACCGCCCGTACGGGACGAGCACGCTGCCGCGCTGCCGGGCCCGGGCGGCCAGCCGGTTGGCGACCGAGGCGGAGACCGCCGCCGGCACCGCGGTGACCACGACGTCCACCCCGTCGATCAGCGCGGCGATGACGGTGGCCCACTCGGGCCCGGGGTTCGGCACCAGGGCGAGCCGGTCCAGGGCGATCCCGAGCTCGGCGGCGGCGCCCGCCCCGAACGTCGGCACCCCCACCACGGCGCACCACGAGCCGGCCCGGGACGCCTCGGCGAGCAGCGCCAGCACCAGCGAGGTGCCGCCGCTGCGCCGTGGGTGGCCGGTGGCGACCGCGATCGTGCTGCCCCGGCGCAGCCCCCGGTTGGGCAGCAGCCCGGTCAACTCGGGGGCCACCGGCAGCGTCCGGTGGCCGCCCGCCGGATCAGGCGCGCTCGCTGGACGGACCAGATCGGCCAGCGCGGCGGAACCGACCACCATTCGGCCCGCCATCGGACCAACCCCCCGTCGTGTTGCTGATGGATCAGGTGTTGCTGCGGGAACGGATCCCGGGTCAGGCGGCGAGGCCGTCGAGCGCCGGCTGGTGGACCACGCCGAGCGCGGTCTCCACCACCGAGACGAACTGCTCGGCCGCGCGGAGCAGGTCGTCGGCCTCCCGGGCGCTGACCACCCGGGGTATGCCGGCCTCGGCGGCGGCCCGTTTGCCGGCCCCAGCGGCGAAGAAGCGGGCCCACTCGTCGAGCTCGGGGGCGACGGTGGAGAGCAGCACCCAGACGCTGGTGATCCGGTTGCGCCGGGTGGGGGCGGGCCGGGCCCGGGCGGCGAGCAGGGCCGCGGCCGCACGCAGGGCGGCCAGGTGGGCGGCCGCGTAGCGGAGACCGTCGGGACGGGTCTGGCCGGCCTCGGCCAGCCCGTGCCGGGCCACCGCGAGGAGCTGGGCGGGGGTGCGGTGCGGCAGCACGTGCGCCGGCACCGTCGGTGGCTGAGCCGCGTTGGTCGGCATGGGACTGTCTCCTCCACTGGCCGAGGCGGCCGGCCGGCGGCGGACGGAATCCGCCGGCGGGACGCCGGGTCGAGTGGTGCGGAGGAAGACGCACCGGTGTGGGGGCCGGCCGGGTGTGGATGCTTCCCCACACCACACCCGGCCGGCGTACCGGCGGGTTCGTCGCCCGCCGCCCGGGGGTCGTGGGCGGCGGGCGACGCTCCTGCCTGATGGGGCTCGGGCTCGCGACTGCCCGGAACCCCGGTGCGGCCCGCGGAGCCGCACCGCCCGGAGCCGCGCCGCGAAACACCGCTACCGGGGTGGGTTGGAACGAACGTTCGAGGCAATCGAACACTCGTTCTAACTACTGCTGACAGTACACCTCCCCACCGACGAAAATGCAACGTGTGACGCGCCGGGCCCTCACCGGCGACGGGACACGGCGTGGCCCGACCCACCCGCGGCGGAGCGAACCGGGGAGAATGGCGGCATGCAGCCACACCCGAACGTACGGGCGGTGCAGGACGCGCTGGCCGGCGCGGACGCGCGCGACGGCTCCGGCGCGCCCGCCGCCGTCCGCCTGCTGCCCGAGGCGGTGCACACCGCCGCGGCCGCCGCCGACGCGCTCGGCGTCCAGGTCGGCCAGATCGCCAACTCGCTCATCTTCGACGCCGACGACGCGCCGCTGCTCGTGCTCACCTCCGGCGCGCACCGGGTGGACGTGGCCGGGCTGGCCGCGTCGGTCGGGGTCAGCCGGCTGCGCCGGGCCACCCCGGAGTTCGTCCGGACGCACACCGGCCAGCCGATCGGCGGGGTTGCCCCGCTCGGGCACCCGCGGCCGCTGCGCACCCTGGTGGACACCGCGCTCGCCGCGTACCACGAGGTCTGGGCGGCCGGCGGCGTGCCCCGGGCGGTCTTCCCGAGCACCTACATCGAACTGCTGCGGATCACCGCCGGCACCCCGACCGAGGTGGCGTGACCGAGCGGGCCGTGGAGCACGCCGTTCCGGACCTGGTCACCCTGCACGTGTGGCGGACCGCACCGGCGGCGCTGCCCCGGGCGCTGACCCGGATGGCGCTCGACCCGCGCCGGCTGCGCGCCACCCCGGGCGTACGGTTCGGCAAACTGCTCGGCACCGGGACCGGGACCGGCTTCGGACCGGGCGACGCCGACCTGACCCGGTGGGCCGCGCTGACCGTCTGGGACTCCCCCACCGCGGCCGCCGGCTTCGACGACACGCCGGTCGGCCGGGCCTGGGCCCGGATCGCCCGCGCCGCCGTCCGGGTCGACCTGCGCCCGCTGACCAGCCGGGGTGAGTGGTCCCGTCGCCGGCCGTTCGGTGAGCCGGCCGGCGGCCGGGTCGCCGGGCCGGTGCTCGCGCTGACCCGGGCCCGGCTGCGGGCCCGCCGGGCGGCCACGTTCTGGCGGGCGGTCCCGCCGGTGGCCGCGGCCCTGCACACCGCGCCGGGGCTGCTGGCCCGCTTCGGCGTGGGCGAGGCGCCGCTGGGCTGGCAGGGCACCGTGAGCGTGTGGCGGGACCCGGCGGACCTGGTGGCGTTCGCGTACCGTCACCCGGAGCATCGCGCGGCGATCACCCGGACCCCCACCGAGGGCTGGTACGCCGAGGAGCTCTTCGCGCGCTTCGAGGTGCGTGGCGTGGTCGGTGACCGCGCGGTGCTGGGCTGGGTCGACGAGGACGTGGACGACAGAGGTGGGTGGGCATGAGGTTGGTGCGGTGGACCCCGGACGATCTCGTCCGACGGCTGGACGACGTGGTGGCCGTCTACGGCGAGGCGATGGGCTACCGGGCCGACCTGCTGGAGGCCCGGCGCGGCTACATCGCCACCCACGTACGCCGACCCGGGTTCCGCGCCGTCGCCAGCCTGACCAGTGAGGGCCGCCTCGCCGGGTTCGGCTACGGCTACCTCGGCGCCGCCGGGCAGTGGTGGCACGACCAGGTGCTGCGGGCGCTGGACCCGCCGGCCCGGCAGCGCTGGCTGACCGAGTGCTTCGAGGTGGTCGAGCTGCACGTCCGGCCGCCGGCGCAGGGGCACGGCCTGGGCGCCGGGCAGCTGCGCGCGCTGCTCACCATGGCCGAGGGGAGCACCACCCTGCTCTCCACCCCGGAGGCCGACGAGCAGACGTCACGGGCCTGGCGGCTGTACCGCCGGTTCGGCTTCAGCGACGTGCTGCGCGACTTCCACTTCCCCGGCGACGAGCGGCCGTTCGGCGTGCTCGGCCGGGATCTGCCGCTCGACCATCCGGCGGCATGAGCCGGCGGCTGCCCTGGGCGCTGCTGGCCGTCCTGGTGCTCGCCCAGATCTGCTATCCGCTGACCGACGGGCCGGCCCGGGCCCGGCTGACCGTGGCCACCGTCGTCCTCGGCTACCTGCTCTCGGTCGGCCACGCCCTGCTCAGCCGGGGGCCGCGCGGCGCGGCGGCGCTGGTCGCGGTGGCCACCGGCGGCGGGTTCGCCATCGAGGCGGTCGGGGTGGCCACCGGGGTGCCGTTCGGCAGCTACGACTACTCCGGCGAGCTGGGGCCGAAGCTTGCCGGCGTACCCCTGATCATCCCGCTGGCCTGGACCTGGATGGCCTGGCCGGCCTGGCTGGCCGCGGTACGGCTGACCGCGCCGGGCGGCACCGGCGCGCCGGCCCGGGGCCGGCTGGTGGTGCGGCGGGTGGCGCTGGCCGCGGTGGGGTTGGCCGCCTGGGACCTCTTCCTCGACCCGCAGATGGTGGCCGAGGGCTACTGGCGCTGGCGGGACGCCACCGAAGCCCTGCCCGGGCTGCCCGGCGTCCCGGTCAGCAACTACCTGGGCTGGCTGCTCTTCGCGGTGCTGCTGATGAGCGCGCTGCGCCCGCTGGCCGGACCGGCCGTGGCGGTCACCGACGGCCGGGACGCCCCGATGCTCGCGCTCTACCTCTGGACGTACGGCTCCAGCGTGCTGGCCCACGCGGTCTTCCTGGACCTGCCCGCGTCGGCGCTGTGGGGGGCGGCCGGGATGGGGGTGACCGCGGTGCCGCTGGCGGTGGTGCTGCTGCGCGCCCTCCGGCACCGCGACGATCGGCGGGAGCCGCGCCGGGCGCAGCGCTCCGGCGTCGACGCGACGACATGACCCCGCTGCTCGCGCTCGCCCTCGGTGTCGCGGCGTTGACCGCGCACACCGTGCTCAACGCCGCCCGCTGGCTGCGCCGGCCGGCCGCGCCGGTGGCCGAGGTGACCGAGCCGGTGGCGGTGCTGCTGCCGCTGCGGGACGAGGCCGAACGGGTGGGCCCCTGCCTGCGGGCGCTGCTCGACCAGCGGGGGGTGCCCGGGCTGCGCGTCGTGGTGCTCGACGACGGCTCCACCGACGGCACCGCCGAGGTGGTGCGGGCGATCGCCGGCGACGACCCGCGGGTCACCCTGCTCATCGGGACGGCCCCGCCGCCGGGTTGGCTGGGCAAGCCGTACGCCTGCTGGCAGCTCGCCACCCGGGCCGACCCGGCGGCCACCGCGCTGGTCTTCGTCGACGCCGACGTGGTGCTCGCCCCGCACGCGGTGGCGGCGGCGGTCACCGAACTGCGCGCGGCGGGCGTGACGCTGCTGTCGCCGTACCCCCGGATCGTGGCGGCCACGGCGGCCGACCGGCTGGTCCAGCCGCTGTTGCAGTGGCTGTGGCTGACCTTCCTGCCGCTGCGGGCGATGGAGCGCTCGCCCCGACCGTCGCTGGCCGCCGCCGGCGGGCAGTTCCTGGTGCTGGACCGGGCCGGCTACCTGCGGGCGGGCGGGCACGCCGCGGTCGCCGAGAAGATCCTGGAGGACGTCGAGCTGGCCCGGGCGGTCAAGCGGGCCGGCGGCCGGATCGCGCTCGTCGACGGCTCGCGGCTGGCCGTCTGCCGGATGTACGACACCTGGCCGCAGCTGCGTGACGGCTACTCGAAGTCGCTCTGGGCCACGTTCGGGCATCCGGGCGCGGCGGCGGCCGTGCTGGCGCTGCTGCTCCTGCTCTACACCGCCCCGCCGCTGCTGGCGCTGGGCACGCTCGTCGCCGGACATCCGGTGGCGGCGGTGGTGGCCGCGGTGGCCTACCTGCTCGGGGTAGCCGGGCGGGTGGTCACCGCCCGGGCCACCGGCGGCCGGTGGTGGCCCGACGCGCTGGCACACCCCGTGTCGGTCGTGGTCCTCGGTTGGCTGACTCTGCGGTCGTACCATCTGCGCAGGCGGCGGCAACTGTCCTGGCGGGGCCGCCCGGTCAGCTAGGAGGCGTCGGATGGCGCGGATCGTGGTCGTCGGCGCCGGGGTGGGTGGGCTGGCCACCGCCGCCCGGCTGGCCGCAACCGGGCACGAGGTGACCGTCTTCGAGCGGGCCGAGACGGTCGGCGGCAAACTGGGCCGGTACGTGCACGACACCCCGGCCGGGTCGTTCCACTTCGACACCGGGCCGAGCCTGCTGACCCTTCCCGAGGTCTTCACCGACCTGTTCGAGGCGACCGGGGCGAAGCTCGACGAGTACCTCGACCTGGCTCCGCTGGACCCGGTCGTCCGGCACGTCTTCCCGGACTCCTCGACCCTGGACTCCTGCGCCGACCCGGCCGAGTTCGCCGCCCGGATCGGCGCCGCCCTCGGCGACCGGGCGGCGGCGGACTGGCAGCGGCTGTGGCGCCGCGCCGAGCGGGTCTGGGCGGCCTCCTCCCGGCACGTGCTGCGCCGCCCGGTGGACTCGCCCCGCGACCTCGCCGCGCTGGCCTGGCGGCTGGGCGACCTGGCCGCCATCGGGCCGGGCCGGACGCTGCGCGGTCTGGGTCGCCGGCATCTCACCGATCCGCGGCTGCGGATGCTGCTCGACCGGTACGCCACCTACACCGGCGCCGATCCGCGCCGGGCCCCGGCCGCGCTGGTCGCCGTGCCCTACGCCGAGCTGGCCTTCGGCGGCTGGTACCTGCGCGGCGGCCTGGGCACGCTCGCCGACGCGCTGCTGTCGCGCTGTCTGGACCTCGGCGTGGTCGTGCAGACCGGCGCCACGGTGACCCGGATCGACGCCGCGGGCGGCCGGGTGCACGGGGTACGCCTCGACGGCGTCGCCGCGCCGGTCCCCGCCGACGTGGTGGTGGCCAACTGCGACGCGCTCACCCTCTACCGCGACCTGCTGCCCAACCCGGGCCGGCTGGCCGGGCTGACCGACCGCAGCCTGGCCGGTTTCGTGCTGCTGCTCGGGGTGAGCGGTTCCTCCGGGCTGGCCCACCACACCGTGCTGTTCCCCGGCGACTACGACGCCGAGTTCGACGCGATCTTCGGCGACCCGGGCCGGGGCGTCCGGGCCCGGCCGGCGCCCGACCCGACGGTCTTCGTCACCGTCGCCGACGACCCGATGGTCCGGCCGGCCGGACACGAGGCGTGGTTCGTGCTGGTCAACGCGCCCCGGCACGGCACCGCGGCGGGTGCGGTCGACTGGCGCCGGCCCGGGCTCGCCGAGGCGTACGCCGACCGGATCCTGGACGTGCTCGCCGCGCGCGGCGTGGACGTGCGCGACCGGGTGCTGTTCCGGGAGATCCGTACCCCGGCCGACCTGGGGGCGGCGACCGGCGCGCCGGGCGGGACGATCTACGGCACCGCGGGTGGCCTGCTCCGGCCCGCCAACCGCGGCCCGGTGCACGGGCTGTGGCTGGTCGGCGGCTCCGGTCACCCGGGCGGCGGCCTGCCGATGGTCACCCTCTCCGCCCAGATCGTCGCCACCGCGATCGGCCCGGCCTGAACCTGGGGCGTGGGCGGCTCGTCGCCGGACCGGCCCGGACGGGTCGGGCTCAGCCGGCTTCGAGCAGGGCCCGGCGGACGGCGGACGTCAACTGGCCCAGACCGAAGCCGGCGAGCAGCACCCAGACCGCGGTCGCCATGGTGATCGTGCCGGCCGTCAGGTCGGGTTGGATCAGCCCGGCCAGCCCCGCCACCAGCAGCCCGCCGACGGCCACCGAGACCCGGGTCGGGCGCTCCCCCACGGTCACCGCCCCGATCTCCCGCATTCCGGCGGAGACCGCCCGGGCCCGCACGTACTCGTGCAGCCAGGAGAGCGCCCCACCGGCGACCACCAACGCACCGGGCGCGCCGATCAGCCAGAACGCGACCAGCCAGGCGACCTCACCGAGCCGGTCGGCCACCGAGTCGTAGACGTAGCCGAGCCGGGTGGTCCGGCCGGTGGCCACCGCCACCGCGCCGTCGACACTGTCCGCGACCCCGGCCAGCAGCACGAACAACGCGCCGAGGAACGGTCCGTCCCCCGGCCGTACGGCGAAGACCGGCACGCAGACGCAGAGCAGCACGCCGACCACCGTCACCGCGGTCGGGCCGACCCGCAGCCGACCCAGCACGTACCCGACGTGGTAGGCGAAGCGCAGCCAGGCGCGCACCACCGGCGCGGCCGACCGGGGGTCGAAGCCGCCGTGCAGCCGCGCCCACGCCGTGGCGTACTCGTCCCACTTCAGGTTTGTGCCCACCACGGATCAACCGTCGCGGCGGTGATCAGGTGTCGCGGTGCGCGCGTTCACGCCCGCGCGTCCACCCGGAGGTTCTGCCAGACCTCGCGGGTGGCGGTGGAGCGGTTGAGGGTGATGAAGTGGATCCCCGGCACACCCTCGTCGAGCAGCCGGCGGCACATCTCGCTGGCCTGCTCGATGCCGAGCCGGCGCACCGCCTCCGGATCGTCGGCGACCTTCTCGAACCGCTCGGCCAGCGCGGTCGGGAAGGGCGCCCCGGAGAGCTGGACCGACCGCTCGATCGTGCCCAGCTGGGTCACCGGCATCACGCCCGCGAGGATCGGGGTGTCGCAGCCGGCGGCGGCCACCCGGTCCCGCAGCCGCAGGTAGTCGTCGGCGTCGAAGAACATCTGCGTGATCGCGAACTCGGCGCCGGCCCGGCACTTGCGGACGAAGTGCTCGGTGTCGCTGACCACGTCCGGGGAGCGCGGGTGCTTGTAGGGGAAGGCGGCCACGCCGACGCTGAAGTCACCGGCGTCGCGCACCAGCCGGACCAGCTCCTCGGCGTAGAGCACCCCCTCGGGGTGGCGGACCCACTCGCCGCCCGGGTTGCCCGGCGGGTCGCCGCGCACCACCAGCACGTTGCGCACCCCGACCCCGGCCAGCCGGCCGATCACGTGCCGCAGCTCGGCGACCGAGTGGTCGACCGCGGTCAGGTGGGCCATCGGCAGCAGGGTGGTCTCGGTGGCGATCCGCTCGGTGACCGCGACGGTGGTGTCCCGGGTCGACCCGCCCGCGCCGTACGTGATCGAGACGAACGACGGCCGCAGCGACTCCAGCTCCCGGATCGCCTGCCAGAGCAGGCGCTCGCCCTGCGCCGTCTTGGGCGGGAAGAACTCGAAGGAGAAGGTCGGCTGCCGCTCACGGATCAGCTCCCCGATCGCCGGCTGCGGGTTGGGGAGGACCGAGGGAAGACCGAGCGCCACGCTCCGACTCTAGCGGGAGCGGGCCCCCGTACCCACGATCTTCCCACCCGATGACGGCCGGACGGGACGCCGCCGGGCGGCGGGTCGGGCCGGGCGGCGCGGGAAAGCGTCGTACCCCCGGGATATCCAGATGGCAGCGCGGGTGGAGCCGGCCGGGTCGGCCGGCTCCCGGGGGCACGCGCGGGGGTCGCCGCCAGTGGTGGCGCGGCCGGTCCGGTGGGCCGGCCCGCGGCGCCGCGCCGACCCCGTCGGGAGGGATCATGACGCCGACCCCGCACGCCGGCCCGCTGCTGCTCGGGCCGCTGCTCACCCAGCTCCGGCTGGCTCGCGGGTGGAGCCAGCAGCGCACCGCCGCCGAGCTCTGCGCCGCCGCCGGCGTGCCGACGCTGAGCCGGCACGAGATCTCCCGGTGGGAGCGGCAGGTCCGGGTGCCCGGCGACTTCTGGCTGCGCTGGCTCGCCGTCGTCCTCGCCGCGCCGGTCGCGCTGTTGACCGACGCCGCGGCCCGGGCCCGACGCCTCGCCCGGCCGCCGGTCGGGCCCGCCGCGGGCGCCCGGTCCCGCGCGGCGCTGCTTGCCCTGGCACAGCGTTGGCTGGCCGATCCGCGGGCTGCCCTGCTGGTCCCCGCGCCCGGCCGGCTCACCGCCTCCGACGCACCGGGCGTCGGGTCCGGCCGGCATCCCGGGTGGCCGTCGGTCGGGGCGGCACCGCCCGGTGGCCCGTCCCCGCGTTCCCGCCCGGGCCCGGCACCCGGCGTCGACCTGGCCGGGCTGCGCCGGCTGGACGACCTCGCCGGCGGCGTCGACCTCGCCCCGTTCGGCGCCGACCGGCTCCGCCGGGTGGTCCGGGCCCTGCCCCGGTCCGGGCCGGCCGGGCGCCGCCGGTTGCTGCCGGTGCTCGCCGAGTCGGCCCAGCTCGCCGGCTGGCTCGCCGCCGACGCCGGCGATCTGGCCGGTGGGCTGGACGCCTACCGGCTCGGGCTGCGCGCCGCGGCCGCCGCCGGGGATCCGGCCCTCGCCGGGCACCTGCTCGGCTCGGCCAGTCACCTGCTGGCCGGGGCCGGCGATCCGCAGGGCGCGCTGCTGCTGGCCCGCACCGGCTACGCGGGCAGCCGGCGGTGGGCCAGCCCGGGGCTGCGTGCCCTGCTGCTGCACCGGGTGGCGCTGGCCGCCGCGCTCGGCGGGCAGCCGGACGCCGCCCGGCAGGCCCTCGGTGCGGCGGATCGGGTCGCCGGGGCGCCCGAGCCGGAGCGGGAGCCGCCGTGGCTCTACTGGCTCGACGGCCCGGAGCTGGCGGCGATGACCGGTCGGGCCCTGGTCGCCCTGGGCCGACCCCGACGGGCCGAGGCGCTGCTCGACGCGGCCCGGGAGCCGGGGCGCCCGCGCCGGGCGGCGATCTACGGCGGCTGGCTGGCCCGGGGCTATCTCCAGCTCGGCGAGGTCGAGCTGGCCTGCGACGTGGCCGGCGTGGCGCTGCTCGACGCGGTACGCGCCGGGTCACCCCGGGCGGTGACCCAACTGACCGAGGTACGTCGCCGGCTGGCCGCCCACCGGCGGGCGCCCGCGGTCCGCCGGCACTCGGCCCTGGTCACGGCGGCCCGCCCCTACCTGCCCCGTCCGGCGCCCCCGGCGAAGACGGGTCGGGGACCACCGGGCCGCGCGGCACAGCCGATACTGGCGGGTATCCGAGCGCCGACCGGACCGGCTAGCGTTCTGGCGTGACCGACGCTGCTCCCGTCTCCCCGATCGACCGTGCCGGCCTCCGCCAGCGGATCGACAAGGCCCTCACCGAGTTCCTGGCCAATCAGCGGATCTGGATGGCCGGTGTCGACGACGCGCTGACACCGGTGGCGGAAGCGATCGAGACCTTCGTGCTGGGCGGCGGCAAGCGCCTGCGGCCGGCCTTCGCCTACTGGGGCTACCGGGGCGCCGGCGGGGTGGACAGCGACCAGGTGCTGGCCGCCCTGGCCGCTCTGGAGTTCGTGCAGGCCAGCGCCCTGATCCACGACGACCTGATGGACCGCTCGGACACCCGGCGCGGGGAGCCCGCCGTGCACCGACGGTTCGCTGCCCGGCACCGCAGGTCCGGCTGGGGCGGCGACCCCGACGGGTTCGGCGACGCCGCCGCGATCCTGCTCGGTGATCTCTGCCTGGTCTGGTCCGACGAGCTGCTGCACTCCGCCGGGCTGGACCCGCGCACGGTGGCCCGGGCCCGGCCGGTCTTCGACGAGATGCGCACCGAGGTCACCGTCGGCCAGTACCTGGACGTCCTCACCCAGGTGACCCGGGACACGTCGGTGGAGCGGGCCGGCAAGGTCGCCCGCTACAAGTCGGCGAAGTACACGGTCGAGCGGCCGCTGCTGCTCGGCGCCGCGCTGGCCGACGCGCCGGCGGAGGTCCAGGCGGCCTACTCGGCGTACGGGCTGCCGCTGGGCGAGGCGTTCCAGCTCCGTGACGACGTGCTCGGCGTCTTCGGCGACCCGACCCAGACCGGCAAGCCGGCCGGCGACGACCTGCGCGAGGGCAAGCGCACCTTCCTGGTGGCGGCGGCCCTGGAGACGACCGACGACGCCGGCCGTGAGCTGCTGATGGCCGGGATCGGCGATCCGGGCCTGGACGAGCGGCGGGTCGCCCGGCTGCGCGAGCTGATCACCACGAGCGGCGCGCTGGCCCGGACGGAGCAGCGGATCGCCACGCTGACCGAGACCGCGCTGGCCGCGCTGGCCACCGTCGACCTCGACACCGAGGCCCGCCAGGCCCTGGTCGACCTGGCCATCGCCGCCACCCGCCGCACCGACTGAGCCACCCCGGCCGCCCTCTCTCACCCCGGCCTCCCCCGGCCGGCCTGTCGATCAAGAAGTTGTTGTCACGACACGCCGGTGCCGGTGCCGGTGACAACAACTCCATGATCAACGTCGGCCCGGCGGGTGGGGGTGGGGGTGGGTCAGAAGCCGAGGGCCTGGGCGCGGCGCTTGACCTCGCGGGCCTGGTCGCCGCCGAGCGCGGCGGCGGCGGTGCCGGAGAGGCTGTCGTCCGGCTCGTACAGCCAGCGCAGCGCGGCCTCGTCGTCGTAGCCGGCGTCGGCGAGCAGGTTGAGCACGCCGGGCAGATGCTTGAGCACGGTGTGGTTGGCCACCAGCTCCGCCGGCACCCGGCGGATGCCGTCCCGGCGGACCGCCAGGAGTTCGCGGTCGCGGATCATCTGGTGCACCTTGCTGATCGACACGTCGAGGCGCTCGGCGACGTCCGGCAGGGTGAGCCAGCCGGCCGCGTCGGCGGGTCCGGCGAGGTCGGGGCCGGCTGCGGCCTGGTCGGCGGGTACGGGTTCGGTCACCCGATCACCCTGCCACGCCGCCGCCGTGCCGGGCCAACGGCACCCCGCAGGAGGCGTCCGGCAGACGCCGGTCGGGGGTGGAGCGCCCGCCCGCCGGCGGATTCCTGCCGCCGATCCGGCGCGGGCCGGCCGCCGACGTATCGACGGGGTGTCGGTGCAGGTCAGAGCGTTCTCCGGCGAGCGGCGAGCGCGCCGGGACCCACCCGGTCGGGCCCCGGCTGTAGCATCCTGTTCAACCTTCACCCTCTGGACACATAGACTCCCTGCCGATGGACACACAGGTCGCCGACACGTTGCTGGGCTCGCTGATCGACGGGCGCTACCGCATCCGCGGTCGCGTGGCCCGTGGCGGCATGGCGACCGTGTACACCGCCACCGACGAGCGCCTCGAGCGCACCGTGGCGGTCAAGATCATTCACCCGACCCAGGCCTCCGAGGCCCGGTCGCACATCGCCGGCTTCGTCGCGCGGTTCACCGACGAGGCGAAGACGATCGCCCGGCTGACCCACCCCAACGTGGTCGCCGTCTACGACCAGGGCACCCACGGCGGCCTGCCCTACCTGGTCATGGAGTACGTCCGCGGCCGCACCCTGCGCGACGTCCTCGCCGAGCGGCGCCGGCTCAACCCGGACGAGGCGCTGGCCATCTTCGAGCAGATGCTCGCCGCGATCGCCGCCGCACACCGGTCCGGGGTGGTGCACCGCGACGTCAAGCCGGAGAACGTGCTGGTCGCCGAGGCGCCCACCGGCGGCGTGGCCAACCTGGTCGACAGCGTGGTCAAGGTCGCCGACTTCGGCCTGGCCCGGGCGGTCGAGGCCAGCGCCGAGGAGGACGGCAACCAGCTCATGGCGACGGTGGCCTACGTCGCACCCGAGCTGGTCACCGAGGGCCGGGCCGACGCGCGTACCGACGTCTACTCGGCCGGCATCGTGCTCTTCGAGATGCTCACCGGTCGGGTGCCCTACGACGGCGACCGCCCGATCGACATCGCCTGGCAGCACGTCGACCGGGACGTGCCGGCCCCGTCGACCCTGGTCCCCGCCCTGCCGCCGGTCCTGGACGAGCTCGTCGCCCGGGCCACCCGGCGCGACCCCGCAGCCCGGCCCGCCGACGCCGGAGCGCTGCTCACCGAGGTCCAGGTGGCCCGCGATCAGCTGGGCAACCAGAACAGCCACACCGCCGTGCTGCGCCGGGTTCCCGACGAGCAGCCGCTGTCACAGCCGACCATGGTGGTCGCGGCCGTCCGTCCGGCCGAGCGGCCGAACTGGGCCCGGCTGCCCGAGGGCGGCCAGCGGGCCGGCCGACGGCGGGCCACCTCGTCGCCCGGCGAGGGCGACCTCTGGTCCCGGCTCGGCGAGCTGCGCGCCCGGGTGATGAGCGACCGTCGCGGCCGGCTGGCGGTGGCCGCCGTCGTGGTGGTCCTCGGCCTGGTCGCCGCTGTCGGGGGCTGGTGGTTCGGGGCGGGTCGCTACACGGACGCCCCCCAGCTGGTCAGCCTGACCAAGGCCGAGGCGGAGGCGCAGGCCGCCCGCGCCGGGATCACCCTCGCCTACGCCGACCCGCAGTACGACGAGAAGGCCCCGAAGGACAGCGTCCTGCTCCAGGACCCGGCGTCGGCCGCCCGGATCGTCAAGGGCAGCACGATCACTCTGACTCTCTCGCTCGGCCCGGAGCGCTTCCCGGTGCCGGACGTGGTGGGCAAGGAGTTCGAGCTGGCCGAGGCAGATCTGCTCAACGCGAAGCTGGTGGTGGCCAAGGGCACCGCCCGCTACGACGACAGCCTGCCGGCCGGAGTGGTGATCGACACCAACCCGAAGGTGGGTGCCGAGGTCAAGCCGGGCGCCAAGGTGACGGTCATCCTCAGCAAGGGCAGGGCCCCGATCAGCGTGCCGAACCTGGTCGGCAAGAGCCTCACCGACGCCCGGACCGCCCTCACCCAGCTCGGCCTGGTCGTGGTGGAGAACTACAAGGACTCGGACAAGCCGAAGGACGAGATTCTCGGGCAGAGCCCAGCCGATGGCACCGGCGTGGAGAAGGGCACCCAGGTCAAGCTGGAGGTCAGCAAGGGCCCGCCGCTGGTGGTCGTACCCCGGGTGATCGACCTGCCGTGCCCGCAGGCCAAGCAGGTGCTGGAGAGCCAGGGCTTCCCGGTGGCGATCCAGTTCAACCCGAACGCGGTCGTCCGGTTCCAGAACCCGGGCGAGAACTCGCAGGTGCCGCCCGGCACCCAGGTGACGATCGGATGCTTCTGACATGGCGGTGAGCGGGGTCCGTCGGGTCGGCGCGCACACGCCGACCTCGGGCGGTCTGGCGAAGGCGGCCCTGCCCTACCTCGACGCGACCGGCGCCGAGGTGGTCCAGGTCTACGTCTCGAACTCCCGCGGCTGGGCGCTGCCGCCCGGCGACCCGGGGCAGGACGCGCTGTTCCGCGCCGGCTGCGCCGAGCGGGGCGTGCCGGTCTTCATCCACGCGTCGCTGCTGGTCAACCTCGGTTCGCCCACCCCGGCCACGGTCGAGAAGTCGGCCGAGACGTTGGCTCACGCGCTGCGGCGGGGCACGGCGATCGGGGCGCAGGGCGTGGTGTTCCACGCCGGCAGCGCGGTCGACGCCGGGCACGCCGAGGCGGCGATGCGGCAGGTGCGCGAGGCGCTGCTGCCGCTGCTGGATTCGACCACCGCGGCCGGTGGTCCGATGCTGCTGGTCGAGCCGAGCGCGGGTGGCGGGCGGTCGCTCGCCTCCCGGGTCGAGCAGCTCGGGCCCTACCTGGACGCCGTCGACCGGCACCCGGGGCTGGGTGTCTGCTTCGACACCTGCCACGCCTGGGCCGCCGGGCACGACCTGGCCGCCGAGGGCGGCATGACGGCGACCCTGGACACCCTGGTGGCCACGGTCGGGGCGGACCGGCTACGGCTGGTGCACGCGAACGACTCGAAGGACCTGTGCGGCTCGACCCGGGACCGGCACGAGAACATCGGCAAGGGCATGATCGGCGAGCCGGCGTTCGCGGAGCTGATGGCGCACCCGGCGACCGCCGGCGTCCCGGTGGTGGTGGAGACGCCCACCGAGAAGCACGTCGGCCACGCCGCCGACATCGCCACCCTCACCCGCCTGCACCCCTGACCCCCGCCCAACCCCTCCCCCCGCCCACTGCGGCGGGGTGATCAAGAGATTCGCGTCAGGATCCCGGCCGGGAATGGCGCAAACCTCTTGATCACCGGCGACCGCGCGGGAGTTAGGTGGTCAGCTGCGGAAGATCTTGGTCAGGGCGTGGGTAGCCCGGTCGATGGCGGCGTCGGTGACGTCCATGTGGGTGACGAGGCGGGCGGTCCGCGGGCCGAGCACCGAGATCAGCACGCCCTCGGCCCGCGCGGCGGCGGCCAGCGCGTGCGCGTCGAAGGCGGACTTGGTCAGGTCCAGCGGCACGAGGTTGGTCCGCACCGCGCTGGCCAGCACCCCGAACGGGGCGATCGCCTCGGCCAGCCGGGCGGCCTTCGCGTGGTCCTCGGCGAGCCGGTCGACGTGGTGGGCGAGGGCGTACCGGCCGGCCGCAGCCAGGATGCCCGCCTGCCGCATCCCACCGCCCATCCGCTTGCGGATGAGCCGGGCCCGCTCGATCTTCTCGGCGCTGCCCACCACCAGCGAGCCGACCGGGGCGCCGAGGCCCTTGGAGAGGCAGACCGACATGGTGTCGAAGAGGCGGCCGTACTCGATCAGCGGCACCCCGTCGGCCACGTGGGCGTGCCAGATGCGGGCGCCGTCGCAGTGCAGCGCGAGTTGCGCGTCGTCGGCGATCTCGCGCAACTGACGCAGCGTGGCCAGCGGGATCACGCCGCCGCCACCCCGGTTGTGGGTCTGCTCCACGGCGATCGCCCGGGTCGGGACCGCGAAGTAGCCGTCCGGCCGGATCATGGCGGCGACCACGTCCGGGTCGATGTCCGCACCGACCGCCGGCCAGGTCCGCGAGGAGATTCCGCCGTACGCGGCCGCGGCGCCGATCTCGTACGTGACCACGTGCGCGTCGGCGTCGCAGAGCAGCTCCTGCCCCGGCGGCACCACCAGTTGCAGGGCGATCTGGTTGGCCATCGACCCGCTCGGGGCGAAGAGCGCGGCCTCGTGCCCGAAGAGGGCGGCGACCTCGGCCTCCAGCGCGTTGACGGTCGGATCCTCGCCGTACACGTCGTCGCCGACCTCGGCGGTGGCCATCGCCTCCCGCATCCCGGCGGTGGGCCGGGTGACGGTGTCCGAACGCAGATCAACAAACTCAGCCACGATCATCCTTTCGGCTGCCCTCGCGTCAGCCACTGTCATTCCTCGGCTGCCGACTGCGGGGCTCGCAAGCTCACCCATCGCGTCAGCCACGGAGCATCTCCGCCACCAGGAAGGCCAGCTCCAACGACTGCTGGGTGTTCAGCCGCGGGTCGCAGGCGGTCTCGTAGCGGTCGGGCAGGTCGAGGTCCTCGATGCCCTGGGCGCCGCCGAGGCACTCGGTGACGTCCTCGCCGGTCAGTTCGACGTGCAGGCCACCGGGGTGGGTCTCCAGACCCCGGTGCACCTCGAAGTAGCCGAGCACCTCGTCGACGATGCGGTCGAAGTGCCGGGTCTTGTAGCCGTTGGACGACTCGTGCGTGTTGCCGTGCATCGGGTCGCACTGCCACACCACCTTGGCGCCGGCCGCGGTGACCTTGGCCACGATCGGCGGCAGGGCGTCCCGGACCCGGTGGTTGCCCATCCGGCTGATCAGGGTGAGCCGGCCGGGGATGTTGTCCGGGTTGAGCTTCTCGCAGAGCTCGATCGCCTCGTCCGGGGTCGTGGACGGGCCGAGCTTGACCCCGATCGGGTTGGCGATGCGGGAGATGAAGTCGACGTGCGCGCCGTCGATCTGCCGGGTGCGCTCCCCGATCCACAGGAAGTGCCCGGAGAGCCCGTACGCCCGGTTGTCGGAGACCCGGGTCAGCGCCCGGTCGTACTCCAGCGCGAGCGCCTCGTGCGAGCAGTGCAGGGTGACCGTGCGCAGCGCCTCGTCGTCGGTCATCCCGCAGGCCCGGATGAACGCCAGCGCCCGGTCGATCTCCCGGGCGATCGCCTCGTAGCGCTCGCCGGCCGGGGAGTTCTTCACGAACCCCTTGTTCCAGTCGTGCACCGCGTGCAGGTCGGCCAGCCCACCGGCCAGGTACGCCCGGAGCATGTTCATCGCGGCGGCCGAGTTCGCGTACGCCCGGATCATGCGCTGCGGGTCGGCGACCCGCGCCGCCGGCGTGGCCTCCAGCGAGTTGATCATGTCGCCGCGGTAGGCCGGCAGGCCCCGCGCGTCGGTCGGCAGCGACCGGGGCTTGGTGTACTGCCCGGCGACCCGGGCCACCTTCACCACCGGCAGCGACGCGCCGTAGGTCAGCACGATCGCCATCTGGAGCAGCGTGCGGGCGTTGGCCAGCAGGTGGCTCTCGGTGTTGTCGGCGAAGGTCTCGGCGCAGTCACCGCCCTGGAGCAGGAACGCCTTGCCCTCACAGACCAGCGCCAGCCGCTGCCGGAGCTGGTCGACCTCGTAGGGCGCGACCACCGACGGCACGGTGTCGAGCACCTTGCACACCTCGGCCACCGCCCCCGGATCGGGCCAGGGCGGGGTCTGCTCGCGCGGCAGGTCCCGCCAGCGGTCGAGGCCGAGGGCCGCGTCCTCGGCGGAGTCGACGGTCGGGCGGCTGGTCTGCAGCCCCGGGCTGCCCACCGCGGGATGGCTCAGCTGATGCCACTCATGGCGCATGACAGAAAGCGTACGGCGACGGCTGGGGCGGCCGAGCGGCGAGGGGGATCGTTCCGGAAACTGGGAGGTCGCCGGCCGGCCGTGGCATCGGCGCAGCTCAGGAAGCGGGCGTCCCGGCCGGGGCGACCGGCGTGGCGGTGGCGCTGGCCGGCGCCTCGCCGGAGATGCACCAGTCGGCGCCGTCCTTGGTGACGGTGAACACCAGCGGCCGGGTGACCTTCCGCGAACCGGCGGTGACCGAGACCGAGACGCTCACCTCCTGGCCGCGCGGGCCGGACCGGATGTCGGTGATCGCCGCCTGCGGCACCTCGAAGTGGTCGGCGAAGTCGCCGTTCGGCCCCGTCGACGCCGCGTCGAAGCCGTCGTGCATCGTCGCGCAGAGCTGGCTGCGACCGGCCGCCGCGTCCTTGGCGGTCATCGCGTCGAGGTAGGCCTGCACCCGCTCGCGGGACTTGGCGGCGGCCTCCTCCGCGGGGGCGCGCTCGGGCTTCGCCGCCGGCTCGTCCTCGCCGCCCACGAGACCGCAGCCGGTGAGGGCGAGCGGCAGGATCGCGAGCGTGGCGGCGGCACCCATCAGCCTCCGGTGCGTCACACCCATCAACCCCTCCCTCCGACCGCTGGACATCGAGACATGCCGAGCGGCGAGTCTGCCACATCAACCTGGGTGGCGGCGAGGGTCCCTCGGCCAGCCGCGGCGCGACAGGCGCACGCGGGCGGGGAGGGACGGTGCGTGTCCCTCCCCGCCGTGTGGGTGGTGCGTCGGCCTACGGCTCAGCCGAGACCGCCCTTGACGGCGCCGATCAGCTCACCGTTGGTGGTGTCACCGGAGAGCTCCCAGAAGAAGGCGCCGCCGAGGCCCTGGTTCTTCGCGTACGTCATCTTGCCGTTGATGGTGGAGGGGGTGTCGTAGCTCCACCAGTTGCTGCCGCACTTGGCGTACGCCGTACCGCCGACGGTGCCGGTCGCCGGGCAGGTGTTCTTGAGGACCTTGTAGTCCTCGATGCCCGCCTCGTAGGTGCCCGGGGCGGCGCCGGTCGCGCTGCCACCCGGGGCGCTCTGGGTGACGCCGGTCCAGCCCCGGCCGTAGAAGCCGATCCCGAGCAGCAGCTTGTTGGCCGGGATGCCCTTGCTCTTGAGCTTCTGGATCGCCGCGTCGGACCAGAAGCCCTGCTGCGGGATGCCGGTGTACGAGGTGAGCGGGGAGTGCGGGGCGGTCGGGCCCTGCGCGGCGAAGGCGCCGAAGTAGTCGTACGTCATCGGCATGATCCAGTTGAGGCTGCCCGCGGCCCCGGCGTAGTCGGTGGCGTCGATCTTGCCGCCGTTGCTGCCGTCCGCGGTGATCGCGGCGGTGACCAGGGCGTTGGAGCCGAACTTCGTCCGCAGCGCGGCGGCGACGTTCTTGAACGCGTTCGGGCCGCTGGCGTCGCAGCTCAGGCCGCAGGCGTTCGGATACTCCCAGTCGATGTCGATGCCGTCGAAGACGTCCGCCCAGCGCGGGTCCTCGACCAGGTTGTAGCAGCTGTCGGCGAACGCGGTCGGGTTCTGCGCGGCCTGGGTGAACCCGCCGGACCAGGTCCATCCGCCGAAGGACCAGATCACCTTGAGGTGCGGGTACATCTGCTTGAGCTTGCGCAGCTGGTTGAAGCTGCCGCGCAGCGGCTGATCCCAGGTGTCCGCGACGCCGTCGACGCTGTCCGCCGCGGTGTAGGCCTTCTCGTAGTCGGCGTAGCTGTCACCGATCGTGCAGCGGCCGCCGGTGGTGTTGCCGAAGGCGTAGAGGATGTGGGTCAGCTTCGCGGCCGAGCCGCTGGTGTGGATGTTCTTCACGTGGTAGTTGCGGGCGTACACGCCCCACTGGGCGAAGTAGCCGACGACCTTCTTCGCGCCGGCCGGCGGCGGGGTGGTCGGCGGCGGCGTGGTCGGCGGCGGGGTGGTCGGCGGCGGAGTGGTCGGCGGGGGCGTGGTCGGCGGCGGGGTGGTGGGCGGGGTGCCGCCACCGCCGCAGGAGGCGCCGTTGACGGTGCAGTTCAACGGGGCCTGGTAGGCGCCGCTGCCGTTGTAGCCCCAGCTGAACGAGGCGCCCGGAGCGATGCCACCGGCCCAGCTCTTCTTGACCGCGACGTAGTGGTTGCCGCTGCGGGTCACGTCGGCGTCCCAGGAGCTGCTGATGCTGGTGCTCGAGGGCAGGTCGAACTCGATGCGCCAGGTGCTGACCGTGGCGTCCGAGCCGTTGGTGATCGTCACCCTGGTCTCGTGACCGGTCCCCCAGTCCTGCACCTTCGTGAACGTGGTGGTCACGCTTCCGGCGCCGAACGCGGTGGTTACGGGCAACATCGCGGCGGTCACCGCGACCACGGCGCCGGCCCAGAGGGCCCGGCGGAGCGATCTCTTCATGTGGCGTCTCCCCAAACAGTTAGGAAACTTTCCAAAAGGATGGTGAGACGCTACTCACGGCGTCATCAGTTAGTCAAGATGTGCATGTTTCGATTTCCCGTACCGGTCGAAATGCCACCCCTCGGCCCGCTCGCGCCGCGGACGGCGCCGGTGCCGGCGGCGGGCGGCGCGGCCACCGAGGCGGGCCGCGCGGGACGGCGGTAGCCTCGCCGGATGACCGTCTTCGACATTCCGATCGGCGCCCTCAACGGCGGCCCCGCCGACCTCGCCAGCTACCGCGGCCGCGCGCTGCTGGTGGTCAACGTCGCCTCGCGCTGCGGGCTCACCCCGCAGTACGCCGGCCTGCAGGCCCTGGCCACCGAGTACGCCGACCGCGGCCTGGTGGTGCTCGGCGTGCCGTGCAACCAGTTCGCCGGCCAGGAGCCCGGCAGCGCCGCCGAGATCAGCGACTTCTGCCAGGTCAACTACGGCGTCACCTTCCCGCTGACGGAGAAGGTCGACGTCAACGGGCCCGAGCGGCACCCGCTCTACGCCGCGCTGGTGCAGACGCCGGACGCGGAGGGACACACCGGCGACGTCCGGTGGAACTTCGAGAAGTTCCTGGTCGCGCCGGACGGCGCGGTGGCCGCCCGGTTCGCCCCGACCGTCGAGCCCGACTCGGCCGAGCTGCGCGCCGCCGTCGAGAAGGTGCTGCCGACCACCGCCTGAGCCACCGTCGCACGCGCCCGTCTCGACGAGTGGCGACACCACGGTGGTGAGCCGGAAGCCCTCCCCCGGGGCCGACCGCCCGGCAGCGTGGTGTTTCCCGAGGCGCCGGCCCTCGAACGGCCCCGGCAGTAGGTTGGGCCGGACGGGCTCGCGGCGCGTTCGGGCGCCGCACCGGCGGCCACGGTGGGACGGAGTTGTGCCAGACATGACGACGGTGGGAATGATCGGCAGCGGCAACATCGGCGGGACGGTCGCCCGGCTCGCGGTGGCGTCCGGCTACGACGTGGTGCTCAGCAACTCGCGGGGACCGGAGTCGCTCCGCGAACTGGTCGAGGAGCTGGGCCCACGGGCCCGCGCCGGAACCGTCCAGGAGGCTGCCGAGGCCGGCGACCTGGTGGTGGTGAGCGTCCCGCTCAAGGCCTACCGCGACGTGCCGGTGGAACCGCTGGCCGGCAAGGTCGTGCTGGACACCAACAACTACTACCCGCAGCGCGACGGGCAGATCGCCGACCTGGACTCCGGGGCGACCACCAGCAGCGAGCTGCTTCAGCGCCACCTGCCGGCGGCACGGGTGGTCAAGGTCTTCAACAACATCAACTTCCGGCACCTGGGGACGCTGCCCCGGCCGACCGGGGCGCCGGACCGCACCGCGCTGCCGATCGCCGGGGACGACGCGGACGCGAAGGCCGCGGCGACCGCCCTGCTGGACCGGATCGGCTACGACGCGGTGGACGCCGGCCCACTCGCCGAGGGACGGCGGCAGCAGCCGGGCGCCCCGGTCTACGGGGTTGTCTACAACAGCGACCCGCAGGATCCGCAGCGCTCGACCCCGGCGGACGCCGCCACGGTGCGCGCCGCGCTGGCCGCCGCCTGACCCGACCGCCGCGCACGGACCGTGGCGCGGCGATTCCTCGGCGTGTCGGGTCGGTGGCAGTTGCATCGCAGTCCCGTACACGGGACGCTCTCGGACGGACGGCTCCCCCGAAGTCCGGACCCCGGAGGCGACATGCACCTGCTCCGTACCGCACCGCGCCGCCTGTTCGCCGGAGCCGCCGCGCTCCTGATCGGTGCGGGCCTCGTGACCACCACGGCCGTGCCGGCCGGCGCCGCGACCGTCGGCTACGTCCGGCTCGCCCACCTCTCCCCCGACACCCCGAGCGTCGACGTCTACCTGGCCGCCCCCGGCACGGCGGAGCCCCGGGTCTTCCCGGGCGTCGGATACGGCGTGGTCTCCGACTACCTGTCGCTGCCGAGCGGCCGCTACGCGGTGGCGATGCGCGAGGCGGGCGCCCCGGCCAGCGACCCGCCGGTGCTCACCACCGAGGTCGCGGTGACCGGCGGTGAGGCGTACACGGTCGCGGGGGTCGGCCGCTACGCCGACCTCGGGCTGCGCGTGCTGCGCGACGACCTCAGCGCACCGCGTGGCGGCCAGGCCAAGGTCCGCGTCGTCCAGGCCTCGGTACGCGCACCGGTGCTCGACGTGGCCGCCGCCGACGGGCCGACCATCGCCAACGGGGTGCACTTCGCCACCACCACCGACTACCAGCTGGTCGAGCCCGGCAGCTGGCGGCTGCGGCTCTCCGGCAGCGGCGGCCCGAGCACCCAGACCGAGGTGCAGCTGACCGGCGGCGCCGTCTACTCGCTGCTGGTACTGGACGCGAAGAAGGGCGGCCTCACCACCGAGCTGCGGCGCGACGCCGAGGGCGGCACGGTGGTGCCGGCCGGCGGGGTGGACACCGGCGCCGGCGGCCTGGCCGGACGCTGGCCCGGCGGCTACCCGTTGCTCGTCGGCGGGCTGGCCGCCCTGGCCCTGGCCGCCGGTCTCGCGCTGCTGCTGCGCCGGCGACGTACCACCTGGTGATCGCGCGGCGTGGCCCGGCGATCCGCCGGCACCGGGACCACCCGTCGGCGGCGGCCGCGCTGGTCGCGGTGGGCGCGGCGGTCTGCCTGGCCGCCGGGACCGGGGTCGGGCTGGCCACCACCGATCCGCCGCCCCGGGCCGCCAGCTGGCGGCCCGGGTGCGCCGACGGCTGCCCGTCGGCCACCCCGCCGCCGGGCCGGTCCGCGCCACGCGGCGAACCCAGCCGGGTACGCGTGCCGCGGATCGGCGTCGACGCCCCGCTCACCACGCTCGGGCTGGACCGCGCCGGCACCCTGATCCCACCGGCCGGCTTCGACGTCGCCGGCTGGTACCGCGGCGGTCCGGCCCCCGGCGACCCCGGCCCGGCCGTCCTCGCCGGGCACCTCGACTCCCGGCGCGGCCCGGCCGTCTTCGCCCGGCTCGGCGAGCTGCGCCCCGGCGACCCGGTCGAGGTGTGGCGCGGCGGGCAGCGGCTGGTGTTCCGGGTGACCGGGTCGCTGCGCACCCGCAAGGACGCGTTCCCCACCGCCTCGGTCTACGGCCCGACGCCCGGCCCGGAGCTGCGCCTGATCACCTGCGGCGGCGACTTCGACCGTCGACGCCGCCACTACACCGACAACGTGGTGGTCTTCGCCGTCGCGGAGCCGGGCGGCCGGCCGCGCCGCAGCCCGAGCCCGGGCTCGTCCCGCTGAGCCCTCACACCGGCCGGCGACCCGCGAAGCCGCACTCGGCCCGGTGGTACCAGCGCACGTCCGTGTCCCCCTCCAGCCAGCACCAGAGCACCGCCCGACCGTCCCGCTCGCCGGGGAAGTCGAGCAGCACCGGGGCGATGCCCTTGACCTCGATGTCGTGCTGGTGCAGCTCGTCGAGGACGGCGTGCAGCCGGGCCTCCAGCCCCTTGACCTCGGGCCGGCCGCCGAGCCGGCTCGTGCCGTGCTCGGCCAGGTCGGCGCGGAGCTCGGTCAGGTCCGCGCGCAACCGGATCAGCTCGTCGATGCGCGGGCGCAGGGTGGCCACCAGGTGCCGGGCCTGGGCGAGTGTGAACACCGGGCCAGTATGGCCGTCCCGCCGCCCAGCGGAGTACCCGACGGAGGTGGCTGACCCTCCTTGACCGGATGACGACGTGGTCGGCGACTGGGCCGGCGAGCTGGCGGCGTTCGAGCGGCGCCGCCGGTCGCACCTGTTCTACTAGGGACGGACGTTCGGCTGAGTCTTCACTCAGCCAACCGGTGGCTGGTCGCCGTTGTCCGGCCGGTTGCCCGGAAAACGGCTCGCGTCCGGGTCAGCGCCGATACCCTCGGCTCGGGACCTGCGATAGGAGCCGCCATGCCCGGGAAGTCACGATCTCCTGTCCTGCACCTCGTCGTCTGCGGCACCGAACCGGCCGCCGAGCTCACACCCTTCATCGCGGCCTGCCAGGAGCTGAGCTGGGAGGTCCACATCGTCACCACCCCGGACGCGGTCGACGTGATCGACCGGGATGCCCTGACCGCCCTCACCGACCATCCGATACGCGAGGACGAACAGGCCGAAGCGCTGCACCCGCTGCCGCCGGCCGAGGCCTACGCCGTCGCGCCGGCCAGCTTCGACCTGGTCAACAAGTGGGCGTACGGGCTCAACGACAACCTGGCCCTGCGGCTGCTCAACGAGGCGACCGCCGTCGGCCTGCCGGTGGTCGCCGTGCCGGTGCCGGACCCGACGCTCGCCCAGCACCCCGCCTTCCTGGAGAACCTGGAGCGGCTGCGGCACTGGGGCGTGATTGTCACCCGACTCGCCGACCCGGAAGTCGACGACCCGGCGCCGTGGCACGCCGCCGCACAGGTCATCTCCGCCTGGACCCGGTTCGCCCGGGTGCCCGCGCAACCGACCGCCCATCGGACCCCGCTCACCGAGCCGCTGCGGCGCGGGGTCGACGACCTGGCGATGCAGTCGGGCTGAACGACGTCAGCTCTGGGCGGCCAGCTCGCGGGCCCGGTCCCGGGCCGCTTCGAGGGCGGCGAGCAGCGCCGCCCGTACGCCGTGCTTCTCCAGCTCGCGGACGGCGGAGATGGTGGTGCCGGCGGGCGAGGTGACCGCCTCACGCAACTTCACCGGGTGCTCGCCGGAGTCGCGGAGCATCACCGCCGAGCCGATCGCGGTCTGCACGATCAGCTCGTGCGCCACCTGCCGGGGCAACCCGAGCAGGATGCCGGCGTCGATCATCGCCTCGACCAGCAGGTAGAAGTAGGCCGGGCCGGAGCCGGAGAGCGCGGTCACCGCGTCCTGCTGCGACTCGGGCACCCGGATGGTCGAACCGAGCGGGGAGAACATCTCCTCGGCCAGCGCCAGGTGCGCCCCGGTGGCGTGGGCGCCGGCGGAAATGGCCGTCATCGCCTCGTCGACCAGCGCCGGGGTGTTGGTCATCACCCGGACCACCGGGGTGCCCTCGGGCAGCCGGCGGCTGAAGAAGGTGGTGGGCAGGCCGGCGCAGAGCGAGATCACCAGCTTGTCGGCCGGCACCTTGGGGCCGATCTCGTCGAGCAGCGCGGCCGCGTCCTGCGGCTTCACCGCCACGGCCAGCACCTCGGCCTCGTCGACCGCGGTCAGGTTGTCCACCACCCGGACGCCATAGCGGGTGGCCAGCTCCTCGGCCCGGGCCTGCCGCCGGGCGGTGGCCAGCAAGCGGTCCGCCGGCCAGCCGGAACGCAGCAGCCCGGAGAGCATCAGCTCACCGATCTTGCCCGCGCCGACCACCGCGACGGTGTGCACCCCGGCTGACATCCGGTCGTACCCCCTTCTCGCCAGGCACGGCGTCGCGGCTGGCCGGGTGGCCGGCCGCGACGCCGCGTCGGTCGATCAGCTGCCGAAGAAGACCTCGGCCTCGGCGTACCGCTCCAGCGGCACGGTCTTCAGCTCGCGGGTCGCCTCGGCCAGCGGCACTCGGACGATGTCGGTGCTCTGCATCGCGACCATCTTGCCCCAGTCGCCCTCGTGCGCCGCGTCGATCGCCTGCAGGCCGAGGCGGGTGGCGAGCACCCGGTCGAAGGCGGTCGGGGTGCCACCGCGCTGGATGTGGCCGAGCACGACCGTGCGGGCCTCCTTGCCGGTCTTCGCCTCCAGTTGCTCGGCGAGCCACTGGCCGATGCCGCCGAGGCGGACGTGACCGAAGGCGTCGAGCTCCTGGTTGTGCAGCACCATCTGGCCGTCGAGCGGCTGGGCGCCCTCGGCGACCACCACGATCGGGGCGTACTGGTGCTGGAAGCGCTTCTCGACGTAACCGGCGACCTGCTCGACGTCGAACTGCCGCTCCGGCAGCAGGATCACGTTCGCGCCACCGGCCAGGCCGGCGTGCAGGGCGATCCAGCCGGCGTGCCGGCCCATCACCTCGACGACCAGGGTGCGGTGGTGGCTCTCCGCGGTGGTGTGCAGCCGGTCGATGGCCTCCATCGCGATGTTGACCGCGGTGTCGAAGCCGAAGGTGTAGTCGGTGGCGCCCAGGTCGTTGTCGATCGTCTTCGGCACACCGATGACGTGTACGCCCAGCTCGTAGAGCTTGGTGGCCACGCCGAGGGTGTCCTCGCCGCCGATCGCGATCAGCGCGTCGACGCCCTGCTCGGCGAGGTTGTCCTTGATCCGCTCGACGCCGTTCTCGATCTTGAACGGGTTGGTCCGGGACGAGCCGAGGATGGTCCCGCCGCGCGGCAGGATGCCGCGGACGTCCGCGATGCCCAGCGGCCTGGACTGACCCTCCAGCGGGCCCTTCCAGCCGTCCTGGAAGCCCACGAACTCGTGACCGTAAGTGGCGACGCCCTTGCGGACCACCGCCCGGATGACCGCGTTGAGACCGGGGCAGTCGCCACCGCCGGTGAGCACGCCGATACGCATGATCTGCTCATCCTCCTGGAGCATCAGGTGAAGCCCGGAATAGCCCCAGGATATGGGTCGGATGAGACCGTCGGCGCCGTTGCCGGCCCGGGGCGGGCCGTCACTGCGCACTGTAGTCGTCCTGGCTGGGCAACGACAGCGCGCCCCTGCGCCGACCACCGGGCAGGTGGGGTCAGTACCGGACCTCGCGGTTCTCGCCCGGCTGCGGCGGCCGGCCGGTGGCCACGGCCCGGGCGAAGCCGAGCAGGTTCACCACCGTCCCGCCGGGCGAGTCCCAGTACTCGGCCGAGCTGGCGTGCACCTTGATCAGGGTCAGGCCCGGGGTGTCCGGCCCGTCCGGGAACCAGGTCCGCAGCAGCGGATGCCACAGCCGCTCCGCCCGGGTCGGATCGAACGCCTCGGTGGCGGTGCCGGTGACCGACACCCACGCGTGCCGGCGCTGGTCGGAGAAGGCGATGTTGACCTCCGGGTTGACCCGGATCTGCCGGACCTTGGCGGAGTCCGCGTACGCGAAGAACCACAGGTCGCCGTCGAACTCGGCGTCCTGCAGGCCCATCGGCCGGCTCACCTGTCGACCGTCGAGGGAGATCGTGGTGAGCATGCCGACCCGGGCGTCCCGGATCAGTTCGGTGACCCGTCGGCGGGCGTCGGCGGCGCTGGACGGCTCCTTGCTCATGATGGTCTCCCTCGCTCGACTCCGCTCGTCGGAGGCGGTGCCCGGGACAGAACCGGTCAAACCTACGAGACGCGGCCTTTCCGAACTCCGCTCAGCGGGCCGTCATCGCGCGCCAGCGGGCCAGGTTGTGCCGCGCGTCGACCAAGGCGTCGTGCCGCGCCGCCTCGGCGTCCGGCAGCGTCGGGCGCCCACGGTCGTCCCAGAGCTGGCGCAGCTCCTTGGTGAACCGGGGGATCTCCCGGGGCAGCGCCGGCATCGCCCCCCACAGCTGCGCCAGCACCACGTGGTCGTACGCGGCGTACCAGGCCCAGAGTTCGAGCTGCTCGCCGGGCCGGTCCCGGATCGGCTCGACGAGGAAGTCGTACAGCTCGTCGCGGATGCGTGCCCGGGAGCGCCAGGCCCGGTCGGCCGGGGACGGCAGCTTGTCCAGCACGTTGCGGCGCACCCAGGGCACGGCTCGGGAGTCGTCGAACTCGGTGGAGACCGCGTAGAACTCGCGGCCGTTCTCGTCGACGACGCCGATCGAGACGAGGTCGACGACCAGGCCGTCCTCGATGAACTCGCAGTCGTAGAAATAGCGGTAAACCATCGTCGACATCCTCGCCCACCGCCGGTTCGCCGCGGCCGTCGGGGCCCCGATCGGGCGGCGACGCCGGGCCGGCCGGCGGTGCGGGAGGGTGCCGACCCGCCCCGGCCGGCCGCGGCCGGATCCACCCGCCCCCACGCCCCACCGGGTGGATCCGCACCTCACGATGGCGGGCCGTCCCAGCTGGGCACTGTCACGGAAGTGATTTGAGGGGTGTACAGCAAGCGACAGGACCGTCATGATCTGATGTGTACCGCTTACCGGACGCCGTACTGGTGTCAGCTCACCTACGTCAGTGGCCGTCAGGTTCACCCGGTGTGCGAGTTGTGGTCCTTGGGGAGGGGTTGGGCCGTGGAGGTTCGCCTGCCGGAGCCGGGTGACGCGCTCACGGGTGTGGAGATGTTCGCCGGGCTCGAGCCGGAGGTACGGCAGCGTGTGATCGCTGCCGCCGTGCCGCGCACGTACCGCAAGGGCCAGCTGCTCTTCGTCGAGAACGACCCCGGCGAGTCGTTGATCGTGCTGCGCCGCGGCGCGGTCGCGGTCTTCCGCACCGCCCCGACGGGCGAGCGGGCCGTGCTGTCGGTGATCCGTCCGCCCGACGTGCTGGGCGAGGTCTCCCTGCTGGACGCCTCCACCCGGTCCGCCTCGGCCGAGGCGATCGAGGACTGCACCGCCCTGGCGCTGTCCCGGGGCGCGTTCATGGAGCTGGTGCACTCCAACCCGCGCATCCTCGACGCGGTGATGCGCTCGCTCGGCGGGCTGATCCGCCGGCTCACCGAGCAGAACGCCGACCACGTCTTCCTCGACCTGCCCGGTCGGGTGGCCAAGACCCTGGTGCGGCTGGCCGGCGAGAGCCAGGCGCCGATGATCACCATCGAGCTCAACCAGAGCCAGCTGGCGGAGATGGCCGGCGGCTCCCGGCAGAGCGTCAACCAGGCGATCGGCTCCTTCGCCAACCGGGGTTGGCTGCGCACCGAGGGGCGCCGGATCGTGGTGACCGACGTGGCCGCGCTGCGCCGCCGCGCCGGCATGAACGACCGCTGACCTCTCCCCCACGTCCGTCGTCGCCCGGCGCGACCGGTTCGACCAGCGCCGGCTCATGGTCGGCTGCCCTGGGGACGCTGGTCACCGGCGTCAGCCCGGTGATCGCGCTCGCCGTCGCCGGTCAGGCGGCGGCCGGGATCGGGGCGGGCTGGCACAACGTCGCCGCGGACACCCTCATCCAGCAGAGCGTGCCCGCCGAACGGCTCGGCGTCGTCTTCGGCACCGTCTACATGTTCCCGTACGCCGCGGAGGCGCTGGCCTACGCGGTCGGCGCCCCGTTGCTGGCGGCGGCCGGTCCACGATGGGTGCTGGTCATCTCCGGTCTCGGCGTACTGGCCGCCCTCGGGCTGGTCGCTCCGCTGCTCGGTCGGGCGCTGGGGCGCCGGCCACGGATGCGGCTGGCGCCGGCGAACGGGTGAGGCCGGCGGGCCGGGTGGCCCGCCGGCCGCACCCGACCGTCAGTCGTCGGTGTCGTCGGCCGGCGGGGCGCCCGGCCCCGGGCCGATCTTCTGCGGATCGGTCTGCTTCCCCGACGTGGACGTGCTCGACGAGGTGGTCGTGTTCTTCCCGGACCCGCTCGCCTGGCCCTCGGGCTCATCTACCATGCCCTGCTCCTCCAGCTCGGCGAGAGTGACCGCGTCGACGTCGATCGTGTCGCCGGGGGCCCACACCGTGCCCCCCGGATCGGTCCACGGGGCGGACAGTCGGACCTGCACGGCACTCTCCCTGATGTGAAATTTCCTGGTACCGAAGAGTAGTCCCGCCCTATCGGCCGCGTGGCCCACCCGCACGTCGGGTACCCGACTGGCCGACCGGGGCGGGATACTGGGCTCTCTCGCCTACGGGAGCTCGACATCGACCTGAAGTGTGGACACTGCGCACGCGCAGCCGGACCTGACGACCGCTTCTGCGGCGGATGTGGACAGCCACTCACGGTCAGCTGCGCGCACTGCGGGCACGGCAACGACACCGGGGCGAACTTCTGCACCAGCTGCGGTCACCCGCTGCGCGACCACGTCGTCGCGGTGCAGGAGGACCGCCGGCAGGTCAGCGTGCTCTTCGTGGACATCGTCGACTTCACCACGTACGCCGAACGGGCCGACCCCGAGCAGGCCCGTGGTCTGCAGCAGACCTACTTCGCCACCGTCCGGCGGGTCGTGCACCAGTACGGCGGGGTGGTCGAGAAGTACATCGGCGACGCGGTGATGGCGCTCTTCGGCGCGCCGGTGGCCACCGACAACGACGCGCTGCGCTGCGTCCGCGCCGGCCTGGAGCTGCAACGCAACCTGGCCCGTCAGCCCGCCGGCTCGCAGCCGCCGCTCGGTTTCCGGGTCGGCATCGCCACCGGCGAGGCCCTCGTCGACCTCTCCGCCACCCGCGACGGTGGGCAGGCCTTCGTCACCGGCGACGTGGTCAACACCGCGTCCCGGTTGCAGTCGTTCGCCCCACCCGGCGGCGTCGTCGTCGACGAGAGCACCTGGTCGGCCACCCGCCGCGAACTGGAGTACGACGACCAGCCACCGGTCACCCTGCGCGGCCGGTCCGCGGTGAGCCGGATCTGGCTGGCCGTACGGGCCCGGCCGCACCCCGGCCCGCACGCGGCGGAGCTGACGCCGATGGTGGACCGGGAGCACGAGCGCGGACTGCTGCTCAACGCCCTGCACCGGACGGTGACCGAGCGGACCTCCCAGCTGGTGACGATGTTCGGCCCGGCCGGGGTGGGCAAGAGCCGGCTGCTGCGCGAACTCTCCCGGCACGCCGCGAACCTGCCCGGCCCGCCGGTCACCTGGCTCGTCGGGCAGTGCCCCCCGTTCGGTGAGAACGTCACCTGGTCGGCCCTGGCCGACATCGTGAAGAGCTGGGTGGGGGTGCCGGAGGTCGACGACCCGGCCGCACTGCGCGATCGACTGCGGGCCCGGTTGAGCCAGCTCGCCGACCCGCACGCCGTCCGACTCGCCGAGGCGCTCGGGCCGCTGATCGGGGTGCCGGGCGAGCGGCTCACCCCCGGCGAGACGGAGGCCGCCTGGCGCCGGTTCCTGCTCGCGCTGGCCGCGACCGGGCCGACGGTGCTGGTCTTCGAGGACATGCACTGGGCGGACCAGGCGATGCTCGCCTTCGTCGAGCAGTTGGGCGCGACGGCGCGCGGCGTACCGCTGCTGGTCGTCGCGACCGCCCGGCCGGAGCTGCGGGAGCGGCATCCGGCGTGGACCGGCACGATCAGCGGCACGATGTCCATCTCGGTGCCGCCGATGCACGACACCGACATCGACACCCTCTACTCGCTGCTGCTCGGACAGGCGACGCTGCCGACCACCGCGCGCACGCCACTGATCGAGTTCGCCGACGGCAACCCGCTCTACGCGCAGGAGTACGCCCGGATGCTGCTCGACGGCGGCCTGCTCGACACGGCGGGCCCGACCGCCCGGCTCGACCCGGCCGGCGGCGCGGAGATGCCGCGGACGGTGCAGGCGGTCATCGCCAACCGGCTCGACCTGCTCGACCCGGCCGACCGGGCGGTTCTCCAGGCCGCCGCGGTGGTCGGGGTGCAGTTCTGGGCCGCGCCCGTGGCGAGCGCGCTCGGGCGGCCGGTGGAGTGGGTGGAGCGGGCACTGGACCGGCTGCAACGCCGCGACCTGGTCTACGAGCAGGCAAGCTCGACGATGCCCGGCCGGTCCGAGTACCGGTTCCGGCACATCCTGGTGCGCGACGTCTGCTACCAGCGGTTGCCGCGGGCCGAACGGGTGCTGCGGCACCACCGCACCGCCGGCTGGTTGGAGCAGCTCGCCGACGGGCGGCAGCACGACCTGGCCGAGGTGCTGGCCAACCACCGATGGGCGGCGCACGAGATCGCCCGGACCGTCGGCCTGGACACCGCCCCCTACGCCGCGGCGGCGCGGGCCGCGCTGCACCGGGCGGCCCGACGGGCGTACGAGCTGCACGCGCTGGACACCGCCGCCGCGCTGGTCGGCCGGGCGCTCACGCTGGACGTCGACGCCGACCCGGCGCTGGAGCTGTTCGACGCCGAGCTGGCGTTCTACCGCGACGGCGACGCGTTCCTGGTGGGCGGCGGCACGGACACGCTCACCCGGCTCGCCGAGCGGCTCACCGCGGGCGGCGACCGGACGGGTGCGGCGCGGGCCTGGACGCTGCTGGCCACCGCCGCCTGGAGCCGGGCCGACCGCGCCGCGACGCTGCACTGCCTGGACCGGGCGATCGGCATCTACGACGAGCTGCCGGACAGCCAGGAGAAGGCGAGCGCCCTGCTGGAGCTGGCCCGGGTGCACATGCTCAACGCGGAGACCGACCCGGCCTGCGCCGCGGCCCGGACCGCGGCCAGCCTCGCCGAGCGGCTCCAGCTGCGCGAGGTCCAGGCCAACGCGCGGATCACCCTCGCGGTGGCGCGTTACCTGGCCGGCTCCGCCGAGGCGTACGCGGAGCTGGTCGACGTGACCGAGCACTGCCGGGTGGAGCGGCTGACCAGCCGACGTCGGGCGGTGCAGAACCTGGCGTGGGCGTTGCAGGAGGAGGGCGACCTGGCCGGCTCGGTCCGGCTGGTCGACGAGCAGCTGAGCCTCGACCTGGGCGGCGAGCACAGCCTGGCCACCAGCTACGCCGACCAGTGGACCCGGTCGTACTACGCGGGCGACTGGACCTCGGCGCTGGCCATCGCGGCGGAGTCGACCCGCCGGCCGACCGCCGAGTGGGACCTGCACATCGTGGCCGTCTCCGGCTGGATGCGGGGGCTGCGCGCCACCGAGCCGACCGGCGCCCCGGGCGACGACGGCCCGGATCTGGTCGAGCAGGCCCTGGTCGCGGCCCGTCGCAGCGGGTTCCACCGGGTGTTGCGCTCGACCCTGGCGCACGCCGCGCTCTGCCGTGCGGTGCAGGGCCACCGGGACGAGGCGATGGCGCTGTTGACCGAGCTGGACGAGGACTGGCGGCGGACCCGGATGATCCCGTTCGCCGAGTGGGTGCCGGCCGTCGGGCACGTCGCCGGGGTCCTCGGCGCCGACGCGGCCCGGCTGGTGCGCGACCTCTTGGACCGGGCGCCCCGGAGGACCCCGTGGGCCCGGGCCGCCGGCGAGGTCGCCGACGCCACCCTGGCCCGGCAGGCCGGCGACCCGCGTACCGCCGCGCGGCTGCTGCAGTCGGCGGCGGCGAGCTACGCCCGGATGACCGACGTGACCGACGAGATCATCACGACCGCGCTGGCGATCGGCCCATTGACCGAGACCGACCCGCCCGCCGCAGCGGCGGCCCGCGCCCGCCTGCACGACTTCGCCACCCGCCACCACGCCCGCACCCTGCTCCACCTGCCCTGACCGCGATCCCTGTCGTCGTCGGCGGCGGCCCCCGGGTGGAGGTTGGGGCTGCTGTCGAACTGCTCCAGATATGAACACCCGGCGGCGCGGTGCGCGGCACCGCCGGTTCACCGCGCGGCACCGCCGGTTCACCGCGCGGCACCGCCGGTTCACCGCGCGGCACCGCCGGTTCAGATATGGAGCAGTTCGACAGGGGCCGGACGCCACCTACGGCCTCCTCCGCGGCCGGCTGCGAGAGTCAGGCGGCGACGGGGGCGGGTTGGATCTTGAGCTTCTGGGCGTAGACGTCGACGTACTCGCGGCCGGAGAGCTCCATCAGCTCGTACATGATCTCGTCGGTGACCGCGCGCTCGACGAACCGGTCGCCGGCCAGGCCCTGGTAGCGGGAGAAGTCCAGCGGCGCCCCGAACCGGATCCGGACCCGGGCGATCTTCGGGATCAGCTTGCCGGGCGGCTGGATCTCGTCGGCGTTGAGCATCCCCACCGGCACCACCGGCGCGCCGCTCTCCAGAGCCAGCCGGGCCACGCCGGTCTTGCCCCGGTAGAGCCGCCCGTCCGGGGAGCGGGTGCCCTCCGGGTAGATGCCGGCGATCCCGCCGGCCCGCAGCACCTGCAACTGGGTGTCCAGCGCGGCCCGGGCCGCCTTGCCGCCGGAGCGGTCGACCGGGATGGTGCCGCTGCTGACGAAGAACATCTTGGTCAGCCACCCCCTGATGCCCTTGCCGGTGAAGTACTCGGCCTTGGCGACGAAGGTGACCCTCCGCTTGACGATCAACGGCGTGAAGATCGAGTCGGAGAAGGAGAGGTGGTTGCTGGCCAGGATGACCGGGCCGGAGGCCGGCACGTGGTGCAGCCCTTCGACCTGCGGCCGGAAGATCAACCTCAGTAGCGGGCCGAGCACGACGTACTTCATCAGCCAGTAGAACACCGGCGTCCTTTCCCAGTGGCGGTCACGACGGCACCGGCGCAGCCCCGCGCCGCGAATGGCGCCGCCGTCGCGGACGAGCCTACGAAGCGCGGGCGCTCGCCACAATGGACGTCCGTCCCGACCAGCGACGTAGATCGACTCGGCTCCACCGCGACCGGGGTACGCCGCCACCGGCCGCCGGTGGCCGGTTGACGACCAGGAGAGCGGGTAGTCACCTGCCGCGTTCTGCGCACAAACGGACATACGGCCCCGGCCACGACCAGCGGGACGGCCGCTCACTTTGGAAGACGCGACACAACGCACTCCCGGAACCGGGCCCTGACGTGTCACGATTCAGGGCACGGCGTGCGCACACGCCGAGGGGGCTGGGGCGGCCGCGCCGGCAGGCGCGTTGAGGAGGGTGTCCGGTGTCAGCGGGTGGGGCCCGCCGGGGGCGGCGGGACAACGGGCTCGACGCGAGCGAGTACGCCGTCGCTGGCGACGTGGATCCGCGCGTCGGCGAACACCTGCTGGACGTGCTGGCCGCCGGCGGCATCGCCGCCTACCTCCAACCCTCGGCCGATCTCAACCCGGTGACCCGCACGACGACCGTGCCGGCCCGGCCGGTCGACCGGCTCTACGTCGACCGCTCCCACCTCACCACCGCCCGCGACTACCTCACCCAGCTCGCCGACGAGGGCGCCCCCGAGCAGTCCCGCCCCGACGAGCCGGACATCGAGGCCGAGTGGGAGCGGATCGTCGCCGGCTACCACGCCACCCCCAGCACCGGCGACAACCCCTGGCCGGCCGCCGAGGACGTCGACGACCCGGCCGAGCCGACCGGCGGCCCGCTGGCCACCCGGGCCGACGACTCCTCGCCCACCGCGACCGACGTCCGCCGGCTCCCCTACGCCGCCGACGTCTCCGGCATCTCGGTCGGCCGCAACCCCGGGCCGGACGAGCCGTCGCTGCTCGACGGGCTGGACACCTTCGGCGCCGACCTGCCCGACGACGAGGACGAGCGCTACACCCCGCCGCCGCCCCCGCCGCTGCCCCGGGTCTCCAAGTACGCCGCGGTGGGCGTGCTCGGCGTGGTCGTCGGCTTCGTGCTCTTCCTCTTCCCCTCGCTGCTGCCGGTGGACCGCTCGGCGGTCACCCTGCTCGGGTTCACCGGCATCCTCGCCGGCTTCGTCACGCTGATCTGGCGGCTGCGCCCCGGTGGCGACGACGACGAGCGCGATCCGGACGACGGCGCGGTGGTCTGAACCGGCCGGGTACGCCCCGCCACCGGCGGGTGACCGACCGCATACCGGGACGGCGACGGTCCACCGTCGGCGTGACAGTGGTGTAACTTACGGTCAGTAGGAATACCGCCGTACGTCACTTACCCCGCTGACTGACCGGTTTTTCCTTGCTCGTGGCGGTCGGTCTCTGCTGATCGGAATGCCCGAGATGCGACAGAGTTCCCTCGTGGTGGTGGCCAACCGCCTCCCCATCGACGACAACCTGGCCCTGGACGGCGCCTGCGAATGGCGACGCAGCCCCGGCGGCCTGGTCAGCGCGCTGCACCCGCTGCTGCGGCACACCCCGGCGACCTGGGTCGGCTGGGCCGGCGGCACCGGCCCCGCCCCGACCCTGCCCGACGTCGACGGCGTCCGGATGCGCGCGGTGCCGCTCGACCAGGACGACCTGCGCGACCACTACGAGGGGTTCGCCAACGCGACACTCTGGCCGCTCTACCACGACGCGGTCGAGCAGCCTCAGCACCACCGGCGCTGGTGGGAGGCGTACCAGCGGGTCAACCAGCGGTTCGCCGAGACCACCGCGGAGGTCGCCGAGCCGGGCTCGGTGGTCTGGGTGCAGGACTACCACCTGCACCTGGTGCCAGGCCTGCTCCGGGCGCTGCGGCCGGACCTGCGGATCGGCTTCTTCCTGCACGTGCCGTTCCCGCCGCCGGAGCTGTTCATGCAGCTCCCCCGCCGGGCCGAGCTGCTGCGCGGCATGCTCGGCGCCGACCTGGTCGGCTTCCAACGGGCTCAGGCCGCGCACAACTTCGCCCAGCTGGTGACCAAGGTGCTGGGCCTGCCGGCCACCGACCGGCGGATCGGCATCGACGACCGGGTGGTCCGCATCGGCGCGTTCCCGGTCTCCATCGACACCGCCGAGATGGCCGCGCTGGCCGCCCGGCCCGAGGTGGCCGCCCGGGCCCGCCGGCTGCGGCAGGACCTCGGCAGCCCCGAGCACGTCATCCTCAGCGTCGACCGGATGGACTACACCAAGGGCATCGAGCAGCGGCTCAAGGCGTACAGCGAGCTGCTGGTCAGCGGGCACGTGAAGGTCCGCGACACGGTGCTGGTGCAGGTCGCGGTGCCGAGCCGGGAACGGGTCGGCCAGTACCAGATCCTGCGCGAGCGGGTGGAGCGCGAGGTCGGCCGGATCAACGGCGAGTTCGGCCGGGTCGGTGAGCCGGCCATCCACTACCTGACCCAGCCGTTCGACCGGGCCGAGCTGGCCGCCCTCTACCGGGTCGCCGACGTGATGGCGGTGACCCCGCTGCGCGACGGGATGAACCTGGTGGCCAAGGAGTACGTGGCAGCCCGGGTCGACGACGCCGGGGCTCTGCTGCTCAGCGAGTTCGCCGGCACCGCCGCCGAGCTGTCCCAGGCGTACCTGGTGAACCCGCACGACTTGGAGGGGCTGAAGCAGGGGCTGCTCGCGGCGCTGCACGCCGCCCCGGCCGACGTGACCGAGCGGATGCGGGCCATGCGCGCGCACCTGCACCGGCACGACATCCGCGCCTGGGCCCGCTCCTACCTGACCGCTCTGGACCAGTCCGGCGCGCTGGTCGACCGGCTCACCAGCACCGGCGACGACTCCCCGGTGCTGCCCAGCCAGCCCGACCGCTCGGCCGCCCGGGCCGAACGTCGCACCGGCCGCTGAGCGCGAACCCGCTCCGGCGACCACCCCCGGCCGCCCCGGGGTGCCTGGTTCGACCGGCCGGGGCCAACGGGGCTCAGTGAGCGATCGTCTCCTTCTCCAGCCAGTCGAGCAGGGCGTCGATCGGCTCCCGCCAGCGGGCGTCGAGCATCAGGTCGTGCCCCATGCCGGGAAAGAGCAGCGGTGCCGAGCCGTAGCGGCGGGCGACCCGGTTCAGCGCGCCGGCCGGCACCACCCGGTCGTCGGGGCTGCCCAGCACCAGCACCGACGGCGCGCCGACCGCCGGCTCCGGGTCGGTCTGGGTCAGCAGCTGCCACTGGGCCCGTCGGCCCGCCCGGCCGAGCCGACCGGCGTACCGCCGGGCGTCGGCGTCGGGCAGCTCCCGGCTGAACAGCTGGCCGCGGCTGAGCCGCAGCCGGCCGCCCACGACCGCCGGCAGAGTGCCGGCCGGGTTGCGGCGCAGCGCCGCGCCGAGCGTCCCCCAGCCGCCGAAGACCGGCGCCACCAGCACCGCCGCCCGGGCCGGGTAGCGGGCCAGCGCGTGCGCCACCACCAGCGCGCCGGCGCCGTGCCCGACCAGCACCGTCTGGCGGGGCAGGCCCGCGGCCACCTGCACCACGTCGTGCACGTACGCCCGCAGCGTCGCCTCCGGCGCCGGTTCGCTGCCGCCGTGCCCGCGCAGGCTCACCGCGTGCGCCGGGAAGCCGCGCGACGCGGCATGCCCCAGCCAGTGCTCGGCGAACGCCCACGCCCCGTGCCCGAAGCCCGGTACGAAGAGCAGCGGCGGTCGCCCCTCCTCCAACTCGGGGGTGGCGCTGAGCACCTCACGTCGGGCCGGGCGGACCGGCCGCGCCCACTCCCGCCCCCGCATGATCCGCACGTCGCTCACGTGAGTCGCCCTCCGTTCGCGACTGCGGGGCTCGCAAGCTCACTCCTCGCGCTCACTTGTTCTCCAAGGTGTCGAGGGCGCGCTGGAGGGCGCGCAGGTAGTCGGCGTGGCCGACCTCGAACCAGTGCCGGCTACTCTCCTTGACCTGCCCGGAGTAGCGCTCCCCCGCCCGGGCCTGCGTCGCCGCGGCGAACGCGGACGCCCGCTCGGGGCGGGTGCGGCGCACCTGGAGCAGCCGGGCGAAGAGCACCGCCTGCCAGTGCGACAGGGTGAAGACGCCCGAGTCCGGCTGCAGCAGGCCGACCACGGCCAGCGTCGGGTGGCCCGGCGCGAACGCGTTGAGCCAGAGCGTCGGCCGGCCGGTGCCGGAATCGTCGCCGAGCACCTTCGGGTCGAGGAACTCGAAGCGGGGCAGGTAGCCGGTGGCGAAGACGACCAACTCCGGCTCGAGCTGCCGGCCGTCGGTGAGCTCCACGCCGTACGGGCCGAACCGGGCGACGTCCGGCACGGGCGTGATCGCGCCGTGCCCGACGTGGTAGACGAGCTGGCTGTTCGCGATCGGGTGCGTCTCGTAGACCCGGTGGTCCGGCTTCGGCAGGCCGAACCGGGTCAGGTCGCCGACGGTGAGCCGCAGCGTCCAGTGGTAGAGCCACTGCCGCATCCGCAGCGGCACGCGCAGCGCCAGCAGGGCGTCGTTGACCTGGTCGGCGGGGCGACCGAGGACGTACTTCGGGGCGTACCAGTAGCCGCGCCGGGTGGAGTGCCAGCAGTGCGACGCCTGCTGGGCGGCCTCCACGGCGATGTCGCAGCCGGTGTTGCCGGCGCCCACCACCAGCACCCGCTTGCCGCGCAGCTGAGCCGGATCCTTGTAGGAGGAGGCGTGCATGACCTCGCCGCGGAACTCGGCCAGCCCCTCGTAGTCGGGCAGCTTCGGCGACCAGTTGTGCCCGTTGGCCACCACCACGGCGGCGTAGCGGGAGGTGCGTTCCGGGCCGTAGCCGCCGGTGCTGCGGGTGGTGACGTCCCAGCGGTCGCCCTCGACGGGCTCGACCCGGATCACCTCGGTGCCGAACCAGATGTGCGAGCGCAGGTCGAAGTGGTCGGCGTACCGCTCGAAGTAGGCCAGCAACCGGCTGTGGTGCGGGTAGTCGGGCCAGGAGTCCGGCATCGGGAAGTCGGGGAACTGGGTGAACGGCCGGGATGAGATCAGGTGCGTGCTGGCGTAGACCGGGCTTCGGTCGTGCCGCCAGTTCCACGCCCCGCCCACGCCGGTCTCCCGCTCGTAGCAGTCGACGCCGAAGCCGTGCTCCTTGAGGTTCTTCACGGCGGTCAGGCCGCTGGCCCCGGCGCCGATGACGCAGACCGTGTCGCCCCGGTCGGAGACCGGGCGGCCGTCGCGGTTCAGGGCGAGCGTGGTCGCCTCCGGATCGGGCCGGTCGGTGGAGGTGGACACCGGGATATCTCCTTTGTGCGGCACGGATGCCGGGTCGCCGCGAAATCCTCTCCACATCGGAGCCGGTTGTCCAGCCCCGGATGGGCGGTGTGGGTCAGTCGGCGACCGGCAGCAGCAGGTCGACCAGGACCGGGAAGTGGTCGCTTGCCCGCCGGGTCTGCGGGGTGTCCACCACGTCGTAGTCGACCACCGTGATGCTCGGATCGACGAAGAGCGCGTCGATGCGCCGGCGCGGGTCGGCGCAGGAGTAGGTGAGCCGGTCGGCCCGGTCCGCCGCGACCGCCGCGTCGGTCAGCCCGCGCGCCACGGTGGCCCAGGCCGGGCCGTCCGGCCCCTCGTTGAGGTCGGCGCCGGCGACCACCGGGGCGCCGGCGGCGTCCAGCTCCCGCTTGAGCAGGGCGGCCTGCGCCGGGCGCTCGGCGGGGTCGGTGGAGAGGTGCGAGCCGACCAGGGTGAACCGGGCGCCGCCGGCGACCACGCACTCGGCGTACGCGGCGCCGCGCAGGTGCCGACCGGGGGTGAGCGGGAAGCGCTGGCACCGGGTGGCCGTGACCCGGACCCGCAGGCTGGTCAGCAGCAGGTTGCCCAGCGCGGGCAGGCCACCGGCGGCCACCACCAGGCCGAACGACTCGGCCAGCGTGGCGGACTTCTGCCGCCAACGGAAGCGCCGCGGCCCCTCCTGCACGATCACCACGTCCGGGGCCGCGGCCCGGACCACCGCGGCCAGCGCGGCCGTGTCGTCCCGCTGACTGTGGATGTTGTACGAGACGACCCGCAGCGGCACGCCGGAGCTCTGCGTCACGCCGCGCGCCTCAGATCCGGCGAGCCAGGTCGGCGGCGCCGATCACCCCGGCACGGTTGCCAAGCTCGGCCGGGAGGATCTCGGCGACCGGGAGCCGGCTGCGCTGGGCGAGCGACTCGGTGAACGACCGGCGGGTCGGGCCCATCAGCAGGTCGCCGGCGTCGATCACGCCGCCGCCGACGACGAGCACCTGCGGGTCGAGGATCTGCGCCATGTCCGCGAGGCTGGTGCCGAGCCAGCGGCCGACCTGGGCGAACGCCTCGGCGGAGATGGGGTCGCCGCCCTTGGCCGCCGCGGTCACCATCGGGCCGGTGATCGCCTCGGCCTCCCCGCCGGCCAGCTCCAGCAGCGCGGCGGCCCGGTTCGGCTCCTGGCGGGCGGCGGCCCGGGCGAACCGCACCAGGGCGCTGCCGCTGGCGTACTGCTCGATGCAGCCGAGCCGGCCACAGCCGCACTGGTGGCCGTCCGGCACGGTCAGCATGTGACCCAGCTCCGCGGCGACGCCGTGCGCGCCACGGACCAGCTCACCGCCGAGCACGATGCCGCCACCCACGCCGGTGCCGATGGTGAACATGACCATCGAGTCGTCGGCCTGCCGGGCCGCGCCGTAGCGGAACTCGGCCCAGGCCGCGACGTTGCCGTCGTTCTCCACGATCACCGGCAGGCCGACCACCTTGCTCACGTACTCGCGCAGTGGCTCGTCCCGCCAGGCCAGGTTGGGCGCGAACTGCACGATGGAGCGGGTGGCGTCGATCCAGCCGGCCGCGCCGATGCCGACCGCCTCGATGGACCGTCCGGCGGCCAACTCGGTGACCAGGTCGGTGATGACGTCGCGGGTCTTGGCGACGTCATCGGCGGGAGTGTCCCGTCGGCCTTGCACGAGCACCGTGCCGGTGGCGTCGACGACACCGCCGGCCACCTTCGTGCCACCGACGTCGATCCCGATGGTCAGCGTCACCGCCGCCACTCCCCTCTGCTGTGCTGTCCGGCACCCACCGCCCGTGGCCGGTGCTGCGGGATGTTCCTGTCAGGCCCCGTCGCCTGGTGCGTCCGCGCCGACGTCACCGGGGGCCCGCGAGGCGGGCACCACGGGTCGGTCGGTCGTCGCCCGGACGGTCGCCGGGCCGGCCGGCCCGGCCTGCTCGACAGGCGGTCCGGCGGCGGCCGGGGCGGCGGTCTCCTCCGCCCGGGTCGCGGCGGACCAGACGTCCCGCTCCGGCGCCGGCTGAGAATCATGCCCGCTGCGGGTGGCTTCGCGCCAGACGTGATCGTCGGCGGGGCCGGCCGGGGCCGGCGTCGCGCCGGCGGGCTGGTCGCCGGCGGGCGGCGGAGGCGGGGTCGCGGAGGCGAAAGCGCGCAGCAGACTGGCCACCCCGGCGGCCAGATCGCCGGCTCCGGTGGCGAGCCGCTCGGCGAATTCCGGACTCGGATCCCGCAGCGCGGCGATACCCCGACAGACCGGGCAGACACAGCATTCGGCGCTACCGGTGGCGAAACCGTTACCGGTCGGATGGTTGGCCCCATCCGGCGCACTGTGACCGAAGACACTGGAGACGATCCCACCGAGCGGGCCCCAGGGCCCCGCGGACGGCCCGGCGGCGGCCAGCCGCGCGCTCGCCAGCAGCGTCGCGACCAGCCGCTCCGCCTCTTCCCGGGCCGAGCCCGGATCCGTTGCCACCATGGTCGGCTCCTCTACCGGGGCGGCCAGGCCGCCGGACGCGTCACTGCGCCGCACCGGGTGCTTCTACCCGGCGCTTGAGCTGCTTCAACGCGGTGTCCATGATCATCTTTTCGGCCTTGCGGCGAAACATGCCGAGCATCCCGACGGAGAGCTCGACCTCCAGGGTGTAGGTCACCGTGGTGCTGCCGTCCGCGTTACCGACCAGGTCGTACGACCCCCGCTGCGCCTTCTGCATCGCCGAGGGCGCCACCAGGTGCCACTCGATGCGGGACAGGTCCTCCGCGTAGGCGTACTCGAGCACGTACTCGTCGGCCATCACCGCGGCGTCGATGGTGAACCGGACCTGGCTGGCGTAGCCGTCCTCGTACTCCTCGATCACCTCCACCCGCCGCACCGCGTCGGTCCACTCCGGGTAGCGCGGGAAGTCGCAGATGACCGCCGCCACCTGCTCCGGTGGGGCGCCGATGGTGATCGACTGGGTGGAGGTGTCCGCCATGGGGGGAGGCTACCCGGCGGGTGGCACAGCGGGGCCGTCCCGCCCCCCGCCACGCCTCGGCGGGCAACCTGCCTACCCGGGCCAGCCGGCCGGACGGGTAGGTTTCGACAGAGCCGACCCTCCGGGAGCGGCCCGCCCGGCCAGTGCGAGCACGAAGGAGTGCAGGTGCGCGAGTTCTCCGTCCCGCCGATCGTCACCGTCGGCGACGCGGCCAACCTCACCGACCCGGTCTGGGAAAACGCCGAGGTGGCCCCGGAAACGGTCCAGTTCGTCCGCCCCACCGGCGCGGCGGACGGCCCGGCGTGGGCGGATGTCACCTGCCGGCAGTTCCGCGACGAGGTCGTCGCGGTGGCCCGGGGCCTGGTCGCGGCCGGTGTGCAGCCGGGCGACCGGGTCGGGTTGATGAGCCGCACCCGCTACGAGTGGACCCTGGTCGACTACGCCATCTGGGCGGCCGGCGGAGTCACCGTGCCGATCTACGAGACCTCCAGCGCCGAGCAGGCCGCCTGGATCCTCACCGACTCCGGCGCGGTCGCCTGCCTGGTGGAGAGCACCGCGCACGCGACCCTGCTGGCCGGCGTCCGGGACCGGCTGCCCGAGCTGAACCACGTGTGGCAGATCGACCTCGGCGGGGTGGACGACCTGGTCGCCGCCGGCGCCTCGGTCGACCCGGCGGAGATCGAACGACGCCGCGCCGCGGTGCACTCCGGCGACGTCGCCACCATCATCTACACCAGCGGCACCACCGGCCGGCCCAAGGGCTGCGTGATCACCCACCGGAACATGTACGCCGACATCGCCAACGCGGTGCCGGTGCTGCCGAACCTGTTCAACCCCGGCGCCTCCACCCTGCTCTTCCTCCCGCTGGCGCACGCGTTCGCCCGGCTGATCCAGATCGGCGTGGTGCAGGCCCGGGCCACCCTGCGGCACTGCGCGGACACCAGGAACCTGGTCGCCGAGCTGCAGGAGTTCCGCCCGACCTTCGTGCTCTCGGTGCCCCGGGTCTTCGAGAAGGTCTACAACGCGGCGAAGCAGAAGGCCGAGGCCGACGGCAAGGGCGGGATCTTCGCGCGCGCCGAGCAGGTCGCCATCGCGTACAGCGAGGCGCTGGAGACCCCGAACGGGCCGGGCCTCGCGCTGCGGGCCCAGCACGCCGTCTTCGACAAGCTGGTCTACCGCAAGCTGCGCGCGGCCCTCGGCGGCCGGTGCCGGGACGCGATCTCCGGCGGGGCCCCGCTCGGCGCCCGCCTCGGCCACTTCTTCCGGGGCATCGGGGTGACCGTGCTGGAGGGCTACGGGCTGACCGAGACCGCGCCGGCCGCCGCGGCGAACCTGCCCACCGGCACCCGGATCGGCACCGTCGGCCGGCCGCTGCCCGGGGTGACCGTCCGGATCGACGACGACGGCGAGATCCTCATCTCCGGCGAGCTGGTCTTCCAGGGCTACTGGCGCAACGAGGCGGCCACCGCCGAGGCGCTGACCGCCGACGGCTGGTTCCGCACCGGCGACCTGGGACAGCTCGACAACGACGGCTTCCTCACCATCACCGGCCGCAAGAAGGAGATCATCGTGACGGCGGCCGGCAAGAACGTGGCGCCGGCCGTCCTCGAGGACCAGGTCCGGGCCCATCCGCTGATCAGCCAGTGCGTCGTGGTCGGCGACCGGCAGCCGTTCGTCGCCGCGCTGGTCACCCTCGACGAGGAGGCGCTGCCCCGGTGGCTGGAGGCGGCCGGTCTCCCCGCCGACACCCTGGTCGAGGAGCTGCGCGGGCACGAGGGTCTGCGCGGCGAGATCCAGGCCGCGGTCGACGCCGCCAACCAGGCCGTCTCCAAGGCCGAGGCGATCAAGGTGTTCCGGATCCTGCCCCGCGACTTCACCGAGGCGACCGGCGAGCTGACCCCGTCGCTCAAGGTCAAGCGCCAGGTCGTGCACAAGACGTACGCGGCGGAGATCGCCGATATCTACCGAGGCTGACTACGATCCGTCACGTGCCCGCCTCGACACCCGCCCGACCCCACCCGCATCCCCTCGCCGCGGCCGCGCGACTGGTGATGCTGGCGCTGGTCGCCGTCCTGACCCTGTTCGCGACCCACGACCCGGCCCAGCTCTGGTGGATCGGGCTGCTGGCCGTCGCCGGGCTGCCCGCCCTGCTGGCGCCGCAGCACCGGCTGCTCGGCCCGCTCAGCCGGCTGGCCGAGGTGGTGGTGCTGGGACTGGCCGCCAGCCAGGTGGCGGCGGTGGCGCTGGTGGGCGGCTCGATCGACGGGCTCGGCGCGTCGGCGGTGCTGCCCTACCTGGCGGTGCCGGTGACCGTCACCGCGCTGCGCCGCCGGTTCCGCGAGGGCGCGGCGCTGCTCGGGGTGACCGCGGCGACGCTCCTGCTCAGCGGGGCGCTGACCGAGGTCGACGGGGCGCGACAGCTGGGCCAGGCGGGCTACCTGGCGGTCTGCGCGCAGTGGCTGATCCTGGCCGGGCTCGGGCTGTACGCGGCCCGCACGCTGCACCGGGTGATGCAGGTCCGCAACGAGGGCAAGCCGCAGCCGTACGCCGAGGCGACCCGGCTGCTGACCCAGCTGCGCACCGTCGCCCGGCAGCTGCCCGGCGCGACCCTGGACCCCGGCGGGATCTCCGAGCACCTGCTGGAGGAGCTGCGTACCGTCGCGCCGAGCCACCGGGCCGCGGTGCTCTCCGCCAGCGGCGGCGGCCGGCTGGTGGTGCTCGCCCAGGTCGGCGTCGACCGGGTGGACTGGGAGACCACGCTCGACGCGGACTCGGCGATCGCCGACGCGTGGGCCAGCCAGCAGGCGCAGACGGCGGCCCGCTCGCAGGCCCGCTCGCACCCCGGCGGTGACGTCTCCGCGCTGATCGTGCCGCTGGTCGCGGGCGTGCGTACGGTCGGCCTGGTCGTGCTGGAGGCCGACGCGGCGCACGCCTATCCGGCGGCGGTGGTGTCTCGGGTGACCGCGTTGACCGGCCCGGCCGCGCTGCGACTGGAGGCCGCGCTCCTCTTCGACGAGGTGCGCTCGCTGGCCACCAACGAGGAGCGGCAGCGGCTGGCCCGGGAGATCCACGACGGGGTCGCCCAGGAGCTGGTGATGGTCGGCTACGGCATCGACAACGCGCTGGCCACCGTCTTCGACGACGCCGAGGAGACCGCCGAGGCGCTGCGCACCCTGCGCGCCGAGGTGACCCGGGTGATCACCGAGCTGCGGCTGAGCCTCTTCGAGCTGCGCAGCGAGGTGGACCGGCACGGCGGTCTGGCCGCGGCGATCGCCGAGTACGCCCGCACGGTCGGCGCGTCCGGCGGGCTACGGGTGCACCTGTCGCTGGACGAGTCCACCGCTCGGCTCCCGGCCGCCACCGAGGCCGAGTTGCTGCGCATCGCCCAGGAGGCGGTGACCAACGCGCGCAAGCACGCCGGGGCGTCCAATCTCTGGGTCACCTGTGCGGTGGACCCCCCGTACGCGCAGATTGAAGTGTCGGATGACGGTCACGGGATCGCTGACCAGCGCCCCGACGGGCGGTACGGTCTTGCGATCATGGCCGAGAGGGCGGAACGTATCCGGGGCCGGTTGGAGATCCGCCCGCGGCAACCGAGCGGCACGACCGTGGCGGTGGTTCTCGGTACCTCGCCCCGGCGCGATAACGTGCGCGGTAGCGCAGCAGCAGAAGGGGAGTAACCCGAGGATGACCACCAGTCCGACACCGGCCACCCGCACCAAGGTCCTCCTTGTCGACGATCACGACCTGATCCGCAAGGGCCTGCGGCACGCGTTCGAGCGTGACCGCCAGTTCGAGGTCGTCGGCGAGGCCGCCACGGCGGCGGAGGGGGTACGCCAGGCCGGTGCGCTCCAGCCGGACGTGGTGATCATGGATCTGCGGCTGCCCGACGGCAGCGGCCTCGAGGCCACCCGGGCGCTGCGCAAGTCCAGCGCCTCGATGGGCATCGTGGTGCTCACCATGTACGCCGGCGACGACCAGCTCTTCGGCGCGCTCGAGGCCGGGGCCAGCGCCTTCGTGCCGAAGACCGCGCCGGCCGACGAGGTGGTGGCCGCCGCCCGGCACGCCGCCTCCTCCCCCAGCGCGTTCACCGCGGCCGACCTGGCCGAGGCGATGAAGCGCCGGCTGGCCCCGTCCGGGCCGCAGCTCTCGCCGCGCGAGGGGCAGGTGCTGCGGCTGCTCGCCGACGGCATGAGCGTGGCCGGCATCGCCAAGCAGCTCTTCGTCAGCGAGTCCACCGCCAAGACCCACATCTCGAAGCTCTACGAGAAGCTGGGCGCGGCCAACCGGGCCCAGGCGCTGATGACCGCGCTGCGGCTCGGCCTGCTCGAGGCGCCGGACGCCCCGAAGTTCTGACCCGCCCCGCCCGCCCCGAGCGGCGGGTGGCTCACCCACGATCCGAAATCCGCGTCGGCCGTCGGCCGACGCGGATTTCGCATATCGACCGATCTCCGTGCCGCGGTGCCGACGCGCTATGGTCTCCCGGGCACTCGCCGGGGCAGAATACCGCGGTGGTCCGCGGGCAGCGCCGCCCGCGCCGTCGACACGAGGGGTGAGGCATGCAGCGGCCGAACTGGGCACCCGAGAGCATCGACATCGAACGCCCGAGCGTGGCCCGCATGTACGACTACTACCTCGGCGGCTCGCACAACTTCGCCGCCGACCGGGCCGCCGCGCAGGCGATGGTGGCCGCGGTGCCCGAGGCGCCGCTGATGGCCCAGGCCAACCGGGCGTTCCTGCGCCGGGCGGTGCAGTACCTCACCGACGCCGGGGTCCGGCAGTTCCTCGACATCGGCTCGGGCATCCCGACGGTCGGCAACGTGCACGAGATCGCCCAGCGCAACGCCCCGGAGTCCCGGGTGGTCTATGTGGACGTCGACCCGGTGGCGGTGGCGCACAGCCGGGAGATCCTCGACGGCAACGAGCGGGCCACCGTGGTGCAGGAGGACCTGCGCAACCCGCGGCAGATCCTGGCCCACCCCGAGGTACGCCGCCTGATCGACTTCGACCAGCCGGTCGCCGTGATGGTCGTCGCGGTGCTGCACTTCGTCGCCGACGACGACCGGCCGGCCGAGATCCTGGCCACCCTGCGCGAGGCGCTGGCGCCCGGGAGCCACCTGGTGCTCTCGCAGGCCAGCGACGACGGGCGCAGCGAGGACGAGCGGGCCGAGGCGGAGCGGGTCTACCGGCGCACCGACAACCCGCTGTGGGTACGCAGCCGGGCCGAGCTGACCGCGCTCTTCGACGGCTTCGAGCTGATCGAGCCGGGTGTCGTCTGGGTTCCCGAGTGGCGCCCGGAGTCGCCGGACAGCGCGGAGGACGCCGAGCGGGCGGTCTTCATGGGCGGGGTCGGGCGACTCGGTGGCTGATTCGCCGGCGGCGACGAGGGCGGCGTCCCGGCCCGGGACGTTCGCCCGGGCCTGGGCCAAGGCGGTCACCGGCACCAGCTTCCTGCCGATGACCCAGGATCAGCTGGAGGCGTTGCTACAACGGCTCACCGAGCAGTTGGCCGGCGCGCTGCTGACCGAGCCGTTCGACCTGCGCCCCGGCTACCGGGTCGGCGCCGAGCTGGTCGCCAACCACATCGCCTCGGCCGAGGGGCTGGGCCGTACGGTCGAGGTGGTCCAGCTCCGGCTGGTCCGCGACCTGGGCCTGGTCGCCGACGACGTGGAGGACCGGATGGCCCGGCTGCTCGCCGCGGTGGCCACCGGCTACGCCCGGGCCCTGCGCGACCGGACCCTGGACGAGCAGGAGTCGATCCGCCGGGCCGTGATGATGGCCCGCACCCAGGCGGAGCGGGCGCTGCGGGCCAGCGAGGCGCGCTTCCGCCACCAGGCGACCCATGACCCGCTCACCGACCTGCCCAACCGCACCCTGTTCACGGAGCGGTTGACCGCCGCGCTGAACGAACCGGGCCGGGGCGCGGAGCGGATCGGGCTCTGCTTCCTGGACCTGGACCGGTTCAAGGTGGTCAACGACTCGCTCGGTCACCACATCGGCGACCGGCTGCTCACCAGGGTCGCCGAACGGCTCCGCCGGGCCCTGGACGGGCATCTGGTCGCCCGGCTCGGCGGTGACGAGTTCGTCGTCCTGGTGGAGCGCACGGGCGGCACCGACGACGTGGTCGCGGTGGCCGAAGCCGCGCTGGCCGCGGTCAGCGAGCCGGCCGTCGTGGACGGCCACGAGCTGAGCGTGACGGCGAGCATCGGCATCGTGGAGCATCAGATCGCCGGCAGCACCCCCGGCGACCTGATGCGGGCCGCCGACAGCACGCTGCACTGGGCGAAGGCTGCCGGCGGGGCCCGCTGGGCGGTTTACGACGCCGACCGCAACCGGCGCGAGCTGGCCCGCTACGCGCTCTCCGCGGCCATCCCGGCGGCGCTGGAGCGGGGCGAGTTCTACCTGGACTACCAGCCGCTGACCTCGCTGCGCGACGGCACCCTGCTGGGCGTGGAGGCGCTGGTCCGGTGGCGGCACCCGGAGCTGGGGGTGCTGCACCCGGACAGCTTCATCGGGCTGGCCGAGGAGACCGGGCTGATCGTCCCGCTCGGCGCGTGGGTGCTGGCCGAGGCCTGTCGGGAAGCGGAGCGTTGGTCGGCGCGGGGCGGGCTGGCGCCGTTCGTCAGCGTCAACCTGGCGGTGCGGCAGGTGCACCGGCCCGGCCTGGTGCAAGAGGTGCGCGGATTGTTGCAGCGCACCGGGCTGCCGCCGGAACGGCTCCAGCTGGAGATCACCGAGAGCACCATGATGAGCACCACCGGGGAGCCGGTGCGCGCCCTGCGGGTCCTCGCCGACCTGGGCGTACGGATCGCCATCGACGACTTCGGCACCGGCTACAGCAACCTGGCGTACCTGCGGGACCTGCCGGTGACGGAGCTGAAGGTGGCCGGCGAGTTCGTGGCCGGGCTGCGCGTGCCGGCGGTGGAGCCGGCGAACCGCACCGACGAGCGGATCCTCGCCTCGCTGGTGTCGCTCGCGCACGCGCTGGACCTCACGGTGACCGCCGAGGGGGTGGAGACCGTCGGGCAGGCCGAGCGGTTGCGCGCGATCGGTTGCGACGCCGGCCAGGGCTGGCACTTCGGCCGTCCCGCCCCCGCCGAGCGCATCCTGGAGCGCATCGCCGGGTAGACACCGTCTACGCCTCGCTGGTAGACAGTGTCTATGAGCGAGCAGGAGGCGAGCGTCCGGTCCCGGCTGGTCGCCGCCGGTGTGGACCTGGTGCTGCACGAGGGCCTGTCGGCGGTGTCCCTGCGCGAGATCGCCCGCCGCGCCGGCGTGTCCCACGGCGCACCCCGCCGGTACTTCCCCACCCACCTCGACCTGCTCTCCGCGATCGCGCGGGAAGGCTATGCCGATCTCGCCGCCCGGATCACCGCCACGGCGCGCGACGCCGGCCCCGCTCCGCGCGACCGGCTCGCCGCCCTCGCCCGCGGCTACCTCGACTACGCCGCCGCGCACCGCGGCATGTTCGAGTTGATGTTCCGGCACGACCTGCTGAACAGCGGCCGGCTCGGGCTCCGCGACACCAGCCTGCCGCTCTTCGCCCTGCTGGTCGACCTGGTCGCGCAGGCACGCCGGCCGACCGACGCGGCCGCCCCGGTCCTCGCCGGCGCTCTCTGGGCCAACCTGCACGGCATCGCCCAGCTCTGGGCGTGGGGCAGCCTCCAACTGGCGACCGACGCCACCGACGACGACGCGCTGCTGCGCGCGGCGCTGGACGCGCACCTCGGCCCCGCGTGACGCACCCCTGAGGAGAAGATGTGCCCCTGCTCTACGACCTCGGCAAATTGACCGTGGGCGGCGCCCTGCGGCTCGGCTGGCGCCCCCGCGTCGAAGGGCTGGCGCACCTGCCCCGGCACGGCGGCGCGATCCTCGCCGGCAACCACCTCTCGGTCGCCGACGAGCTCTTCCTGGCCACCGTCACGCCCCGGCACGTCGCCTTCTGGGCCAAGTCGGAGTACTTCTCCGGCCGGGGCCCACGCGGCTGGCTCAGCCGGCGGATCGTCAGCGGCATGAGCGCCATCCGGGTGGAGCGCGCCGGCGGCCGGGCAGTCCTCGCCGCGTTCGACGCCGCGATCCCGGTGCTGCGCGCCGGCGGCCTGGTCGCGGTCTATCCGGAGGGCACCCGCTCGCCCGACGGGCGGCTGCACCGGGGCCGCACCGGGGTGGTGCGGCTGGCCCGGGACGCCGAGGTGCCGATCATCCCGGTCGGCGTGCTCGGCACCGCGCAGGTGCTGCCCATCGACGCCCGGCTGCCCCGCCGGCACCCCGTGACGCTGCGGTTCGGGCCACCGATCCCGGTCGCCGGCCGCATCCACGGGCCGCGTGACGTCCGCGCGCTCACCGACGAGGTGATGGCGGCGATCCAACACCTGACCGGCCAGGAGTACGTCCCGCGCTACGCCCCGAAGCGGGAGACGCTCGCCGCCTGAAACCCGCCCCGCCGGTCAGCCGGCGAGCAGGGCGGCCATCCGCTGCGCCTGGGCCTCCCAGCGCCACTCCCGCTCCACCCAGGCCCGGCCGGCCGCGCCGAACTGGCGGGCCAGGTCCCGGTCGGCGAGCAGCCGGGAGACCCGGTCGGCGAGCTGGGCGACGTCGCGGCCGCGTACCACGTAGCCGGTCTCCCCCTCGCGGACCGCGTCCGGGGCGCCGCCGGAGTCGCCGGCCACCACCGGCAGGCCGGTCGCGGACGCCTCCAGGTAGACGATGCCGAGCCCCTCCACGTCCAGGCCGCGGTTGCGGGTGCGGCACGGCATCGCGTAGACGTCGCCGGCCGCGTAGTGCGCCGGCAGCTCGGCCGCCGGCACCGACCCGGTGAAGACCACGTCGCGCTCCACCCCGGTCTGCCGGGCCAGCTTCTCCAACGCGGTCCGGTAGGGTCCGCCGCCGACCACCAGCAGCGCGGCGTCGGGCACCCGGCGGCGGATCTCCGGCATCGCCCGGATCAGCATGTCCTGGCCCTTGCGCGGCACCAGCCGGGACACGCAGACCACCACCGGCCGGTCGGCCAGCCCGAGCCGCATCCGCACCGGCTCCCCGTCGACGGCCGGGTGGTAGGTGTCCACGTCGACCCCGGGTGCCAGCCGGTGCAGCTCGGTCAACCCGTGCAGCGCCCGGTCCAGCCGGGTCCGGGTGTACTCGCCGAGGTAGGTGGTGACGTCGACGCCACGGCCGATGCGGCGCAGCGCGGCCCGCGCCCCGGGCACCGCGGCCCAGCCGACCTCGTGCCCGTGCGTCTGCGCCACCACGCGTCGGATGCCGGCCCGGCGGCGCAGCCCGGCGGCGAGCAACCCGAGCGGGGCCGCCGCGCCGAACCACACCGTGTCGCAGTCGTACGCCCGGGCCAACCGGGCGGCGCGGCGGGCCACCAACGGGGTCGGCAGCAGCACCCGGGTGCGCTCCCGGATCACCTCGAACGGCTGGTCGGCGTCGAACTTCGCCGCCCCCCGCCAGCTCGACGCGTAGACCACCACCGAGCCGGAGGGCTGGCGCACCGCGAGGTTGTGCACGAAGGACTGGATCCCGCCGGGGCGGGGCGGGAAGTCGTTCGTGATCAGCAGCGTCCGGCTCATCTGCCGGCCTCCCTGGCGTAGGCGCGGGCGGCGGCCATCCGCTCGACCGTCGACGGGTGGGTGGCGGAGTAGAGGTACTCCCAGCGGGGCGGATCGGGATCGGCGAGGTTGACCGAGGCCAGCCGGCCCTGCATCGACTCGAAGGCGGCCGGATCGCCGGTCAGCGCCAGCGCGTGCGCGTCGGCGCGCGCCTCCACCCGTCGGGAGATCAGCGCCTGCACCGGCGAGGCGACCAGCCCCACCACCGTGACCAGGGCGACCAGCAGCGGGAACGCGCGCGGTTGGGCGACCGAGTCGACACCGGCCAGCCGCAGCAGCGGGGCCCACGAGCCGATCAGGTAGAGCGCCACCACCGCGGCGGCGGCGCCCAGCGCGCCGGTCAGGGTGCCCACCGTGACGTCCCGGTCCCGGGCGTGCCCCAGCTCGTGCGCGACCACGGCGGTCACCTCGGCCGGCGACGCCTCGCGCAGCAGGGTGTCGTAGACCACCACCCGACGGGTCGGCCCGAGCCCGGAGACGTAGGCGTTGACCGCTCTGGTCCGCCGGGACGCGTCGGCGACCAGCACGTCGCGTACCGGTACGCCGTCACGGGCGGCCATCGCCGTCAGCTCGCTGCGCAGCGGACCGGGCTCCATCGGGGTGAACCGGTTGAACACCGGCTCCACCAGCACCGGCAGCACGAACGAGAGCAGCACCACCAGACCAGCGGCGCCGGCCGCGCCGAACGCCCACCACCAGCGCGGCGCGAGCCGGATGACGGTGTAGAAGCCGAGCAGCGCGACCGCGCCGATCACCGCGCTCACCGCGTACGACTTGAGCAGGTCGACCAGCCAGCCGGCCCAGCCGTTGGTGCTCAGCCCGTAACGGGTGAGCACCGACTGCCGCCAGGCGGCGAACGGGAGGGTGAGCAGGTCGGCGACGAGCACCACGGCCAGGCCGCCGACGATCGCCTGGGCGGCCCAGTGCCCGCCGAACGGCCGGCCGGCCAGCTCGATCAGCCGGCTGCCCAGCGGCGTCAGCCCGAGCGCGAGGGCGACCAGCAGGCCCACCGCGAGCGACGCGTAGCCACCGGGGCGCAGCGCGGCCCGGAACTCCCGCCCGCGGGCCACCTGCTCGGCCGGTAGGTCACGCAGCGCGGCGAGCTGGTCGGCCCGGGGCGCCGGTGGCCGGTGCCAGGGGATCAGCAGCGCCACGGTGACGACCAGCGCGACGGCCAGCCCGGCCAGGGTCAGCAGCGCCCAACCGCGCGGAGTCATGCCGGCATCCCGCCGCGCGGGCGCCCGCGCCCACCCCGCCGTACCCGCGTCATCCCGCCGCTCCTCCCGCCGTGACCGCCCATCCTATGGCCCACCGGGCCGAGCGCAGCGGCGGTGCCCGATGCCTGGGCCGGGCGGCGGAGACCGGACCGCAGGGCGGCATGCCAGCGGGTCAGGCCACCCGGCGGCGGGCCGGACGGGGCCGGGCGGCGGGGCGCCGCGGGGTGGGCAGCACCTCCACCTCGAACCCGGCCCGGGCGAACACCTCGATCGCCCGGCGCTCGGCCGCGTCGAGGTCGGCGGCCGGGGACCGGTCGTCGAGCAGGGCGGTCACCAGGCAGCCGGAACAGCCGGCGCCCCGGATCTCGCACCGATCGCAGTCGATGAGCATGAAGCCTCCTGACGGGCTGCGGCGGCGGGTGCGGCGACCTCGTCGTCACCCGACCACCGTCGGTTACATCGACCGTAGTCGGGGGGTACGACAGAATCGGACAACCGGTGTGCAGCCGCACCGAACCCGATCAAGCCACCCGCCGTCTCCGTCAGGAGCGGGCCAGCCGGCGCAGCAGCGAGTCCGCGCCGAGCGGGTACGCGCCGTGCCGGCGTACCCCGTCGGCGACCTCGCGGTCGGAGGAGACCACCACCACCGGCCGGCCCGACGGCTCGGCGCGGACCAGGCGGCGGATCAGCTCGTCGGCGGTCTCGCCCTTGCGGGAGAAGAGCACCCGCACGCCGCGCGGCGCGGGTGGCAGCCCGTGCATCCGGTCGGCGCCGTCGAAGACCACCGTGACCTCGTCGCCGGTCTGCGCGGCGATCCCGCCCAGGCCGGTGATCAGGCGCTTGCGCTGCTGTTCCAGGGACATCTCGCCGAAGCCGCGCTTGGTGACGTTGTAGCCGTCCACCACCAGGTGCGCCCGGGGCAGCGCGAGCAACTGGTCCAGCCGGGCCGGGTCGTCGGTGTCCCGGGCCCGGGCGGCGGCGCCCGCACCGGTGGCGGCGGACTGGTCGGCGAACGCGTCGGCCACGAAGTCGGCGGGCAGCTTGTCGACCGGGTCCAGGGCGAGTTCCCGGCGCAACCCGACGGCGGCCTGGCCGATGGTCTCCAGCAGCAGCCAGAGCCGGGCGTCGTCGACCGAGCGCGCCTCCTTGGCGCTGGCCCGGGCCACCCCGGCGGCGGCCTCCGCCTCGGCCAGTCGGGCCCGGGCCCGGCGCAGCTCGGCGTCGACGTCGGCGGTCGCCCGGGCCGCCCGACCCCGCTCGGTGGCGAGCAGCTCGTTGGCCCGGCGCTCCCGGGCCTGGGTCTCCCGCAGCGAACGGGCCAGCTGTCGGGACTCCTCGCGCAACTGGCCGAGCTCCTCGCGGACCCGGGCCAGCTCGTCGCGGAGCTTCTCGGCCTCGACCCGGGCCACCGCCCGGTCGTGCTCGGCCCGGGTGGCCCGCTGCTCGGCCTCGCGCACCAACTCGGCGACCACCGCGCTGTCGACCTCGGCCCGGACCGCGGCGCCACTCGCCTCGATCAGCTCGCGCCAGCCCCGCGGCCGGGCCAGGTAGGCCAGCGCGGCCACCTCGACCGGGTCGGCGGCGGCCGGAGCGGTGCCGTCGACCACGGCCGCGCCGAGGTCACCGGCGTCGGCGAGCACCCGGGCGGTGACCCGTTGCCGGAAGAGCGGGTCGGCGGTGAGCTGGGCGGCGATCGCCGGCGCGCCGAGGCGGGCCCGCCGGTTGGGGGCGAACTTGGCCACCCGGCGCAGCGGCACCGGCACCTCGTCGAGCGGGAGCCCGGGCAGCACTGCGGCGGTGAGCGTCACGATCCGCTGGCGTACCGGCTCGGGGAGGGTCGGCTCCGGCTCGGGCGCGGCGCCCTCCGGGCCCGGACCGGCGGCACCCGCGCCCGGTTCGGCGTCGTCCGGGTCGCGCTCAGGGGCCGGGACCGGGTCGCCGGGCGTCGGGACGGCCCCGTCGAGGTCAGCGGCGTTGCCCCCGGCGGCGACCTGGTCCTCCGGCTGGAGGTGGTCGTCGTAAGGCTCGGTGAGGGGCATGTGGCAAGTCTCCCACCGCGACCGGGCCCACCGCCTGGTGAGTGAGCCGATCTCTCATCCTACCCGCGTGGTGAATGGTGGGGCAGCTGGGACGGGAGTGTCGGACCGGGACGCTAGCGTGCCGCGGATGGCACAGGCGGAGTACGTCCAGCAGGCGCTGGCCGGTCTCGACCCCACCGCGGGGGGTGGGATCGACCCGGCCCTGCCGCTCTACGCGACCACCTTCGTGGTGGTCGACCTGGAGACCACCGGCGGCGCCCCGGACGGCGGCGGGATCACCGAGATCGGCGCGGTCAAGGTGCGCGGCGGCGAGCAACTGGGCGTGCTCGCCACCCTGGTCAACCCGGGCGAGCCGATTCCGCCGTTCATCACCGTGCTGACCGGCATCACCCAGGCCATGCTGGTGCCGGCGCCGCCGATCGAGCAGGTGCTGCCGAGCTTCCTGGAGTTCATCGCCGACGCCGTGCTGGTGGCCCACAACGCGCCCTACGACGTCGGGTTCCTCAAGGCGGCCTGCGCCCGGCACGGCTACCGCTGGCCCAACCCCCGCGTGCTCGACACCGCCGCGCTGGCCCGTCGGGTGCTCACCCGCGACGAGGTGCCCAACCGCAAGCTGGGCACCCTGGCCGCCTACTTCCGCACCGCCACCCAGCCGACCCACCGCGCGCTCGACGACGCCAAGGCCACCGTCGACGTGCTGCACGGCCTGATCGCGCGCCTCGGCGGGCACCGGGTCGACACCATCGGCGACGCCATCGAGTTCGCCCGGGCGGTCACCCCCACCCAGCGCCGCAAGCGGCACCTGGCTGAGGGGTTGCCGAAGGCGCCCGGGGTCTACATCTTCCGGGCCGCCGACGACCGGCCGCTCTACGTCGGCACCTCCGGTGACATCGCCACGCGGGTGCGCAGCTACTTCACCGCCGCCGAGAAGCGCGCCCGGATCTCCGAGATGCTCGCCGCCGCCGAGCGGGTCGAGGCGGTGGAGTGCGCGCACTCGCTGGAGGCCGAGGTCCGCGAGCTGCGGCTGATCGCCGCGCACGCGCCGCCCTACAACCGCCGGTCGAAATATCCCGAGCGGATGGTCTGGCTCAAGCTCACCGACGAGCACTACCCCCGGCTGTCGGTGGTCCGCGACATCTCCCCCGCCGACCAGGCCTACCTCGGGCCGTTCACCTCCCGGCGCTCCGCCGAGCTGGCCGCGGCGGGCTTCCACGACGCGGTGCCGCTGCGTCAGTGCACCCACCGGCTCTCCCTGCGTACCGTCACGCCGGCCTGCGCGCTGGCCGAGCTGGGTCGCTGCCCGGCGCCCTGCGAGCATCAGATCACCCCCGAGGAGTACGACCACCGCGCCGCGGCCCCGTTCCGCACCGCGACCGCAGACGATCCACAGGTGGTGGTGGACGCGCTGCTGGCCCGGATCGAGGTGCTCGCCCACGACCAGCGCTACGAGGAGGCCGCCGTGGTCCGCGCCCGGCTGGTCGCGGTGCTGCGGGCCGCGGTACGGATGCAGCGACTCGCCGCCCTGACCGGGATCGCCGAGCTGGCCGCCGCCCGGCCGGCGGCGGGCGGCGGCTGGGAGCTGGCGCTGGTCCGGCACGGCCGGCTGGCCGGCGCCGGGGTGTCCCCGGCCGGCGTTCATCCACGACCGACGCTGGCCGCCATCCGGGCCACCGCCGAGACGGTCCCGGCCGGGCACGGCCCGGTCCCCCGGGCCACCGCCGAGGAGTCCGAACGGATCCTGTCCTGGTTGGAGCGACCGGAGACCCGGCTGGTCGAGATGTCCTCCGGATGGTCATCCCCGGTCCGTGGCGCGGCCCGGTTCCGCGACCTGCTGGCCAAGGCCGAGGCCGCCGCGTCCCACCAACTCTCGACCGAACGCTCATGACCAAGTGACCGATCGGACTACGTCGACTCCTTTAGGCTGTTAGAGAAGTGCAGTCCTGCCCGTTTCGTGGGCCTGCTCCCGGTTGCCGGGTTTTGGCAGCCGCGGGGCCGGGGTGAGGAGGTGTCCCTCGTGGACGTCGACGCCGGACACGGCGCCGCCCTGGGGGGCGCCCTTCCGACCCAGCCGGGCGAGCTGCCCCTGACCCGCCGGCTACGGTCACTGCTCACCTGGCCGACCGCCGACAGCGACCCGGTCAACCACCTGGTCCGCACCCACCGGAGCATCCACTCCGGCACCGACCCCGCGGTGCTGCGCCGGGCCTACACCATCGCCGACAACATGCACCGCGGCCAGTTCCGTAAGAGCGGCGAGCCTTACATCACCCACCCGCTCGCCGTCGCGCAGATCTGCGCCAACCTCGGGATGGACACCATCACCCTGGTCGCGGCGCTGCTGCACGACACCGTGGAGGACACCCGCTACACCCTGCAGGCCCTCCAGGAGGACTTCGGCCGCGAGGTGGCCCACCTGGTCGACGGGGTGACCAAGTTCGACAAGGCGTTCTACGGCAAGGCGGCCGAGGCCGAGACGATCCGCAAGATGATCGTCGCGGCCGGCCGCGACGTCCGGGTGCTGATCATCAAGCTGGCCGACCGGCTGCACAACATGCGCACCCTCGGCGTCCGGTCGGCGGCGTCCCGGCAGCGCATCGCCCGGGCCACCCAGGAGGTACTGGTCCCCCTCTGCGACCGGCTGGGCATCCAGACGCTCAAACGGGAGCTGGACGACGTGGTGCTGCTGCACCTGGAGCCCGAGGAGCACGCCCGGCTCGCCCGGCACGTGCACGACCGGCCCGGCTGGGACGCCTACCTCGAGGACGTGGTCGCGAAGGCGAAGGTGGCGCTGCGCCGCAGCCGGGTCGACGCCGAGGTGAGCCCGCGTCCCCGGCACCTCTACTCGATCTGGAAGGACACCGTGGGCGGCGGCCACAGCGCCCCCTACGACCTGCCGCGCATCGCGGTGGTGGTGGACGGTCCGGCCACCGACTGCTACGCCGCGCTCGGCGCTATCCACGGCACCTGGCGCCCAATGCCCGGCCGGTTCAAGGACTACATCGCCTCACCCAAGAACAACCTCTACCGGTCCCTGCACACCAGCGTGCTGGGTCCGAAGGACCGCACGGTCGAAGTGCTGATCCGCACCGAGGAGATGCACCGCGCGGCCGAGTACGGCATCGCCGCCGAATACCGCTTTCCCCGCCCCGGGGGCGGCGCGGCCACCAGCGGCGAGCAGCTCTCCTGGCTGCATCGGGTGCTCGACTGGGAGCAGGACGCGGCCGACCCGGCCCAGTTCCTCGAGTCGCTGCGCTGCGACCTGGCCGAGGCGCAGATCCAGGTGTTCGCCGACGGCCGGCAGGTCGTGCTGCCGGCCGGCGCCACCCCGGTCGACCTGGCCTACGAGCTGGGCACCGAACGGGGCGACCACTGCCTCGCCGCCCGGATCAACGGCCGCCTGGCGCCGCTCTCCTCCGAACTGGAGGAGGGCGACGTGGTGGAGATCTTCACCGAGAACGACGCCGACAACGGCTTCGAGGCCGAGGCGGCGCCGCGCGGCCCGCGCAAGGAGTGGCTCGGCTTCGTGAAGTCGCCGCACGCGCAGATGCAGATCAACCGCTGGTTCGCCGAGCACACCGAGCCGGGCATCACGATCAGCGACAAGGTGCGCCTCGGCCGGGCCACCATCGGGCTCACCCTGCGTCAGCACAACCGCGGGCTGGCCAGCGATCTGCCGCTGCTGCGACTCGCCGAGGAGTTGGGCTACCCCGACCTGGAGACCCTGCTGGTCGCGGTCTTCGACCGGGTGATCGAGCCGGACGCGGTGGTCCGGCAGCTGATCGACCTCGTCGATCACCGGCAGTGACCGCCGGCCCCCGCCGGGCACGAGCGGCGCTCGCGACCACTAGCCTGGAGTCATGATCCCCCGCTCGCGCGCCACCGGACGAGCCGTCGCATACCAGCTCTTCTACCGGCTGCCGCTGCCGGTGCGCCGCCGCCTGGTCCGGCTCGCCGTGCCGAAGTACATCGTCGGCGCGGTGACCCTGGTCCGCGACGCCGAGGCCGAGGGGGCGGGCCGGTTGCTGCTGCTCCGCCAGCCACCCGGGCACAGTTGGACGCTCCCCGCCGGGCTGCTGCAACGCGGCGAGGCGCCGGTGGTCGGCGCGGCTCGCGAGCTGCACGAGGAGTCCGGCATCCGGCTCTCCCCCGCCCGGCTGACCCCCGCCGTGCCGAACGCCGTGGTGCACGCCAAGGGCTGGGTGGACGTGGTCTTCACCGCCGAGGTGCCGGCGTCGAGCACCGAGCTGACGGTCGACGGGGCGGAGGTCTTCGAGGCCGCCTGGCATCCGCTGGACGACCTGCCCCGGCTCAGCTGGCCCACAGCGCGGCTGCTCGCTTACTACGGGATCGGCCCGCTGGTCGGGCAGTTCCCGCCGCCGGTGCCCGACGCGGAGCAGTGACGTGCTCCCGGCCGGCGCGGGCGACGTCTGTGCCGTGGTGCTCGCCGCCGGTGAGGGCACCCGGCTCCGGCCGCTGACCGAACGGCTGCCCAAGGCGCTCTGCCCGGTCGGCAACGTGCCGCTGCTCGACCGGGCGCTGGCCCGGCTGGCCGGGCTCGGGCTGACCGGGCCGCAGCGGGTGGCGGTGAACGCCTGCTACCTGGCCGGGCAGGTGGTCGAGCACGTCGGGGACCGGGCACATCTGTCGGTCGAGCCGGGCGACCCGCTCGGCACCGCCGGTGGGGTGGCGCACCTGCGGGACTGGATCGCCGGCCGGCCGGCGCTGGTCGGCAACGCGGACGCCTACCTGGCCGATCCGGCCGCCCCGCCCGGCGCGGACATCGCCGCGCTGCTCGCCGACTGGGACGGCCGGGAGGTGCGCCTGCTGGGTCAGCCGGCCGCCGACCCGGGGGCGCCCGGCACGTTCGACGGGTACGCCTTCACCGGGTTCTCGCTGCTGCCCTGGCCGCTGGTCCGGGACCTGCCGGCGGGGTTCGGCGATCTGGTGCACACCGTCTGGCGGCCGGCCGAGGCGGCGGGCGCGCTGAGCGTGGTGCCTTACCGGGGCACGTTCTTCGATACCGGCACGCCGGCCGACTATCTGGCCGCGAATCTGCACGCGGCCGGTGACGAGTGCCTGGTCGACCCGAGCGCGACGGTCACCGGCCGGTGCCGGGGGTCGGTGGTGGGGGCGGGCGCCACCGTGCGCGGCGACGTCGACCGGTGCGTGCTCTGGCCCGGCGCGACGGTCCGCGCCGACGAGCGGCTGCACGAGGTGATCCGGGCCGGCGACGACCTCACCGTGCCGGCCGCCCGAGCACCGGGGAGGATCTAGGATGAGCGAGCGTCAGCGAGCGAATCATCGACGCTGCGCGCTGGTGCCTCGTGACGGCACGGAGCGTAGCGGAGTGCCGGCATGAGCGACGAAGCCGACGAACGGAGAAATGTCCCGTGATCACCGCGATCGTGCTGATCGACTGCGCCACCGACTCGATCCCCGAGGTGGCCGAGACCCTGGCCAACCTGCCCGGTGTCAGCGAGGTCTACTCGGTGGCCGGGCACGTCGACCTGATCGCCATGGTCCGGGTACGCGAGTTCGAGCAGATCGCCCAGGTGATCGCGGGCAGCATCTCGAAGGTGCCGGGTGTGCTGAACACCGAGTCGCACATCGCCTTCCGGGCGTACTCGCAGCACGACCTGGAGGAGGCGTTCGCGATCGGCCTGGCCGGCGCCGACTGACGGCCGGCGGGCCCGCGCCGGGGCGCGTGCGGACGCGCGGCGGCCGGCCCACCTGACTGGATGGACCGGCCGCCGATGCTGCCTGACGTCAGCTCTCGCTCGGAACCGGCGTCTCGGTGGTGCCGCCGCCCGGAGCCGGCGACTCGGTGGTACCACCCGGAGCCGGGGACTCGGTGCCCGGCGACTCGGTGCCCGGCGACTCAGTGCCCGGCGATTCGGTGCCACCCGGGCTCGGGGTACCGCTGGCGCTGGCCTGCGGAACCGGAATGCCCAGCTGCTGGGCCAACTGGACCAGCTCGTCGTAGTGCGCCTGGAGGGCCGGCAGCGCGGTCTGCGCCAGCTGGACCACCGACTGCTCGGAGCCCTGCGAGATCTCCGTCTGGGTGGCCTGGATGGCCTGGACGTGACCGGCCAGCTCCGCGGTCACCCACTGCCGGTCGAACTCCTGGCCGGACAGGTTGTTCAGCTGGTCGATGACGGCCTGCTGGTCCGCGGTGGGCGCGTTGGGCAGCTGGACGTTGAGCTGGGAGGCGGTCTGCTGCACCGTCTGGTCCAGCTGGGTGTGGTCGGTCACGAACATCTTGCCCAGGTCCTTGACCCGCTGGTTCTGACCCTTCTGCTGGGCCAGCTCACCAGCGGTGATCTCGAACAGGTTGACCTGATGGATCGCCTGCAGGTACTGGGTGTCCTGCGACGACGGCTGCGCCGCGGCCTGCGCGGCTGCGGCCGGCGCGAGGCCGACCACCACCAGCGCGGCCATCAGGCCAAGGCGTTTGATACCCAACATGCTTCCTCCCCTAGAGACGTTGGACCGCACGGATACCCGGCTCACCGGGGTTATTCCTGCGATCGCCCGACGCGAGGGGATGGCGCAGTAGGCCGCAGCGTCCGGCTGCGGACCGGCCGCCCGGCGCCGCCGGGTACGTCCGGTCCTGGGGTGGAAAACGGACGTGGCGCCCACCGGAGGATCCGGCGGACGCCACGTCCAGGTGGTTCAGGTCAGCGACGGCTCTCGCCGCTGCTGATCTCCTCGCGCTCCGGTCGGGGCTCGACCGGCGGGTGTCCCGGCGAGACCGGCGCCTCGGCCGGCCGCTCGATCGGGTAGAAGAAGCCCCGGATCGCCGGGCCGAGGGCACCGAGCCGGTTCATCTTCTTCGGCACCACCCAGCCGGCGTACGGCAGCTCACCGTGCCCGTCGTGCCCGTCAGCCGCGCTGAGCGGCTGGTGCACCTCGACGAACCGGCCGTCCGGCAGCCGCCGGATGATGCCGGTCTCGACGCCGTGCGCGAGCACCTCCCGGTCGTGCTGCTGCAGACCGAGGCAGAGCCGGTAGGTGACGTAGTACGCCAGCGGCGGCAGGATCAACAACCCGATCCGGCCGGCCCAGGTCATCGCGTTCAGGCTGATCTGGAACTTGTCGGCGATGACGTCGTTGGCGCCGGAGAGGGTCAGCACGACGTAGAAGCTGACCGCCATCGCGCCGACCGCGGTCCGGGCCGGTGCGTCCCGAGGCCGCTGGAGCAGGTTGTGGCTCTTGCGGTCCTTGAGGTGCCGCGCCTCCAGGAACGGGTACATGGTCGAGAGGCCGACCAGGATGCCGGGCAGGACCACCGTCGGCCAGAACAGCGGCGGGATGACGTAGCCGTCGCCGATCGGGATGGGGATCTGCCACGCCGGCATCAGACGAGTCGAGCCGTCCAGGAACATGACGTACCAGTCCGGCTGGCTGGCGGCCGAGACCACCCACGCCTCGTACGGGCCGAAGAGCCAGATCGGGTTGATCTGGAACAGACCGCCCATCAGCGCGATCACGCCGAAGACGACCATGAAGAAGCCGCCCTGCTTGATCGCGTACCGCGGGAACATCCGCTCGCCGACCACGTTGCCGTTGGTCCGGCCGGGGCCGGGCCACTGGGTGTGCTTCTGCTTGAAGACCAGGCCCAGGTGAACCGTGATCAGCGCGAGCAGCAGGCCCGGGATGAGCAGCACGTGGGCGATGAAGAAGCGGCTGATGATGATCGTGCCCGGGAACTCCCCGCCGAAGATCGACGAGGTGAGCCAGGAGCCGATCACCGGAATGGAGAGCATGATCGCCGAGGCGATCCGCAGGCCGGTCCCGGAGAGGCCGTCGTCCGGCAGCGAGTAGCCGGTGAAGCCGGCCAGGAAGCCGACCCAGAAGAGCAGCGAACCGATGATCCAGTTCGTCTCGCGCGGCTTGCGGAACGCGCCGGTGAAGAAGACCCGCAGCATGTGCACGACGATCGCGGCCATGAACAGCAGCGCCGCCCAGTGGTGCATCTGCCGCATGATCAGGCCGCCCCGGACCTCGAACGAGATGTCCAGGCTGGAGGCGTACGCGGCGGACATCGGCGTGCCCCGCAGCGGGGCGTAGCTGCCGTTGTAGACCACCTCGGTCATCGCCGGCTCGAAGAAGAAGGTCAGGAAGACCCCGGTGAGCAGCAGCACGATGAACGAGAAGAGTGCGATCTCGCCGAGCAGGAAGGACCAGTGGTCCGGGAAGACCTTGTTCAGCAGCCGGCGCAGCGGGGTGGCCACCTGGAAGCGGTCGTCCACTCCCACCGCGGCCTTGCCCGGCGTCGCCGCCAGGTCGAACTTACGACGCTTCATGGCCGCTCCCAGAAGTCTGGCCCGACGGTCTCGGTGTAGTCGGACTTCGCAACGAAGAAGCCCTCGGCGTCAACCTCGATCGGCAACTGCGGCAGCCGCCGGCTGGCGGGGCCGAAGACGGGCCGGGCGTTGTCGGTGATCAGGAACTGCGACTGGTGGCACGGGCAGAGCAGCCGGTTGGTCTGCTGCTCGTAGAGACTTGCCGGGCAGCCCGCGTGCGTGCAGATCTTCGAGAACGCCGCGTAGTTGCCCCACATGAAGTCGCCGTGGCCCTCCTTCTCGTTGGCCCGGCGCGACTGCTGCGCGTCCGAGTCGCGAAGGTGGATCAGCAGCGTCGGCGAGTCGGCGTGCTGGTTGCTCACGCCGTGCTCGATGCCGGGGAAGACGGTCAGCTGGCCACCGGCGCTGATGTCCGCCGGGCGGACCGGCCGGCCGTCCTCGCGGACCAGCCGGATCTTCTGACCGCCCTCAGCCGGAGCGAACCCGGTGGTGAACATCTGGTTGTTCTTGTGCGGGTTGGAGATCAACCCGCCGACCAGCGGCGCCGCGGCGACCGCGGCGACCGGCGCCAGGCCGGCGAGCAGCGAGATGCCGAGCAGCGGACGGCGCTTCACGCCCAGCTCGTCGGCCATGTAGAGCATCGTCTGGCCGGTGATGGTGCGGCCGTCAGCGTCCACGGCGCCCTCGTGCCGGTCCTGGATCGAGACCTCCTTGGGCAGCAGCTTCTTGCCCCAGATCAGGATGCCGAAGCCGATGCCGAGCAGGGCCACGCCGAGGGTGACGCCGAGCAGCGGGGTGTAGAGCTTGTCGCCGCCGCGGCCCGGGGCGTACTCCCACGGCCACCAGATGTAGACCACCAGGAAGGCGGTCGCCGCCAGGCCGGTGAGCAGGAAGATCGAGGCGACCAGGCGGGTCAGCCGGCGCTCGGCCTTCGAGCCCGGGACGACCTGCTGCTCGTAGTGGACGATCTCGATGTCGTCCCGGCGCGCGCCCTCGCGGACGATGTCGAAACGGGTCAGGCCGGGGGTGTTCACGTCGAGCGGCTCCCGGCCCTGCTGGGCCTGGTGCTCGGTGTGCGTGCTCATGCCGTCACCTCGCTACCGGCGGTGCCGACCCACGGCACCACAGCACTGAATCCATTGTCGGTCACGACTTGCCCGCAATCCACAGGCTGGCGAAGACCAGCGCCACGATGCCGACCAGGAAGATCGCCAGTCCCTCCGTGGAGGGGCCGTACCGACCGAGGTTGAAGCCACCCGGGTCCTGGTCGTGCTTCAGGGTCTCCTGGATGTAGGCGATGATGTCCGCCTTCTGCTCCGGGGTGATCTGGTTGTCACCGAAGACCGGCATGTTCTGCGGGCCGCTCAGCATGGCCGCGTAGATCTGCCGGTCGCTCGCGGGGTGCAGGCTCGGGGCGAACTTGCCCGAGGAGAGCGCGCCGCCGCCACCGCCGAACGCGTGGCACTGCGAGCAGTTGATCCGGAACAGCTCACCGCCGGCCGCGATGTCGGCGTCGTCACGCAGGTCGCTGCCGTTCGGCACCACCGGGCCGCCGCCCAGCTGCTGGATGTACTCGGCCAGCTGGCGGGTCTGGTCGTCGGTGAAGAGCGGGGGCTTGCGGTGCGCCTGCGCCTCCTGCCGGGCCAGCGGCATACGGCCGGTGCTGACCTGGAACTCGACCGAGGCCGCGCCGACACCGATCAGGCTCGGCCCGCGCCCCTCGACACCCTGCGCGTTGCGACCGTGACAGGTCACACAGCTCACGTCGAACAGCGCCTTGCCCTCGGCGGCGGCACCGGTCAGCGTCGGATCGTCCTGCGCCTGTGCGCCGGGGGCGAAAGCGGTGTAGGCGCCGCCGGCCAGAATCAGCGCGGCGAGCAGGCGGACCGCGGCGCCCAGCCGGCGGCGGCCCCTGCTGCGCGCTGCGGGCCGCTCGCGCAGCCGCGCGAGCAGACCGCGTCGGCGGTCGTTGTCAGAAGTCATGACCTGTGTCCTTAACCGGTTGGACCTTGTCTCAGGGGACGGAGCAACGGCGCGGTTCGTGACGCGCCAAGATCACTGAAGCCAGTAGATCATGGCGTAGAGCCCGATCCACACGACGTCCACGAAGTGCCAGTAGTACGACACGACGATCGCCGAGGTCGCCTGCGCCGGGGTGAACCGGCCCATGGTGGTGCGGATCATGAAGATGATGAAGGCGATCAGACCGCCGGTCACGTGCAGACCGTGGAAGCCGGTGGTCAGGTAGAACATCGACCCGTACCCGTCGTGGTTGATCTTGACGCCCTCGTGCACCAGCTCGCGGTACTCGTTCAGCTGCCCGAGTACGAAGATCAGGCCCATCACGAAGGTGAGCGTGAACCAGCGCCGCAACGAGTGCACGTCGCCCCGCTCGGCCGCGAAGACACCGAGCTGGCAGGTCACCGAGGACAACACCAGGATCACCGTGAAGGTGGTCGCGTACGGGATGTTGAGGACCTCGGTGTGCTCCGCCCACTGCTCCGGCGCCGCCGCGCGGATGGAGAAGTACATCGCGAACAGCGCCGCGAAGAACATGAGTTCGCTGGAGAGCCACACGATCGTCCCGACGCTGACCATGTTCGGTCGGGTCAGGGAGTGGATCCGGCTCTTGTCAATGGCTGGGGCCGCAGTCACGCGGTCATTATTGCCCCTGACCGGCGTCGGCGATCAGCGGGGTGGCAAACCCGCGCCCCAGGTGGCCCGATCGTGAAGGTCCGGTTCGCCTGGCCTAGCCTGAAAAGCGTGCTGCACGTCGATCCGATCTTCGCCGCCACCTCGGGCATCCCGTCGAGCGTGGCCGCCGCCACCTCGGCCGCCGTGCCGAGCCTGGCCGCCGGGGGCGAGGCGACCCCGCCACCGTTCACCATCAGCGCCGTGCTGACCGAGACCCGGCTGGACAGCTGGCTCGCCCTCAGCCTGGTGCTCGCCGCCGGGATCTACCTCTACGGCGTGCACCGGCTGCGGATCCGCGGCGACCGCTGGCCTGTCGCCCGGACGGTCTTCTTCCTCGGCCCCGGCCTCGGCGGCATCGCGCTGGTCACGGTGAGCGGGCTGCACGCGTACGACACCGCGCTGCTGAGCGTGCACATGATCCAGCACATGGTGCTGTCGATGGTGTCGCCGATCTTCCTGGCCCTGGGCGCGCCGATGACGCTGGCTCTGCGCACCCTGCCGGTCGGGCCGCGCAAGCGCCTGCTGGCGATCGTGCACAGCCGCCTCGCCCGGGTCTACAGCTTCCCGCTGGTGGCGTTCGCCATCTTCGTGGTCAACCCGTTCGCGCTCTACTTCACCGATCTCTACCGGTTCACCCTCGAGCACGCCTGGGCGCACGAGCTGGTGCACGCGCACTTCATCATGACCGGCTGCGTCTTCTTCTGGCCGCTGCTCGGCCTCGACCCGCTGCCCGGTCGGTGGCCGTACCCGGCCCGGGCGCTGCTGATGCTGCTCTCCGTGCCGTTCCACACCGTGCTCGGGCTCACCATCATGCAGAGCACCACGCTCTTCGGCGGCGACTGGTACCCGTCGCTGGGTCTGACCTGGGCGGACCCGCGCGACGACCAGGTCCTCGCCGGCGGCATCCTCTGGGCCGGCGGCGAGTTCGTCAGTGTGACCATGCTCGCGGTGCTGGTCGTGCAGTGGGTGAAGCAGTCCGAACGCGAGGCCCGCCGGATCGACCGCGAGCTGGACCGCCAGGAGGCCCGCGAGCGCGCCGCCGAGTCCACCGCCTGAGCAGCTCGGACGGTACGCCCCGACGGGGCCGCCGGGCGGGACGTCACGTACATCACGTCGACCGGTACGATCAGCGGGCAGCTACGAGGTGGGAGCCAGTCCAGCGATGAGCGATCGTGTTTGCACCGTCCTGCTCTACAGCGACGACCCGCAGGTCCGTGACCGGATGCGGCTGGCCGTCGGCACCCGGCCCGCGCCCGGCCTTGAGATCGAGTTCGTCGAGGCGTCGACCTACCAGGAGGTCATCCGCCTGGTCGACGACTACGAGATCGACCTGCTGCTGCTCGACGGCGAGGCGAGCCCCGGCGGCGGCATCGGCATCGCCCGCCAGGTCAAGGACGACCGCGAAGACGCTCCCCCGACCTGCGTGGTGATCGCCCGCGCCGCCGACCGATGGCTCGCCGCCTACGCCGAGGTCGACGCCACCCTGGTGCACCCGCTCGACCCGGTGACCACCGGCACCACGGTGGCCGAGCTGCTGCGGACGCACGCACCCGCCTGACGTCCCCCGCTCCGGCACCGCCACGGCGCCGGACCGACCGGCGCCGGTTCATCCCACCCGCATCACGCACGCTCGGGAGGCCCGCGATGGGCGATCGGACCTGGCCGCACCTGCTCAACGCGCTGCTGCGCGGCGAGGAGCTCTCCACCGCCGACACCGCCTGGGCGATGGGCGAGATCATGGCCGGCTCGGCGACCGCCGCGCAGATCGCCGGGTTCGCCGTGGGGCTGCGCGCCAAGGGCGAGACCTCGGCCGAGCTGGCCGGTCTGGTCGAGGCGATGCTCGGCCGGGCGGTCCCGGTCACGCTCGGCGAGGAGCTGCGCTCGACCGCGCTGGACGTGGTGGGCACCGGCGGTGACCTCGCCCACACCGTCAACATCTCCACCATGGCCGCCCTGGTGGTCGCCGGCGCCGGCGTACGCGTGGTCAAGCACGGCAACCGTGCGGCGTCCTCCTCCTGCGGCACCGCCGACCTGCTGGAGTTCCTCGGCGTGCCGCTGGATCTCGGCCCGGACGGGGTTGCCCGCTGTGTCATCGAGGCCGGTATCGGGTTCTGCTTCGCGGCCCGGTTCCACCCCGGCATGCGGCACACCGGCCCGGTCCGGCGCGAGCTGGGCGTACCCACCGTGTTCAACTTCCTCGGCCCGCTGAGCAACCCGGCCCGGCCCCGGGCCGGCGCGGTGGGCTGCTTCGACGCCCGGATGGCCCCGGTGATGGCCGGGGTGTTCGCCGGACGCGGCGACTCGGTGCTGGTGATGCGGGGCGAGGACGGGCTGGACGAGTTCACCACCGCCGCGCCGACCCGGGTCTGGGTGGCGCAGGGCGGCGCCGTACGCGAGACGGTGCTCGACGCGACCGACCTCGGCGTGGCCCGGTCCACGATCGGCGACCTGCGCGGCGGGGACGTCGCCTTCAACGCCGACGTGGCCCGCCGTCTGCTGGCCGGCGAGACCGGTCCGGTCCGGGACGCCGTCCTGGTCAACGCGGCGGCTGCGCTGGCCACCCAGGGCCCGCTCGACGGTGACCTGATCGAAGCGCTGCGCGCCGGCATGGCCCGGGCGGCCGAGTCGATCGACTCCGGCGCCGCGGCGGCGACCCTGGACCGCTGGGTCGAGGTCGCCCGCACCGCCTGATCCCGACACCGACCCCACCGGCGTCCCGACGCCCCACCGGGTCCGACGGATCGCCGGGTCCGACGGTTCGGTGGCGGCGGTCCGACGGCTCGGTAGCGGGTCCGACGGTTTCGGCGGTTGGTCCGGCGGTGGCGCGGTCCGGCGGTGATGATCGACTCGGAATCCATGACGTCGGGGTGTCGACGGGCAGGGAGGCCCCGGTTGCACTGATCTCGAGTGGATCAACGCGCCGGCCGGGACCGACCTGCCGCCGTGCGGCTTCTCGCAGGTGAGCCCGGCGGCTCCGGCCGCCACCGCCCCGCCTGGGCGGTCCTGTCGGACCCGCGTGCGAAACTACATCGGAGTGATTCACCTCCGTCGTGTGCGGCACCCGCCGGCGGCCGGAGCGAGAGGAGACGCCCGTGTCGGAGCGCGAGTTCCACTGTGACAACTGCGAGGGCGTTCAGCCGTTCGAGGCGCCGCCGTGCGCCGACGGGCACGGCGCCGACTGTCCCGAGTTGGTCTGCACCGGCTGCGGCGCCGCCGTGCTGATCGCCACGTTCGCCTTCCGCGCGACGCAGCTCGCCGGCCGCCGTCGGCGCCCGCCGGCCCACCGCCGCGCCGCCTGACCGCCCACGTCAACGGCGCACCGCTGCGGACACCCGCCGCGCACGCCGAGGGCCCCGGCGCGCCGCCTGACCCCTCACGCCCACCACAGCGCGCCGCCACGGACACCCGCAGCCCTCGGCGTGACACCGCGGCCCCACCACCCACGCCCACCACAGGCGCGTTGCCACGGAGGCCCTCGGCGGCCACCACCGGGGCACCGCGCCGGGTGACCGCCCACGCCCCACCACCACGGCATCGCCGAGGGCACCCACGCGCCCGGCAGCGTGGCGCAGCCTGACCTCCCACGCCCCCACCGCCGGCACCCCGCCACGGACACCCCGCGCCCGGCCGGCGGCCGGCCCCTTACTGGCGGCCCGCAGGCCTGGCCAGTCCAGAGGCCGGGGCGCGAAGGATCCGCTCCATGTCGGCGACATGGCGGTGACCCGGTACGCCGGACACCGCCATGTCGGCGAACTGCCGATACCCGGCGCGCCGGACACCACCAAGTCGCCGAACTGGCGACGAGACGGCGACGAGACAGCGGGCAACTGGCGGCCAGACGGCGGCGAACCGCCGCGCCGGGCCACGGGCCGGGCAAGCGCCGGGCCGGGCTGGGCCGGGCGGGCGCCGGGCGGGGCCGGGCCGGACGGGCACCGGGCCGGGCCGGACGGACGAGCACCGGGCCGGGGCCGGACGAGCACCGGGCCGGGCCGGACGAGCGCCAGGCGGGCCGGACGGGCGCCGGGCGCCGGGCCGGATGGGTTGGCCGTGACGACGGGCCATGACGCGCGACGGCCCGCCTCCGGGTGGAGGCGGGCCGTCGTGGTGCTCGGGTGGTGCGGCCGGGCTCAGTGCTCGGCGGTGCGCCGGGTGCCGGAGTAGTACTCGAAGAGCAGCCCGCAGGCGGCGAAGATGACCGCCACCAGGCCGAGGCCGAGCAGCCAGAGCTGCCAGAACACCATGCCGAGGCCGGCGATGGCGGCGGCCAGCGCCAGGCCGAACGGCCAGTAGCTGCCCGGGCTGAAGAAGCCGACCTCACCCGCGCCGTCGGCGATCTCCGCGTCCGGCCGGTCCTCCGGCCGCAGGTCGATGCGGCGGGAGACGAACCAGAAGAAGCCGCCGCACATCGAGCAGAGGAGGAAGGACAGCAGCAGGGCGACGGTGCCGACCCACTCGACGCCGCCGGTCTCACCGTGCGTCCAGGCGCCGTAGAGGATGGTCGCGCCGGCGAGGAACCCGGCGATGAGAAGGAAGATACGCCACTCGGTCTTCATGCCCGCTCCCTCAGTTTCCCGCAGCCGGCAGGTCGTCGGGGTTGAAGTTGTTCTTCGTGCGCCGGGTGTCGAACGGCCTGGTGGTCTGGGCGTACGGGTCCTCGCCGATGGCCGACAGCGCCTCCTGGGTGGTCTTGCCGCCCTGCTTCGCCGCGAGGAACTGGTCGTACTGCTCCGGCGAGACCACCCGCAGCTCGAAGTTCATGAAGGCGTGGTAGCTGCCGCAGAGCTCGGCGCACCGGCCGACGTAGGCGCCTTCGGTCTCCAGGCTGGAGACCTCGAACACGTTGCGGATGTTGCCCGGCATGACGTCCCGCTTGAACAGCAGCTCCGGCACCCAGAACGAGTGGATGACGTCGCGGCTGGTCTCCTCGAACCGGATGGACCGGTTGGTGGGCAGCACCAGGATCGGGATGACCTCGCTGGTGCCCAGCGTCGAGGCGACGGTGTTGGCGTCCACGCCCTGGCCGTCACGGTAGTTGAACTGCCAGTTCCACTTGAACGCGACGACCTCGACGGTGACGTCGGGGTTGCGCGACGTCTTGTTCACGTCGGTCTGCACGATCGCCGTGTAGTAGAAGAGCACGGAGACGATCAGCACCGGCGCGATGGTGTAGAGGAACTCCATCGGCAGGTTGTAACGGGTCTGCACCGGCAGCTCGTTGCCCCGCTTCCGGTAGCGCACGATGCACCAGAAGATCAGGCCCCAGACGAAGACGCCGACCGCGAGCGCCGCGATGCAGGACGCGATCCACAGGTCGTACATCCGGCGGGACTCCGCGGAGATGCCGCCCTGCGGCCAGCCGAAGCCGTCGAACGCCGCGCCGACGTCACAGCCCGTGAGCAGGACCAGCAGCGCCACACCGCCGAGACCGAGCCCGGCGAGCCGACCAGCACCACGCCGGCGTCCACCGACTCCCGGGGAAGCGCTGTGCCGTACGGCCGACGGCCGTACCTCCGAACTCCTTGCGACCACCTGGTCCTGCCTCCCTAGCGCGCCGCGGTGTCTGCCCTGATCTCCCGGCCTCGGACGGCCGGGGCGACAGCACCTGCGGCAAAGGCGTCACCGACGGTCGCAGATTACTCGACCATGACGGACTGGACCGTGGTGGGGTCACTGTCCGCCCCCATCGGGGGGATCTTGGGCGTACCGCCGCGATAGCGTAGGGATCCGTGAGCGTATCCCTGGTCTACCTGGACGCGGCCACCGCCGCGCCACTGCATCCGGTCGCCCGGCAGGCGCTGCTGGCGGCCCTGGAGGACGGCTGGGCCGACCCGGGCAAGCTCTACACGCAGGCCCGCCGGGCCCGCCAGCTGCTCGACGCGGCCCGGGCCGCGACCGCGGAGACCCTGGGCGTACGCCCCGACGAGCTCTCGTTCACCGCCAGCGGAACGGCCGCCGCGCACGCCGCCGTGCTCGGTGGCCTGGCCGGGCGGCGGCGCGTGGGCCGGACCCTGGTGCACTCCGCCATCGAACACTCGGCGGTGCTGCACGCCGCCGAGCGGCACGTGGCGGACGGGGGCGCGGCGACCTCGGTCCCGGTCGACCGGCTCGGTGGGCTGGACCCGCAGGCGTGGGCGGCCGCGGTCGGCGCGCCGGGGGTGGCCCTCGCCGCGCTGATCGCCGCCAGTCACGAGGTGGGCACGCTCCAGCCGGTGGCGCAGGCGGCCGCCGCGTGCGCCGACGCCGGGGTGCCGCTCTACGTGGACGCGGCCCAGGTGGTGGGCCGGGTGCCGGTGCCCGCCGGTTGGTCGGTGCTGACCGCCAGCGCGCACAAGTGGGGCGGCCCGGCCGGCGTGGGCGTGTTGGTGGTGCGCAAGGGCACCCGGTGGGAGTCGCCCTATCCGGCCGACGAGCGGGAGGCCGGGCGTACCCCGGGGGCGTTGAACCTGCCGACGGTGGTGGCCGCGGCGGCGAGCCTGCGCGCGGTGGCGGCCGAGGCCGCGGCGGAGGCGGCCCGGCTGGCGCCGCTGGTGGACCTGATCCGGGCCCGGGTGGCGGCGCAGGTGCCGGACGTGGAGGTCGTCGGCGACCCGCAGAGTCGCCTGCCGCACCTGGTCACGTTCTCCTGTCTCTACGTGGACGGCGAGGCGCTGCTGCACGCGCTGGACCGGCGGGGCTTCGCCGTCTCCTCCGGCTCGTCCTGCACCTCCTCCACGCTGCGTCCGTCGCACGTGCTGGAGGCGATGGGGGTGCTCTCGCACGGCAACGTACGGATCTCGCTGCACCGGGAGACGTCGACGGCGGACGTCGAGCGTTTCCTCGCCGAACTGCCGGGAATCGTCGCCGAACTGCGCGCCGAGGCGGGGGTGGTGGGGCTGTGACCGTGCCGGACGAGGTGCTGGACTGTCGGGGTCAACGCTGTCCGCTGCCGGTGATCGCGGTGGCCCGTCGGCTGCCGGAGCTGCCGGTCGGGACGGTGGTCCGGGTGCTCGCCGACGACCCGGCGGCGGCGGTGGACATTCCCGCCTGGTGCCGGATGCGCGGTCAGGAGTTCGTCGGCACCGTCACCGGCCCCGACGGCCCGGCCTACGACGTCCGCCGCCAGCACTGACCCGCGCCGGGGTCAGTGCAGGTAGTTGAGCACGGCGGGCAGCGGGTCGGCGTCGACGGCGGTGTCCACCACCAGGCGCGGGCCGATGATCGGCTCGTACCGAACGCGGCCTACGAGGGTCTGTTCCCAGGTCGGGTGGTGCGGGTCCGGCGGCCGCGACTCGATCCGGCGCCGGTGCTCCGCCTCGTCGCCGCAGTGCACCTCGATGAGCCGCAGCGGCACCCCGGCCCGCTCGGCCAGGTCGTGCCAGAGGCCCCGCGCACTGGCCACCGGGTTGACCGCGTCCACCACCACGCTGAGCCCGAGCCCGAGCTGCACCTCGGCGAGCCCGGCGACCGCGCCGTAGGCGGCCATAACGGGCACGTCGCCGACCAGGCCGTAGCGGGCGAGGGCCCGCTCCACCGGGTCGACGGGCAGGACGGGGGCGCGCAGCGCCGCACCGACCCGGGCTGCGAGGGTGCTCTTGCCGACGCCGGGCAGCCCGGCGAAGGCGACCAGCAGCCGACCGCCGGCACCGGGTGGCACGGCGGCGGGGTCGACGACCCCGCCGACCGGGGCGGAGGTCACGGCAGCAGGTGCGGGCGGACCTCGTCGGCGGCCACATCCCCGTACGACTCGGCGAGCCGCTTGACGAACAGGTCCCGGCGGACCTGGTACTCCTGGGTGCCGACGGTCTCCAGCACCAGCGTGGCCAGCAGCGAGCCGACCTGGGCGGCGCGCTCCAGGCCGAGGCCCCAGGAGAGTGCGGTGAAGAAACCGGCGCGGAAGCCGTCGCCGACGCCGGTCGGGTCGACCGCCCGGGTCTCCCGCGCGATCGGCACGTGGATCGGGTCGATGTCCCGCCCGGCGATCTCGACACCGTGCTTGCCGAGCGTGGTGACCCGGATCTTGACCCGGTCCAGCAGCTGCTCGTCGCTGAGCCCCGCCTTGCTCTGCAGCAGCGACTTCTCGTAGTCGTTGGTCATCAGGTAGTCGGCGCCGTCGATCAGCGAGATCACGTCCTCGCCGGGCATCCGGGCCAGCTGCTGCGAGGGGTCGGCGGCGAAGGCGAAGCCGCGCTCCCGGCACTCGGCGGAGTGGCGCAGCATCGCCTCGGGGTCGTTCGCGCCGACCAGAACCAGGTCGAGCCCGCCGAGCCGGTTGGCGAGCGGGGCGAGTTCGATGTTGCGCGCCTCGCTCATCGCACCGGCGTAGAAGGAGGCGATCTGGCACATGTCGGTGTCGGTGGTGCAGACGAAGCGGGCGGTGTGCGCCACCTCGCTGATGTGCACCGAGTCGCAGTCCACGCCGTGGCGCTCGAGCCAGGAGCGGTAGTCGGCGAAGTCTGCGCCCACCGCACCGACCAGCGCCGGGTGCAGGCCGAGCTGGCCCATGCCGAAGGCGATGTTCGCCGCCACCCCGCCCCGACGCAGCACCAGGTCGTCCACCAGGAAGGAGAGCGACACCTTGTGCAGCTGGTCGGCGATGAGCTGGTCGGCGAAGCGGCCGGGGAAGCTCATCAGGTGGTCGGTGGCGATGGAGCCGGTCACCGCGATCTTCATGTCAACCCTCGGGGTCGGGAGCAGGGCGCGGTCAGACTACCGGTCGGTCAACCGGGCCGCGTCCGGTCGGTCGGACGATGGTCACCCGCCGGTCACCTGCGGGCCACGAGCCCACCGACGACGACGGGGCCGTCCCGTGGGACGGCCCCGTCGTGGGCGACGCGGAGGTCGACTCAGCTGAACGAGTCGCCGCAGGCGCAGGAGCTGCCCGCGTTGGGGTTGTCGATGGTGAAGCCCTGAGCGTCGATCCGGTCGGCGAAGTCGATGGTGGCGCCGGCCAGGTAGGGGGCGCTCATCCGGTCGACGACGACCTCGACACCGTCGTAGTCGGTGACGACGTCACCGTCGAGCGAACGCTCGTCGAAGAACAGCTGGTACCGCAGGCCGGAACAGCCACCCGGCTGCACCGCGATGCGGAGCCGCAGGTCGTCACGGCCCTCCTGCTCGATCAGGGCCTTGACCTTCTGCGCCGCGACGTCGGTGAGGACGACGGACGTAGCGGCCTTGGCCTCGGTCGACTCGGTCTGCGCTGGCGTGGTCACGTGGAATTCTCCCTGCGCGCGTTGGTTGTGGTCGTCCCGACCAACGTCACCCGCCGGTCAGCGATTCCCACTGTGGTCCAATTTCTGATTGTAGGCCGCCCCGGGCCGGACGACCCGGCGACGTGACCTCGGGGCTTCCCCGCACGGCGCAGGTCACACCCGGTCAGCGGCTCCACTGCCGGGCCAGCCGGGCGCCCAGCTCGCGCAGCCCGTCGGCGGGCCGGCTGAGCGCCGTGGCCAGGCCGCCGCGCTCCTCGCCCCCGAAGTGCTCCACCAGGCTGTACGCGTCGGTCACCCCGGCCGCGGCGGCCTCCCGCCGGCCGGTGCTCACCTGCCCGGCGAGCACCACGCACGGCACCCCCCGGTCCCGGGCCGCCCCGGCCACCCCGGCGACCACCTTGCCGCGCAGCGACTGGTGGTCGAAGGAGCCCTCCCCGGTGATCACCAGGTCGACGCTCTCCAGCGCGGTGTCCAAGCCGATCGCCCGGGTCACCAGGCCGATGCCGGACTCGCAGCGCCCGCCGAGAGCGAGGATCGCCGCGCCGATGCCGCCGGCCGCCCCGCCGCCGGGGAGCGCGCCGAGCTGCGCCGGAGCGCCGGGCAGATCCCGCTGAAGCACCTCGGCGAAGCGTTCCAGCGCGGCGTCGAGCAGCAGCACGTCGGCCCGGTCGGCGCCCTTCTGCGGGCCGAACACGCTGCTCGCGCCGTGCAGGCCGAGCAGCGGGTTGTCCACGTCGGTGGCGGCGACGAGCCGGGCGCCGCGCAGCCGGGGAGCGCCGTCGAGCGCGGCGAGCGCGGCGAGCGCCGCCCCGCCGTACGGCAGCGCCCGGCCGGCCTCGTCGAGCGGGGTGATGCCGAGCGCGGTGAGCATCCCCGCGCCGCCGTCGTTGGTGCCCGAGCCGCCGAGCCCGATGACCACCGTCGTGGCGCCGTGCTCCACCGCGGCGGCGACCAGCAGCCCGAGCCCGTACGAGGTGGTGCTCTTCGGGTCCCGCTCGGCCGGGTCGAGCAGGTGCAGCCCGCACGCCTGGGCGCTCTCCAGGTAGGCCGTGCCGTCGCCGGTGAGCAGGATCTCACCGGCGGCCGGCCGGCCGAGCGGATCGACGGTGCGCACCGGCACCCGGCGGCCGTCCAGCGCGTCGGCGAGGACGTCGACGAAGCCCGGCCCGCCGTCGGCGAGCGGCCGGATCAGCAGGTCGTCACCGCCGGTCACCGTGCGCCAGCCCTCGGCCACCGCGGCGGCGACCTCCGGGGCGGGCAGGGTACCGGCGAACTTGTCCGGACAGAGCAGTACGCGCATGCCGAGCAGTGTGGCAGCCCACATCGGCCGAGGCTGCGCCGCGCCCGTGCTGTGGGACCATGGGGGGCGTGACTTCGACCTGGGTGGAACCCGCAAACACCGCCACGGCACTGCTGCTGCTCGGTCGGGGCAGCGACCCGTCGACCGAGCGCGGCGTCGAGTGTCCCGGTGACCTGCCGGCGCCCAGCGACCAGGGTCTGGTCGCCCGGGCGGCGGCGGCGAAGGCGGCACTGGGCAGCAAGGTCTTCGTGCTGGGCCACCACTACCAGCGCGACGAGGTGATCCAGTTCGCCGACGTGACCGGCGACTCGTTCAAGCTGGCCCGGGAGGCGGCGGCCCGGCCGGACGCGGAGTACATCGTCTTCTGCGGCGTGCACTTCATGGCCGAGAGCGCCGACATCCTCACCACGGACGCGCAGAAGGTGATCCTGCCCGACCTGGCGGCCGGCTGCTCGATGGCGGACATGGCGGTGCTCGGGCAGGTCGAGGCGGCCTGGGACGCGCTCACCGAGCTGGGCGTCGCCGAGCAGACGGTTCCGGTCACCTACATGAACTCCTCGGCCGACATCAAGGGCTTCGTCGGCCGGCACGGCGGCGTGGTCTGCACCTCGTCGAACGCCAAGCGGGCCCTGGACTGGGCGTTCGAGCAGGGCTCGAAGGTGCTCTTCCTGCCCGACCAGCACCTGGGCCGCAACACGGCGGTGCTGGAGATGGGCTATTCGCTGGACGACTGCGTGCTCTACGACCCGCACAAGCCGAACGGCGGGTTGACCGCCGAGCAGCTGCGCGACGCGAAGATGATCCTCTGGCGCGGGCACTGCTCGGTGCACGGCCGGTTCACCCTCGACAGCGTCAACGACGTCCGGGAGCGGGTGCCCGGGGTGAACGTGCTGGTCCACCCGGAGTGCCGGCACGAGGTGGTCACCGCGGCCGACCAGGTGGGCTCGACCGAGTTCATCATCAAGACCATCGAGGCGGCCCCGGCCGGCTCGGCGTGGGCGGTGGGCACCGAGCTCAACCTGGTCCGCCGGCTGGCGGTGGCCCACCCGGACAAGCAGATCATGTTCCTCGACAAGGCGGTCTGTTACTGCTCGACGATGAACCGGATCGACCTGCCACACCTGGTCTGGGCGCTGGAGGAGCTGGTCGCCGGCCGGGTGGTGAACCAGATCACGGTCGATGCGGACACCTCGCACCACGCCCGGGTGGCACTGGACCAGATGCTGGCACTTCCGGGCGCGGTCACCCCGCCGCCCACCGCCAGCTGATCACTCTGCGTAGTGCCCTTGGTAGGTATTAGTGCCGGATCACCCAAATAACACTCTGCGGGCGGTGTGACCGGTTCCATTCTCATCCCTGAGGACTATGCTGCCGGAGCAACGACGCAGGCGACTGTTTCATCACGGCCGCATCCGGGGTACCGATCCACACCGTCGACCCCACCATCAACACGGCAGCACCGACGCGCTGGAGGTTGCGTTGACCGACGACGTCCTGGTCGTGCACGGAGGCACTCCGCTGGAAGGGCGGATCCGAGTGCGCGGCGCGAAGAACCTGGTCTCCAAGGCGATGGTCGCCGCGCTGCTCGGCGACAGCCCGAGCCGGCTGTTCGACGTGCCGAAGATCCGCGACGTCGAGGTCGTCCGGGGCCTGCTCGGACTGCACGGCGTCAAGGTGACCGACGGCAACGAGGACGGCGAGCTCGTCTTCGACCCGGCCAACGTCGAGAGCGCCAGCACCGACCAGATCAACGTGCACGCCGGGTCCAGCCGGATCCCGATCCTCTTCTGCGGCCCGCTGCTGCACCGGCTCGGGCACGCCTTCATCCCGGACCTGGGTGGCTGCCACATCGGGCCGCGCCCGATCGACTTCCACCTTCAGGCGCTGCGCGAGTTCGGCGCGACGGTCGACAAGCGGCCGGAAGGTCTGCACCTGTCCGCGCCGAACGGCCTGCACGGCACGAAGTTCGCGCTGCCGTACCCGAGCGTCGGCGCCACCGAGCAGGTGCTGCTGACCGCGGTGATGGCCGAGGGCGTCACCGAACTGCGCAACGCCGCGGTGGAGCCCGAGATCATCGACCTGATCTGCATCCTGCAGAAGATGGGCGCGATCATCAAGGTGCACACCGACCGGGTGATCGAGATCCAGGGCGTGCCGAAGCTGCACGGCTACACGCACCGGCCGATCCCGGACCGGATCGAGGCGGCGAGCTGGGCCGCGGCGGCGCTGGCCACCCGCGGGCACGTCGAGGTGCTCGGCGCGCAGCAGGCCGACATGATGACCTTCCTGAACATCTTCCGCTCGGTCGGCGGCGAGTACGAGGTCACCGACGCCCGCCCGCCGAAGCTCGGCGACCCGGGCCAGGAGGGCGGCATCCGGTTCTGGCACCCGGGCGGCGAGCTGAACGCCGTGGCGCTGGAGACCGACGTGCACCCCGGGTTCATGACCGACTGGCAGCAGCCGCTGGTGGTCGCGCTCACCCAGGCCCGCGGCCTGTCGATCGTCCACGAGACGGTCTACGAGCAGCGGCTCGGCTACACCGAGGCGCTGAACTCGATGGGCGCCAACATCCAGGTCTACCGGGACTGCCTGGGCGGCACCCCGTGCCGCTTCGGCCGGCGCAACTTCAAGCACTCCGCGGTGATCGCCGGTCCGAGCAAGCTGCACGCGGCCGACCTGGTCATCCCGGACCTGCGGGCCGGTTTCAGCCACCTGATCGCGGCGCTCGCCGCCGAGGGCACCTCGCGGGTCTACGGCGTCGACCTGATCAACCGCGGCTACGAGGACTTCGAGGCGAAGCTCGCCGACCTGGGCGCGCACGCCGAGCGACCGTAACCTCGCTCACCGCAAGTTGGCGCCCGGTGCACCGCGATGTGCACCGGGCGCCTTCGGTTGGCTACCCTTTCGGCGTGCCGTCGCTGTTTCGCCGCAAGTCCGCCGACCTCGTAGACGAGGCTGTCACCTCCGTGACGCCCGACGAGGCGTCCACCGCTGAGCGCTCCCGGGGTTACACCCCGGCCAAGGGGCGTGAGACCCCGAAGCGGCCGACCGTCGGGCGGCGTCCCGGTGGCGGCGCCCCCAGCAAGCCGCTGACCAAGGAGGAGGCGCGGGAGCGCCGCCGGCAGCTGCGCGCCGAGTCGGCGGCCGAGTTCCGCCGCGAGGGTGGTCCGCGCGACCGCGGCCCCGAGCGGCTGCTGGCCCGCAACGTGGTCGACTCCCGGCGTACGGTCGGCACCTGGTTCTTCGGCGGCGCGCTGATCGTGCTGATCGGGTCGAACGCGGCGATGCCGCCGGTGGTCCGGCTCGTCTCCAACCTGCTCTGGGGCGCGTTGGCCCTCGGCGTGGTGGTCGACTCGATCCTGATCTCCCGCAAGATCGGCAAGCTGGTCCGCCAGCGGTTCCCCAAGACCGACCAGCGGATGGGCTCGCTCTACCTCTACGCGATCATGCGGTCGATCACCTTCCGCCGGATGCGTACCCCGGCGCCGCAGGTCAAGATCGGCGACAAGGTCTGACCCGCGGCCGGCGGTGACCGTCATCGGCCGCCACCGTAGCGGTCGCGGCGTTGTCGCGAAGCCTCCCGGCCGCTGGCGTTCGTTGTAGCGTACGAATGGTCCACCCTGGTGAACCTGGTCGACTCGTTCGTCACACCGAACACCGACGGAGTGCAGATGGCCGCCGACTCGGCTCCCCCGCTGGCCACCATCGCCGCCGCGCTGCGCCGGGAGCGGGAACGGATCGGCATCCCGCTCAGCGAGCTGGCCAAGCGGGCCGGGATCGCCGAGTCCACCCTCACCCAACTGGAGGCGGGGACGGGCGACCCGAGCGTGGAGACGCTCTGGGCGCTCGGCGCCGCACTCGACGTGCCGTTCAGCCGCCTGGTCGAGCCACCACGGGCGGCCGTCCGGGTGATCCGGGCCGGTGACGGCCCCCGGGTCCGCTCCGAGCACGCCGATTTCGCCGGCACGCTGCTCAGCGCCGGCTCGGCGCACCTTCGCCGGGACATCTACCTGGTCGAGCTGGAGCCCGGCGCGGTCCGCACCGCCGACGCGCACACCCCCCGCAGCGTCGAGCACGTCGTGGTGGCGGCCGGCCGGCTCCGGGTCGGCCCCGAGACGGACCTGGTCGAGCTGGGACCGGGCGACTACGCGACGTTCCCCGGGGACGAGCCGCACAGGTACGAGGCGATGGTCCCCGGCACCTTCGCGGTGCTGGTGATGGAGCACCCCTGAGCCGCGCTCACCCCGTCGGGGCGGCCTCGGCGGCCGGGTCCGGCCCGGCCGGCGACGGCAACCGGGGCACCGAGCCGTCCGCCGAGGCCGGGCCGCCGGCCGGTGCGCGGTAGAGGCGGGCCACCACCTCCTCGATGTCCGGTTCGACGACCGCGATGTCCCGCAGGCTGACCAGCCCGGCGAGGCCCGAGACCACCTCGGCCACCCCGGCGGACTCCAGCGCGTACACCAGGCGGCGGCCGTCCGGGGCGACCTGGCGCAGCCGCGCGCCGGGCAGGGCCGGCGGCTCCGGCACCGGGGCGTCCAGGTCGGCGACGACCAGCCGGCGGGATCCGTACCGGCGGTGCAGCTCGGCGATCGAGCCGTCGTGCACCACCCGGCCGTGGTCGACCACCACCAACCGCTGGCAGAGCCGCTCGATGTCCGCGAGGTCATGGGTGGTCAGCACCAGCGTGGTGTCGCCGGCCCGGCCCAGCTCACCGAGGAAACCCCGGACCGCCTGCCGGCTCACCACGTCCAGTCCGATGGTCGGCTCGTCGAGAAAGAGCACCTCCGGACCGTGCAGCAGCGCGGCGGTCAGCTCGCCGCGCATCCGCTGGCCGAGGGAGAGCTGCCGGACCGGAACGTCCAGGAAGCCGTCCAGATCGAGCAGGGCCCGGCAGCGGACCAGCCGGGCGGCGTGCTCGGCGGCGGGCACCCGGTAGATGTGCCGGAGCAGGCCGAAGGAATCCCGCAGCGGCAGGTCCCACCAGAGCTGCGAGCGCTGCCCGAAGACCACGCCGATGCGTCTCGCGAGCTGGACGCGCTGGGCCACCGGGCGCAGCCCGCAGACGCGTACCTCGCCGGCGGTGGGCATCAGCACGCCGGTGAGCATCTTCAGGGTGGTGGACTTGCCGGCGCCGTTCGGGCCGATGTAGCCGAGCATCTCGCCCCGCTCCACCCGCAGGTCGATCCCGTCGACCGCCGCCCGGACCCGGTTCTCCCGGCGCAGCCGGCCAATCTTCACCCGTACCGTGAACTCCTTGCGCAACCCGCGCGTCTCGATTGCGGTCATGACCCCGTACTCCGGTAGTGGCGGATGCCGAAGCGCCAGGCCACGGCGGCGGCCGCGGCGGCGAGCAGTGCGACGCCCGGCGCGGCCCAGCCCGCCCAGGCCGGCAGGCCGAGCGGGTCGGCCCGGCCGAGCAGCGCCAGCGCCGGCTGGTAGCTGACGAAGGCGAAACCCAGGCCGTACGCGAAGAGCGCGCGGAACCAGCCGCCGTAGACGGTGACGGGGTACGACGTGAAGTCGCGCCCGCCGTAGGTGACCGAGTTGGCCAGCTCGCCCGACTCGATCCAGAAGAAGGAGACGGTCGCGGTGGCCACGAAGACCGAGCCGAAGAAGACCGCCCCGGCGACCGGGGCCAGGACCACCAGCAGCGCCCGGCCCGGCGTCCAGTCGAGATCGGCCGAGGCGACCGCGACGATCCAGACGGTGAGCCCGAACAGCGCCCGGGAGACCTTGCGCAGCGGCAGGTCCATCAGGAGCAGCTGCGGCAGCGCACCGAGGGGCCGCAGCAGCACCGCGTCCAGCAGGCCGGTGCGCACGTAGCGGGGGATCCGTTCGATGTTGCCGACCAGCAGGTCGGCGGTGGCGAACGCGAACGCGGAGAGGCCGACCATCAGCAACGCCTCGCGCAGGGTGAACCCGCCCAGCTCCCGGGTCACCCCGAAGATGACCAGCACGGTGACCACGTCGAAGAGGGTGGCCCCGAGGTTGCCCACCAGGTCGATCGCGAACGAGGCCCGGTAGGCGGTCTGCGACCGGGCCTGCGCGCCGAGCAGCGCCCGGTACGCGGTCAGGGCCCCGCCCCGTCGGTCAGCCACCCTGCACCACCAGCCGGTGCTCGGCGCGGCGCTGCACGAGTCGGCAGGCGGCCAGCAGCAGCGCGGCCCAGCCGACCTGGAGGGCGACCAGCCCCACCTGCACCGGCGTGGGATCGCGCTCCACCAGCACGTCGAGCGGGGTCTGGAAGATGCTGGGCAGCGGGGTGGCGATCCACAGTGGCAGATAGAGCCACTCCGGCAGGAAGCGCAGCGGAAAGTAGAGCCCGGCCAGCACACCCGAGCCGAGCGTCCAGAGGATGATCGGCCCGCGGACGTCGTCCAGCCAGTAGGCGGTGGTGTTGACCAGGAACCGGCAGGCGAAGCAGAGCACCACCGCGACGCCGGCCGAGACGACGAAGAGCGGTGCGGTGGGCCAGCGGGCCGGCAGGTGCACGTCGAAGAAGAGCGGCCCGACCAGCACCGGTGGCAACAGCCGGACCACCGCCGCGTACCCGGCGCGGCCCAGGTCGGTGGCGAGGTAGGCGGTGACCGGGTGAACCGGCCGGAGCAGGTCGGTGACGACGTCGCCGGTGCGGATCCGGTCGGCCAGCTCCGTCCAACCCCAGAGCAGGACCACGGCGAGCAGCCCCTGCCCGACCCAGACGAAGGTGGCCAACTGCGCCCGGTCGTACCCGGCCACCTCGCCGGCCGCGCCGGCCACGGCGAGCAGCAGATAGCAGCGCAGGAAGCCGAACACGGAGTTGGTGACGATCCCGGCCAGCGCCGCCTGGCGGTAGGTGGAGTATCGTCGGAAGCCGGATGCGGCTATAGACCCAAATGTCCGAAACCATCGGATAACGTTTGAGGTGGTGGACGGTGCCACAGTGGCGGTGACCGAGCCCACGCCGATACCCTCCATCCGCAGCCACGCCCTGCCGGAATGGGCGACTCTACCGGCGGGTCGGGTGCCCAGCGCGACAATTGGCAACGAGGTGACAACGCCGTGAGCGAGCGGACGCGAGCCGGCCACCGGAGCGCGGTCGTCGGCGACCGGACGCCCGGTGGACACCGCCTCGCGGCCGCGCCCGCAGACCGTCAGGGGGACACCGGCACGCGCCCCGGGCGTGACGACGGGCCAACCGGATGAGCAGCCGGTACGCCGACCGGTGGTCGGATCCGGCCGAACCGTCCTGGGTGGTCGAACCGACCCACGAGTGGCACCCACAGTTCCCCGGCCAGCGCTACCCCGGCGACATCGGCGTCCAGCACGCACCACCGCCTCGGGGACGGGCCGCCGTGGTCGGCCGGGCCGACGTGCCCCCGCTCGCCCCGGCTCGTCCCGACGGCACCTACCTGGGCCGGTCCTGGGCGGATGACCCACCACCCGAGGGAAACTGGGACGGCGGCGGCCGGTACGACAGCCGCGAAGGACGACGGCACGACGACGAGCCGTACCGCCGCCCCCATGCCGAGCCGTCCTGGCCCGACGAGCGCCCGGCGGCCCGCCGACCCGCGGCGGACGGTCGTACCGAGTGGTCCGACCGTCGCTCCCGGAGTGAGGAGCGCCACGGCCGGGACAACGGCTGGCACCGCGAGCCGCCGGAGCACGACCGCCACGAGACCCGCCCGTCCCGGTCCGAGCCGGTCGGGCGCAGCCACCCGTACGCCCCGCCGGTCTCCCCCGCGCCCCGCCACGACTCGGACTGGATGCCCGAGCCGGAGGAGGAGCAGCCCCGCCGCCGCGACGGCGCCGAACGCCCGGCCGCCGGCCCCGACCGCCGACCGGCCGAGGGCAACGGCCGCACCCGTTACCCGTGGGGGCACGCCGCCGAGCGGGAGCGCCAGCCCGACAGCCGTCACCCGGACGACCGCTACGCCGACGGCGGCCGGGACCGCTCCAGCCCGCGCGGCGCCGCCGCGCAGCCGCGGTACGACGACCGGCCCTACCGCCCCGACCGCGACCCCGCCGGACCCCGTCCGGGCGACGACCGGCCGCGCCGGCCGGAGCCGGACCGCACCGGCCACTCCCGGTACGAGGACGACCGGGCCCACCAGCCCGACCACCATGGACGCCCGCGCTACGAGGTGGACCCACGCCACGAGACCGAGCGGCGGCACGAGCCCGAGCGGCGCTACGTGGCCGAGCGACGCCACGACGTCGAGCAGCGCCACGAGCCCGAGCCGCGCCGGCAGCAGCCGGCCGAGGCCGCCGGCCGCGCCGAGCCGTACGCCGACCGCCGACCGCGCGGAGATTCACGGCCGGAGGCGTACCGCGAACCACGGCCGCAGCCGGCCCCCGAGCACGACCGCGGCCTGCCCTGGCCCCCGCCCGGCCCGGTGCGCCAGGACGGTGGCTGGCACTCCGCGCAGCGCGCCGAGCCCAGGCCGGAGCAGCGCCGGCCGGTCGAGCCCGGCGTGCCGCCACCGGCCCGGCCCGAGCCACCCGGCCGGTACGACGAGCCGCACCGCGCGCCCGGACGCCCCGCCGGCCCGGCGACCCCACCCGGCCCGCCGAGTCGGGACATCCCCGTCTCGCCGGCCGCCGGCCCGGCGCCGGTCTCCGGACCGCCGGTCTCCCCGGCTCCGGGCCGACCCACGCCCGTATCCGGACCGCCCGTATCCGGACCGCCTGTCTCCCCCGCCCCCGGCCGGCCCGCGCCCGTCTCCGGACCGCCTGTCTCCGGACCGCCCGTCTCCCCCGCCCCCGGCCGACCCGCGCCCGTCGCCGGGCGACCCGACACCCCGGCTCCCGGCAGGCCCGCGCCGCCGGTCCCGCGCGCTGAGGCCCACCCCCGCCCGATGGGCCCGGTCGCGCCCACCTCGGGCGACCGGCCCGATCAGCCTGGCCACCCGGGACGACCGGAAGCCGGCGGTCCACCATCGGGCCGCGCGGCCTCTCCGCCGTCGGCCGCGCCGGTCTCTCCGGCGTCGACCGGGTCCGTCTCCCCGGCGCCGGTCTCCGGGGCGGCCGGCCCGGTCCAGCGACCGCCCGCCGCGCCCGACGATCCGCCACCGGCCGGTGGCCCGCCGGCCGCCCGGCTCCGGCTGGAGTTCCTGCCGGCCGAGCCGGTGGCCGGACACCCGGCGGCCCCGGCCCACCCGGAACCGCCGTCCCGAGCGGACGCTCCCCCGCCGCGCTATCCCGGGGCGGGCAACGTTCAACAGCGTCCTTCTGCGCGGCCCGACCCGGGTTACCCGACCGAGGATTCCGCCCCGGTCTCGCCGAGCGGCCACCGGTTCGCGCCGCCGCCGCCCGCACACCACGGCGGCGACCGCCCGGCCCCGAGCCGGTGGGAGGACCGCCCGGTCTCGGCGGCCCCGCACGACCGCCCAACCCCGACCCGGTCCGACGACGGTCCGGTCTCCGCGCCGCCGAGCTACCGCCAGCCGGTCTCCGGCCCGCCGGCCGACCTGCCTGCCCGGCCCACGTCGGCGGCGCCGGCTCCGCCGGCCCCCGGCATGCCCCGGGTGTACGTCCCACCGCCCCCGTCGGATCCGCCCGCGCCGGCCGTCCCGGCCGAGGCCGAACCGACCACGGGCACCTCCACCGGTGGACCGGACGCCTGGTTCCAGCCCAACCGCCCCGAGCCGGACGAGTCCGACCAGGACCCCACCGGCGGCGAGGCGCAGACCGACCTGACCGCCGCCGAGCGGCCGGCGAGCCCCGACGACGGCCCCAGGGCGGTCACCGAGCCCGCAGGCGCGGCGGACACCCCGGCCGGGACGGCCGCCGACCCGACGCCGGCGGCGTCCGCGCGCCCGATCTCGCCTGCGCACCCGGCGCCGCCCGCGCAGGAACCGCCGGCACCTGCCGACGCCGCATCGACGCCACCGGCCCATCCGACCTCGGGGCCACCGGCCTTCCCGACCTCGCCGCCGCCGCCGGCTTTCGCGGCCTCGCCGGCGCCGGCCGGCCCGGCGTCGACCGACTCTGGCCGCCCGCCGCACGCCGACGCGACACCGTCGGCCCGGCCGGTGTCCGCGCCGCCGGCCGATGCGACGCCGTCCGCCGACGCCGCGCCCGCGCTCGCCGCCCCGGACGGCACTTCGGTGCCACGCCCGGTGTCCGCGCCGCCCGACGTCGCGCTCGGCGACACCCCGCCGGCACCAACCGTTCCGAACAGCGCCCCCGCACCGGACCCCGCGCCCGGCACCGGACCGTCGCCCACCACCGCCGCACCCGCTGCCCCCATCCGCCCGGTCTCCGCCCCGCCGGCCGCGCCCGTCTCCGCGATCCCCGCCGCGCCCGTCTCCGCGGTCCCCGCCGCGCCCGTCTCCGCGATCCCGGCCGCGCCCGTCTCCGCGGTCCCGGCCCACCCGGTCTCCGCCCCACCCGCCGCCGCCTCGCTGCCGGCGGAGGCCGACGAGCCGCCGGCAACCTCCTCGGCGCTCCCGGCCGCGCCGGCGGGCCTCGACGCGTCGGACGGTGAATCACGCCCGGCACCCGGCACCGGATCCCCGAAGCTGGCCGAGTCCGACCGGTCCGCCTCGCCGGTGGCACCGGTGTCGCCCTCGGCCTCGTCGTCCAGGGTGGACACCGCCGGGGCACCGATCTCCGCGCCGCCGGCCGGACCTGCCGTCGAGCCACCCGCGTCCGCCGTGGTCCCGCAGCCCGCGACGCCCGTCTCAGCCCCGCCGTTTCCCGCCGCCGCGACCCACCCGGTTTCCGCGCCGCCCGCCGGCTCTGTCTCCGGGCCGCCCGCCACGCCCGCCGCCGCGCCGCTCGCGTCGGCCCGGCCCGCTGAATCGTCACCGGCCTCGGCCGAGGCCGGATCCGGCGCCATACCGGTGTCCGCACCACCCGCCGTCACCACGCCGGTCTCGGCGCCACCCGCCAGGCCGGTCTCCGCGCCACCCACCAGTTCGGTCTCTGCGCCGCCCGTTGGGCCGGTCTCCGCGCCACCCGCCACGCCGGTCTCGGCACCACCGGCCGGGCCGGTCTCCGCGCCGCCCGCCACCCCAGTCTCGGCACCACCGGCCGGGCCGACCTCAGCGCCGCCCGCCACGCCGGTCTCGGCACCACCCGCCCGGCCGGTGTCAGGGCCGCCTGCCACGCCGGTCTCGGCGCCACCCGTGGCGCCGCCGGCGCGGAGCGCGGCCGAGCAGGGCGACCCCGAGCAGGTGCTGGCGAGCTACCGGTGGCGACTGGATCCCGGAACGCTGCGCGAGGTGCCGGAGGAGCCGGACGAGCTGCGGACGATCCGGCGGCGGCTGACCGAGAAGCTCGGCTCGGCCGTCGACAACAAGGCCCGCGCCCGGCTGCTCAGCCTGCGCGCGGTGGTCTCCCGGATCCTCGGTGACCTGGACGACGCGCTGGCCGACGGTCGGCTGGCCCTCACCTACGCGGAGGCGACCGGCGAGCTGCGCCGCACCGCGCTCGCCCAGGCCCGACTGGCGCACGTGCTGCGCTGGCGTGGCGACTTCGCCGAAGCGGACCAGCTCTTCGCGCGGGCCAACTCCGCCGAGCTACCCGACCGGCTCCGGGCCGCGCTCTACGAGCACTCCGGCCGGTCCTGCTACGACCAGGGTCGGTACATGGAGGCCTGCCAGCATTTCGAGCGAGCGCTCGACCTGCGCGGCGCGGGGGACGCCGAGCTGCTGGACCGGGTCCGGCTCGGCCTGGACGCGGTCGCCGAACGGGCCGCGGAGCGCGGCTTCGGGCCGTACCCGCGCGGCGAGAACGAGGTGCTGGAGCGCGGCGTACCCCCGGTGCCGGCGCGCGACGGCGCGCTCTGGGGTTTCGCGGACCCCCACGGTGACCTGGTGATCCCGGCCCGGTACGCGGAGGCGCAGCCGTTCCGGGAGGGGCTGGCCTGGGTCCGCCGCCCGGAGACCGATCGCTGGTCGCTGATCGCGCTCACCGGCACCACGGTGATCGAGCCGACATACCTCGCGGCCCGGTCCTTCTCCGACGGCCTGGCCTGGGTGGTGCGGGACGGCAACGCCGGTTGGCAGGCCATCGATCCCACCGGCGACGTGGTGGTCCCGCCCGGCTTCGCCGACGTACGCCCGTTCCGCAAGGGCGTGGCCGCGGTACGCCGGGAGGGCTGGGGCGCGGTCGACCGGACCGGCCGGATCGTGGTGTCGACCCGCTACCACGGGCTGCGCACCGAACTGGCCGACGGCCGGCACGTCGACGGCTTCACCGACGAGGGCCTGGCCGTGGTGGAGGTGAGTGGCCGCCTCGGCGTGGTTGACCGCGGCGGCGCGCTGATCGTCCCGCCGGTGCATCCGGCGCTCGCCATCCACCCGGTCGCCTTCCTGGTCGGCACCGGCACCGGGCGGTGGGGTGCGCTCGACCGGCGCGGCGAGCCGCTGATCGACCCGGTGCACCACAACCGCGACGGCGTCGTCGAAGAGATCAACCGGCTGCTCACCGACACCAACCCGGTGCTCTAGGCGCCTTACCGGGCCGTGCGGTGGGGCCGCTCCGCGAGCCCGCACACACTGCGGGCCGGCCGCGCAGAGGCCGGCACGGCACGGGGATAGGGTCGGGTTCATGGAATTCCGTCACCTGGGCCGTTCCGGCCTGATGGTCAGCGAGATCTCGTACGGCAACTGGATCACCCACGGTTCGCAGGTCGAGGAGGACGCGGCGTTCGCCTGTGTGCGGGCCGCCCTCGACTCCGGCATCACCACCTTCGACACCGCCGACGTCTACGCGGGCACCCGCGCCGAGGACGTGCTCGGTCGCGCGCTCGCCGACGAGCGGCGTGAGGGGCTGGAGATCTTCACCAAGGTGTACTGGCCCACCGGGCCCGGCCGCAACGACCGGGGCCTGTCCCGCAAGCACATCATGGAGTCGATCAACGGCTCGCTGCGCCGGCTGCGCACCGACTACGTGGACCTCTACCAGGCCCACCGGTACGACTACAGCACGCCGCTTGAGGAGACGATGGAGGCGTTCGCCGACGTCGTGCACTCCGGCAAGGCGCACTACATCGGCGTCTCCGAGTGGAAGGCGTCGCAGATCCGCGAGGCCCACCAGCTGGCCCGGGAACTGCGCATCCCGCTGGTCTCCAACCAGCCGCAGTACTCGATGCTCTGGCGGGTCATCGAGGGCGAGGTCGTGCCCACCAGCGAGGAGCTGGGCGTCGGGCAGATCGTCTGGTCGCCGATGGCGCAGGGCGTGCTCTCCGGCAAGTACCAGCCGGGCCAGCCGCCGCCGGCCGGCTCCCGCGCCACGGACGAGAAGTCCGGCGCCGGTTTCATCGCCCGGTTCATGACCGACGAGGTGCTCAGCCGGGTGCAGCGGCTCCGGCCGCTGGCCGAGCAGGCCGGGCTGACCATGCCCCAGCTGGCCATCGCCTGGGTGCTGCAGAACCCGAACGTCTCCTCGGCGATCATCGGCGCGTCCCGCCCGGAGCAGGTGCGGGACAACGTCGCGGCGGCCGGGGTGAAGCTCGACGCCGAGTTGCTCAAGGCGATCGACGAGATCGTCGACCCGATCACCGAGCGCGACCCGGCGAAGACCGAGAGCCCGGCGCAGCGCCCGTGACACCCACCCGGTCCGGCCGGCGCCCGCGCGCCCGGCCGGACCGGGACCGGTCGATCCCCGCTGACCCGTCCCGGCCGGTCCGGGGCCGGGCGACCCCGCCGAGCCGGGTGCCGGGTCAGCCGCGCCAGAAGCGGATCAGGTCGAACCCGGCGGCGTAGAGCCAGGACGGCAGGCCGAGCACGTCGCCGACGGCGAAGACCCCGCCGAAGAACCAGCCGCTGATCCGCGGGTTCCACAGCAGCGCGAAGAGCAGGATGAAGCCGTATGGGGCGAACAGGTCGTACATCTTGCGCCACTGCGGATTCAGCCACGGCTGGATCATGTTGCCGCCGTCCAGCCCCGGCACCGGCAACAGGTTGAGCACGCTCGCGGTGAGCTGGAGGAACGCCAGCAGCGCCACCCCGGCCCAGAACTCGACCGACCCGCCGACACCGATGCCGACCCGCAGGGCCAGCACGAGCAGCAGCGTGAAGAGCACGTTGGTGGCCGGGCCGGCGAGGCTGACCAGGGTGTGCCGCAGCCGCCCCGGGATCGCGTGCCGGTCCACCCAGACCGCGCCGCCGGGCAGGCCGATGCCGCCGAGGAGCACCACCAGCACCGGCAACGCGATGGAGAGCAGCGGGTGGCTGTACTTCAGCGGGTTGAGGGTCAGGTAGCCACGGTGCGCCACGCTCCGGTCGCCGGCCCGGAACGCCACCACCGCGTGGGCGTACTCGTGCAGGCAGAGCGAGACCAGCCAGCCGGAGACCACGAACCCGAAGACGTCCAGCCGGACGTTGCCGATTTCGTTCCAGGCCAGCACGCCGGTGGTCACGAAGAGCGCGACCAGGGCCAGGAATATCGGGCTGGGCCGCAACGCCGCCCGGGGCACGCCGAGCACCAACGGCTCACCGCCCGGGCGGTCGTAGCCCATCACTCGGCCGCGGGCAGCAGGCTCATCCGGTACTCGACCCGGTCGTCCTCGACGAGCGCGACCGAGGTGACGCCGGACGCCGCGAGTTCCCGCCAGGCCTGACCGATCCAGGATTCGGCGTCGGCCTGGCTGCCGAACGACTCCGTCGGTCCCTGCACCGACTGGCCGTCCGTGCCCTCGTACCGCCAGCTCCACGCCATGCCGCGTCTCCCCTCGCCGCCGAAGTCCCCGTGGGACGAACCCTCGCCAGCGTAGTCGGCCCGGCGCGCGACGGCCGCGCGCTCGCCTCCTGTGAGCGCGAGGAGTGAGCTTGCGAGCCCCGCAGTCGCGAACGAAAGGCGGACCTGTGAGCGCGAGGAGTGAGCTTGCGAGCCCCGCAGTCGCGAACGAAAGGCGGACCTGTGAGCGCGAGGAGTGAGCTTGCGAGCCCCGCAGTCGCGAACGAAAGGCGGACCTGTGAGCGCGAGGAGTGACCTTGCGAGGGCGATAGTCGCGGAACGAGCGGCGGACCTGCGGCGGCGCAAGGGGTGGATCGACGCGTCGGCGGCGGCCGGTACGGTGGCCCGGTGCTGACTCGGGGAGTGGTGCTCGGCGACCGGTACCGGCTGGACGAGCGGGTGGCGACGGGTGGGATGGGCGCGGTCTGGCGGTGCACCGACATCCTGCTGGAACGCGAGGTGGCGGTGAAGGTGCTGCTGCCGTCGCTGGTCGCCGACCCCGAGTTCACCACCCGGTTCCGGGCCGAGGCGCGGATGCTGGCCGCCCTACGGCATCCCGGCGTGGTCGCGGTGCACGACGTCGGCCAGGCGGCCCTCGCCGACGGCAGCCGGGTCGACTACCTGGTGATGGAGTACGTCGACGGTGAGCCCCTGGTCGGCTGGGTCGGCCAGGCCGGCCGGCTGGACCCGGCCTCCACCATGTCCGTGGTGGCGCAGGCCGCCGAGGCGCTGCACGCCGCGCATCTCGCCGGCATCGTGCACCGCGATGTGAAGCCGGGCAACCTGCTGGTCAAGCGGGACGGCCGGGTCGTGCTGGTCGACTTCGGCATCGCCCGGTCGAACGCCATGGCCAGCCTCACCGCGGCGCACATGGTGCTCGGTACCGCCTCGTACATGTCCCCCGAGCAGGCCACCGGGCAGCCCGTCTCCGCCGCCACCGACATGTACGCGCTCGGCGCGGTCGCGTACTACTGCCTCGCCGGGCAGCCGCCGTTCGTCGGCGCGAACCCGCTGGAGGTGGCGCTGCGGCACCAGCAGGATGAGCCGGCCCCGCTGCCGCCGGGGACCCCGCCGGCGGTGATCGAGCTGGTGACGCGGGCGATGGCGAAGCGGCCGGCGGACCGGTTCGGCAGCGCCGCCGAGATGGCCCGGGCGGCCGCCGAGGCACGCGACGCCACCCTGGCGACCATCCCGCTCTCCGCCCGGCCACCGTGGGCGCTGGCCGGCCCGGCCCCCGCCGGCCCGCCCGTGCCACCGACGCCCCCATCGGCGACGCCGACGCCGCCCGCGCCGACCCCACCGACGCCGCCGGCGGCCTCACCGGGGGTGTCCGGCGGTGCGCCGACTCCGCCGACTAGCGGGCCGGTCACCCCGGCGGCCCCGTTCACACCGCCGACCGGCGGGCCGGTCACCCCGGCGGCCCCGTTCACGCCGCCGGCGGTCGGGCCGGCCGGCGCGGCCCACCCGGCAGCCGGGCCCGGCAATCCCGGCCCGGCGCCGGTTTCCGCCGGTCAGCCGACCGGCCCGCAGCGGCCGGGCGGGTACCAGGTCGGCGTCGCGTCGTGGCCGGAGCCGGTGGCGGCGGCGGACACCCGGGAGGATCCGCGCCGACCCGCACCGGCCGGCCGGCGGCCGGCCCTGCTGGTCGGCGCGGGCGCGGCCGTGCTCGTCGCCCTGGTCGCCACGGTGGTCGTGATCGCGCTGCGCCCCGACCCCGGCGGCGAGGAGCTGCCGCCCGCACTGAGCGCCGAGTCGGCGGACGTCCCGCAGGGGCAGCTACCGGCGCCGGCCACCACCACCCCGGGCCGCCGGCCCACGGCCACGCCGAGCGGCACCCGCTCGGCGCAGGCCGCACCGAGCGGCACCGCCGGCGAGCCGGGCGCTCCGGCCGACGGTGCCGCGAGCGCCGCGCCGACCGGGGGTGGCAGCGCCCGGCCGACACCGACCACCAGCAGCCCCAAGCCGAGCAAGCCCAACCCGTACACGGCAACGCAGGTCTGTGGCAGCGGCTATCAGGTGATCGACTCGGCGACGCTCACCGGCGGCGACGGCAAACGCAAGGGGCGGGTCTACCTGCTCTACCACGCCGGCAACGGCTACAACTGCACGGTCACGCTCAAGGACAGCGCGGTCGGCACCGCGACCGCGGCCTCGGCCTACCTGGAGGTGCAGGGGCGGGCGCGCAGCACGGACAGCGGCTCGTTCGAGTACTACGCGGGGCCGGTCAAGGCCAGCGCAGCCGGGGCGTGCGTGAAGTGGGGCGGGTCGACCGGCGGGGCCAGCTATGCCAGCTCCTTCGAGCACTGCGACTGACCGCCCGGGCCGGCAGGCAACGCCACCCCTGGCGGCCTTAAGGTACGGGCATGTCGGTTGACGGGTGGAACACGGTCCTGGTGCTGGGCGGTATCCGGTCGGGCAAGTCCGAGTTCGCCGAGTCCCTGGTCAGCGAGGCGGCGGTGGTCCGGTATGTCGCCACCGCACCCGAGGGGGACCCGGAGGACACCGAGTGGGCCACCCGGTTGGCGGCGCACCGGGAACGGCGGCCGGGCAGCTGGACCACCGAGGAGACCGCGGGCGACCCGCGCCGGCTCGCGGACGTGATCGCCGCCGCCGAGCCGAACGAGACGCTGCTCGTCGACGACCTCGGCGGCTGGGTGACCGTGCTGCTCGACCCGGCGCACCAGCCGGCGGACGACACCGCGACCGTCGCCGAGCTGGCCGCCGCGGTGCGTGGCTGCGCGGCCCGGCTGGTGCTGGTCAGCCCGGAGGTCGGCCTGTCCCTGGTGCCGGTCACCCCGGTCGGCCGGGCCTTCACCGACGCGCTGGGCGCGACCAACCGGGCGGTCGCGGACGCCTGCGACGCGGTGGTCCTGGTGGTCGCCGGCCAGCCGTCCTGGCTCAAGCCGGCCGCGAACGCCGCGCTGGCCACCGCGGCGACGCCGGCCGCCGTCCAGCCGGTCGCCGCCCCGCCGGCCGTCGCCCCGCCGGTCGCCGCCCCGCCGGTCGCCGTCAACGGCACCGCCACGGAGCCGACGCCGGAACTGGTCCCGCTGCCGGACGTGCTGACCCCGCCCCCGCCGGTGCCCCCCGTCACCGAGGGCGGCGGCGGATGGTCCGCGCCGACCATGGCGCTGCCGGTGGTCGCCACCGGGCTGGTCATCCAGCCCGGCATGGAGTTGCCGATGCCCGACGAGTACGCCGGGCCGCAGGCGATCGAACGGCTGGCGACCCTCGACGTGCCCGGCGCCGGTCTGGGCGTGCTGGACCGGGTGGTGGCGTTCGCCGCCGCCACCCAGGGCACCCCGACCCCGGCCGCCTGGGGCGCCACCCGGGTGCTGCTGCTGCACGGCGACCACGCGGGCGGGGCCGCCGCCGGCACCATGCCCGGCGAGTCGGCGCGCCGCGCCCGGCAGGCTCGCGCCGGGCAGGGTGCGCTGGCCCGGATGGCCGCCGAGAGCGGCGCCAGCCTCCAGGTGGTGGACGCCCCGACCGCCGGCCCGATCGAGAATGAGCCGGCGCTCACCGGCGAACAGGTCGAGTCCGCGCTGCGCTACGGCTGGCGGCTGGCCGAGGAGGCCGCCGAGTCCGGCGTACAGCTGCTGGTGCTGGCGGCGTGCGGAGCCGGCACCGAGGCGGCGGCCGCCGCGGTGCTGGCCGCGACCGCCGGCGCGGAGCCGCCCGCGGTGCTCGGGCGGGTGGTCACCGATGCCGGCGAGATCGACGACGCGGCCTGGATGCGCCGCTGCGCGGCGGTCCGCGACGCGCTGCACCGGACCCGCCGCTCGCCGCGCGGGGCCAAGGACGTGCTGGCCGAACTCGGCGGCGGCGACATCGCGGTCGCCACCGGTGTGCTGCTCGGCGCGACGGCCCGGCGGATCCCGGTCATGCTGGACGGACCGGTCGGGCTGGCCGCGGGCATGGTCAGCCGCGACCTGGCCGGGCAGGCCCGGCACTGGTGCCTGCTCGCCGACCACGGCGGGCAGCCGGCCGCTCGGCTGGCCGCGGACGTGCTCGGCCTGACCCCCGTGCTGGACCTGCGGTTGGACCTGGGCGAGGGCGTCAACGCGCTGGCCGCGCTGCCGCTGCTGCGCTCGGTGCTGTCGCTGGCCGCCTCGCTGCCGGTCCACCCGACGCTGGGCGGCGCGGCCGAGCCGGACGACGAGGAGACGGACGTCGAGGAGGACCCGGGCGCCGAGCCCGAGTTCACCGAGCCGGAGCCGGCCGGGCCGGGCCCGACCAGCACCGAGCCGGAGGAGCAGCCGGTGGACCCGTCGGGCTGGCGTGCCGGCTGAGCCGCGGCTCGTCGCGGGGGCGCGGCTGGCGCTCACCACGTTCAGCACGCTGCCGGTGCGCGCCGGCCGGATCGACCGGGACGTCGCGGGCACCGCGATGGCGCTCGCCCCGGCGGTCGGCGCGCTGCTCGGCCTGCTCCTCGCCGGGGTGCTACTGCTCCTGGCGGCGTTCGCCACGCCGCTGGTCGCCGCGGGCGTGACGGTCGGCGTCGGCGCGCTGCTCACCCGAGGGCTGCACCTCGACGGGCTGGCCGACACCGTGGACGCGCTCGGCTCCTACCGGAGCGGACCGGGCGCGTTGGAAATCATGAAGAAGCCGGACGTCGGCCCGTTCGGGGTGGTGGCGCTGGTGGTCGTCCTGCTGGTGCAGGCCGCCGCGCTCGCGGAGCTGGCCGCGCGGTCCTGGCCGGCGGCTCTGGCGGCGGTGGTCGCGGCGACCGCGGCCGGCCGGCTCGCGGTCACCCTGGCCTGCCGGCGGGGGGTTCCCGCGGCCCGGCCGGACGGGCTCGGCGCGCTGGTCGCCGGCACCGTCGGGCCGCTGGCCCCGGCGCTCGGCGCGGTCGCCGTCGCACTGGTGGCCGTCGCCGCGGTGCCGGGCCGGCCGTGGCAGGGGCCGCTCGTCGTCGCCGCGGCCCTCGCCGTCGCGACGCTGCTGCTGGCACACGTGGTACGCCGGCTCGGCGGCATCACCGGTGACGTGCTCGGGGCGAACGTCGAGCTGGTCACCACGCTGGTCTACCTGGGTCTGGTGCTGTCCGGCTGAACAGGGTACGGCGCGCCGGGTAGCGTTCGGCTCGACAGCACCGGCGCCGCCAACCGGGGGACGAGAATGCTCATCACGGACGACTTCCTGCCCGTACCGGTCCCGGAGTCGCTCAACGCGACCTACCTGGTGCCCGTCACGGGTCTGCCGCGGGTCAGCACGAAGAGCGCGGTGGCGGCGCTCTCCGGCCGGCTCGCCGAGCCGGTGTTCGGGCTGGCCCGGCAGATGCTGGACAGCCCTCTGATGAGCGTGGACATTCGGCCGATCGGTGAGTTCCCCGAGCTGCCGCCGGACCTGCTCACCGCCTTCGGCGCCACGGAGGCACAGCTGGACCGGCTCGCCGCGGCCAGCCATCTGGTGGTGGTGCAGGCCGAGTACCGGCCGGGCTGGCCGCCGGCGCACGAGTGGTCGGCGCGGGCGGTGGCGGCGGCGGTCGCCGAGTCGGTCGACGGTGACGTGGTGGACGTCTTCGGGCTGCAGTTCCTGGACCCGGCCGCGGCGCTCCGGTCGCTCCCGGACGAGCAGGGTCGGATCCGGCTGGTCGACTGGGTGCTGGTGCCCTACTCGTCGGACGCCGACGGGCTCTGGTTCACCACGAAGGGGTTACGCCGGTTCGGGCTGCTGGAGTTGCAGACCCAGGGCGTGCCGGACCACCTGACCCGGGCCTGGGGCGCGGTGATGACCGGGGCGGCCCGGCGGCTGCTGCGCGACTGGACCGACGGGCTGGCCGGGGAGGAGGTGCCGGCGTTCGTGCAGCTGCCGGTGCTCGCCACGGTGACCGGGCACGACATCGCGGTGGCGTACGGCAACCCGGAGCAGCACGGCGCGACCGCCCCGGTGCTGCTGCGGCTGGAGTTGGACCCGGCGACCGACCCGGACGCCGACTCGTTCCTGAGCCTGCGCCCGCCCGCCGGGCACCCCGGGCCGGACGGCCGCTACTACGCCGCCGCCTGCGCCACTCTCTTCGCCGGGATCCAGCCGGACGTGCGGTACGCCCGCTCCGGGGACGCGATGAGCCGGGCGGTCGCCACCGCCCGGTCCGGCCTGGGCGACGTACGGGACCGGTTCGTCGCCGGCCAGCTGCCCCGGGAGGCGCAGCTGGTGGTGAAGTACGGCCTGCCCGGCGACGACGGACCCGAGTACGTCTGGGCCGGGGTCACCTCCTGGGACGCCGCGGAGCGGATCGTCGGCGTGAGCGCCAGCGACGCCGCCTCCGACCCGAGCGTGCGGATCGGCTCCCCGGTCGTGGTCGAGGCGACCGACGTCGTCGACTGGGCGGTGCTCGACGGCACCGGCGTCATCGAGGGCGGCTGGACCCAGGCCGTCCTGGACGCCGGCGAACGCCCCAACCCCAACCCCTGAGCCACCCACCCCAGCCCTGCCCGGCTCCGCCCCGCCAGAACCAGGTTGGTCAGGAGATTCGCGTCACGGATCACCCCGATCCTGACGCGAATCTCTTGATCAACAGTCCGTCGGTCCCCGCGGGCCGTCGGTGGGGCTGCGGTGGGGTTACTTGACGGAGGGGTGGACGAAGGGGGGTCGGGTGAGGCGCATCTGGGTGCGGCGGCCGCGGATGTCGACCTCCACGAGGTCGCCGTCGACCAGACCGGCGGCGGTGTCCAGCAGGGCCAGCGCGATGCCCTGCTTGCGGGTCGGCGAGAAGGTTCCGCTGGTGACGGTGCCCACCGTGGCGTCACCGACATGCACGCTCATGCCGGGGCGCGGGATCGCCCGGTCGACCGCCTCCAGGCCGCGCAGCGTACGCCGGGGGCCGGCGGCCTTCTCCGCGCGCAGCGCGTCGCGGCCCCAGAACGCCGGCTTGTCCCAGCCGACCGCCCAGCCCGAGCGGGCCTGCACCGGGGTGATCTCCAGCGACAGGTCCTGCCCGTGCAGCGGGTAGCCCATCTCGGTGCGCAGCGTGTCCCGCGCCGCGAGCCCGCACGGGCGCAGCGCGAACGCCTCGTCGGCGGAGAAGAGCGCGTCCCAGACCGCGGTGGCGTGCTCCGCCGGCACCACCAGCTCGTAGCCGAGCTCGCCGGTGTAGCCGGTGCGGCAGACGGTCAGCTCCACCGGGCCGGCGCCGCCGTCGAGGGTGGCCCCGGAGAAGCCGTCGAGGGTGGCCGCGGAGAAGCTCATGTACTCGTGCCCGGTCGGCAGGCCGAGCGAGGCGAGCAGCTCGGCCGAGCGCGGCCCCTGCACGGCGAGCACCGCGTACGCCTCGTGCTCGTCGGTGACTGTGACCGACGACGGCGCGGCGGCGCGCAGCCGGCGGACCACCTCGGCGGTGTTCGCGGCGTTCGGGATCAGGAAGACGTGATCGTCGGCGTGCAGGTAGGCGATGATGTCGTCGACCACGCCTCCGGTGGCGTCGTCGCAGCAGAGCGTGTACTGCGCCCGGCCGGGGCCGATCCGGCCCAGGTCGTTGCTGAGACAGGCGTTGACGAACTCGGCCGCGCCCGGGCCGGTCACCCGCGCCTTGCCCAGGTGCGACACGTCGAAGACGCCCACCCCCGTGCGTACCGCCGTGTGCTCGCGCAGGACGCCGCCACCGGCGTACTCCAGCGGCATCTCCCAGCCCCCGAACGGGGCGAACTTGGCGCCGGCGGCGGTGTGCCGCTCGTGCAGCGGGGAACGGCGCAGCCGGGTCGCGGCGGCGTCGGTGGTCACCTCGGTCATGGGTGGCAACTTACCGGGGGCGGACCCGCTGGTTAGCATCGGCGGGACCCGCCGGAGCCGTCGGCGGGACAGCCCCGACGTCCGGCGGGTAGGTTGCCGCCGAGACCTTCACCGCCGGTACGCGGCCTCGCGACCGGCCCGGCCCGCCCGGAGTAGCTTCAGTGACATCGCCCCGTACCACCCTCAGCCTGGTCGACACCGACCCCGCCGAGCTCGCCGTCGACGCCATCGTGATCGGCGTGCACAGCCAGACCGGAGAGCAGGTTGCCACCAGCGGCCTCGCCGGCACCCTGCTGCTCGCCAGCGGCGCGGAGAGCATCGCCGCCGCCTTCGACGGCAAGCTCACCGAGACACTGGCGCTGCTCGGCGCCACCGGTGGGCCGGGCGAGGTGACCAAGCTGGCCACGCTGGGCACGATCACCGCTCCGGTGGTGGCCGTGGTCGGCCTTGGCCCCGAGCCGACCGGTGCCGCCCCGAACCCGGAGGCGCTGCGCCGGGCCGCCGGCTCGACCGTCCGCGCCCTGGCCGGTGCGGCCCGGGTGGCGGTGGCCCTGCCGCTGCCGGACGACGCCGACGCCCCGGCCGCTCTGCGCGCGGTCGCGGAGGGCGCGCTGCTCGGCGGGTACCGGTTCGCCGGTTACAAGACCCGGCCGCAGCCGGCTCGCCGTGAGCCGGTGGCCGAGGTGCTGATCGCGGTGCCGGACGCCACCGACAGCACCGCCCAGGCCGAGGTCGCCCGCGCCCAGGCGGTGGCCGGTGCGGTCCGGCTCAGCCGCGACTGGGTGAACACCGCGCCGAACGAGCTGCGCCCGCCGGCCTTCGCCGACGTGGTGGCGGCCGCCGCGCGCGACGCCGGGCTCGGCGTCGAGGTGCTCGACGAGGCGGCCCTGGCGGCCGGCGGTTACGGCGGCATCGTCGCCGTCGGGCAGGGCTCGGAGGCCCCGCCGCGGCTGGTCAAGCTGACCTACACCCCGCAGGGCGGCGGCACCGGCAAGCGGGTGGCGCTGGTCGGCAAGGGCATCACCTTCGACACCGGCGGCATCTCGATCAAGCCGGCCCAGGGCATGTGGGAGATGAAGTCCGACATGGCCGGCGCCGCCGCGGTCGGCGCCGCCATGCTGGCGGTGGCCGCGCTCAAGCCGTCCGTCACGGTGACCGGTTACCTGCCGATGGCGGAGAACATGCCGTCGGGCACCTCGTACCGGCCCGGTGACGTGATCAGCATGTACAACGGCAAGAAGGTGGAGGTGCTCAACACCGACGCCGAGGGCCGGATGATCCTGGGCGACGCGATCGCCCGCGCCTGCGAGGACGGCTGCGACTACCTCTTCGAGACCTCGACCCTGACCGGCGGCCAGGTGATCTCGCTGGGTAAGCGGATCGCCGGCGTGATGGGCACGCCGGAGCTCTGCGAGCGGGTCCGCGTCGCCGGCGACGCGGTCGGCGAGCCGGCCTGGCCGATGCCGCTGCCGGACGACGTGCGCAAGGGCATGGACTCCGAGGTCGCCGACATCTCCCAGGTCAACGCCGGGATGGACCGCGCCGGGCACATGCTGCAGGGCGGGGTGTTCCTGCGCGAGTTCGTCACCGACGAGGTGGCCTGGGCGCACATCGACATCGCCGGCCCGGGCTACCACTCGGGCGAGCCGACCGGCTACTGGACCAAGGGCGGCACGGGTGTCCCGGTCCGCACCCTGCTGCAGCTGGTGGACGACGTCGCCGCCAACGGCTGAGGATGACGAGCACGACGAACGGGGCGCCCCACAGCGGGGCGCCCCGTTCCGTGTTCCCACCGTCGCGGGCCCCGGACGTCGTCCGGTCAGTACTGGTCGGGGCGGCGCTTGCGGCGCTCGTTGAAGTCGCGCATCCGCTGCGGGTAGCCCATCAGGCGCACGTCGTAGATCGGGATCGCCATCCGGTACGCGAACCGCCGGGCCCCGTCCGGGCCGTCGATCCGGCGGCGGGTCCACTCGCCGTCGTCGGCGATGAGCATCACGGTGGTCTCGGTGACGGTGGTCCGGGGCTCGATGAACGCCTCCACCCCGCGCCGGGTCCGGACAAAGCCCTCAAGATGCTCCAGATCGGCCCGGTCGGCCGCCCGGTCACGGCTCACCACGCGCGCCTGCTTGCGGCGCCGGAACAACCCCACGGAGCTCTCCCCCACAATCCGTCATCGAAGACGGTGCCAAGCGTACGTGTCGGGGACGTGTCGTTGGGCACCTCACTACGCGCCCTGTGCCCGGTGGTGACAAGATGACCGAGGTGGGGTGTGCCCGGCATTGCCCTGCCGTGACCCCCGATGCAGCGACGCGACCTGGGAGTTGGACGTGAGCGAGCCGAACGACGCAACCTTCGACATCGTCATCCTCGGAGGTGGCAGCGGCGGCTACGCGACCGCGCTGCGCGCCGCCCAACTGGATCTCTCCGTCGCGCTGATCGAGAAGGGCAAGCTCGGCGGCACCTGCCTGCACAACGGCTGCATCCCGACGAAGGCCCTGCTGCACGCCGCCGAGATCGCCGACCAGACCCGCGAGTCGGAGCAGTTCGGCGTCAAGGCCGAGCTGGTCGGCATCGACATGGCCGGCGTCAACTCGTACAAGGACGGCGTGATCGCCCGGCTCTACAAGGGCCTGCAGGGGATGCTCAAGAGCAACAAGGCGATCACCATCGTCGAGGGGCACGGCAAGCTGGTCGGCCCGAACGTCGTCGAGGTCGACGGCAAGCGCTACACCGGCCGCAACGTCGTGCTCGCCTCCGGTTCGTACGCCAAGAGCCTGCCCGGCCTGGAGGTCGACGGCGAGCGGATCATCACCAGCGACCACGCGCTGACCATGGACCGGATCCCGGCCTCGGCGATCGTGCTGGGCGGCGGTGTGATCGGCGTCGAGTTCGCCAGCGTGTGGAAGTCCTTCGGGGTGGACGTGACCATCATCGAGGCCCTGCCCCGGCTGGTCGCGGCCGAGGACGAGGAGTCCTCGAAGGCGCTGGAGCGGGCGTTCCGCAAGCGGAAGATCAACTTCAAGGTCGGCAAGCCGTTCGAGAAGGTCGAGAAGACCGACAACGGCGTCAAGGTGAGCATCGCCGGCGGCGAGACCGTCGAGGCCGAGCTGCTGCTGGTCGCCGTCGGCCGGGGCCCGACCACGGCCAACCTCGGTTACGAGGAGCAGGGCGTGAAGATGGACCGCGGCTACGTGCTGACCGACGATCGGCTGCGTACCAGCGTGCCGAACGTCTACGCGGTCGGCGACATCGTGCCCGGTCTCCAGCTCGCGCACCGCGGCTTCCAGCAGGGCATCTTCGTCGCCGAGGAGATCGCCGGGCAGAACCCGGCCGTGATCGACGAGGCCGGCATCCCGCGGGTCACCTACTGCGACCCGGAGCTGGCCTCCGTCGGCCTGACCGAGGCGAAGGCCAAGGAGCAGTACGGCGACAAGGTCAAGACCTACAACTACAACCTGGGCGGCAACGGCAAGAGCCAGATCCTCAAGACGGCCGGCTTCGTGAAGCTGGTCCGGGTCGAGGACGGCCCGGTGGTCGGCGTGCACATGGTCGGCGCCCGGGTCGGTGAGCTGATCGGTGAGGCGCAGCTCATCTACAACTGGGAGGCCTACCCGGCCGAGGTGGCGCAGCTCGTGCACGCCCACCCGACGCAGAACGAGGCCCTGGGCGAGGCGCACCTGGCCCTCGCCGGCAAGCCGCTGCACGCGCACGCCTGATCGAGAATTGATTCCGCGGCGTCCGGCGGCAGACGGGCGAGATCGCACCAGGGGAATGAAGGAGTCTTAGAAGATGCCGGTATCGGTCACCATGCCCCGGCTCGGCGAGAGCGTCACCGAGGGCACCGTCACGCGCTGGCTCAAGCAGGAGGGCGACACCGTCGAGGTCGACGAGCCCCTGCTCGAGGTCTCCACCGACAAGGTGGACACCGAGATCCCGTCGCCGGCAGCGGGCGTGCTGACCCGGATCGTGGTGGGCGAGGACGAGACCGCCGAGGTGGGCAGCGAGCTGGCCGTCATCGCGGGTGAGGGCGAGCAGGCCGGCGGCGGTGAGCCGCAGCAGCAGGCCCCGGCCGAGCAGCCGGTCGCCGCGCCGGCCCCGGAGCCGACGGCCGCCGCCGAGGGCACCGGCCCGGAGCCGGAGCAGGAGAAGCCGGCTCCGCAGGCGCCGGCTCAGGCCGCGCCGTCCGGCGGCGGCACCCCGGTCACCATGCCGGCCCTGGGTGAGAGCGTCACCGAGGGTACGGTCACCCGCTGGCTGAAGCAGGTCGGCGAGACCGTCGAGGTCGACGAGGCGCTGCTCGAGGTCTCCACCGACAAGGTGGACACCGAGATCCCCTCGCCGGTCGCCGGCACCGTGCTGGAGATCAAGGTCGCCGAGGACGAGACCGCGGCGGTCGGCGCCGAGCTGGCCGTGATCGGTGCCGCCGGCGCGGCCCCGGCCGAGGCCAAGCCCGAGCCGCAGGCCAAGCCGGCCCCGCAACCCGAGCCGAAGCCGGCTCCGGCCACCGAGCCGACCCCGGGCATGTCCTACAACGAGCCGGCCCCGGAGGCGGAGACCTCTGCGCAGCCGGTGCAGGCGGAGCAGCGAGCGGTGCCCGCGGCGGCGACCCCGACCCCGCAGCGCCCGTCGGCTCCCGCGCAGGGTGGCGGCGAGGAGGCCGCCGGCTACGTGACCCCGCTGGTCCGCAAGCTGGCCAGCGAGCACGGCGTCGACCTCTCCTCGGTCAACGGCACCGGCGTGGGTGGCCGCATCCGCAAGCAGGACGTGCTGGAGGCGGCGGAGAAGGCGAAGGCGGCCAAGGCCGCCCCGGCACCGGCCCCGTCCGCTCCCCCGGCGGCGCCGAGCAAGCCGGCCGCGAAGCCGCAGCCGAGCACGAAGCGGGGCAGCACCGAGAAGCTCCCCCGGATCCGCGCGGCCATCGCCAAGCGGATGCAGGAGTCGCTGCACGAGATGGCGCAGCTCACCACGGTGATCGAGGTGGACGTCACCAAGGTCGCCAAGCTGCGGGCGCAGGCGAAGGACGCCTTCCAGCAGCGGCACGGCGTGAAGCTCTCCTTCCTGCCGTTCTTCGCCCTGGCGGCGATCGAGGCGCTGCAGACCTACCCGATCGTCAACGCCCGGATGGACCTGGCGGGCGGGACGATCACCTACCCGGACGCCGAGCACCTGGGCATCGCGGTCGACACCGAGCGTGGGCTGCTGGTGCCGGTCATCCACAACGCGGGTGACCTCAACCTGGGCGGCATCGCCAAGCGGATCGCCGACCTGGCCGAGCGGACCCGGACCAACAAGATCAGCCCGGACGAGATCGCCGGGGCGACCTTCACGCTGACCAACACCGGCAGCCGGGGCGCCCTCTTCGACACCCCGATCGTGCCGTCGCCGCAGTCGGCGATGCTCGGCACCGGTGCCGTGGTGAAGCGCCCGGTCGTGGTCAACGACGCGGAGCTGGGCGAGGTCGTCGCCGTCCGGTCGATGGTCTACCTGGCGCTCTCCTACGACCACCGGCTGATCGACGGCGCCGACGCGGCGCGGTTCCTGGTCGCGGTCAAGGAGCGGCTGGAGGCCGGCAACTTCGAGGCGGAGCTGGGCCTGGCCTGATCCGCCGAGTACGCGAAGAGTGCGCCCCGGGGTGACCCGGGGCGCACTTTTTTCGTCTCCACCACGTCGCGAATGCCGACTCAGGCCCGCAGCGTCTCCTCGGAGACCCGCCAGAGCCGCTCGGCGGCCTCCGGGTCCATCGCGTACGGCGCGTACCCGGTGCGGGTGCCCGGCTGGTTCGGTCCGGCCTCCTGGCAGTCCTCGAAGTAGCGCCCGCCGACCTCCTCGAGCAGCGGCGAGGTGGCGACCAGCACCGAGGTCGCGGCGCCCTGCTCGGTGGTCTTCCAGTACGCGGCCCCGCCGCCGCTCTGCGCCCGCATCCGGTTCAACTCCTCGTCGCTGATGTAGCGCTGCAGGTTGGTCCGGATCGCGCCCGGCATCAGCGAGTTGGTGAGGATGCCCTCGTCGGCCCAGCGCCGGGTCGCCTGCAGGGCGAAGAGCACGTTGGCCGTCTTGGACTGCCCGTACGCCTCCCAGGGGTCGTACGGGCGGCGCTCGAAGTGGATGTCGTCGAAGACCACCGGCGAGCGCAGGTGGGCCGCCGAGCTGACCGCGACGACCCGGGCGCCACCGGCCGCGGCGAGCGCGCGGTGCAGGCCGGTGGTCAGCGCGAAGTGGCCCAGGTGGTTGGTGGCGAACTGCATCTCCCAGCCCTGCGGGGTGCGCATCTCGGGCGAGGCCATGATCCCGGCGTTGTTGACCAGGATGTGCAGCGGGCCGTCCCAGTTCGCCACGAACGTGGCCACCGAGGCCTGGTCGGCGAGGTCGAGCGGGGCGACCAGGATCCGGTCGTTGCCGGTGGTGGCGGTGATGTCCGCGGCGGCCTCCTGGCCGGCCTGCGGGTTGCGGACCGCGAGGGTGACGTCCGCGCCGGCCTGCGCCAGCGCCCGGGCGGTCTCCACACCGATGCCGGAGGCGCCCCCGGTCACGACGGCCCGGCGACCGGCGAGGTCGATGCCGCGGACCACCTCCTGCGCCGTGGTTTCGCGGGAGAAGGGCGTGTTCACGCGTGTGCTGGTCATGATCCATCCTTGTCGGCGGCGGCAGGCTCGCGTGGCCGGCCGTTACGATGGGAAGCGGAGGATCCTCCGTTATGGCCGAGCGTAACCGGAGGACCCTCCGAATGCCAGCCGGCCACCGAGTGGCCGACCCGACACCCCGAGGAGACGACGTGCCGGAGCCCGGCCCCCGACCGCTGCGGGCGGACGCCCAGCGCAACCGCCAGCGGCTGCTGGACGCCGCGGTAGGAGCGTTTTCCCAGGACGGACCGGAGGTAACGCTGGAGTCCATCGCCCGCAGCGCCGGGGTGGGTATCGGCACCCTCTACCGCCACTTCCCCACCCGGGAGGCGCTGGTCGAGGCGGCCTACCGCAACGAGCTGGCGAAGCTCTGCGACGCGGCCGACGAGCTGCTCGACCGGCTGCCGCCGGACCAGGCTGTCCGGGCCTGGATGGACCGGTTCATCGACTACCTCTCCACCAAGCGCGGCATGGCCGACGCGCTGCGCCTCGTGATCGCCGCCGGCAGCAATCCGTACGCCCAGAGCCGGGACCGGTTGCTCGGCGCGCTCGGCCTGCTGCTGACGGCGGGCGCCGCGGCGGAAACCGTCCGGGCGGACGTCCCGGCCGCCGACGTGCTGACCAGCCTCAGCGGGGTCTCCCTCGCCGCCGGCGAGCCGGCCCAGCGCGACCAGGCGCGCCGGCTGCTCGACCTGCTGATGGACGGGCTGCGCTACCGCGCCACGCACTGATCCGAATCCGACCCGGCGCCGCCCGCCCGCTGACAGACTCGATCGGTGGGGGGTCACCGGTGGCGCGACCGCCTGGGACCGGCGGTCTCGATCGCGCCCGGCGCTCGGGTCGACAGGTTCGAGGTCTTCTTCGACCTGGTCTTCGTCTTCTCCTTCTTCATCATCACGCGTGCCACCGCGATGAACATCAGCGGCACCAGCCTGCTGCACGCCATGCTCGTGCTCGCCGTGCTCTGGTGGTGCTGGGTGGTGCACAGCGTGGTCGCCACCCGGGTCCGGCTCGGCGAGGGCTTCGTCCCGGCGCTGATGGTGATCGGCATGGCCGCCCTCTTCTGCTTCGCGCTCTCCCTGCCGCAGGCGTTCGGCGACCCACGCCAGACCTCGGCCGGGCCGATGGTGGTGGCGATCAGCTACCTGGTGATCCGCGCCGTGCACCTGCTGCTCTACTGGCACATCGCCGAGGAGAAGCCGGGCGAGCGCCGGCTGCTGCTGAGGTACTCCCCGGAGGTGCTGTTCAGCACCCTGCTGCTGCTGGGCGCCGCGCTGATCCCGCCGTACATCACCGACGCGGGCCGCGCGACCCTGGTACGCGACGGGCTCTGGGTCGCGGTGGTGGTCCTCCAGTACAGCAGCGGCCTGGTCGCCGGAGCCTGGGGGTGGACGGTGACCTCGGCCGAGCACTGGACCGAACGGTACGACCTGATCCTGATCATCGCGCTCGGCGAGTCGATCATCTCGGTCGGCGTCGGCGGCAACCTGCTCGGCCAACCGGTCACCTGGGGAGCCGTCGCGGCGGCCGTCTGCGGCATCGTCTTCACCGCCGCGCTCTGGTGGGCGCACTACGACGTGATCGGCCCGGCCGCCCGGATCGCCCAGCACGCCGCGGAGGGCCGCGCCCGGGTGGCCATGGCCCGCGACGCGTACGCCTACCTCTACCTGGTGATGATCGCCGGGATCATCCTCTTCGCCCTCGGCGCCGAGGAAGTGGTCCGGGAGATCGCCGACCCGCACATCAGCCTCCTGGAGCCGACCCACGGACCCGGCGTGGCACTGCTCTACGGCGGGGTGGCCTGCTACTTCTGCGGCAACATGCTGTTCCAGTGGCGCACCCTGCGCACGCTCTCCTGGACCCGGGTCGGCGTGGTGCTGGTGCTCGGGAGCACCATCCCGTTGGCCGCCTGGCTGCCCGGGCTGGCGGCGCTCGTCCTGCTCACCCTGATCTGCGTCGGCCTGGTCGCGGTCGAGGTGCTGGTCATGGCCGACTCCCGGCGGACCCTGCGGGAGGCGGTCTTCAAGGAGAAGGCGAGCCACGAGGAGCACGAGGTGGCCTTCCGCGCCGCCTGGCACGAGCCCCCGCAGGACAGGTCCGAACGCGCCGACGGCTAGCGGCCGACAGCACGGCCCAAGCCGGCGTGCTGCGGCCGCCACCATCGCCACCAGCACCAAGACGGTCTGCCGGTAGCAGAATCGGCCCTGGCAGGCTGGCCGACCCGGCCGGCGCCCGGCAGGGTGGGCGCATGGTCACCTTCACCCTTCAGGCCAGCCCGTCCGACGCCGCCAGCTGGGCCGACCTCGCCCGGCGCGCCGAGCGGGCCGGCTTCGACGCCCTGACCTGTGCCGATCACCCCGGCGCGGTCGCCACGCCGTTCGTGGCCCTGGCCGCCGCCGCGGCGGTGACCAGCACCATCGGCCTCGGCTCGTACGTCTCGAACGCCGGCGTCCGGGAGCCGATGCTGCTCGCCGCCGACGTGGCCACCCTCGACCTGGTCTCCGGCGGGCGGGCCCGGCTCGGCATCGGCGCCGGCCACACCCCGGCCGAGTGGCGGGCGGTCGGGCGGGAACGGCCCGACGTGGCAGGCCGGGTACGCCGCTGCATGGCCGTGGCCGAGGCGGTCCGGGCCCTGCTCGACGGCGAAGAGGTCACCGTCGACACCCCCGAGCTGGCCCTGCACGCCGCCCGGCTGGAGAAGCCGCGCCCGGTGCAGCGGCGGATCCCGCTGACCATGGGCACGGCGAACTCCACGCTGCTGCGCTGGGCCGGCGCGCACGCCGACGTGGTCGGGCTGGCCGGGCTGGGCCGCACCCTGCCCGACGGCTACGCCCACGAGGTGCGCTGGCGGGAGGCGGACATCGAGGCGCAGCTCGCCCAGGTCGCGGCCGGCGCCGAGGGCCGCGCCGAGCCGCCGGAGCTGGAGTCGTTGGTGCAGCAGGTCGTGGTGACCGACGACGCGGAGGCCGCCGCCGCGCAGACCGCCGAGGACACCGGCCTGAGCGTCGCCGAACTGCTCGCCACCCCGTTCGTGCTGATCGGCACGGAGGACGAGATCGTCGCGTCGGTCGCCGCGCACCGCAAGCGCTGGGGCGTCACCCGCTACGTCGTTCGCAAGGACGCCCTCGACCCGCTGGGCGCCTTCCTGCCCCGCCTGATGGCTGCGGCGTAAGGGACCACCGGAAGGACCCGGCACGTCGCGGGCTCCGCAGTCGCGCTCGCGTGACGGGCCTCGACCGGCGTCAGCGCAACGCCTCAGGCGACCGCGGTCGACCTGCTGAGCTCTTCCCAGTTGGCGACGTCGGCCAGCAGGGCACCGTGGTGCTCGCGGAGCCCGTCCACCGCGTCACCGCCGAGCAGCAGCCGCAGCGGCGGCCGGTCGCTGTCCAGCGCCTTCAGAATGGCCGCCGCGCCCTTCGCCGGGTCGTTCGGCTCCGCACCCAGCAACTCGTCGGTGAACCTCCGGGTCGCCCCGGCCGTGTCCCGGTACGCCGCCATCGCCTCGGTGACGTACTTGTTGGTGTTGAACTCGGTACGGAACGCCCCCGGTTCCACGATCAGCACCCGTACGCCCAGCGGCGCCAGCTCGGCCGCCAGCGTCTCCGACAGCCCTTCGAACGCCCACTTCGCGGCGTGGTACGCCCCGAATCCCGGGTACGTCTTCTGCCCACCCAGGGAGCTCATCTGCACGATGGTCCCGCTGCCCTGCTCGCGCATCAGCGGTACGACCGCCTTGGTGACCTCGGCCGCGCCGAAGAAGACCACCTCCATCTGCTGGCGCAGCTCCGCCATGGTGACCTCCTCGATCGCGCCGAGGACCAGCGAACCGGCGTTGTTGACCAGGACGTCGATCCGGCCGTGCAGCGCCAGCGTGGCCTGCACCGCGGCGTCGATCGAGGCCGGGTCGGTGACGTCCAGCGCCACCGTGTCCACCCGGCCCCGGCCCTGCTCCACCAGGTCTGCCAGGGTCTCCGGCCTACGGGCGCTGGCCATCACCCGGTCGCCGGCGGCCACCGCCGCCAGCGCGAGTTCCCGGCCGAAGCCGGAGGAACAACCGGTGATCAACCAGACCCGGCCCTGCGTGTTGTCCTGCATTTTTCCGCTCCCATGACGTGTCGTCGTGAACAGCGACGATGCTGCCCGCGGGCGGCTGGTCACGGCCAACACCGGTTGCCTGGCACGGCGGTAGGCTCGGCCTGTGACCCCTGATCTTCGGCAGCTCAGGTACTTCGTCGCCGTTGCCGAGGAGTCGAGCTTCACCCGGGCCGCCACCCGGCTGATGATCACGCAGCAGTCGCTCTCCCAGCAGATCAACGCGCTGGAACGGATCCTCGGCGCGAGACTGTTCGACCGGGACAGCCGGGGCACCAGACTGAGCGACACCGGGGCCCTGTTCCTGCCCGAGGCACGCGCGGTGCTCGACCGCGCCGACGAAGCCGTCGCCGTGGTCCGCCGGGCCGTGAACGGCGAGATCGGCCGGCTCCGCCTCGCCTTCCTGGCCACCACCGCGAACCACCTGCTGCCGCCGGTGGTCCGGGCCGCCCGGGAACACCTCCCCGGCCTGGAACTCGTCACCGAGGAAACGACCGTCGGGCCGCTGGTCGAGGGCCTGTTCGACGGCCGCTACGACCTCGCGTTCACCCGTCCGCCGCAGGTCCCCGGCCTGGCCTCCCGGACGCTCGCCACCGAACAGGTGTGCGTCGTTCTGCCCGAGGGTCACCCACTCGCCGGACGCGCCGAACTGACCCTGCCGGAGCTGGCGGACGAACGTTGGGTGATGACCCCGCGCAGCTCCTGGGAACCCTGGCACCGGGTGTTCGACGAGAAGTTCCGAGCCGCCGGATTCGTCCCCGACATCGTCGCCCGGGACGCCAGCGCGCAGGGGCTGCTCGGCCTCGTCGCGGCCGGCGTCGGGATCACCCGGCTCGGCTTCTCGGCACACAACCTCCGCCGTACCGGAGTGGTGTTCGTACCGCTGACCGGGGAGTTCACCCCGACCGAGATGGTCTGGCTGCCCGAGAACCGTTCGCCCGCGCTGCACCGGGTGGTGGACGTGGTGACCGAGTTGGCCGCCACCACGGACCTCACCGCCGCCGGCTGAGGCTCGCCCGCCGAGGATCGGGGGTCACAGGCGGAGATTGTGGGCGTACCAGGTAGTCCGTGTTGGCCGGTCTAGAACTGTATGGGCCAGTATCGTCCCTGGCAACGTGCCACCGGCTCATTCACCCGCAGACCACAAGGACCCACCATGAGCACTCCCCGACAACTTTCCGACGAGGCAGCTGACCGGCTCGCGATCCGTGACCTGGTCGACGCCTACGCCCGTCTCGCGGACCGGCGCGACGCCGAGGGGCAGGCTGCGCTCTTCACCGACGAGGCCCGCGTCGCCGTGTACGACGGCGAACCCGACAGCACCGAGCCGACGCAGGCGCTGACCGGTCGGATCGAGCTGGCGGCCGCCTTCGGTGGGCTGGCGAACTACGAGCGGACGACCCACTTCAACGGCCAGAGCACCGTGAAGCTCGACGGTGACCGGGCCACCGGGGAGACCTACTGCCTGGCGCACCACCTCTGGACCGAGGATGGGCAGCGCACCCTCATGGTCATGTCGATCCGGTACCACGACACCTTCGTCCGGCAGGGCGATCGTTGGCTCTTCGCCGAGCGCCAGCTCATCACCGACTGGGTTGACCGCCGGCCCTCGACGTCCTGACTACCGCACTTCCGACACACGGCCAGCCGATCGGTCCCTTGACGCCACGACACCCCACGCCCACATTGGAGGTGTCGTGGAAAGGTGACACACCGTGAACATCGAGATCGCCGACCAAGCTGATCTCGATCGGGCGGAGACGCTGGTCTCGTGGCTACAGCGCCCCCATCTCGACCGGGTCACCGTCACGATGCCCGGGCTCGATGACACCGAGCGTGACCGAGCGGCCAGGGCGATTCGGCACCTGTTCAACGACTGCGGCTGCACCTGGGCGGCGGTGGCGTTCGTCGCCGCCGGGGCCGCGGCCGTCCTGATCGGGCCGAGCGGCGGCCGGGCCGTCGCCGTGGCCGCGGCCGGCTGTCTCACGACGGCGGTCGCCGACAAGCTCCTCGGCCTGGCCTGGAGCCGAAGGCGCCTGCTCGCGCGACTGCGCTCCCTGCATTCAGCCTCCTGACCCGAAGGAGGGGATCTCTCATGGCACTCGTCTGCACCGAAATCACCGAATGGGTCGAGGAGGAGGTCTCCAAGCCCGTCGAGGAATGGGAGGAGCGGCAGGAGAAGAAGTGCAAGGACTACCCCTGGTACGACCCGCGCGGCTGGGTCTGCTGGTTCGTCACGTACTTCGTGAAGGTCATCCGGTGGGTGGTCGTCATCGTCGGCAAATGGGTGATCCGCACCGTCTGCAAGCTGGTCGGGGTGGTCGTCGAGGCGCTCGTCGACATCGTCGGCGGGTTGTGGGACGTCGTCGTCGGCATCGTGACGCTCGACTGGCGGCGGATCCTCGACGGCCTGCTGCGGATGGTGATCGGCGCGCTGCTGGGGCTCATCCGGCTGGGCCGGATCGTCTTCCTCGGCGACACGTTCGACTACATCATCGAGGAGATCAACAAGGAGCGGCTGCGCCGCTACGTACGCGGCCTGCTGGAGGCGAAGTACTCCGGCGACACGCTGACCGACATCAAGGCGGCGATCCGCCTCGACCACGGCGCGTTCGGGCTTCGCCTGCACGCCACCGCGTACCGCACGGTGCTCGACTCCGAGGCGATGACCGACGCGGACCCCACCGCGCCGAACCTGGTGGTGCTGCACGAGCAGGGCGCGATCAACCTGCGGGCGCTCTGCGGCTTCGAGTACGACGAGGGCTTCTGGAACCGCAAGCGCTACAAGACCCTCAAGAAGGGGACCGTGCTGGGCGGCGGGGGCGGCGGGGAGTTCGACAACCCGATCTCCGCCGACGACCTGGACACCTACCTCAGCTCACGGGGCGCCCAGGGCCCGCCGTTCATCGTGCTGCCGATGCGCGACGGCGCCCTGGACACCAAGGTCTCGACCGCCAGCGAGAAGGGGCGCGAGCTGGCACTGATGCTGGACTTCGACAAGGAGACCCGGCCGGTCACCGCCGCCGCCCACATCGTCCACCCGGGGTACGACCGGCCGAACACCCATCTCGCGCTGACCGGCTTCCTGACCGACGTGCTCGGCCGCCGGAACAAGACCGCCGACCCGGCGGGCGCCACCGCCGACCTCTGCCATCCGGTCGCCGCCGGCGTCTTCCGCTACACCGACGGCCTGCGCGGGATCGCGAACAACCTGCACGACAGCGCCTGCGGGCTGGACGGCAAGAGCACCTCCGGCGTCTCGTTCATCGACAACACCCCGGACCAGCTCTGGAAGTACGTGCCGATCCACGAACTCGGCCACTACTTCGGGCTCTGCCACACCGACGGGGTGGACCGGATCATGTACTCGCCGAAGACCAACAGCTGGTGGCGTGGCTGGGCCATCCCCCGCGGGCTGCTGAACGTCTACCTGCAGGGTGAACCGACCTTCAGCTACGGCGAGGCCAAGGCGACCTGGGACTACGTGGTGGCCCACTTCGCCCCGCAGTGCCTGGGCGCGCGCCCGATCGTCATCGAGGTCCGTCCGACGACCGCCGGATCGGCCGGCGCCGTCACCTGACCGACACGAGCGTGGCACTCGGCACCGGTGATCGACTCGAGATCATTCCGACTTGATCCACACCAGGACGCCGGCCTGGCGGTATCCGACGCGCCCGGGACACCGCCATACCGGCGACACGGAGTCGATCAGGCCGGCAGCCGCCCGTACCCCTGGCTTCCCGGAACGGGCGCCCGTTCCGGCTTGACTTCGCGCGCACTCGAACGAGGAAGCTGGGCGCATGACGACGACACGGAGACTGGGCCGCAGCGGGATCGAGGTCAGCGCGATCGGCATGGGCTGCTGGGCCATCGGCGGACCACTGTGGGGCGACGGCGGGCAGCCGTTCGGCTGGGGCGAGGTCGACGACGCCGAATCGATCCGGACCATCCACGCCGCGCTCGACGCGGGCGTCACCCTCTTCGACACGGCCAGCAACTACGGCGCGGGGCACAGCGAGCGGGTCCTCGGGCGGGCGCTCGCCGGCCGCCGGGACCGGGTGGTGATCGCCACCAAGTTCGGCAACCGCTCCGACGAGGCGACCCGGCAGTGGATCGACACCGACGCCAGCCCGGCGTACGCGGTGCGGAGCCTGGAGGAATCGCTGCGCCGGCTCGGCACCGACCACGTCGATCTCTACCAGCTGCACATCAACGACCTGCCGGTGCCCGCCGCGCTCGACCTGGTCGACACCCTGGAGGACCTGGTCACCCAGGGCAAGATCGGGGCGTACGGCTGGAGCACCGATCACCCGGACTCGGCGGAGGCGTTCGCGGCGGCCGGCCCGCACTGCGCCGCGATCCAGCACGACCAGTCGCTGCTGGCCGACAACGCCGCGATGCTGGCGGTCTGCGACGGCCACGACCTGGCCAGCCTCAACCGGGGTCCGCTGGCAATGGGCCTGCTCACCGGCTCGACGCGCGCCGTCGGGGCGGACGACGTGCGCGGGAGGGCACCGGAGTGGCTGGTCTGGTTCACCGACGGCCGGCCGACTCCCCAGTGGGCGGCCCGGGTGGAGCAGGTCCGGGCGGCGCTCACCGCCGACGGCCGTACCCTCGCTCAGGGCGCGCTCGGCTGGCTGCTGGCCCGCAGCCCACGGACGGTGCCGATCCCCGGCGCCCGCACGGTGGCCCAGGCGACGGAGAACTTCGCCACCCTGGCGCTCGGCCCGCTCGGCGACGACGCGTTCGCCGAGGTCGAACGGCTGCTGGCCGACCTGCGCCCGGCGCACGCCGGCTGACCGCCCGGGCCGCCGACCTGCCCCGGTCACCGCTGAGCTCGCCGCACCCGACGCGGCGGCCGCGGCCCGCTCGCCGCTGAGCGGGCCGCGGTGGCCGCCCGCTCAGCGGAAGTCGTCGGCGTGGTCGGCGGCCCACTGCCGGAACGTGCGCCCGGGACGGCCGGTGACCTCCTCGACGTCGGGAGCCACCCAGGCGTTGCCGTCAGGGTGCTCCCCCATCGTGAGGAACCACTCGATGACCTCCTCGGGATACCAGCCCTGCCAGTGCTCGCGGGCCTGCTCCGGGGTCAGCTCGTCGAACCGGACCTCCCGGCCGATCGCCTCGCCGAGCATCCGGACCACGTCGCGGCGGCGGACCGGCTCCGGGCCGGTGGGCCAGTACGTCCGCCCGGCATGGCCGTCCTCGGTCAACGCGACGAGGGCGACAGCGGCGATGTCCGCCTCGTGGACCATGGCGCTGCTCCAGTCACCGAAGGGCGCCCGGACGACGCCCTCGGCCCGGATGCTCTGCGCCCACTCCGAGGTGTTGGCCATGAACTCGCCGGGGAACAGGTGCGTCCACTCCAGACCGGAGTTCTCGATGGCCCGGTGCAGCGGCCGATGATCCGCTTCGATCGGGTCGTCGTCGTCCCGGCTGGGATCGTTGTGGCCGAGGTGGGTGACCCGCCGTACGCCGGCCTGCCGGGCCAGCTCCAGGATCTCCGGGCCGGTCGTCAGCGGCCCGTAGCCGTCCATCGCGACCAGATGCATCCGCTCCACTCCCCGTAGCGCCGGAACCAGCGTCCGGGGCGTGGCGAAGTCGCCCGGCACCACCTCCACCTGGCGGGGCAGGCTGGCCGCCGCCGGGGATGCGGGATCCCGGGTCAGCGCGCGCACCTCGTGACCGGCGGCCACCAACTGCCGGACCAGGCTGCCTCCGACGGTTCCGGTCGCTCCGGTGACCAAAATCGGCATGGCCTCTCCTCGGGAATCGACCCGGCGGCGGGCAGGGGACATCCTCCCCACCAATGGGGGACGCCGTCCGGATGACTCATGCTGATTCATTCCACCCCCGCGGGCAAATGCGAACAACGCATTCACCTTCCCTCTGACCTGGGAAAACACAATTCGCGCGGGATGCCGCCCGCCGCCTTTTTCCGCGCCGGTGACCGCCGATGACATGGGCTTTCGTCAGGTGCCGGGCCGGCCGGCAGAAAATCGAGCCGTCGCCCGCTTCCCGTGACATTGGCCCTCCGACGCGCACACCGGCGCCGGCCTGCACGAAGATGGAGGCATGCGGATCCTGATGGCCGGCGTGTCCGGCTTCCTCGGCACCCGGCTGGTGGACCGGCTCACCGCCGACGGCCACCAGGTCACCCGGCTGGTCCGCCGCCCGCCGCGTGCCTCCGACGAGCGACAGTGGAATCCGTCCGCCGCGCAGCTCGACCCGGCGGTGGTGGCCCAGGCCGACGCGGTGGTCAACCTGGCCGGCGCGGGCGTGGGCGACCGGCGGTGGAACGCCGAGTACCGGCAGCTGATCCGGTCCAGCCGGGTGGACAGCACCACCACGCTGGCCATCACCATCGCCGGCCTGCCGGCGCAGGACCGGCCGGCGGTGCTGCTCAACTCGTCGGCGGTCGGCTGGTACGGCGACACCGGCGACCGCGCGGTGGAGGAGGACGCGCCGGCCGGCGAGGGTTTCCTCGCCGACGTGTGCCGGGTGTGGGAGGCCGCCACCCGGCCGGCCGAGGACGCCGGCGTCCGGGTGGCCCGGCTGCGGATCGGCCTGCCGCTGGACCGCGCCGGCGGGATGCTCAAGCCGCAGTTGCTGCCGATGCGGCTGGGCGTCTCCGGCAAGCTCGGCGGCGGCCGGCAGTGGTGGCCGTGGATGTCGATGGCCGACTTCCTGGACGCGGTGGTGTTCCTGCTGGAGACCGACGACCTGGCCGGCCCGGTGAACATGGTCGGCCCGGCCCCGGTGACCAATGCCGAGTTCACCCGGGAGTTGGCCCGGCAGCTGCACCGGCCGGCGATCATGCCGATCCCGGCGGTGGCGCTGAAGGTGGTGCTCGGCGGCTTCGCCACCGAGGCGCTGTCCAGTTCCCGCGTGCTCCCCGGCGCCCTCACCCGCGCCGCCTTCCCCTACCGCCACCCCGACCTGGCGAGCGCCCTGCACGCCGCCCTCACGGACTGACCCCCCATTGCCGCGGTGATCAAGAGGCTCGCGTCAGGCCGGGGGCCGAATCTGACGCGAACTTCTTGATCACCAGGGCCGGTATCCGGGTCGGGGTCAGCAGCCGATCACCCAGTAGTTGGGGCCGGTCTGCTTGAGGGCGGTCGTGTAGAAGGTGTTGTAGAGGCCCATCTGCTGGTTCGAGCCGTTGGCGTAGGCGTAGCCGCCGGACTGGTGGGCCCGGCCGGCGCTGACGTGCGCGTAGTTGCTGGCGGTCACGCAGACCGGCGGCGTCGTGGGGGTCGGCGTCGGAGTCGGGGTGGCGGTCGGAGTCGGCGTCGGGTTGGTCCCGCCGCCGTTCAGGCCGAAGAAGACCGCGTCCCGGTACGTCGAGCAGATGGTGTCCAGGAAGTACGCGGCGGTGCTGCCGCACTGCTCGGCGCCGGTGCCCGGGTCGACCGGGGTGCCGTGGCCCATCCCGGAGACCCGGTAGAGGCGCACCTCGTCGTTGCCGTACACCTCGAGACTGGTGCCGCCGGGCAGCGAGGCGGTGCTGGTCGGGCTCTGCGAGATGCCGCGCACGTTGGTCCACTGGTCGCGCGACTCGGTGGCGTTGATCGGCGCGACCGTGGTGTCCGAGGTGCCGTGCCAGATGGCCACTCGGGGCCGCCGCCCGGTGTAGCCGGAGTACGCGCCGCGAACCAGGTCGCCCCAGGCGGCCGGGGACTTGTCGGTGCCCGGGTTCATGCAGCTGAACGCGTTGACCATGCTGGTGGCGCAGCGGTACGGGATGCCGGCGATGATCGAGCCGCCCGCGAAGACGTCCGGGTAGGTGGCGAGCATGACCGAGCTCATCGCCCCACCGCCGGAGAGGCCGCTGACGAAGACCCGGGAGGCGTCCACCCCGAAGTTCGCCTTGGCGTGGTCGACCATCTGCTTGATCGACAGCGCCTCGCCCTGGCCCCGGGCGGTGTCCCCGGTCTCGAACCAGTTGAAGCAGCTGCTGGCGTTGTTGCCGGACTTCTGCTCGGCCACGATGAGCGCGAACCGCCACTGGTCGGCGTACTTGCGCCAGCCGGAGTTGGTGAAGTAGCCCGAGGCGTTCTGGGTGCAGCCGTGCAGCAGCACGACGGCCGGCGCGTTGGCCGGCAGGTTGTCCGGCCGGTAGGCGTACATGGCGAGGTTGCCGGGGTTGGAGCCGAAGCTGGAAACCTGGGTCAGGCTGGCGGCCTGGGCGGGTGCGGCGACGACGACGGCGCCCACGGCGGCGAGGACCAGCCCGGCGGCCACGCCGATCAGTCGGGTGAGCAGGGATGAGGAGCGGCGCACGGCGGCCTCCCGGGGCGAATTGTGAACTGGGTCACCTGCGAATTGCCGCGACGTTACGTCGGCGTGTCAGCGGTGTGACATGGGCCACGCTCACACATTTACGGATGTGAGGATGTGTGTCCGGTTCGGCCTCCGCTCGGCGGGATGTCCGCCCGAAGGTTCCGTGTCTGACCGGCGAGTCCAGGTCCGGTTGGTAACGTCCGCTGCGTGCCGACCTCCCCGTCCCTGGCCACCGGGCCCGCGCCCGCCGCCCGGCCACGCGCCACCCGGGACCGCCGGGCCGACCTGATCGTGGTGCTGGCCGCGCTCGCGCTGGCCGTCTGGGTCACCAGCGGGCTGTGGCGCGACCCGAACGTCCGGACCGTCACGGTCAACTCCAGCGACCAGGCGCTCTTCGAGTGGCTGCTGGCCTTCGGCGGCAACGCGCTCACCCACGGGGAGAACCCGTTCTTCACCTACCTGATCAACGTCCCGGACGGGGTCAACCTCGCGGTGAACACCTCGATCACCGTGTACGCGGTGGTCTTCGCACCGCTGACCTACCTGGTCGGGCCGCCGGTGACGTTCCTGGTGATCCTCACCCTCAACCTGGCGGCCACCGCGGTCGCCTGGTACTGGCTGTTCTCCCGGCAACTGGTCCGCAGCCGGCTCGCCGCCGCCGTCGGCGGGCTCTTCATCGCCTACTCCCCCGGCATGGTGTCGCACGCCAACGCCCACCTGAACTGGACCGCCGGCTGGCTGGTGCCGCTGCTGATCTGGCGGCTGTTCGCGCTGCGCCGACCGGGGCACTGGCTGCGGGACGGCATCGTGCTCGGCCTGCTGGTCGCGGTCGCCTTCTCGATCGCCGCCGAGGGGCTGTTCTTCACCGCCCTCGCGCTCGGCGTCTTCGTCGCCGTCTGGTCGCTGCACCCCGCCCGCCGGGCGCAGGCGCGGGCCGCCCTGCCCAACTTCCTGCGCGGGCTCGGGGTGACCGCACTGGTCGCCGGCGCGCTGCTGGCGTATCCGCTCTGGCTGCACTTCGCCGGCCCGCAACGGTTCCACGGCACCGGCTTCGATCCGGTGATCCACTCCGAGGACATCGTCGCGTTCGGCGCGTACCCGCGGCGCTCGTTGGCCGGCGAGGCCGGGTTGGGCACCTCGCTGGCGCCCAACCCGACCGAGGAGAACTCCTTCTTCGGGCTGCCGCTGCTGCTCTTCGCGGTGCTCTGCTTCGTGGTGCTCTGGCGACGGGCCGACCCGGGCCGCCGCGCCACGCTCTGGGCGCTGGGCGTGATCGCGGTCGTCTTCAGCGTGCTCTCCTGGGGGCCGGTGGCCAAGGTCGACGGCGACCGCACCGACGTGCCGATGCCGTTCGACCTGCTCGGCCACCTGCCGGTGGTGAACGCCGCGCTGCCCGCCCGGCTGGCCCTGGTGGTGGCTCCGGTGATCGGGTTGCTGCTGGCGTACGCCGTCGACCACCTCCGCGCCGCGCCGCCCCGGCACCGCTCGACCGAGCTGGCCTGGGCGCTCGGCTTCGCGGTGGCCCTGCTACCGCTGCTGCCCACCCCGTTGCTCACCCACGAGCGGGAGCCGATCCCGCGGTTCATCACCGCCGGCACCTGGCGGGAGCACGTCTCCGCGGGCGGGGTGCTCACCCCGGTGCCGGTGGCCGTGGACATCTACCCGGACGGCCAGCGCTGGCAGGCGTACGCCCTGGCCCACCGGCAGGGCGAGTTCCGCATCCCGGCCGGCTTCTTCCTCGGCCCCGGCGGCCCGGACGGGCGGGGCCGGATCGGCCCGGTGCCCCGCACCTTCAGCGCGCTGATGGACCAGGCCGGCAAGACCGGGCTGGTGCCGATCGTCACCGACGGGACCATGCGTGAGGTCCGCGCCGACCTGGCCTACTGGAAGGTCGAGGCGGTGGTCCTCCCGGACCGGGTGCACGGGGCGAAGTTCGACGTCGACGAGGAGGCGGTCCGGCGTACCGCGACCATGCTGCTCGGCCAGCCGCAGCGGGTCGACGACGTCTGGCTCTGGCGCATCCCGCCGGCCTGACCGGCCCCGCTGGTGAGGCGGCTCACCAGCGATCCAAGCCGGTCGCGGGACTACGCTGGATGCCGTGACCACGACGATTTCCGGCCTGACGGCCGTACGCGCCGGCCTGCTGGACTACCGGGCAGCCTGGGACGAGCAGCGTCGGCTGCACGAGTCCGTGGTGGCCGGCGAGCGCGGCGACACCGTGCTGCTGCTGGAGCACCCGAGCGTCTACACCGCCGGCAAGCGCACCGAGCCGTGGGACCGGCCGACTGACGGCACCCCCGTAGTCGACGTGGACCGGGGCGGCAAGATCACCTGGCACGGCCCGGGGCAGCTGGTCGGCTACCCGATCCTGCGGCTGCCCGACCCGGTGGACGTGGTCGCCTACGTGCGGCGCACCGAGCAGATGCTGATCGACGTGTGCGCCGAGTTCGGGCTGGCCGCCGGCCGGATCGACGGGCGCAGCGGCGTCTGGGTGCCGGAGGACGACCGCGGGCCGGCCCGCAAGGTCGCCGCGATCGGCATCCGGGTGGCCCGTGGGGTCACCCTGCACGGCTTCTCGATCAACTGCGACTGCGACCTGGGCTTCTTCGACCGGATCGTGCCGTGCGGCATCCGGGACGCCGGCGTCACCTCGCTCACCGCCGAGCTGGGCCGCCCGGTCACCGTCGCCGACGTGCTGCCGGTGGTGGAGCGCCACCTGGCCACGCTGGTCACCGACACCGCCGAGTGAGCCGCATGCGGGTCGACCTCGTCACCGTCGTGGTCGCCGAGTACGACCCGGCGATCGCCTTCTTCACCGACGTGCTCGGCTTCGAACTGGTCGAGGACAAGCCATCGCTGACCACCGACGGCCGGCCCAAGCGGTGGGTGGTGGTCCGCCCGCCCGGCGCGCAGACCGGCCTGCTGCTCGCCCGCGCGGACGGCGACGAGCAGACCGCCGCGATCGGCAACCAGGTCGGCGGCCGGGTCGGCTTCTTCCTCGAGGTGGACGACTTCGCGGCCACCTACCGCCGGATGCGGGACGCCGACGTCGAGTTCGTCCGCCCACCGCGCACCGAGCCGTACGGCCAGGTCGCCGTCTTCCGCGACATCGCCGGCAACCGCTGGGACCTCCTCGGCCCCGCCTGACCCCCACCTGACCCCGCCCCGCCCCACCCCCGCGCCTACGCGGTTGATCATGAGGTTGACGGCGATGTCGATCTCCATCACCGCCGCCGACCTCATGATCGACACGGTCCGAGCGGGGGGTGGGGCGGGGGGCGGGTCAGGGGGTCAGGGGGTCAGGGGGTTGGGGGTTAGGGGGTTAGGCGGTGCAGGTCGCGGGGGAAGGCGGTTACCTCGCGGATGTTGGTCGCGCCGGTGAGGCGGGCGACGAAGCGTTCCAGGCCGATGGCGAAGCCGCCGTGCGGCGGCATCCCGTGCCGGAACGCGTCCAGGTAGCCGGCGTACGGCTCGACCGGCTCGCCCCGGGCCGCCAGCGCCGCCAGGTAGTCGGCGTGCTGGTGCAGCCGCTGCCCGCCGGTGACCAGCTCCAGCCCCCGAAAGAGCAGGTCGAAGCCGTTGCTGTAGGCCGGCCTGGCCGGGTCCGGGTGGGTGTAGAAGGGTCGCTTCGCCATCGGGTACCCGGTGACGAAGAGGAAGTCCGAGCCGTGCTCGCGGCGGGCCCACTCCCCGAGCGCCCGCTCGTGCGCCGGAGCGAGGTCCGGCTCGTCGGCCGGCGCGCCGGCGATCTTCAGCGCCTCGGTGAAGTGCACCTCGGGGATCTGCGCCGGCACCGCCGGCAGCTCGACTGAGAGGGTGGCCAGCGCGCCGCCGCCCCGCTCGGCGACCGCGCCGAGCATCCCGGCCACGACGTCGCGCAGCACGGCCATCACGTCCCGGTGGTCGGCGACGAAACCCAGCTCGGCGTCGAGCGACGTGTACTGGGCCAGGTGCCGGACGGTGTCGTGCGGCTCGGCCCGGAACACCGGGCCCACCTCGTAGACCCGCTCGAAGACGCCGACCATCAGCTGCTTGTAGAACTGCGGCGACTGGGCCAGGTACGCGGGCCGGCCGAACCAGTCCAGCGCGAAGACGTTCGCCCCGCTCTCGGTCGACGAGCTGACCACCTTGGGCGTGTGGATCTCGACGAAGTCCCGAGCGTCCAGCGCGGCCCGGAAACCGGCCACCGCCGCCGCCGAGACGCGTAGCGCCGCCGAGCGGGACGGGTGCCGCAGCGCGGTCGGCGCGTTGTCGAGCTGGGTGGGCAGGCTGGCGGTGAGCGCCGGCCGGTAGAGGTCGAACGGCGGCGGCACGGCGGGTGGGCCGAGCGGACGTACCGTCGGTGCGGTCAGCTCGACCCCGGCGGGCGTCGTCGCCGTCGCGACCTTGGGAACGGCGTCGCCGCTGCGCGCGACCACCGTGCCGGTGACCTCGACGACGGTCTCCTCGGTCAGCGCCTCGACCTCGGCGCGGACCGCCGGGTCGGTGACCACCACCTGGGTGAGGCCGGCGGAGTCCCGGACGATCAGGAACGCCACCGACTTGAGCAGCCGGCGGCGGTGCACCCAGCCGGCGATCCGGACGGTCTCGCCGACATGGTGGGTGAGTTGGGTGGAGAGGATGCGTTGCACGGCGGTTACCTCCTCGATCGATCGCAACGCGATCCCGGGAGGTGTGGGCGAGCGGGTCCTCGCGGTGCCACCACACCTTCGCCCCCGCGGACGGGAGCCTCGTTCGTCGCCTGATGACCGGGGCCAGCCGGGCGGGCTCTACTGGGCGCGGTCTCCCGCAGCCGTTCTTCCCGCAGCTCGGGAGGGTCTTCGCGGCCCCGGCGCCAGACCGCCTCTCAGCACCGGCGGCTCTCTGCACTGGCGGGGCGGGGCGCTACTCGGCTCCGTCGTCGCTGTTGCCGGCGACCCTAGCACCCACCCCCGCCGAATGTGACGCCGTTTCGCACCGCCCGGGTGTGCGGCGTCACAGGCCCCTGGGCGTGACGCCGGTCGCCTGGCGTACATCGACGGCCGCCGTCCGGCGTAGGCTCGCTTTCGTGACGATCGAGCACTCCGCGCCGACGACCGGCCCGGCCGCGCGTACCGCGACGCCCGCCCCCGAGGGGCGGCGCATGCTGCGGATTGAGGCGCGCAACGCCGAGACGCCGATCGAGCGCAAGCCGCCGTGGATCAAGGTCAAGGCCACGATGGGACCGGAGTACACCCAGCTGCGTGGGCTCGTCTCGCGCGAAGGGCTGCACACCGTCTGCCAGGAGGCCGGCTGCCCCAACATCTACGAATGTTGGGAGGACCGCGAGGCCACCTTCCTCATCGGTGGCGACCAGTGCACCCGTCGGTGCGACTTCTGCCAGATCGACACCGGCAAGCCGGCCGAGTTCGACGCCGACGAACCGCGCCGGGTCGCCGAGTCGGTGGTCACCATGGGCCTGCGCTACGCCACCGTCACCGGTGTCGCCCGCGACGACCTGCCCGACGGCGGAGCCTGGCTCTACGCCGAGACGGTCCGCCAGATCCACGCGTTGCAGGCCGGCTGCGGCGTCGAGCTGCTGATCCCGGACTTCAACGCGGTCCCCGAGCAGCTCGCCGAGGTCTTCGGGTCCCGGCCCGAGGTGCTGGCGCACAACGTCGAGACGGTCCCGCGGATCTTCAAGCGGATCCGGCCGGCGTTCCGCTACGACCGGTCGCTGGACGTCATCCGGCAGGCCCGCGCCGACGGCCTGGTCACCAAGAGCAACCTGATCCTGGGCATGGGCGAGGAGCGCGCCGAGATCTCCCAGGCGCTGCGCGACCTGCACGAGGCCGGCTGCGAGCTGATCACCATCACCCAGTACCTGCGCCCGAGCGCCCGGCACCACCCGGTCACCCGCTGGGTGAAGCCGGAGGAGTTCGTCGAGCTGCGCGAGGAGGCCGAGGAGATCGGCTTCGCCGGGGTGATGAGCGGGCCGCTGGTGCGCTCGTCGTACCGGGCCGGCCGGCTCTACCGCCAGGCCCTCGACGCCCGCGCCGCCAGCCCGGTCACCGCCGGCTGACCCGCCGCACCGCTGCGCGGTCCGCCGGCGGGTGGGTGCCATGATCGGGCCATGACCGCCGGGGTACGCCAGGAGCCACGCGACGCCCCCCGCGCGCTGCTCGGGTCCGCCCGGGCCCGGCTGGCGGGGGCGCTGACCGTGCTCGCGCTGCTGGCCGGGGTGGCCTACCGGCTCGTCCTGCTGCTGTCCGCAGCTCCGCCGACGAACAGCGACGAGGCCACCATGGGCCTGGCCGCGCTGCACATCGCCCGGGGGCAGGAGTTCCCGGTCTGGTTCTACGGCCAGGCGTACATGGGGACGCTGGAGGCGTACCTGGCCGCGCCGGTGCTCGCGCTGACCGGGCCGTCGGTGCTCGGGCTGCGCCTGCCCACGCTGGCGCTGTACGCCCTCTTCGTGCTGCTCGCCTGGCGGCTGACCCTGCGGCTCTCCGGCGACCGGTGGTTCGCCCTGCTGGTGGTGGTGCTGCTCGCGCTGGGCTCGGACCGGATCATCAAGAACCAGCTGATCGCCGGCGGCGGCTACCCCGAGATGAACCCGGCCGCGGTGGGGCTGGCCCTGCTCGCGTTCGACCTCTGCGCCCGCCGGGCCGGTCGCCGGCTGCCCCGCTGGGCGGCCTGGGGGTTCCTCGCCGGGCTGATGCTCTGGGTGGACCCCCTCGTGCTGCCGTACGTGCTCGGCACCGGCGCGGTGCTGCTCGCCTTCCGTGGGCGGGAGCTGCTCGGCCGGGCCGGCGCGCTGCTGGTCGTCGCGGCCCTGGTCGGCGCGGCGCCGCTGCTCGGGCAGAGCCTGGCGACCGGCCGCAATCCGCTCGACGCCGTGCTGGCCGCCGGCGGGGGCGACGTGCCGGCCGGCTGGGCGGACCGGCTGCACGGCGGTCTGCTGCTCGGCCCGCCGCTGGGCATGGGCTTCTGCTCGCCGAGCCACTGCGCGACCTGGCAGCTCTGGTGGGCGGTCGCCCTGCCGGTGCTGCTCGGGCTCGGCGCGGTGACCGCCTGGCGGGCGCTGCGCGCCCCGGCGTCGCCGTCCGCCCCCGGGACCGATCCGGGCGGTCCGGTGGCCGGGCGGGTCGCCGGTGCGGTCCGGCTCGCCCTGGTGGCGGCCGCGGCGGCCACCCTCGCCGCGTACGTGCTGAGCAGCGCCGCCGGCCTCACCCCGGTGGAGAGTTCGCGCTACCTGTCCTGCCTGCTGGTGGCCCTGCCCGCGCTGCTCTGGCCGCTGTGGCGCACCGCTCGTGACCGGCTGGACAGCGCACGCTCCCGGCCCGCCCGGTTCGCGGCGGTGGGCGCGGCCGCCGTGCTGACCGCGACCCTGCTCACCGCCGGCTACGCGACCTACCGGGCGGCCGGCACCGCACCGGCCGCGCGGGCCGCCGAGGCCCGGCACGCCGAACTGGTCGGCACCCTGCGGGGGCTCGGCGTCCGACACGTCTACGCCGGCTACTGGACCTGCAACCGGCTCACCTTCGCCAGCGGCGAGGACGTGATCTGCGCGGTGGTCGACGACGAGCTGCGCCCCGGCTTCGACCGGTACGCCCCGTACCGGCGGGCGGTCGCGGACTCGGCGGTGCCGGCCTGGGTGGCGCCGGCCGGCTCGCCGCTGGCGTCCCGGTTGGACGACCGGATGCGCAGCAGCCCCGGCAGCCTCGACCTGGTCACCGTCGACGGCTACCGCATCTACCTGTCCCGCGCCTGACCCGGCAGCCGGCGCGGCGCGGCCCGGCGCGGGCTCAGCGTGGGCTGGGGTCGGCGAGCAGGTTGAGCCGGTGAGCGAGGGCGGCGGCCTCGATCCGGTTGGTGACGTCCAGCTTGGCGATGATCCGCGAGACGTGCACGCTGGCCGTCTTCGGGGAGATGAAGAGCTGCTCGGCGATCCGGCTGTTGCTGTGCCCCTCGGCGACCAACCGCAGCACCTCCCGCTCCCGGTCGGTGAGCAGGTCCGCACCGGGCCGGCCCCGGGCCGCGCCGCGCAGCCCGACCCGGCGCGCCAGCGTGGCGGCCTGCTCGGCGAGCGGTTTCGCGCCGAGGGCGTCGGCCAGCGCCGCCGCCTCCTGCACCGCGGCGGCCACCTCGTCCCGCTCCCCCGCCAGGGCCGCCGCCTCGGCCAGCGACAGCAACGCCCGGCCGAGCGGGTACGGCTGGCCGTCGGTCCGCCAGGCCGCGACGGCGGCGCGCCAGGCGGCCAGCGGGTCGGGCCCGGCTACGACGGTGGCGCTGACCTGGGCGGCGTACGCCCGCTCCGCCGGGAAGCGGACCGGCACCGTCGCCGCCAGCGCGGTGACCCGGGCCGCGAGCCCGGCGTCGTCCAGCTGCCGGGCGGCCCGGGCCGCGACGCCCAGCAACGGCCAGGCGTACCGGGGGTAGGTCGGGAGCGAGTCGTCGGCCAGGGCCGCCTCGGCCGCGCGCCGCAGCTCGACCCGGTCGTCGGCCGCCAGGGCCGCCTCCACCCGCAGCTCGTCCACCGGCAGCCGCAGGTGCGGGTGCAGGTAGGGCCGGGTGAGGAAGCTCAGCGCCCGGACGACCGCCTCGTCCGCGCCGGGATCGCCCTTGGCCAGCCGTAGCCCGGCCCGCAGCTGGAGCCAGTGCAGCCCCGCGACGCCGGGCGGGTCGATCCGGGCCGCGTCGGCGCAGACCCGTTCGGCCTCCGCCCACCGGCCCAGGGCCAGCAGCGCCTCGGCCCGGTTGGAGAGCAGGTACGCGCCGGTGGAGCGGCTGATGCCGACCCGGCGCGCCTCGGCCACCCCGTCGGCGGCGGCCTGGGCGGACTCCTCGTAGCGGCCCAGCTCGAAGAGCACGTCGGAGATGTAGACCAACGCGCTGACCAGCGTCGGGACGTCGTCGGTGGCGCGGGCCACCGCCTCGGCGCGGCGAATCTCGGCCAGCCCGAGGTCGGCGGAGTCGTTGCGGTGACACAGCACGGCCAGCTGCACCGGCAGCAGCGCGGTGTCCACCTCGGCGGCCTCCGCCGCAGCCAGTACGTCCGTGGCGATCCGGACGCCGTCCACCGGGTCGATCCGGGCCAGCTGGGAGGCGACGGCGGCGAGCAGCTCCAGCCGCTGCGGCCCGTCCGGCACCCCGGACACCAGCCGGTACGCCTGGGCCAGCTCGGCGGCGCCGTCGCTCTTGCCGAGCATGGACAGCATCCGACCCAGCCGGTCGAGCAGCCGGGCGGCACGCAGCGGCTCGGCCGCGGAGTCGACCTCGGCCAGTGCGGCCCGGGCGAGGGTGAGCGCGCGCTGGTAGTCGCCGGCGGTGACGGTCGCGTCGAGGGTCTCCTCCAGCACCGCGAGGTGATCCATGTCGAGCCGGTCGGCGGCGTCGGGGACCAGCTCCCACAGCTCCAGCACCCGCTCCAGCAGCCGGCTCTGCTCCGCGTACGCGTACCGGTCGGCCGCCGCGCGGGCCGCGGCGCGGGCGGTGACCAGGGCGCGCGGGTGGTCGTGCGCGGCGTACCAGTGGTGGGCGATCTCGGCGGGGGCACGGCCGGCGACGACGAGGTGCGGCTGGGCCTCGATGGCCGCGGCGAACCGGGCGTGCAGCCGGGCGTGCTCGCCGGGGAGCAGCTCGTCGTGCACGGCCTCCCGGACCAGCGCGTGCCGGAACTCGTAGCCGCCCTCGGGGTCGGCCACCACCAGTTGGGCGGCGACGGCGGCGCGCAGCGCGTCCTCCAGCTCCGCCTCGGGCAGCCCGGCGACCTGGGCGAGCAGCTGGTGGGCGAACCGGGTGCCGCCGGCGGCGGCGATCCGCAGCACCCGCTGGGCCGGATCGGGCAGCCGGTCGACCCGGGCGAGCAGCAGGTCGCGAAGGGTGTCCGGCAGGGTCGCGCAGCCGATCGGGTCGCCGGCCGCGGCCAACTCCTCGATGAAGAACGGGTTGCCCTGGGTGCGGTCGTGGATGTCGTCGACCGCGCGGGCGGCCGGCTCGGCGCCGAGCAGGTCGGCGAGGATCGCGCCGGTGCCGTCCCGGTCCAGCCGGGCCAGCTCGATGCGCTCGACCTCGCGGGCGCGGTCCAGCTCGGCCAGGAACGGGCGCAGCGGATGGCCGCGCTGCAGCTCGTCGGTGCGGTAGGTGCAGACCAGCAGCAGCCGGCCGGGACGGGCGGCCCGGACCAGGAAACCGATGAGGTCGCGGGTCGACCGGTCGGCCCAGTGCAGGTCCTCGATCACCAGCAGCAGCGGCCGGGCGTCGGCGAGCCGCTGGAACAGCTCGGCCACCAGGTCGAAGAGGTAACCGCGCGGGGCGTCGGTGAGCGGAAGGGGCGCCGGCGCGCCGACGACCGCCGGCACCCGGGCCAGCTCCGGCAGCAGCCGGGCGAACTCGGCCTCGTACCCGGCGAACACCTCGGCGCCGTCGCTGCGCAGCACCTCGCGCAGCGCGGCGGCGAACGGGGCGAAGGGCAGCCCGGCCTCGCCGAGTTCGAGGCACTGGCCGACCAGCGGCCGGGCGCCGGCGTCGACGGCCAGCCGGCGGAACTCCTCCAGCAACCGGGTCTTGCCCACCCCGGCCTCGCCGCCGACCAGCACGGCGGTGGGCTCTCCGGCGCGGGCCCGGCCGAGCGCGTCGCGCAGCGCGGCCAGCTCGCGCCGGCGGCCGACGAGGACGGTGCTGGCGGCGCGTGCGGTCACGGCACCGAGCATGCCATGGACCGCGCCCGCACCGTTTCCGTCGATCGGCCGGCCGCCGGCCCCCGGACCACCGCGCTCGGCCGCGTCGACGACGGTGGCGGCCGGCGGCTGGCCGCCGTCGGCCGGCCCGGTTCGCGCCGAGGGGGCGGCCGGGCCAGCGGTCACCGCGGCGGGGGCGCTCACCGTGGCGGGGGCGCTCACCGGCGGGCGTCGGTACGGCCGACCTGACGCCGGCGGCCGAGCCAGCCGCGCATCCCGGAGCGCGGCACCGACCGGGCGAGCCGGTCGGCGGCGGCGTCGGCGCGCAGCTCGGCGGCGTGGGTGCGGTGCAGGGAGAGCAGGAAGTCTGCGTCGTTGCCGAACATGTCTGGCTCCTGTCGTGCGATGCGGTCAACTTCTGACGTTGACTCTTCGCCCGAAGGTGGTGCCGGGGCATGGGGACGGCGCCTCATCCTCGGCCGTCACCACCTCCTTACCGGCCCCTTACCGGCCGCTCGGCGGACGTAAGGTACTCAGCCGGCCGCTACCCCGGGCGCGGATCACCTTCGACGAGCGCCGCCCACTAGACTTGGCCGCATGGCAAAGCCCCAGGAGAAGGTCTCGTTCGGCCAGCGGCTGAAGCAGATCGGGATGGTGTTCAAGTTCACCGCCAAGCAGGACCGGTGGTTCGCGCCACTGGCCGCCGGCGCGGTGCTGATCCCGCTCGCGCTCACCGTGGTCGCGGTGATCCTCTGGAGCTGGATCTGGTTGCCGATCGGCATCCTGCTGACCCTGCTCGCCGTGCTGATCGTGCTCAACCTGCGGTCCAACAAGGCGATGATGAACGCCGCCGAGGGGCAGCCCGGCGCGGCGGCGCAGATCATGGAGAGCATGCGGGGTGACTGGCGGGTGACCCCCGCGGTCAGCTCCACCACCCAGATGGACATGGTCCACCTGGTCATCGGCCGGCCGGGCGTGATCCTGCTGGCCGAGGGGAACCCGCAGCGGGTCCGTGGCCTGCTCGGCCAGGAGAAGCGCCGGCTGGCCAAGGTCATCGGCAACGCCCCGCTGCACGACTACGTGATCGGGCAGGAGGAGGGCGAGCTGCCGATCCGCAAGCTGCGGATGACGCTGATGCGGCTGCCCCGCAGCCTCAGCGGCAAGGACGTCAACTCGCTCGACAAGCGGCTCAAGGCGCTCACCGCCCGGCCGCAGCTGCCCAAGGGCGCGATCCCGAAGAACATGCGGCCGGCACGCGGCGCGTTCCGCCAGACCCGGGGCCGCTGACCCCGGTCGTACGTCGTGCGAGAGCCGGGCCCGGTCGGGCCCGGCTCTCGCCGTTTCCGCCCGCGACGAAGGCATCCCCGAGGGCTCGGGGCTGCCTGCACTGACCGACGCGGCGGGCAGCAGGCCGTCGCGGCGGAGCGAGGCGCGGTCAGGCGCGGGCGGGAGCGGCGGTGACGACCGAGCCGGTGAGCCGGTCGTGCAGGCCCCGGCGGTGCTCGTCCATGATCAGGGCGGGTACGACCAGCGCGAGCAGCACGCCGCGCAGCAGCCCCCGGGCCAGCCCGATCCGGCCGCCGTCGAGCCAGGCGACGCAGCGGACGCGGGTGATGTACATGCCCGGCGTCTGGGCGAACAGGCCGAGGAAGACGGCGTACTCGAGGACCAGCACCAGCACCGGGGCCCAACCGTCGCGGACCGGGTCGGCGAAGAAGTTGGCCACCAGGATGCAGAGCACCCAGTCGATCACCAGAGCCCCGAACCGCCGCCCCAGGCTGGGCGGGGTGAAGGCGGGGTCGGTGGCGGGCGGCACCGGGTGCTGATCACGCGGGTTGGTCACAGCGGTCAAGGGTATCCAGGGGATCCGAGGACGGGCGGACCGGCCGCGTCGACGTGGCGCGCCAATTCAGACTAATAGCAATATTCGTCATTAGAATGGCACAGGCCGACGCCGCCGCCAGGCCGGCCTGCGGCCCGGGAGCAGTACGAATGACGCTCCGCGAGGGACGTAACACGGCAGAAACATAGGAGACACGGCCGGGCAACCGCCTGGTCATAGCGTCGCCAACAGCCTAGCCACCCAGTGGACGTGCCAGGAGGACGTGTGTTCGCCAATCCCGAGGAACTGCTGCGATACCTCAAGAACGAGGACGTGAAGTTCGTCGACGTACGTTTCTGTGACCTGCCCGGCGTGATGCAGCACTTCAACCTGCCGGTGGAGTCCGTCGACGACGATCTCTTCACCGACGGCCTCGCCTTCGACGGCTCGTCGATCCGCGGCTTCCAGGCGATCCACGAGTCGGACATGCTCCTGCTCCCGGACGTCGCCACCGCGTTCATCGACCCGTTCCGGGCGCAGAAGACGCTCGCGCTCAACTTCTTCATCCACGACCCGTTCACCCGCGAGGCCTACACCCGCGACCCGCGCAACGTCGCCAAGAAGGCCGAGGCCTACCTCGCCGCCAGCGGCATCGCGGACACCGCCTACTTCGGGGCCGAGGCCGAGTTCTACATCTTCGACTCGATCCGCCACGAGACCTCCGCGAACCAGGCGTTCTACTACATCGACTCGATCGAGGGCGCGTGGAACACCGGCCGTGAGGAGGAGGGCGGCAACCGCGGCTACAAGACCGCGTACAAGGGCGGCTACTTCCCGGTGCCGCCGGTCGACCACTACGCCGACCTGCGCGACAGCATCGTGCGCCGGCTGGTCGACACCGGTTTCAGCGTGGAGCGTTCGCACCACGAGGTGGGCACCGCCGGCCAGGCCGAGATCAACTACAAGTTCTCCACCCTGCTGCACGCCGGTGACCAGCTCCAGCTCTTCAAGTACATCGTGAAGAACGAGGCCTGGGCCAACGGCAAGACCGCCACCTTCATGCCGAAGCCGCTCTTCGGCGACAACGGCTCCGGCATGCACACCCACCAGAGCCTCTGGCTGAACGGTGAGCCGCTCTTCTACGACGAGACCGGCTACGCCGGCCTGTCGGACACCGCCCGCTGGTACATCGGCGGCCTGCTGCACCACGCCCCGTCGCTGCTGGCCTTCACCAACCCGACGATCAACTCGTACCGCCGGCTGGTGCCGGGCTTCGAGGCGCCGGTCAACCTGGTCTACTCGCAGCGCAACCGCTCCGCCTGCACCCGCATCCCGGTGACCGGCAGCAACCCGAAGGCCAAGCGCGTCGAGTTCCGGGTGCCGGACCCGTCGGCAAACGTCTACCTCGCCTTCTCGGCGATGATGATGGCCGGCCTGGACGGCATCAAGAGCAAGATCGAGCCGCCGGCGCCGATCGACAAGGACCTCTACGACCTCCCGCCGGAGGAGTGGGGCGACGTCAAGCAGGTGCCGGGCTCACTGCCGGCCGTGCTCGACGCGCTCGAGGACGACCACGACTACCTGCTCGACGGCGGCGTCTTCACGCCGGACCTGATCTCCACCTGGGTCGACTACAAGCGGACCAACGAGGTCGACCCGGTGCGTCTGCGCCCGACCCCGCACGAGTTCGCCATGTACTACGACTGCTGAGCACCCACTCCATCCCGGCCCGGGCCGGCTCCGCACCACGCGGAGCCGGCCCGGCCATTTCCGCCCCTCGTCTTGTAACGCCCCCCGATATATCTTCGCAGCCGATATATTGGTCCGGTGGACACACCGCTGCGCGAACCCACCTTTCTGATCCTCACCGCGCTCGCCGCCGCGCCGATGCACGGCTACGGCCTGATCCGGGAGGTCGCCACCCTCTCCGACGGGCGCGTAGCACTGCGCCCGGGCACCCTCTACGGCGCGCTCGACCGGCTGGTCGACGCCGGCCTGGTGGACGTCGACCGGGAGGAGGTGGTCGACGGCCGACTGCGCCGCTACTACCGCCTCTCCCCCGCCGGCGACGCCACGCTCACCGCCGAGACCGAACGGCTGCGCCGCAACGTCGAGGCGGCCACCGCCCGGCTGCGCGAACGCTCCCGCGCCGCCCGCCCCGCCGCGCCGCGCACCGCCGGAGGGCTGGCATGAGCGACCTGGAGCGGCGCTACCTTCGCCTGCTGCGCGCCTACCCGGCCGACTACCGCCGTGCCCGGGGCGCGGAGATCGTCGGGACGTACCTCGACCTGGCCGCACCGGGCCGGCGTTGGCCCTCGCCCGCCGACGCCGCGGACCTCCTGCGCGGCGGCCTCCGCCAGCGCCTGCGCGCCACCGGCGCCACCGACCTCGCCCCCGGGGTACACCTCGCGGCGCTGCTCGCGTTCCTCACCGCCACCTCGCTCGCCGCGGCCTGGACGCTGCTGGAGCTACGCCCCGCCCCGGCCGACGTCGGAGTGCCGGCCGCCGGGCCGTTCGTCTCGCTCGGCATCGGAGCGTGGATCGCCTGGCTGCTCGCCGCGGCGGTGCACGCCCTGACCCCCGGCCGGTGGGCCCGGCGCGCCGTCGCGGTCGCCCTGCTCGTCACCCTCACCCTCGTCCCCGCCGCCCCGCTCGTCGGCCTACCACGCCCGCCACTGTTCGTCCTGCTGCCGCAGGTCGCGTTGGGCCTGGTCGCGCTCGGCCTACCGGACGCGCTGCCGGCGCCGCTGCGGGCGGTGCCACTGATCGCCGTCGGCGTCGTCGCCCTCGCGGGGACCAACCTGCACCTGCTGCCCCCGGAGACCTTCGCCGGGAGCTACTACGTCTGGACGGCGGTGCCGGTGCTGCCGGGTGCCGCCGTCGCGCTGCTCGCGGTGGCGCTGCTGCTCGCCGCCGGGCTCGCCCTGCGCGCCGACCACCGCGGCGTCTGGGCGGCGCTGATCCTGCTCACCCCCATCGGCCTGCTCGCGCTGCAGCCGCTGGCCGGAGCGCTGAACGGGGTTGGCATGACCGTCGCGGTCTGGTCCGAGCTCGCCGCGACGGCCGTCATGATCGGGGTGGTCGGCCCCGCGCTGCTGGCGCTGGCGCTCGCCCTCCGCCGCCGCCCAACCCGCCCCCCGTCGACCGCACGTTGATCATGAGGTTCGCGGCGGTGTCGATCTCGGATTCCGCCGCAAAGCTCATGATCAACCGGACGGGGCTTCGGGGGTGGGCGTGCGGGCTGCGCGTAGATGGCGGGTGACGGTCAGGGTCAGGAGGGTGAGGAGCAGGGCGGTCATCGCGATCGCGCCGGGGGCCTTGGTGAAGCGGGCCAGGTTGGTGCCGTCCGGCAGGGTGAGGCACGACGCGACCGCGCAGGGCAGCACGAACCAGGTGGTCCGGGTCGCCGCGACAGCGAGCAGCGCCAGCGGCCAGGTGGCGTACCAGGGGTGGAAGACCGGGGACAGCACGACCGTGGCGGCCAGGGCCAGCCCGGCGCCGAGCAGGGTCACCCGTGGGCGGGCCGCCGCCAGCCGGGCCACCCGCTGTCGGGCGTCGTTGAGTCGGCGCAGCGTCACCCAGGCCCGCCACCAGAGCACCGCCAGCACCGCCACGAGCAGCAGCAGCGCCACCACCCGGGCCACCGGGACCGCGTCGGGTTTCCGGCCGAGCAGCGCCCCGGCGTAGTCGACGACGAAACCGACCGCGGTCGGCGGTGAGGTCCACTGCTCGGAGTCCCCGCTGTGGGTCAGCCCACCGACCCAGCCCAGGCCGAGGCCGGAGACGAGCGAGGTGGCCACCAGCCCGGCGAGCACCCCGCCGGCGAGCCACCCGCCGTCGCGCAGCAGCGCCCGTACGGTGTAGCGGCCGAGCACCGCCGCCAGCGCGGCGAACGGGAGGACCACCACCGCGCTCGCCTTCACCGCGACGGCCAGCCCGAGCAGCACCCCGGCGACCACCAGCCCCCGGGGCCGGCCCGGAAAGCGGACCAGCACCAGCAGGCCGAGCATGAGCAGCCCGAGCATCACCGCGTCGTTGTGCGCGCCGGCCACCAGGTGGACGCCGACCAGCGGGCAGGCCAGCAGCAGCCAGGCCGCCCGTCGGGTCGGTACGCCGGCGGCCCGGGCCAGCCCGGGCAGGCAGAGCGCGGCCAGCAGCACCCCGCCCACGGCGACCAGCCGTAGCAGCACGACGGTGCCGCTCAGATCGCCGCCGAGCAGTACCGCCAGCGCGGCGAGCAGCACGAAGAGCGGACCGTACGGGGCCGGGGTGTCCTGCCAGATCGAGGGCACCGTGTCCAGCCACGGACAGCCCGCCTCGGCCACCCCGGTCGCGTACGGGTCGACGCCGTGCGCGTACGCCCAGCCCTGGCAGGCGTACGAGTAGACGTCCCGGCTGCCCAGCGGCGCGGTGATCAGCAGCGGCAGCGCCCAGAGCCCCGCGGTGCGGTAGGCCCAGCCGGTCGACGGCGCGTCCCGGCGCAGCGACCACCAGGCGCCGACCAGCAGCCCGGTGCCGAGCAGCCACGCCCCGAGGATCAGCGGCCCGTGCCGCCCCTGCCAGATGCTGACCGGGGTGGTCCCGAGCGGTGCGGCGGGCAGCGCGCCGCCCAGGTAGCCGGCGACCGCGAGCAGCACCGCGCCGGCCAGACCTGCGTAGCGCGCCAGCCGGGCCCGGGCACCGTCGGCCGCCACGGGCGGGTCGGGTCGGGCGGCCGGGGTGGGCCGTGCGCCGGGTCCGGTCACCGGCGACGACCTCCTCAGTCCGTGCCCGCGTCGACGGCGACCGGCCGGCGGGCCGCCCGAGCCGACCGTACCAAGCGGACCACCAGCACGATCACCAACAGCGTCATCAGCGGGGCACCGACTGTCTTGGTGTATCGGGGCAGGCCGGTGCCGTCCGCGAGGACCAGGAACGACGAGATCAGCGCGACCAACGCGACCCACCGGGTGCGCAGCGTGGTCGCCGCGAGCACCGTCAGCGGCCAGGTCCAGTACCAGGGGTGGAAGAGCGGGGCCAGCGCGACCGTGGCGGCCAGGGCCAAGCCGGCGTACCGCAGCGGATCCCGGGTGCGCGCCCGCCACCAGAGCCAGACCAGCAGCACGGCGAGCACCGCCATGCCGATGCCCCGGGTCACCGGCAGCGGGTCGCCGTGCCAACCGAACGGCAACGCCAGGTAGCCGACGGTCTGCCCGACCGCGGTCGACGGTGAGGTCCAGGCGACCACCAGCCCGCCCTGTTCCAGCCCGCTGATCCAGCCGAAGTCGAGCCCGGCGGCGAAGGTCACCACCACGATCACGCCGAGGGCGCCGCCGACCACCCAGCCGCCGTAGCGCAGCAGCGCCCGGATCGAGTAGCCGCCGACGATCGCGGCCAGCGCGGCGAACGGCACCACGACCAGCGCGGTCACCTTGATCGCGGCGGCCAGGCCGAGCAGCACACCCCCGGCGAGCAGCGGGCCGGTACGGCCCGGCCGGGCCGCCACCACGGCCAGGCCGGCCACCAGCAGCCCGACCATCAGCGCGTCGTTGTGCGCCCCGGAAACGAGGTGCACCGCCACCAGCGGGGAGGCCAGCGCCAGCCAGAGCGCCCGGCCGGCGGGTACGCCGCAGCGCCGGGCGAGCACCGGCAGGCTCGCCGCGGTCAGCGCCACCCCGACCACCGCGACCAGCCGGAAGAGCGCGATGCTGCCGATCAGCGAGCCGGTCGCCGACACCACCGCGCCGGAGAGCACCACGAAGAGCGGGCCGTACGGGGCCGGGGTGTCCCGCCAGATGAACGACATGCTGTCCAGCCAGGGGCACGGCAACGCGGAGACGCCCTGCTCGTACGGGTTGATCCCACCCGCGTAGCTGGCGCCCTGGCAGGCGTACGCGTAGACGTCCCGGCTGCCCAGCGGCGGCGTGAACAGCAGCGGCAGCAGCCAGAGCGCGACGGTGACCAGGACCCACCGGGCGGAGAGCTCCGCCTCCCGCAGCGACCACCAGGCGTACGCCAGCAGGCCGGTGCCGACCAGCCAGCAGGAGAGGATCAGCGGGCCGTTCGGGCCCTGCCAGATGCTGACCGGGGTGGGGCGCAGGTTTCCGTCGGGCAGCGCTCCGCCGAGGACGGCGGCCACGGCGAGCAGCGCCGCTCCCGCCAGGCCGGTCCAGCGCGCGAGGTGGTGAGGCACGCCGGACATGCTGCCAGTACGGCGGTCGCGTTCCGGAGGTGGGCACCGGCGACGAGCCGGAGCGGCTTCAGTTCGAGCGGCAGCGCCCGGTCGGGAACAGGCTGCTGGTGACGGTGTAACTGCCGGCGGCGGTGGCCCGCACGGTGGCCCAGCCGTCGGGCCCCGGGTCTAGGCAGCCCGGCGCGCCCCGCAGGGACAGCCAGCGGGTCCAGCGCACCCGGATCAGCACGTCGCCCGGCGCGTCGACGGTGAACCGGACGCCCGCGCCGGCCGACTCGACCAGCCGGGCCGGCGGGGAGACCAGCGGCGCCGGGTCGAGCACCTGATAGAGCCGCCAGCCCTGGGGCTGGGCGACCTCCCGCAGGTAGGGCTGCCCGGCCAGCACGAGCGCCGCCTCGCCCTGCGCGTACCGGTCGGGCGGGGTCTCCGGCGCCACGGCCACGAAGCTGACCGCATTGCGGCGCAGCCAGTCCCGGTAGTCCTCGGCGCTCGGCCCCGAGCCGTAGAAGAGCGGGTTGCGCTCCACGTCGACCTGCCGCTCCCAGCCGCGGGCCAGCGGCACCGCCGCCGCCACGTACGCGCTCTCCCAGTGGTCCCGCAGCGGCACCACCTCGACCCGACCGACCGGCGCCCGGCGGTCCAGCTCGTCGAGCAGCGGCTGGTAGAACGCGGCGTGCACCGGCGCGGACCCCGCCCGGGCCAGGTCGCTGGTCATCACCGGCGACTGCCACCACACCAGTACGGCGAGCAGGGCGGCCAGCCACCGGGTGCCGAGCGTGACGAACGCCGCGACGATCGGCAGCGCGAAGAGCATCGGCAGGCGCAGCGCGTTCGAGCCGATCGGGCTGGGCAGGTAGTAGGCGGCCACGAGGAGCAGCGCGGTGAGCCCCGCGCCGACCCGCAGCACCCGGACCGGCACCAGCGCGAGCACCACCACGGCGAGCGCGACGTTGATCCGCATGGACTCGGCGGTGAACGGCTGCCGACCTCCGTTGCCGAAGAGCAGCGCCATCGGCGCGATCGCCAGCACCGGGGCCAGGCAGAGCACCAGGCTCTCCGCCCTCGGCCGGGGACGCGACCGCCACCCCTGTCGCCAGGCGTCGGTGAGCAGCATCGCTCCCCCGGCCAGGCCGGTGAAGAGGCCGGCCACCGGGCTGCCCCAGGTGGCGAGCACCGCCAGCGCCCCGGCCAGCACCAGGCGAGCCCACCGCGGCGGGCGGGCGGCGCTGACGGCGCAGAGCGCGAGCAGCCCCAGGGTCAGGCCGACGGCGAAGGTGATCCGCCCGCTGACCAGGTTCCCCACCAGCACCACGGCGCCCAGCAACCCGCCGAGCAGCGGCCGGCGGGCGCCGCCGCGCAGCAGCAGCCAGGCCAGCGCCACCGCGCCGACGACCGCCGCGATCGCACCGACCACCCGTACGCCGAGCGCCGCGCCGAGCAGCTGGGTGTAGAGGCTGTAGCCGAACTGGGTGGCCCCGCCGTACCAGGAGAAGTCGACCGGGGCGAGACCGTTCTCCTCGGCGAATCGGGCGCGCGCCACCTGCGCCGACAGGTCGGTGCCCATCGGCGGCGCGAGCAGGAACGCACCGGCCAGCAGCACCGACGCGACGAGGGTGCCGAGCAGGGTGCGGCGGCTGTCAGGCGTCGAAGACCCGTTCCATCGCCGCCCGGGATCGGCGAGCGGTCCGCAGGTACTCGTCGAGGAACTCGCCCGGGTCGTCGGCACCGAGCAGTCGTACCACGCCGGCCAGCTCCACCCCGTGCCGGGGCAGCTGGTCACCGGCCCGGCCGCGGACCAGCATCAGCGCGTTGCGGACCTGCGCGGCCAGCGACCAACCGGCCGCCATCGCGTCGGCGTCCGCCGGGTCGAGCAGGTCGGCGTCCCGGGCCGCCGCGAGCGCGTCGAGGGTACGCGTGCCCCGCAGCGCCGGCACCGCGCCGGCGTGCCGGAGCTGGAGCAGCTGCACCGCCCACTCGACGTCGGCGAGCCCGCCCCGGCCCAGCTTGGTGTGGGTGGCCGGGTCGGCGCCGCGGGGCAGCCGCTCGTTCTCCACCCGCGCCTTGATCCGGCGGATCTCCACGATCTGCTCGCGGGTCAACCCGTCCACGGGGTGGCGGACCGGGTCGACCATAGCCTCGAACTCAGCGCCCAGGTCGGCGTCGCCGCAGACGAAGCGGGCCCGCAGCAGCGCCTGCGCCTCCCACACCCGCGACCAGCGCGCGTAGTACTGGGCGTACGCGGCGAGGCTGCGCGCCAGCGGTCCCTGCCGGCCCTCCGGGCGCAGGTCGGCGTCGACGCCGAGCGGCGGGTCGGGCGCCGGCACACCGAGCAGCCGGCGCAGCTCCTCGGCCACGCCGTGCGCGGCGGCGCTGGCCGCGCGCTCGTCCGCTCCCGCCGGGGCGTCGTAGACGAAGAGCACGTCGGCGTCGGAGAGGTAGTTCGACTCGTAGCCGCCGAGCCGACCCATCCCGATCACCGCGAACCGCAGCCCGGGCACCGTCGGCTGCGTGCCCCGGGAGGTCCGCAGGGCGGCGGCCAGGGTGGCGTCGGTGACGTCGGCCAGCGCGGTACCCACCGCGGTGACGTCGGCCAGGCCGGAGGTCCGTCGGCCGGCGCCGTCGGGGCGGGTCGGGGTCGGCGCCAGCGAGCCGGCCCGGCAGAGCAGGTCGGCGCACGCGATCCGGACCAGTTCCCGGCGGCGCAGGGCACGGATGGCCCGGGTCGCCTCGACCGGGTCGGTGTGCCGGGCCGCCGCCGCCGCGAAGCCCTCGTGGAGCACTTCCCGGGGGCGGGGCGCCAGCTCGTTCTCCTCGGCCAGCAGGCGCAGCGCCTCCGGCTCACGGGCCAGCAGGTCGGCGGCGTACCGGGAGGAGGAGAGCACCCGGGCCAGCCGGCGGGCCACCGGACCCTCGTCCCGCAGCAGCCGCAGATACCAGGGGGTGCTGCCGAGCTTGTCGGAGACCTGGCGGTAGCTGAGCAGGCCGCGGTCCGGCTCCGGGGCGTCGGCGAACTCGCTGAGCAGCACCGGCAGCAGGGTGCGCTGGATCGCGGCGGTACGGCTCACCCCGCCGGTGAGCGCCTGGAGGTGACGCAGCGCCCCGGCCGGGTCGCCGAAACCGAGGATCTCCAGCCGGCGCCGGGCGGCCTCCGGGGTGAGCCGCAGCCCGTCCGCCGGCACCCGGGCCACCGACTCCAGCAGCGGCCGGTAGAGCAGCTTCGCGTGCAGGCGGCGTACCTCGCTCGCGTGGGTGACCCACTCGGCGCGGAACTCCTCGACGGCGCTGCGCCCCGGCGTGGCCGCGTAGCCGAGCGCGGCGGCCAGCCAGCGCAGCCCGGCCGGCTCGGCCGGCACGGTGTGCGTCCGCCGCAGGCCCTGCAACTGCAGGCGGTGCTCGACGGTACGCAGGAACCGGTAGCCGCGCAGCAGCGCCTCACCGTCGGCCCGCCCCACGTAGCCGCCGGCGACCAGCGCGCCCAGCGCCGGGATGGTGCCCGGCACGCGCAGCGACTCGTCGACGCGCCCGTGCACCAGTTGCAGCAGCTGGACGGCGAACTCGATGTCGCGCAGCCCGCCCGGGCCGCGCTTGATCTCGCGGTCCAGCTCCTTCGGCGGAATGATGTCGATGATCCTCCGGCGCATGGCCCGGACGTCCTCGACCGCCTCCGGGCGCTCGGCGGCCCGCCAGACCAGCGGGGCGAGCTGGTCGATCCACTCCTGGGCCAGCGCCAGGTCGCCGGCCGCCGGACGGGCCTTGAGCAGCGCCTGGAACTCCCAGGTCCGGGCCCAGCGGCGGTAGTAGGCGAGATGGCTGGCGAGGGTACGCACCAGCGGCCCGCGGTTGCCCTCCGGGCGCAGCGCGGCGTCCACCGGCCAGGCGACCAGCCCGCAGATGTGGATCAACCGGGTGGCGACCGTGGTGGCCGCGGTCAGGTCGTCGTCCTCGGCGGCGACGAAGATCACGTCGACGTCGGAGACGTAGTTCAGCTCGTCACCGCCGCACTTGCCCATCGCCACCACGGCCAGCCGGGGCCGGGGCGTACCCTCCGGCAGCTCCCCCACGGCGAGCTCGCACGCGGCGGCCAGGGTGGCGTCGGCCAGCGCGGAGAGCGCGGCCATGGTCTGCTCCAGCGCCCGGCCGCCGGTCAGGTCGGCCGCCGCGATGCGCAGCAGCGCCAACCGGTACGCCTGGCGCAGCGCGGCGACCGGGTTGCCGTCGCCGGCCGGCTCCAGCCGCCCGTCGGCGACCGGGGCGCACCCGTCCGGCCCGGTCCGCAGGACGGTCCACTGGTCCGGATTGGCCACCAGGTGGTCGCCGAGCGCCGACGAGGCGCCGAGCACGGCGACCACGCGTCGGCGCAGCCCCGGATCGGCGTGCAGCGCGTCCAGCAGCTCCGAACCGGCCCCGGCGCGGGCGCGGCGTTCGGCCTCGACGATGCGGTGCAGCTGGCGCAGCGCCAGGTCCGGGTCCGCCGCCCGGGAGAGCGCGGCGAGCAGCTCCGCCGCCGGCTCGTCCACCGGTTCCTGCGCGTCGAGCCGCCACAGGTCCAGCCCGTCCGGGCCGAGCAGGTCGGCGGCGCGGGCGCCGCCGTCGCCCTGGCTGGTGCCGAAGCCGTACCGGGCGAGCCGCCCGGGTGCGCTGGTCGGCCGGCTCATCAGTGCCCGAGCAGCGGCAGGCTGCGGCGGGCCGCGCCGTCGTCCAGCTCGCCGAGGGCCAGCGCGGCGAACCGGGCGGCGAACGGCTGCCACACCTCCTCGACGTCGACCATCACCGCGGCGCAGGCGGCCACCACCGCCTCGGGGTCGTAGCCCAGCTCGGCCAGGAGGGTGGAGTCGGTGGCCCAGTCGGCGATCATCTCGGTGTCGCACTCGATGTGGAACTGCAGACCCCAGGCCCGGTCGCCGAGGCGGAACGCCTGGTGCGGATAGCGGGTGGAGGCGGCCAGCAGGGTGGCGCCGTGCGGCAGCTCGGTGATCTCGTCGGAGTGCCACTGGAGCACGTCCGGGATCAGCGGCACGTAGCGGAAGAGCGGATCGGTCTCGGCGGCGTCGCGCCGGCCCACCACCGCGGGCCCGACCTCCGGCCCGGACGGACTGCGCTCGACCTGACCGGCGTGAGCGGTGGCGAGCAGCTGCGCGCCGAGGCAGACGGCGAGGGTGGGCACCCGGTGCCGGACCGCCTTGCGCAGCAGCCCCTCGACGGCCGGGAACCAGGGCGCGTCGGGTGAGCCGTCCGCCCGCGGGTACGCCTGCTGCTCGCCGCCGAGCACCACCAGCGCCGCGTAGCCCTCCAGGTCGGCGGGGAGCTCGTCCCCGGCGTGCGGACGCACCACCCACAGCTCGAGGCCGGCCTCGGCCAGCCACTCACCCAGCCGGCGCAGGTCGTCGGTCGGGTCGTTCTCGATCACCAGCGCGGTTGCCACGCCGTCGAGGCTAGCCGGTGGGTCGCCCGGGCACCGAACGGCTCCACCGGCGTGCTGCCACCGGTTCGCCGATGGCCCGCCCAGTGGTTTGCTGCCTCGCTCCCCAGCGGTACGTCGCGGGTGGCCCGCCGGCCCCGACTAGGCTCAGCCGCTGTGCCTCATCACCGCCCACCCGAGCAGCCCGCCGTCGTCCGACCGCCGGTGCTGCGCCCCGGCGACACGGTGATGCTGGTGTCGCCGTCCGGGCCGACCCGACCGGAGCGGGTGGCCCGCGGCGTCGAGCTGCTCACCGGGTGGGGGCTGCGCCCGGTGCTGGCCCCGCACGTGTACGCCCGGCACGGCTACCTGGCCGGCACCGACGAGCTGCGGGCGGCGGACCTGAACGCCGCGTTCGCCGATCCGGAGGTACGCGGGGTGATCTGCACCCGGGGCGGTTACGGGGCGCAGCGGGTGGTGGACGCCGTCGACATGGCCGCCGTCCGGCGCGACCCGAAGGTGGTGGCCGGCTTCTCCGACATCACCGCGCTGCAGTTCGCGCTCTGGCGCGGGGCCCGGCTGGCCGGCGTGCACGGGCCCGGCGCGGCCTGGCTGGACGAGCGCACCCCGCTGCGCTCGGCCGAGTCGCTGCACGCCGCGCTGATGACCACCGAACCGGTGACCGTGGCCGCGGTCGCCGAGGAGGAGACCTTCGCGGTCCGCGTACCGGGCCGCGCCACCGGCCCGCTGCTCGGCGGCAACCTCTGCCTGCTCGCCGCCTCGCTCGGCACCCCGGACATGCCGGACCTGAGCGCGGCGGTGCTGCTGATCGAGGACGTGCAGGAGCCGCCGTACAAGGTGGACCGGATGCTCACGCAGCTGCGCCGGGCCGGCGCGCTGGACGGCCTGGCCGGGGTGGCCGTCGGGCAGTTCACCAACTGCGCGGACGGCTGGGAGGTCGGCATCGCCGACGTGCTCGGCGAGCGGCTCGGCGACCTCGGCGTCCCGATCCTCGGCGGCCTTCCGATCGGCCACGGTGTCGGCCAGCTCACCGTCCCCGTCGGCACCGAAGCCACCCTCGACACCGAAACCGCCACCCTCACCACCACCCCAGCCGTCCGCTGACCCCCCTTTCCCCCTCCCCGGGCGGGCGGGTTGATCAAGAGCTTCGCGTCATCGACGGCGCGGATCCTGACGCGAACCTCTTGATCACCGACGTTACGGGGTGAGCTGGGCGAGGTGGCCGGTCTCCAGGGCGACCCAGACGGTGTTGTCGGGGGCCAGGGTGAGGCCGTGCGGCTCCGAGTTCGGCGTCGGGAGGTCGTAGGTCTCGATCCGGCCGGCGGAGTCGACGTGACCGATCCGGTTGGCGCCCCACTCGGTGTACCACGCCCCGCCGGCCGGGTCGGCCACGATCGCGTGCGGGCGGGCACTCCGGTCCGGCAACGGAAACTCCTCCACCCGGCCGTCCGGGCTGATCCGGCCCAGCTGGCCGGCGGCGATCTCCACGAACCACAGGGCACCGTCGACGCCCGCGGTGATGCCGACCGGGGCGGCGCCCTCGGTGGGCAGCGGGTGCACGGTGACCGACCCGTCCAGGCCGACCCGCGCGATCGCGTTCGCCTGGTTGAGCGTGCACCAGAGCGTCGCGTCCGGCCCGACGGCGATCATCGAGGCGTACGCCCCGGTCACCGGCAGCGCGAACGTGGTCACCGTCCCGTCGGTGTCGACCCGGCCGACGGCGTCCGCGCCCATCGCGGCATACCAGAGCGCGCCGTCCGGGCCGGTCGCGATGCCGCACGGCGCGGTGCCGCTCGGCAGGGCCACCGCGCTCAGTTCGCCGTCGGTGGTGATCCGGCCGATCCGGTCGTCGCCGGAGCGGGTGAACCAGAGCGCGCCGTCCGGGCCGGGCGTGATGATCAGAGGCCGGCTCTCCGGCGCCCCCAACGACCAGGTCCGCACGGCGCCCTCCGGACCGAGCCGGGCGATGCCGCCGGCATGGACCAGCGTCAGCCACAGGGCGCCGTCCGGGCCGGTGGTGACGGCGTACGGGCCGGAGCCCGGGTCGGTCAGCGGGATCTCCCGGATCGTGGGGTCGGTCACGAGATCTGCCTCTCCGTGGTCGGTCGACCGGCCACCAGATGGCGCGGCCGGCGCTGAACGAGGGCGACTCTGCCCACCTCGGAGCGCCGATGCAACCGGATTGTCCGGTCCCGGAGCCGGATTTCCAGCTGGCTGACAGCCTCGCCACGGGTCTCGCCCAGCCGGGCTGGTCACTGTCGGTGAGGTCATTGCATCACCAACCGAGGAGGAGAGCATGAACCGCACGATCAGGAAGAAGCACCTGCTGGCCGGGCTGGCCACGGCCGGCGTACTCGGCGTGGGGATCGCGGCGCCGACCATGGCCTTCGCCGCCGACGGCGACGGCTCGACGCCGAGCGCCAGCGCCACCGAGAACGGGGACCGCCAGCAGCAGCGGGCCGACCGGCAGGCCGAGTTCGCCGAGGCGCTGGCCAAGGAGCTCGGGGTCTCCACCGACAAGGTGACCGCGGCCCTGGAGAAGGTGCGCGAGCAGCAGAAGGCCGACCGGCCGGAGCGCCCGTCCACCGAGGACCAGCAGGCGCGGCTCAAGGAGCGGCTCGACCAGGCGGTCAAGGACGGCAAGCTCACCCAGGAGCAGGCCGACGCGATCACCAAGGCGGCGGAGGCCGGCGTCTTCCCGGGCCCCGGCATGCGCGGCGGCCACGGCGGCCACGGCGGACCCGCGGGTACGCCCGGCAAGTGACCGCAGCGGGGCCGGCGGGCACCGCCCCACGGAGCGGCCGGGAGCCGGCAGGCACCGCCCCCACGCTGCGCGCCGGGGGCCGGCAGGCACCGCCCCCACGGTGCCCGCCCGGGGCCGGCAGGCACCGCGCCGACGCTGCGCTCGCGGGCCCGGCCGGCGGGAGCCCGGCCGGGCTCCCGCCGGTGCGGGCCGGTTCCGCGCCCGTCGGGTGCGGGCGGCCCTTCCCGCCGGTTCGGGCCCGGCGCGCCCGCCCCTGCTGCCGCTCGATCGAGGGCCCGTCAGGCGGCCGGCGGCGGCGCGAACACGCCGACGTGGTTGCCGGCCGGGTCGAGCAGGTGGGCGAGAGTGAGCCCGTTGTCGTTCGTCTTCACCGGCACCAGCACCTTGCCGCCGGCCGCCTCGGCCCGCCGGCAGGTCTGCGCGACGTCGGCGACCTGCACGTAGAAGATCGCGTAGTTCGGCCCGACCCCACCGGTGCCACGGATCGCCCCGCCGATGCCCTCCCCGGCGCCACCCTCGGTCGTCCGGTACGACGCACCGCCGGCGCCCTCCTCGGTGAAGCTCCAACCGAACAGGTCGCCGTAGAACCGCTGGGCCTCGTCAGGCTGCTCGGTGCCGATCTCGAACCAGGTGACGGCGTTGATGATGGTCATGTCTGGCCTCCCGTTCCGCGCGCCGGCCGGTCGGCCGGCGCCGTCAGGAACCACCCTCGCGGCCGTCCGCGACAACCCCCTGTCGGTGTTTCCGAGCCGATCTGTGCGGACCGGCCCGCCGGTGGCGTCGGTCAGACCAGGCTGAGCTGGCGGACGCGTTCCTGCGGGATGTCCAGGCAGTCGGCGTCCAGCTCGCGCTCGGTCACCCGCTCGGTCAGCGAGGTCACCGCGCGGATCCGGTCGGTGCGAAAGGCGCGGACGCCACCGCGCAGCCGGCACCAGGCCAGCAGATACCAGTGTCGGGGGTTGCCGAGATAGCCCAACGGCTCCACGTCGCGCAGCGAGTCGGCGCCGTCGCGGTCGGCGTACCTGATGCGCAGCACCCGCCCGGCGAGCACCGCGTCGGCGACGGTGGCCGGGACGGGCGCCACCGGCCCGTCGCCGATCAGGTGCACCCGGCTGGCGAGCCGGTGCGCGTCGGCGACGTCGGCGGGCGACATCACGGCGACCAGCTTGCGTAGCGCGGCGCCGGCGGCCGCGGCGAACGGGGTGCCCCGCAGCCGGTGCAGGGCCACCGCCATCGCCACCGCCTCGCCGGCGGTGAGGTTGACGGGCGGCAGGGTGCGGACGCGGTCGAGCACGTAGCCGCCGGTACGGCCCGGCTCGGCCCAGATCGGCACGCCGGATTCCTGGAGCGCACCGATGTCGCGCTCGATGGTGCGGCTGCTCACCTCGAAGCGGGCGGCCAGCCAGCGGGCGCTGCGTGGGCGCGGCGACACCGCGCGCAGCTCCTCGACCAGGGCGTAGAGACGGTCGGTGCGGTTCACTCCCGGAACCTACGTCCCCGGTACGACGCAACCGGCCAGCCCACGCGACGCCGGCCCGGCTCAGGCGACGCCGGCCGGCTCAGGCGATGCAGGCGCAGACGATCAGCGCGGCGCCGAAGTGGGTCGCGGCGCTGACCCGGGCTGCCGGGTGCGGCTCGTCGGAGCAGATGATCTCGCCCAGCCGGCCCGGGGTGAGCAGGTCCAGCACGAAGAAGGCCAGCGCCATGATGCCGAGCCCGACCAGCCCGAAGACCACCGTGGAGGCGAGTCCCTTGCCGAAGTCGCTGTAGCTGGTCAGGATCGCGGTGAACACGATGCCGGCGATGCCGAGCTGGTTGGCGGCGAGCAGCAGCCCCGCGTTGCTGTTGCGCTGCACCCAGATCAGGTCGCGCAGCCGGCCGGGGGTCAGCAGGTCCACCAGCAGGAAACCGGCCGCCAGCAGGCCGACCCCGACGACCCCGAACACCACGCTCTGCCAGGCCCCGCTGAACAGATCCTCCAGCACCGACTGCCTCCCGACCTCATACGGCCGGCGGGGGTGCCGGCGGCGTTGGTGATCGAGACGATAGCGGCAGCGCGCCACCACCGGCAGCCCCGTACGCCGCCGGCGGTGGGGACGGCGCTACAGGGACAGGTAGCGCTGCCGCTCGTACGGGGTGACCTCGCGGCGGTACTGCTCCCACTCGGCCCGCTTGTTGCGCAGGAAGAAGTCGAAGACGTGCTCGCCCAGCACCTCGGCGACCAGCTCCGAGTTGGCCATCACGTCGATCGCCTCGGACAGGTTCTCCGGCAGCGCCTCGTACCCCATCGCCCGCCGCTCGGCGCTGGTCAGCGACCAGACGTCGTCCTCGGCCCCCGGCGGCAGCTCGTAGCCCTCCTCGATGCCCTTGAGGCCGGCGCCGAGCAGCACCGCGAAGGCCAGGTAGGGGTTGGCCGCCGAGTCCGGCGAACGGACCTCGACCCGGGCCGAGTTCGGCTTGCCGTACGCCGGCACCCGGACCAGCGCGGACCGGTTGAGGTGCCCCCAGCAGACGTACGCCGGGCTCTCGGTGATCCGGTCCGGCAGCGCCAGCGGGAAGAGCCGCTTGTACGAGTTGACCCACTGGTTGGTGACCGCGGTGTACTCCCGGGCGTGCACCAGCAGACCGGCGATGAACGCCCGCGCCACCTTGGAGAGCTTCATCGGGTCGCCGCCGTCGTGGAAGGCGTTGCGCTCCCCCTCGAAGAGCGACAGGTGGGTGTGCATGCCACTGCCGGGCTGGTCGGTGAAGGGCTTCGGCATGAAGGTGGCCTGCACCCCGGTGGAGAGCGCCACCTCCTTGACCACGTGCCGGAAGGTCATGATGTTGTCGGCGGTGGTCAGCGCGTCGGCGTAGCGCAGGTCGATCTCCTGCTGCCCGGGCGCCACCTCGTGGTGGCTGAACTCCACCGAGATGCCGATCCGCTCCAGCGCCAGCACCGCCTGCCGGCGGAAGTCCCGGGCCACCGCGTGGGTGGTGTGCTCGAAGTAGCCGCCGGTGTCGACCGGGGTGGGCAGCGACCCGTCCTGCGGGCCGTTCTCGAGCAGGAAGAACTCGATCTCCGGGTGGGTGTAGAAGGTGAAGCCCTTGTCGGCCGCCTTGGAGAGCATCCGGCGCAGCACGTGCCGGGGGTCCGCCCAGGACGGCCCGCCGTCGGGGAGCAGGATGTCGCAGAACATCCGGGCGCTCTCGCCGCTGACCCCGCCCTCGAACGGGAAGACCTGGAAGGTGGTCGGGTCGGGCATGGCGACCATGTCGGACTCGAAGACCCGGGCGAAGCCCTCGATGGCCGAGCCGTCGAAGCCGATGCCCTCCTCGAAGGCCGCCTCCAGCTCGGCGGGCGCCACCGAGACGCTCTTCAGCGTGCCGAGCACGTCGGTGAACCACAGCCGGACGAACCGGATGTCCCGCTCTTCCAGCGTACGGAGGACGAACTCCTGCTGACGGTCCACTTCCACCCCTCGCGACACTCTTGTCCGCCTCCGGCGGGGCCGGTGCGGCCTGACGAACCAGTCTTCACGTGCCTGGTTACGCCGACGTTACGCGACCCACCCGGACCCGTCCTGCGGTGTCCCGCCGCCCCGGGCCCGGCGGTGACCTGCGGGGTGGCCGGCGTCTCCGGCCGCCGACCGTGTCGCCCCCGGCGGGCTGGGGCAAGATGAGGACATGCCCACCCTGCGTATCGCCCTGTCACAGGTCAACCCGACCGTCGGCGACCTCGCCCGCAACGCGCAACTGGTCCGCAGCTGGACCCGCCGGGCCGCCGACGCCGGCGCCCAACTGGTCGCCTTCCCCGAGATGATGCTGACCGGGTACCCGGTGGAGGACCTGGTCTTCCGCCGGTCCTTCGTGGGGGCGTCCCGGGCGGCGCTGGACCGGCTCGCCGCGGACCTCGCGGCCGACGGGCTGGGTGACCTGCCGGTGGTGGTCGGATACCTGGACGCGGACGGCCCGCCGCAGGTCAGCTCGGACGCCGAGCCGGGCCGCGGGGCACGCAACGCCGCCGCCGTGCTGCATTCCGGCACGGTGGCCGCCACCTACTTCAAGCACCACCTGCCCAACTACGGCGTCTTCGACGAGGACCGCTACTTCCTGCCCGGCGACATGCTCACCGTGGTGCGGATCGGTGGGGTGGACGTCGCACTGACCATCTGCGAGGACCTGTGGCAGGCCGGCGGCCCGTTCGCCGCCGCCCGGCAGGCCGGGGTCGGCCTGGTCGTCAACATCAACGGCTCGCCGTACGAGCTGAACAAGGACGACATCCGGCTGCCGCTGGTCCGGCGCCGCGCCGCCGAGGCGGGCGCCGCCATCGCGTACGTCAACATGATCGGCGGTCAGGACGAGCTGGTCTTCGAGGGCGACTCGATGATCGTCGCGGCCGACGGGGAGTTGCTCACCCGCGCCCCGCAGTTCGTCGAGCACCTGCTCGTACACGACGTGGAGCTGCCCGCGGCCGGGGAGCCGGTTGCCGACGGCACCCAGATCGCCGATCGAATGCGGGTGGTCCGGGCGACGGTGGGCGAGAGCCTGCCGACGCCGGCCGGCCCGACGGCGGTCGGCGGGCTGATCGAGCCCGTCGCCGACGAGGCCGAGGTGTGGCAGGCGCTGGTGCTGGGCCTGCGCGACTACGTCAACAAGAACCACTTTCCGTCGGTGGTGCTCGGCCTCTCCGGGGGCATCGACTCGGCCGTGGTGGCCGCGCTGGCCGTGGACGCGCTCGGGCCCGACCGGGTGGTCGGGGTGTCGCTGCCCAGCCAGCACTCCTCCGAGCACTCCCGGGAGGACGCGGCCGACCTGGCCAAGCGGACCGGCCTGGACTTCCGCATCGAGCCGATCCAGCCGATGGTGGACACCTTCCTGGCCAACATGTCGCTCTCCGGGCTGGCGGTGGAGAACCTCCAGGCCCGGGTACGCGGCGTGATCCTGATGGCGCTGTCCAACCAGGAAGGCCACCTGGTGCTGACCACCGGCAACAAGAGCGAGCTGGCGGTCGGCTACTCGACGCTGTACGGCGACTCGGTGGGCGGGTTCAACCCGGTCAAGGACGTCTGGAAGACGTTGATCTGGCGGCTGGCCAAGTGGCGCAACGCTGACGCCGCCCGGCGCGGCGAGACCGCGCCGATCCCGGAGAGCTCGATCGGCAAGCCGCCGAGCGCCGAGCTGAGCCCGGGGCAGCTCGACAGCGACACGCTCCCCGACTACGACGTGCTCGACCCGATCCTGATCGGCTACGTCGACGGCGACCTGGGCCGGGACGGGTTGGTCGAGGCGGGGCACGACCCCGCGGTGGTCGACAAGGTGCTGCGGATGGTGGATACCGCCGAGTACAAGCGCCGGCAGTCCGCTCCGGGCACGAAGATCTCGATGAAGGCGTTCGGCCGGGACCGGCGGCTGCCGATCACCAACCGCTGGCGCGAGGACGGCTGACCGGGCCCACTTCCTCGGCCGGGTGGGCCGTGGCCAGCGCCGAGGTCGGGCCCGCATCCGGAGTGAAATCCTCCACTGCGCTCTGCCGCCGCCCGGTCGTCCGGTGCGACGATCGGGCGGAACCCGGGGACCGCGCAGGCGGCCTCGAGGAAGGAGAGAGCCATGGAATCCACTCCGAGCGAGGTGACCGCCCTCTACGGCGGCCCACCCACCCGGCGGGTGCGTACCCGCGACCTGATCGCCGCCAAGGAGCGCGGTGAGCGGTGGCCGATGCTCACGTCGTACGACCAGTACACGGCGTCGCTCTTCGACCAGGCGGGTATCCCCGTGCTGCTGGTCGGCGACTCGGCGGCCAACAACGTCTTCGGCTACGAGACGACCGTCCCGGTGACCGCCGAGGAGCTGCTTCCGCTGGTACGCGCGGTGGTCCGGGCGACCCGACAGGCGCTGATCGTCGGCGACCTGCCGTTCGGGTCCTACGAGGAGGGGCCGACCCAGGCGCTGCGTACCGCCGTCCGGTTCATGAAGGAGGGCGGCTGCCACGCGGTGAAGCTGGAGGGCGGGCGTCGCTGCGCGGCCCAGATCGCCGCGATCACCGGCGCCGGCATCCCGGTGATGGCGCACATCGGCTTCACCCCGCAGAGCGAGCACGCCATCGGCGGCTACCGGGTGCAGGGGCGCGGCGAAGCGGCCGACGAGGTGATCGCCGACGCGCGGGCGGTGGCCGAGGCGGGCGCCTTCGCGGTGGTGCTGGAGATGGTGCCCGGCGAGGTGGCCAAGCGGATCACCCACGAGCTGCACATCCCGACCGTGGGCATCGGCGCCGGCCCGGACACCGACGCCCAGGTCCTGGTCTGGCAGGACATGGCCGGCCTGCGCACCGGAAAGGCACCGCGCTTCGTGAAGCGCTACGCCGACCTGGCCGGCGCCCTGACCGACGCGACCCGCCGCTTCGCCGACGAGGTACGCGGCGGCGACTTCCCCACCGCCGAACACACCTTCTAGCACGGCCACCGGCTGGTACAGCCACCCGGCTGTAGCGCCACCCGGCGGTCGATCCTCGGTCGCCGGTTCGAGGACGGACGGCGGGTCCCGGCAGCACTGTTCCCGGGACCCGCCACCACACTCGATCAGCGCCAGCTTCAGCACCGTCGGCGCGGCCGCAGCCCGCTGGGATCCGGACTCGAACCTGGGCCCCCGAACCCAGGCTCCAGCTCGATCCCGGGTTCCCGCGCCGATCCCGGCAGGTCTCAGCTCCATCCCACACCCGGCGCCGACACCAGTTTCGGACCTGACTCCGGGTCGCGCCCAGCTCCCTCCCCACGTCCAACTCCGGCCCGGCCCCGCATTCGCACCCGCCCCGGAATCCAACAGCGGCCTCGAGCCTCCGCTCCGGCCCCGGCTCCGGCTCCGGCTCCGGCTCCGGCTCCGGCTCCGGCTCCGGCTCCGGCTCCGGCTCCGAAATTGTCGTACATCTGTTCTAATCTGGGTTGGTGATCGATGAGTTGGCGCGGGCGGAGGTGGCGACGCGGCCGTGCGTGGCCGCGGCCACCTGGGCCATGCCTGAGCGGCAGCTCGTCGAGGCGCTCGACGCCGCGCACCGGCTGGAGCAACGGTTGGCGGCGATCAAGCTGGCCCTGGTGCGCGAGCTCGACGGGCGCGGCGTCGCGGTCGCCGAGGGCGCGACGTCGACCGCGACCTGGCTGCGTGACCGGTTGCGGCTCACGGTTCCGGCCGCCCGCCGGCTGGTCGATCTAGCCGCCGCGCTCGACGACGGATCGCCGGTGGTCCGCGAGGCCCTCGCCGAGGGCCGGATCGACGCGGAGCAGGCCCGGGTGATCGCCGCGACGATGGCCACGGTCAACACGACGGCCGGCCCGCAGGCCGCCGACCAGGCGGTCGGCATCCTGCTGGAGTGGGCCGATCAGTTCGACCCGTCCCTGCTGCGCAGGCTGAGCTCCCGGATCCTCGACCACGTCGCGCCCGACATCGCCGAGGCCGCCGCGGGCAAGGCGCTCGACGCGGAGACCGCCCGGGCCGCCCGCGATCGCCACCTCACCCTCTCCGACCTGCACGACGGGCGGCTACGGCTGACCGGCAGCCTCGACGCCGAGACCGCGGCACTGCTCCGCGCCGCCATCGAGCCGCTGACCGCGCCCTCCGGTCCCGACGATGGCCGCTCGCCCGGGCAACGCCGACACGACGCGCTGGGCGACGTCTGCCGGCTCGCCCTGCGCACCGGCGAGCTGCCCGAGCACGGCGGGGAGCCGGCACAGATCGTCGTCACGACGTCCTACGACGCGCTCGCCGGCCAACTCGGGGCCGGCACACTGGACACCGGCCTGGCGTTGCCCGCCGAGACCGTCCGTCGACTGGCCTGCGACGCGGGCGTGCTGCCCGCCGTGCTCGGTGGCACCGGTCAGGTGCTCGACGTGGGGCGGCAACGCCGGCTCGTCTCCGGGCCGCTGCGGCGGGCGCTGATCCTGCGCGACGGCGGCTGCGCCTTCCCTGGCTGCGATCGTCCGCCCCGCTGGTGCGAGGGCCACCACCTGCGCCACTGGTCCCACGGCGGCCGCACCAGCCTGACCAACGCGGTGCTGCTCTGCCGCCACCACCACCGCCAGGTGCATCACCACGGCTGGCAGGTCCGCCTCGCCGGCGACGGGCATCCCGAGTTCGTCCCGCCCGCCTGGCTCGACCCGCACCAACGCCCCCGCCGCAACCGCCACCACCGCCCCGCCCACCGGCGGGACCGGCCCCAGGCCACCCGTCCGGCCGGTACCCCCCGGCGGCCCCTCGGCCGATCGCCCCGCAGAACGCCAGCCCAACCCCGACCACCGTGACCGGCCCAACGCCCCAGCCCTGGCCCGGGTAGACAGTCGCTGCCGGCGCAGGCACCGCCCCGGGCGCAGGCAAGACGGCCGGCGGCACGTCACAGGTCGGTGACGCGGATTCCGGCGTGGGCCTTGTAGCGCTTGTTGATGGCGATGAGGTTGGCGGTGAACGCCTCGATCTGGTGGGCGTTGCGCAGCCGTCCGGCGTAGATGCCCCGCATGCCGGGGATCTGGGCGGCGAGCGCGGCGACCACGCCCACCAGTTCCCGGTCCTCGGTGCAGATCAGCACGTCCAGGTCGATCCGGTCGATCTGCGGGTCGGCGAGCAGCGGCGCGCTGACGTGGTTGAACGCCGCGCACACCCGGGAGTCGGGCAGCAGACCAGCGGCCTGCTGCACCGCGCTGCCTTCGGGGACCGCGAGGGCGTACGGGCCCTGCTTGTCGAAGCCGAGCGGGTTGACGCAGTCCACGACGATCTTGCCGGCGAGCGGCTCGGCGAGGGCGGCCACGATCGCGGCGTGCCCGTCCCACGGCACGGCGATGATGACCACGTCGCTGCGCCGGGCGACCTCGTCGTTGTCCGCGCCGGTGACGCTCGTGCCGGCCGGCACGCCGGGCAGCGCGGCGATCTCCTCGGCCGACTGGGCGGCCCGCTCGGCGGAGCGGGAGCCGATCAGCACGTTCTGACCGGCCCGGGCGAACCGGTAGGCAAGGCCCCGCCCCTGGTCACCGGTGCCGCCGATGATGCCGACGGTCAGCCCGGAAACGTCGGGCAGCGTGCTCGCGTCGTATGCCATGGGCCCATCCTCGCAAACCCGGCGGGCCGGCAGCAGCGCCCGATGATGTGACACTTCCCGCTGCCCCGACCGCGCCCCGCGGTCAACGGCACACCGGGCCGACTCGGCGGGTGCCGGTCCCGGCGCGGTCAGGCCCGCTCGAAGAGTACGGTCCGCGCGGCCGGGTCGGCGGTGACCAGGCGGACCCGGATCCGCTCGCCGAGCGGCAGTTCGCCGAGGCAGCGGGCGCGCACCGGTGGGGCGTCGAGAGCCACGGTGCCACCCGGAGGGCGGGGTCGGGACCGGCCGTTCGGCGGCGCGTCGACATCCAGCACCGCCGCGTCGAAGGTCTCCCCCACCCGGTCGGCGAGCAGCACGGCCTCGGTGAGTTCGACCGCCCCGCGGGTGGCCGCGGAGGCCGTCCGGTCGGTGGTGGCCATGACCTCGGGCAGCCGGGGCAGCGCCGCGCGGGCCCACTCCGGCACCTGCCGGCCATCGTGCAGGGCCAGGCAGACCTCGGTCGCGTACCGGTCGGCCAGCCGGCGCAGCGGCGCCGTGACGTGGGCGTACGCGGCGGCGACCCCGCCGTGTGCCGGTTGCTCGGGCAACTCGCCCTCGAAAGCGGTGTACGCGGCGCCGCGCATCAACTCGGCCGCCTGGTCGATGAAGGCCGCCGCCCGCGGCTGCGCCGGGTCGAGCCCGGCGATCACCTCGCCGGCACCGGCGCCGTCCGGCCAGCGCACGCCCAGCGGCGCGGCGGCGGCGCGCAGCCGCTGCACGGCGTCCGGCTTCGGCGGTGGCATCGTACGCAGCAGGCCGATCCGCCCGGCGAGCATGATGTCGGCGGCCGCCATCCCGGTCAGCAGGGAGATCTGCGCGTTGTGCTCTTCCAACGGCACCGGCCCGCGCAGCACCAGCCGCCAGCCGTCGCCGTCAGCCTCAACGTCCTGCTCGGGCAGCGGCAGGTTGATCGCGCCCCGGCGCAGCCCTCGGGCCGTGAGCCGGGCGCCGATCTCGGGCAGCAGGGCGATCGGCTCGGGCAGCCGGCCGGCGTCGGCGTCGGCTTGGGCCCCGGCGTAGTCCAGTTTGGCCCGGCTACGGACGAGGGCGCGTTCCAGCGCGACCGTGACGGTTCCGCCGTCGGCGTCCAGGTCGATGGTCCAGACGACCGCCGCCCGGTCGACGTCGGGCAGCAGGCTCGCCGCACCCTCGCTGAGCGTCTCCGGATGCAGCGGCACGTTTCCGTCCGGCAGGTAGACGGTCTGCCCCCGCCGCCAGGTCTCCTCCTCCAGCGCACCGCCGGGCTGGACGTGCGCGGCCACGTCGGCGATCGCGTACCGCACCCGGTAACCGCCACCGGGACGGCGGGCGAGGTGCATCGCCTGGTCCAGGTCACGTGAGCCGGCCGGGTCGACGGTGACGAAGGGGACGTCGGTGCGGTCCGCGGCCGGGCGCGGCGGTGCCGCCGCGGCGGCGTCCGCCTCCCGCTGCGCCGCGGCCGGGAACTCCTCGGGCAGTCCCAGCTCGCGGCGGAGCGCGGCGAAGTCGATGCGGGGCGCGAGCACGCGTCGGATGACCACGGGTCCATCCTGACAGTGCGGCCGATGATCCGCCTCCATCGGCAGCCCGCGGAGCGGCCGCCACGACGCTCAGGCCAACCGATCGGCTGTGGCGATGCCCGGCCAGCCGATCGTCCAAGGCCATGCCTCGGCCAGCCGATCGTCCAAGGCCATGCCTCGGTCAGCCACGGCTCAGCGACGCGCGAAGTGTGGCCCGCCACCTGGTGGGGCCCGCCGGTCGACCGCGGCGTGCCGGGCCAGCGGGTCGACTACCGGCCGGCCGTCCGGGTGCCGCGCGTGGTGGTGGCCCGGGTCGCGGTCGTCCGCGGCGTCGCCTTCGTGGCCGCCGTCGTCCGCTTGGTGGTCGTCTTGGCGGCGGTCTTGCGGGCCGGGGCCTTCTTCGCGGCGGTCGCGCCGGTCGCGCGGGTCGCGGCAGTCGTACGGGTCGCGGCGGTCGGGCGAGCCGTGGTCGTCTTGCGGGCCGACGCCTTCTTCGCGGCGACCGTACGGGCCGCGCCGGTCGGGCGGGTGGTGGCGGCCGGGCGGGTCGTGGCGGCCGTCGTCTTCTTGGCGGCCGGCGCCTTCTTTGCCGGTGCCCGCTTGGCCGGAGCCTTCTTCGCCGGGGCCTTCTTCGCCGCGGTGCTGGTCTTGCGCGCGGTGGCGGTTGCGGTCTTCTTCGCTGCCCCGGTGGTCTTGCGGGCCGCCGCCGTCGTCTTCTTCGCCGCCGAGGTGGTGGTGCGCTTCGCGGTGGTCGTGGTCTTCTTCGCGGCGGCGGTGGTCTTCCGGGCGGTCGAGCCGGCCTTCTTCGCGGCGGTCGAGCTCTTCGCCGGCGCCTTCTTCGCGGTCGCGGTGGTCTTCCGGGCGGTGGTCGAGGCCTTGGTCGCCGCCTTCTTGGCGGGGGCCTTGGCCGCGGTCGTCTTCTTCGCCGGAGCGCGCCCCGCCCCACCGGCCGCCTTCTTGGCCGGTGCCTTCGCGGCCGTTCCGGTGGCGGCCCGGCGCGCCGGGGTGGTCCGGCTGGCAGCCGTGTTCCGCTCCGCCGCGGCGGTCTTCTTCGCGGTGGTACGTCTGGCGGCCGGGCGCGTGGTGGCCTTCGTTGCTTCGGCCATCTCGGTTCCCTCCTTGGGGACGTGCTCTCGCGTGTCTCCACGCTGAGCACTGAGTACCTCGACACGGGCCGTCCCGCGCCGTCTACCTGTCCTCCCCGGCCCAACGGGCGTCCTCGGCATCCCACGCTTCGTTACGCTCCTGCACCCGCTGCAGTGCGTTCTCCGCGTCGGCAGCCGAGGCGTACGGGCCGAGGACGTGCTTCGCCGGACACACGTCGGCGTCGGTCTCGACCCGGTGGTGTCGGGTGCACCAGTAGTAGTGCCCACCACGTCCGCTGTCGCTCATGGGATCACTGTGCACCGCGAGCCACCCGACCGCCACCGGAACACCGCAAGTCGCCGCTGCTCTCCACAGTAGATCCGGTGCCGCCGACTTGGGTCGAAATCCGGCAAATAGGGCAGCGAAGAAATCCGAGACCCGTCCGCCGAGTCGGCTGAACGGACGGTTCCGGTGCGCGCCGGCGCTGGGCAGGATCGGGCTTCATGATCATCACCACGTCCGCCGCCGGCCGCTGCCCGACCTGTGGCGCCGCCACGGTCTCGGTGGACGACGCCGAGCCCTGGTGCGCCGGGTGTGAGTGGAACCTCGACGCGTACGACCGGCAGCGGAGGGCGCCCGAGTTCGGGTGGGCCTGGGTGGACCGGTGGAGCCACCGTCTCGGGTACCGGTTGACCCGACGCCAGTTCACCCACCTGGCCGGTCGTCCGCTCGGCACGGACGGACGCAGCGCCGCCGCCATGGTGACCGCGGGCGTCTCCGTGCTGCTGATCGGTGCGGTGCTGGCGCTGGCGGTCACCGGGATCTGGTTGATCGTGGCGTTCCCGTTCCCCAATGTCGCCATCCTGCTCGGCGTCGCGCTGCTGGGACTGGCCGTCGCGCTGCGGCCCCGGTTCGGCCGGCTCGACCCGGAGCTGGAGGTGCTCTCCGCCGACCGGGCGCCCGAGCTGTTCGCGCTGGTCGACGAGGTGGCAGCCGCGATCGGCACACCGAGCCCGCACGTCATCGGCGTCAACGGCGACCTCAACGCGTACGCCGGGGCGGTCGGGCCGCGTCGGCGCCGGGTGCTCTGCCTCGGGCTGCCCTGGTGGGGCGCGCTGAGCCCGCCGGAACGGGTCGCGTTGCTCGGGCACGAACTCGGCCACTTCGGCAACGGCGACCCGCGCCGGATGGTGCTCACCCAACCCGCGTTCACCATGCTCGGCTCGGCCGCCGACCTGGTCCGGCCGGTGGACACCGTCGCCGGCGGCGGCATCATCGAGATGATCGGTGAGGCGCTCGGCAAGGCGTTCCAGTGGACGCTGTCCCGGCTGCTCTTCGGCGTACACCTGGTGTTGGTCGCGGTGGCGCTGCGGGACAGTCAGCGCGCCGAGTACCTGGCCGACGAGATGTCGGCCCGCGTCGCGGGCACCGACGCGGCAACCAGCCTGCTGGACACCGCGCTCGGGCACGAGTCGGTGGCCCTGGCCGTACGTCGGGAGATGCGGGCCGGGCACGGACCGCAGCGATGGCGCAGCGCGGTGGCCGAGTCCCGGGCCGCGGCGAGCGGCCGACTGTCGCTGCTGCGCCAACTGTCGGTCCGGGAGGAGTCCTCGCTCTTCTCGTCGCATCCGCCGTCCGGGTTGCGCCGCCGGATGCTCGCCGAGCGACCCCGGCACGACCCGCTGGTGGTGCTCACCGAGGAGCGGACGGCGCGCATCGACGCCGAGTTGGCCAAGGAGTACGAGCAGATCCGCCGGGCCGTCGCCTGGTCGGGCTGAACCGGACCGGCCGAGCGGACGGGCCGAGCGGACGGGCCGGACCGGGAGAGGCCAGGCCGGGCCGGAGCGGCCGACGCGCACGGCTGACCGTGACGGATCCGCGGTGGCGGTTGCGGTTATGGTCTGCCGATGGGCGTACCGGACTACATCCTGCGGATGCGCAAGCACGTCGGCCACGACCTGCTCTGGCTGCCGAGCGTCAGCGCCGTGGTCCGCAACGAGGCCGGTGAACTGCTGCTCGGCAAGCGGTCCGACGACGGCCGCTGGTCGGTGGTGAGCGGGTTCGTCGAGCCGGGCGAGCAGCCGGCCACCGCCGTCGTCCGGGAGGTGCAGGAGGAGACCGGGCTGGACGTCGAGCCGGTCCGGCTCGCCAGCGTCGTGTCGCACCCGCACACCTACCCCAACGGCGACCGCTGCGAGTACCTGAACCTCGGCTTCCAGTGCCGCCTGCTCGGCGGTACGGCGCGGGTCAACGACGACGAGTCCGAGGCGGTGCAGTGGTTCCCGCCGGACCGGCTGCCGGAACTCGACGCGCACGCCCGGCTGGTCATCGCGCACGCGCTCGGCACCGCGGATCGCGCCTGGTATCTGCCCGCCGGCACGGTCTGGGACGACCGGGACGGGCCTCGGTAGGCCCGCCCCGGTCCCCGCGTCGCCGAGAGGTAGCTGGTGAAGTGACGGCGGCGCCGCCAGGCTCAGGCGGGAACCCGCTCCACCGGGATCCACAGCTCCGCGTCCGCCTGGGTGCCGTCCGCCGAGAGCCGGGTCCGGGAGATCTCCGGCCCGGGCCTGCTGCGGTACGGGTTGGACGGGAACCACTGGGTGAAGACGTCCCGCCAGAGGTACTGCACCGCCTGCGGGAACGCGCCGGAGGTCTCGAAGACGGCCCAGGCGCCGGCCGGCACCTCGAGCGCGTCCATGTCCCCCGGCACGTCCGCGCCGGTGACCACGCCGTGCCAGTAGTCCAGCTCGCTGCCCTCGGCGCGGTCGCCGGCGAGGTTGTCGCTGACGTTCACCACGCCCGCCGGTTCCTGGTCGGAGAGCGCCTCCATCCGTTCGACGGTCTCCCGCTCGATGCCCTTGATGAACGCGACGATGGCCGGGTTCATCCCCTCGTGCACCAGCGGCACCCGGGCGCGGCGGCCCACCAGCCGGAACCCGTCCTTCTGCACGATCCGGTATCGCATGCTGCTGCTCCCTTCGACGGTGAGGCGGAAGGACATCCGGGGCTGGGCGCTCAGCGCGGCTCCGGTCCGCCGGGCCTCGCCCGGGCCGACCCCGTGCACGGCCTGGAACGCCCGGGCGAACGCCTCGGCGGAGCCGTAGCCGTAGCGCACCGCGATGGCGAGCAGCGTCTCCTCACCGGCGAGCACCGCGGCCGCCGCGACGGTGAGCCGCCGACGCCGGACGTACTCCGACAGCGGCAGGCCCGCCAGCGCGGAGAAGAGCCGGCGGAAGTGGTACTCCGACGTCGTCGCGATCCGGGCCAGCTCGGCCACCTGGATCGGCTGGTCGAGGTGCTCCTCGAGGTACGCCATCGCCTGGTTGAGTCGCTCCAGCACCTGGGCCTCCTTCCCTTGTCCACCGCGACGCTAGGCGGGACCGGGGTGGCCGGACCCGACTATCGGTGCCCGATGCGGTCGGGTGGCACCACCCCCAGGCCGCCGGCCGGGGGCGTCCTGCGTGGCCTACGGCCAGGTCTTCGCACCGGCGTCGAAGACCTCCGGCGTGCTCTCCACCGGCAGCACGCAGAGCAGGTGCCCGCCGGGCGCCCGCAGGATCCGGCACTCCTGCCATCGCGCGACCTCGGTGGCGCCGAGGGCGAGCAGCCGAGCCGTCTCGGCCGCCACGTCGTCGGTCTCGATGTCGACGTGGAACCGGGGCGCGTCGTCGACCACCTGGACGGCGGCGACCAGCCCGGGCAGCGCGCCGTGCAGGCTGATGAACTGTGGCTCCGGTGCGTACGGCTCGGCGGTGGCGCCGAGCGCGGCGGACCAGAAGGCCACCGCCTGGTCCGCCTCCGCGCGGGGAGTGTCGATCAGCAGGGCGTACACGCGGCTTCGATGCATGCGGGGCAGGATATCGAGCCGCGTCCCGACCGGCAGGGCACGACGACGGCCGTATCCCGCCCGGGCCCGTGGGTCGCCTACCGCGGGCGGACCCGCTCGGCCAGGAACTCCTCCCAGGTCCGCTTGCCCGCCGTGGCCCCCGCACGGGCCAGGTTCTCGCCGGCCCGGTAGGCGCGGCCGGCCTGGCCCGGCAGCCGGATCGGCATCATCAGCCGGCGGCTGCCGCGCGCCGCCAGGTAGCCGCGGAGCAGCTCGGCCATCCCGTACACCCGGGGCCCGGCCAGGTCGGGCACCAGCCCGGCCGGCCCGCCCAGTGTCAGCTCCACCAGCCGCGACGCCACGTCCCGGGCGTCCACCGGCTCGAACCGCAGCCCGCCCGGCACCGGCACCACCGGCAGCTTCGCCATCTTCTCCGCCACGGTCAGGACCAGGTCGTGGAACTGGGCGGCGCGCAGCGTCGTCCAGGGTACGTCGGAGCCGGCCACCGCCCGCTCCGCGGCCAGCTTCGAACGCAGCCAGCCCACCGGGAGCCGGTCCGCTCCGATGACCGAGATGTGCACCAGGTGCCGCACGCCGGCCCGGGACGCGGCCCGCACCAGGTTGCGGGCCGCGTCGTCGTCGCCCTTCGGGCCACCAGCCAGGTGTACGACGGTCCGCGCCCCGGCCACCGCAGCCTCGATCCCCTGGTCGGCCCGCAGGTCACCGGTCAGGTACTCGACGTCGGCGGTTGCCCGCCCGGTCCCGGGACGGTGCCGGCTGAGTACCCGCACCTCGCAACCGGCCTCGGTCAGCAGTGGCACGACGAGGCGTCCGAGCGTGCCGGTGCCGCCGGTGACCAGTACGGGTGAGGTCATGATGAACTCCGTTCCGCCTTCCGGGAGTCGATCTCCCGGTCACATCGGCCCGCAGCCGCGGGTCTACTGAGTTGACCCCCCGCGACGAACGGATGTGACCGGTGAATGAGAGCGACTGGCTGACGGAGCGGTTCGAGGAGCACCGGTCCCGGCTGCGGGCGGTGGCCTACCGGATGCTCGGCTCGGTCGCCGAGGCCGACGACGCCGTCCAGGAGGCATGGCTGCGGGTCAGCCGCGCGGAGACCGGCGACGTGGTGAACCTGGGCGCCTGGCTGACCACCGTGACCGCCCGGATCTGCCTCAACGTGCTGCGTTCCCGGGAACATCGGCGCGAGGAGCCGCTGGACGTACGGGTGCCGGACCCGATCGTCAGCCCGGAGTCCGGGGTCGACCCCGAACAGGAGGCGCTGCTCGCCGACTCGGTCGGGCTGGCGCTGCTGGTGGTGCTCGAAACGCTGACACCGGCCGAGCGGCTCGCGTTCGTGCTGCACGACATGTTCGCCGTGCCGTTCGAGGAGATCGCCCCGATGGTCGCCCGGTCGCCCGCCGCAGCCCGCCAACTCGCCAGCCGCGCCCGTCGCCGGGTGCAGGGGCAGGCGCCCGTCCCGGACCCCGACCTGACCCGGCAACGCGACGTCGTCGACGCGTTCTTCGCCGCCTCCCGGCACGGCGACTTCGACGCGCTGGTCGCCGTGCTCCACCCCGACGTGGTGCTCCGGGCCGACGGCGGCGCCGGACCCGCCCGGCAGACCGTCACCATCCACGGCGCGCGGCAGGTCGCCGCGCAGGCGGTCATGTTCACCCGGCTGGCGCCGTTCGTCCGGCCGGCGCTCGTCAACGGCGCAGCCGGCGTCGTGGTCACCGCGAACGGCCGGCCGCTCTCCATCATGGGTTTCACCGTGGCCGACGGACGGATCGTCGCCATCGACGTCCTCTCCGACCCGGAGCGGCTACGCCAACTCGACCTCAACGGCCTCGATGCCACGACAGACGGCGCGCCCTGACCGCCGACGGCGGGCCGACCGACCCGTCGCCTCGTTCCGTGTCACTGCCGCCGGCCTGGGCCCGGCGGGGCGGTGCTCAGCTGGGCAGTTCGCGCCAGCCGGAGCTGCCCCCGCGCCAGGCCCCCGCGACGATGCTGGCCGAGCTACGGCTCTGGCACTCCAGCACCTCGGAACGGCCCTGTGCGCCACCGATCTGCGCCTGCACTTCCCAGCGCTGACCATCGGTACGGATGTAGACGTCACGACGCCCTCGTGCCGTTGCATCCCCATTCCACCAGTGCTCCTCGACCATCACATCGCGACCGTAGCAGGAGGCGGCGGCACGGCCGAGAGCGTGGCCCGTGACAGATTCGTCTCGGAATCCGGGCGACACCTCCGGCTGGACGAGCTGTCCCTGTTGCCCGGACCGGTCTGTGGTGTTCAGTCCCAGAAGCTGAAGACTGGGTCTCCCACGGTCTTCGGTCTCCAGTGGCCGATTTGGTCGTTTTCGCGGTCGCCCGTGACGGTCAGTGCGACCGGCGACAGCGGGGCCCGGTCAGACGCGGGGTCTATCCGAACGTGAACACGTACGCCTCGGCGCCGGACTCGGGGAACGTGATTTCCAGGGTCCGGTCGCGGACCGCGTCGTGCTCGCGCACGAGTTGGTACAGGCGGCCTTCCCGGAGCAGGCCGTTCCCATCTTCGTCCACGTCGACGCCGTGTGACGGGCCCGGCGCTTCGCCGTCGAGGAGCACGCGGAACGGGATCTGCGCTCGCGCTCCGGGAGACAGCACGAGATGCGCGTCGCGCGCGTGGAACCGGTAGGCGATGCTCCCGCCGGCCCGGTCGAGCACGACCTTCTCGGACCCGACCGTCCACTCGCTGGAGAGGGCCCACTGGTTCAGGCGCAGGCTCTCGGGGAGCCCGTAGGCGCGACGTTCGTCGAACGCGGCGCCGTCCGGTGACGCGAAGTGCTCGCCGCGTTGGTAGCCAAGGTACGTCTCTGGCGTACGCAGGTGGTCCCAGTCGGCCTCCGCCTCCACGCCGAGCCCTTCGGCGCCGACGAGTTCCCGCTCGACGCCGAGCATCCGCTGCAGGACGCGCTCCGACTGCTCGTAGCGTCCTTCGCCGAAGTGCTGGTCACGGATGACGCCGTCCGCGTCGACGAAGTAGAGCGCCGGCCAGTAGTGGTTGTCGAAGGCGCTCCAGATCTCGTAGTCGCTGTCGACCGCGACGGGGTAGTCGATCCCTCGCGCGGTGACCGCCTGTCGCACCCGGTCGATCTCCTGCTCGAACGAGAACTCCGGCGTGTGGACCCCGATGACGACCAATCCGTCGCTCCGGTAGGCCTGCGACCACTCACGGACGTACGGCTCCTGGCGCAGCCAGTTGATACACGTCAGCGTCCAGAAGTTCACGAGGACCACGCGGCCGCGCAACTCGGCGGGGTCGAGTGGCTCGGAGTTGAGCCACCCGGTCGCCCCGCCGAGCGAGGGCATGCTCGGACGTTCGGACACGGTCATCTAGCGGAGCGACCGGAAGCCGGCGCGAATCTCTTCGGAAAGGAGTTGCGGCTGTTCCCAGGCCGCGAAGTGCCCGCCCTTGTCGAGCTTGTTGTAGTGGACGAGGTTCGGATACGCCTGCTCTGCCCAGCTCTTCGGGGCCTGGTAGAGCTCGTCAGGAAAGACGCTGACGGCAACGGGGATGGATGGGGATACGCCCTTGACGGCGAAGAAGGAGAGCTTGTTCTCCGCGTACAGACGCGACGCGGAGACCCCCGTGTTCGTCAGCCAGAAGAGCGTGATGTTGTCGAGGACATCGTCTCGGGTAAGGCCTTCGGACTGCCCGGCGAAGACCCGGGAGATCAGCGCCAGGCTGGCTGCGTCATGATCAAGCAGAAAGGTCGCGAGACCGATGGGCGAATCCGCGAGCCCGGTCAGCGTCTGTGGGCGCGACGCCATCATGAGGCCGTAGCCGACGTGCTTCCAGACGAAGTCCAGCTGCTCGGACGCGCGCTTTTCTTCGGCTGAGAGATTGGATGGCAGCTTGCCGAGTGCGTTGTTCGCTCCGGTGACGTCGGACTGGAACAGCGCATCGATGTCGGGTGGGAAGACACCGGGCATGTTGACGTGGATGCCGACCAATTCCGGCGGAGCCTGCACACCCATCATATCCGTGACGATCGCACCCCAGTCGCCGCCTTGCGCCACGAATCGCGTGTATCCCAGGCGCTTCATCAGCTCGGTCCACGCACTCGCGATGCGCTCGGGGCCCCAGCCCGGCTCGGTCGGCTTGCCCGAGAAGCCGTAGCCCGGCATCGACGGAATCACCAGATGGAAAGCGTCCGACGCGCTCGCGCCATGTGCCGTGGGATTGGTGAGCGGATCGACAATCTTCAGCTGCTCGATGATCGAGCCGGGCCATCCGTGTGTGACGATGAGCGGCAGCGCGTCCTCATGCTTCGAGCGGACGTGGATGAAATGGATGTCCAGACCGTCGATCTTGGTGGTGAACTGCGGTAGGGCGTTCAGTCTCGCCTCGACCTTGCGCCAGTCGTACTCTTTCTCCCAGTAGCGGGCGAGTGCCTGGCTCGTCGCGAGCGGCACACCCTGCGACTGATCCGCGACGGTCTCCTTCTCCGGCCAGCGCGTGGCCGCGATCCGCGCCCGCAGCGCCTTGAGTTCCGATTCGGGGATTTCCACCGTGAACGGCCGGATCTCCGTCGTGCCGGGTCTTGCTTCGGTCTTGACAGCCATGCGTGCCTTCCTCTCCGTTCGGGTTCGCTGGAAGGTGCCATTTCCCGCAATGAGGAGGGCAGAGAAGATCGCCCCGACCCGTGCCGCACCATGCGCGTCGTTGAAGGCACGGACTTACGTGCCAGTTCGACACGGGCACGCCGCCGCCATATGTGGCTTGGCACGCGTTACCCCGTCATCGCGGCGATATTCCCGCGTGGCCTTGGGAGACGGACCAGAAGAGAAAGGGCCAGCCACCCGGTGGACGGGCGGCTGACCTGGTGGGCGACGGACGAGTCGACCTGTACGCCGGATTTTGTGCGCGGCGCGTGCCCCGAGGGGCTCGCGCCGGCGGCGGCCATCCATCTCGGCCTGCCGTTGCCGACAGGCTCCAGCGGCCTACCCGCAGACATCGGACGGGCCGTCCTCAAGCGTCCGCGCGGGCCGTCATCTTGCGGTGACGACCCTTTCTTGGCCTTGCTCCGGGTGGGGTTTACCGAGCCACCCCGGTCACCCGGGGTGCTGGTGGGCTCTTACCCCACCGTTTCACCCTTACCGTCCCCGATGGGGGCGGCGGTTTGTTTTCTGTGGCACTGTCCCGCGGGTCACCCCGGGTTGCCGTTAGCAACCACCCTGCCCTGTGGAGTCCGGACGTTCCTCGGCGGCGGGCCGGAGCCCGCCGACGCGACCGCCCGGTCGACTCGTCCGTCGCGCTCTTCATCCTAACGACGCCGGCTGCGCGGCTATTGCCACCCCGCCGGCACAAGATCGGAACGGGTCGGCCGGACGACCGCCACCGCCGGGAAGCCGGCGGGTCGGCCAGGTACTAGCCTCGGGAGATCATGGATCTCTCCCACGCCGCGCTGCTGCTCGCCGCCGGTCTCGCCGCGGGCACGATGAACGCGGTGGCCGGCGGCGGGTCGCTGATCACCTTCCCGGCGATGATCGCGGTCGGGTTGCCACCGGTGCCAGCCAACGTCAGCAACTCGGTCGCCGTCTTTCCCGGATACGTGGCCAGCGTGGCGGGGAGCCGGGCGGACCTGCCGCCCGGTCGTACGTTGGCCACGCTGCTGCCCACCACCGTGCTCGGCACCATCGCCGGGGCGCTGCTGCTGCTCGCCACCCCGGCCCGCGCCTTCGAGGTGGTCGTACCGTTCCTGGTCCTCGGCGCGACCGCGGTGCTGGCCTTCCAGGATCCGCTGCGCCGGCTGGTCGGCCACCCGCGCGATCTGTCGCCGCGCCGCCGCACGGTCACCGTGCAGGCCATGGTCGGGCTCGGCGCGGTGTACGGCGGCTACTTCGGCGCGGCGCTCGGGGTGATGCTGGTCGCCGGCCTGGCCCTGGTGCTGGACGCCACGCTGGCCCGGGTGAGCGCGATCAAGAACCTGCTCTCCGCGACGGTGGGGCTGACCACGCTGGTGGTCTTCGCCCTCTTCGGGCCGGTGAACTGGGCCGCCGTCGGGGTGGTCGCCCCGGCGACGCTGCTCGGCGGGTACGTCGGGGCCCGGCTGGTGCGTCGGCTGCCCCCGGTGGTGCTCAAGACCGTGATCGTGGTCTTCGGCACGGTGATCGGCCTCTACCTGCTCTCCCGCGCGCTCGGCTGAAGCCGAGCCGGCGACGGCCCGGCGTCCCGAGCGCCGGAGACCCCGACCGGACGGCGGCCGCACCCGGGCCGGACGGCGTGCCGCCCCGTCGCGGAATGCGGCGGGGCGGCACGGGCGGGGGACGGTGGTTCAGTACGCCTCGCCGACCGGCTCCTCCGGCACGCGCTCGGCCTCCGCTGCCGCTCGGTTCCACCGCGACCAGAGCACCCGCTCGCCGTAGCCGGCGGCCATCAGGTGCGCGGAGGCGAGGTAGACCAGCACGCCGACGGCGAGCACGCCGAAGCCGACCCAGAACGGCAGCGCCAGCGAGTGCTCGGCGAGCTTGCCGGAGATGATCGGCGCCGGCGCGGCGGCACCCCAGCGGACCAGGTTGAACGCGCCGGTGGCCACCCGCCGGTCGCTGGAGCCGAGGCCGAGCGCCAGGTCGGTGAGGTTCGCGTTCGCCAGGCCCATGCAGAGCCCGGCGAGGACGAGCACGACCAGCGCCTCGGCGGTGCCGGTCGAGGTGGCGAAGAGAGCCATGCAGACCAGCAGCCCGGCGATGGCGACGCCGACGGTCTGCACCGCGCCGATCCGGTGGGCGAGCCGGTGCCCGATGACGAGGATGCCGGCGGCGAGGCCGAGGCCCCACGCGGTGAACGCCAGCCCCAGCGGCACCACGTCGAGGTGCAGGAAGAGCGGGGTGTAGCCGAGCACCACGAAGAAGACGAAGTTGTACGCCGCGGTCACCACGCAGAGCGCGACGAAGGCCGGCCTGCGGTAGGTGGCGAAGATCTGGCCCACCCGGACCGGCGCCTGCCGGTTGGCCGGCTCGCGCAGCTTGCGGGACGCCACCGCGAGGGCGAGGACCATGAACACGCCGCAGACGAAGAACGGCAGCCGCCAGCTCACGTGGCCGAGCAGGCCGCCGATCAGCGGGCCGACCGCGAAGCCCAGGCCGAGCGCGGTTTCGAAGAGCCCGACAACCCACTCCCGGTCGACGGCCAGGTTGACCAGCACCACCATGGCGGTGGCGAAGAACATCGCGTTGCCGAGTCCCCACACGCCGCGCAGCACCGAGAGTTGGACGATGTTGTCGCTGAACGAGGCGAGGATGGCGGCCAGGCCGACGACGGAGACCCCGGTGATCAGCACCGGTTTGAAGCCGAACCGGCCACTGGCGAGGGTCGCCGGGATCATGCCGAGCGCCATCACCGCGATGTACGCGGTGAAGAGCAGCTCGACCTGCCATGCGGTCACCCCGATCGCCTCGCCGATGGCGGGCAGGATCGGGTCGACGACGGCGATGCCGGCGATGGCGAGGAAGGCCACCAACGTGGTGGCGTAGATGGCACTGCGGTTCGGTTCGGAACGCCGATCCACTCCGACTCCCAGGTAGCTGTATGTTACAGGTATATACCTTGTATCATACAGCTATGAGCGACGACTCCTCCACGGACGCCGACGAGACCGCGGAGACCACCCTGGGCCGGATCGAGACCGAGGTGGCCATGCTGATGCGACTCGGCGAGGCCACCCGGCGGGGCACCGGCACCGCCGAGCACCGGGTTCTCGACCGCGCGGCGTACGTGATCCTGCGCCACCTCGCCGACGCCGGCCCGCAGAACGTCTCGGCGCTCGCCGCCCGGCTGAACCTGGACGGCTCGACGGTGACCCGGCAGGTCTCGGCGATGCAGCGCGACGGGCTGATCGTGCGGGAGCCCGACCCACGCGACGGGCGGGGCATGGTGGTCTCCCCCACCCCGACCGGGCTGCAACGGATGGCGGCCGTGCAGGCCGCCCGCACCCGGCTCTACGGCGACATGCTGGCCGAATGGGCGCCGCAGGACCGGGACACCCTCGCCGCGCTGCTGCACCGACTCAACCGGGCCCTGAGTTCCCGCGCCCGCCAACGCTGACGGTCGGACGACCACCCGGATCACCGTGACCGCGGCCGGCCCGACCGGCGCGGTCCGGCGCACCGGACAGCCGACGGCCCCCGGGCCATCAACCCGGGGGCCGTCGGTGCGTTCCGCTCAGGCCACCGGCTCGGGGGCGGCGTCGGCGTCGCGGCGGTCGCCCACCGTGACCCGCGGGTCGCCCTCGTCGGCGAAGTAGTCGTCCGGCTCGGTGCCGTCGACGCCGTCGCCCACCTTGCCGGCCCGCAGCACCAGCGTGACCAGCGCCGCGACCGCCAGGTTGACCAGCACCGCCACGATCCCGACGTAGATCGTCTTCGGAGTGTCGAAGCCGAACTTCTCCAGCGGGAACGCCGAGCCGCCGAAGTGCTGCCGGGTCGGGCTGGAGATCTGGTAGAGCATCCACATGCCGAGGCCCATGCCGGCCGCCCAGCCCGCGATGAGCGCGCCACGGTGGAACCAGCGGGTGTAGAGGCCCAGCGCCACCGCCGGCAGCGTCTGGAGGATGATCACGCCGCCGATCAGCTGGAGGTCGATGGAGAACTGCGGGTCGAGGAAGACGATGCAGGCCACCGCACCGATCTTGACCACCAGCGAGGTGATCTTCGAGACGTTCGCCTCCTGCGCCGGGCTGGCGTCCCGCTTCAGGTACTCCTTGTAGATGTTGCGGGTGAACAGGTTCGCCGCCGCGATCGACATGATCGCCGCGGGCACCAGCGCCCCGATGCCGATGGCCGCGTAGGCGACACCGGCGAACCAGTCCGGGAACTGCTGGTCGAACAGGACCGGCACCACCGTGTTGCTGTCGACCGTGCCCTCCTTCGACCCGGGCAGCGGCGTCACCCCGGCGGCGATGGCCATGAAGCCGAGCAGCGCGATCAGGCCGAGCAGCAGGCTGTACGCCGGCAACGCGGACATGTTCCGCTTGATCACGTCGCGGTTCTTGCTGGCCAGCACACCGGTGAGGCTGTGCGGGTAGAGGAAGAGCGCCAGCGCCGAGCCGAACGCCAACGTGACGTACTGGAGCTGGTTGTTCGCGTTGAGCAGGACGCCGTCGTTCGGGTTCGGCGACGCGTCGAACTTGGCGTCCGCCGCGGCGAAGATGTCGCCCCAGCCGCCCAGCTTGTACGGCAGGTAGAAGACCGCCACCAGGATCACGATGTAGATCAGTGAGTCCTTGACGAACGCGATGAGCGCCGGCGCGCGCAGCCCGGACTGGTAGGTGTACGCCGCCAGGATCGCGAACGCGATGATGATCGGCAGGTGCCGGGCGACACTGCTCTCGCCGGTCACCCCCATGGTCTTGAGCACCGCCTCGATGCCGACCAGTTGCAGCGCGATGTAGGGCATCGTGGCGACGATGCCGGTGATCGCGATCAGCAGCGCCAGCACCGGCGAGTCGAACCGCTTCCGGACGAAGTCGGCCGGGGTGACGAAGCCGTGCCGGTGCGAGACCGACCAGAGCCGGACCAGCACCAGGAAGACCAGCGGGTAGATCACGATGGTGTACGGCACGGCGAAGAAGCCGGCCGCGCCCGCGCCGAACATCAGCGCCGGCACCGCCACGAAGGTGTACGCGGTGTAGAGGTCACCACCGACCAGGAACCAGGTGATCCAGCCGCCGAAGCTGCGTCCGCCCAGACCCCACTCGTCCAGGTGCGCCATGTCCTTCGGCGCCCGCCACCGGGCGGCCACGAAGCCCATCGCGCTGACCAGCAGGAAGAGCAGCGAAAAGACGATGATCTCGGTGAGGTGGTCGCGCCACATCAGCGGTCACCCCGCTTCTTCGTCAGCTGGTACACGACGGTCGTGGTGGTCACGCCGAGGATGATGAAGGCCAGCTGGAGCCAGTAGAACCGCGGAAAGCCGAACAGGCGGGGCGAGTCCGCGTTGAAGAACGCCGGAACCAGCGGCACCACGATCGGGATGAAGAGCAACCAGTTCCAGGGGCTGTGGTCCTTCGCCCTGGACGACGCCTTGGGTGGCGCCTCCGGTTCGGGTGCAGCCATCTGACACACCTCCGGGAAGTCGTAACTCGCGTTGTAACGGCCGGAGGCTACGACCCTGTGACTGCCGTCACGCTCGGCCGGCGGACGGCGCTGCGCCGAACGGCCGGCGGGCTGCGCCGAACGGCGGCCCCGGCCGGCTCGCCGGCACCGCTGCCCCGCCGGTCAGCCGCCTGTTGCAGGGCGTCGGCAGCCGGACCGCGCGGGAGGCCGACGCCGCAGACGGCGACGGGCCCGGGTGCCGTCCGCACCCGGGCCCGTCACCGGCTCATAGCCGTCCGGTCAGCGCCGGGCGGTCCAGAGCAGGGCGCGGCCGAGCTGCGACTGGAGGCCCTTGGGGTGCAGGCGGAACGTCGGGTCGGTGCCGAACAGCACCACCGGGTTGCCGCCGGCGGCGGTCCCCCGGACGATGCTGGCCTGGCTGGCCGCCGCGCTCTGACCGCCGGGACCGTCGGTCACCCACCAGCCGGAGAGCAGCGGGTCCGCAGCGTAGGACTGCTCGACCGTGACGCCCGGGCTCAGGTCGGTGAACCAGACCGGCTGGCTGATGAACGAGTGCGGCGCAGCGCTCGTACTCACCGGGCCGCCCCGGTTGACGACGTTGGCCACGCCACTGGCCAGGCTCGGTCCGGCGGTGGCGGTCACCGTCAGCAGCCCGGCGGCGTTGCTGAAGCCCGCTCCGGCCGTACCCAGACCGACCACGCCGCCGCCGCGGGCGAGGAAGGCGTCGAGGGCCGCCCGGTTCTCCGGGGACAGGTCGGCCAGGTTGACCGAGTTGGCGACGAGGAGCACGTCGACGTCGTCGGTCAGGGTCGTGCTGAGCGTGGCGGCGGTCAGCGCGCGGGCCGCGAAGCCGAGGTCGGCCAGGGTGTCCCGCTCCTCCACCGTGCCGAGATAGCCGACCACCACCTGGTCGAGTCGGGTACCGCGCCAGCCGGCCGGCGCCCGCTCGAACCTCACCCCGTGGGCGCGGACCTCGGCGCGGGCCAGCGCGCGGTTGGCCGGCGTGCCGGGCACGACCACCGATCCGTCGGCGAGCCGGTGGACCGCGACGCCCCGCCCCAGCAGCGAGTTCACCGCCAGCAGGTCGGCGGCGTCCCGGAGGTCGAGGCGCAGGTCACCCCTGCCGCCGGGGACGTCGCCCTCGGCCCGCCCGTCGTACGTGCGCTCCAACGGCACCTTCGGCAGCCTGTCCCAGAGGGTGTCCACGGTGGCGCCCCAGGTCAGCCCCTGGCTCCAGGCGGCAGGGCCGGCGTACAGGTCGTCGACCCGCTCGGTGATGTCGGCGCCCGGTTCCAACAGCGAGTTGACCAGACCCCGCTTGGGCTGGTGCAGGTCCACCACGTAGGAGCCCGCCGGGTAGCTCCGGCCGTTCGCGGTGAACGCCTTCTTCGCCCGCCACACCCGGCCCCCGCTGCCGATCAGCAGGTCGACGAGGCGGGCGGCGGCCGGCTCCGACCGCTGGCCGGCGCCGTTCGGGATGACGTACGCCCGCGGGAAGGTGGTGCGGTAGTCGTCCTCCGGACCCCAGCCGGGCACGTAACCGTCGGGCAGGTCGCGCAGCGGCTCCCCGGCCCAACCGCGTCGGTAGACCTCGGCCTGATCGTGCAGCACCTCGGCCCGGTGCTCCTGGATGTAGCGCAGCGACGTCCGGATCGCCACCTCGTGCACGTCGGTGTTGATGCCCGAGCGGCGCACCCGCTCGGCCGGGGTGAGCGTGCTGCCGCGCGGGTTGAGCGGCGCCTCGATGGTGTACGGGATGCTGCTCTGCAGCATGGCGAACGACGGCACGTAGATCGGCGGGAAGTCGTCCCAGACCCCGGGCTCGTCGTCCCGGAACGGGATGCGGGCCTGCTGGGTCTCGGCGTACCCGAGGTCGCGCAGGCCCGCCTCGATCGCCAGCGCGTTCGGCAGCCCGTGCTTGATGTAGAGGTCGTACTCGTTGTTGACGTTGTGCGGCGGGGTGCTGGGGTGCAGCAGCGTCGGGCTGACGTAACCGTGCAGGTCGAGGGTGATGATCGGCTTGGTGTCGATGATCAGCTCGCGGATCAGGTTGGTCTCCGGCTGCGACACGATGGTGAGGTCGCGGTTCAGGTCGTAGCCGGCGGCGTTGGCGCGGGTGCCGGCCACCCGGCCGTCCGGGTTCGAGGTGATGTTGAAGACCAGCCGGTTGCGCTTGAGCAGTCTGGCTGTCTCGGCGCTGGTGTCCGTGGCCAGGTCCTCGATCACCCGTAGCGCCGCGTCGGTGCCCTCCCACTCGTTGCCGTGGATGTTGGCGTTGACGAAGAGCGGCGTCTTGTAGCCGGCGAGCAGCGCCGCGTCCCGCTGGGCGCGGGCCGGCTCCTCCTCGATGCGGCGCTTCCAGAGCTCCTGCTGGCGCGCCTCGGCGCGGGTCTCCGGCGCGGTCACCGTCACCGCGTACAGGTCGTGGCCGCCGGCGGACCGGCCGGCCACCCGGGCCGAGACCCGGTCGCTGCCGGCCTGGAGGGCGTTGAGCTTCGGCGCGATGTCGTCGTAGGGGGTGACCCCGATCGGGATGGAGGCGTCGGCCGGGTTGTCGGGCCAGACCGGCAGGACGTTGCGCTGCGGGAGGCCCCGGATGTCGGACAGGTCGGGGGCGCGCGGCGGCACCGCCGGCAGCGCCGAGGCGACGGCCGGCGCGGTGAACGCCGCCGTGCCGAGCACCGCCGCGGTCACCGTGGTCGCGGCGAGCCGGGGAAGGAGTCTACGGACCAACAAGGACACATCTCCTGTCGGAAGGAGGAGTGCGCGCAGGCGGACGCACCGCGGGGCCGGAGACCAGCGGATCGGGTTTACGCCAGCAGCGTGCGAGGAAGGGAGAGGCCCGGCGTCAGATGGAGCGTCGACAGGCGGCGCTGGCGACGCGCAGGAGGTCGATGTGACCTCGCTTCGTCAGGTGAACGCTTCGCACGAAACTGATCTTCAAGGTCGCCGGCGGGGCTGTCAACCGCTTCCCGCATCGTCCATCGTGGCGCGGCAGCTCTCCCGGTGGATGGGAGTCAGTCGATCCCGTCGAGGTGGCCGGTCTCGTTCACCGAGCGGACCGCCACCCCGCCGTCCGGCCACATGTCCAGCACCGAGATGCCGGCGGCGTCGAGGTAGAGCCGGTGCAGGAAGGAGTCGCCGGCCGCGAGCGCGTCGCGCAGCATCAGCTTGATCGGCGAAACGTGCGAGACCACCACGACGGTCTCCCGGGGGTACGCCGCGCAGAGCCGGGCGACGGCCCGGCTGGCCCGCTCGGCGACCTGGGTGAACGACTCCCCCTGCGGTGGCGCGATCCTCGTCGACGCGAGCCAGGCGTCCAGCTCCCCCGGCCACCCCTGCCGTACCTCGGCGAAGGTCCGCCCCTCCCAGGCGCCGAAGTCGCACTCGATGAGGTCGTCGTCCCGGCGGACCGGCCGGTCGCCGAGGGCGGCCGCGATCGCCTCGGCGGTCGCCACGCACCGGGTCAGCGGCGAGCTGACCACGGCCACGGTGCCCGGCGCCAGCGCGGCGACCCGGGCGGCGGTGGCGCGGATCTGGGCCCGCCCCCGGGCGGAGAGCGCGATGTCGCCGCGACCGGAGTAGCGGCCCTGCTCGGTGTACTCGGTCTCGCCGTGCCGGACCAGCACCAGCCGGGTCCCGGTCAGGCTGGGCCGTGGCTCCCACGAGGCGGGCGCCGCGGTCGCGTCGCTGCCGGTGGCCCGCGCGGTGGCGGCACCGGCGGCGACCTCGCGGGCCCGGGCCCGGGCCGCCGAGTCGGGGGCGGCGACCTCCCGGGGCGGCTCGACGATCCGCGGCTTCTCGATCGCCGGCGGGGCGGACGCGCCGGCGGCCGCGGCGTCCATCGCGGCGTTGGCCAGCGCGTCGGCGTGCCGGTTGCGCTCGCGGGGGATCCAACTGAACCGGACGGCGGCGAAGCGGGCGACCAACCCGGCCGCCTGCGCGGCGAGCGGGCGCAGCCCGGGGTGCTTGATCTGCCAGCGGCCGCACATCTGCTCGACCACCAGCTTGGAGTCCATCCGGACGTCGACCTCGGTGGCGTCCAGCTCGGCGGCGGCCTCCAGCCCGGCGATCAGACCCCGGTACTCGGCCACGTTGTTGGTGGCCACCCCGATCGACTCGGACCGCTCGGCGAGCACCTCGCCGGTCTCCGGGTCACGGACGACGGCGCCGTAGCCGGCCGGGCCGGGGTTGCCCCGGGAGCCTCCGTCCGCCTCGATCTGCACCACCCGTGCCGCCATCGCCGGTTACAGCCCCGACTCGTTGGTACGGACCATGATCCGCCGGCACTCCTCGCAGCGGACCACCTCGTCCGGTGCCGCCTTGCGGATGCGGGCCAGGTCGGCGCCGGAGAGCTCGAGCCGACAGCCGCCGCACCGGCCGGCGGTGAGCAGCGCAGCGCCGAGCCCGCTCTCCTCGCGGATCCGGTCGTAGAGGGTGACCAGGTCGGCCGGGAGGTCGGCGGCGAGCGGCTGGCGCGCGGAGCGCTTGAACTCCTCCTCCTTGGCGATCTCGGCCAGGCTCTCGTCCCGGCGCTGCTCGGTGGCCGCCCGCTTCTCCCGGGCCTCGGCCAGCCGCTGCTCCACGCCGTCGAGCACCCCCTGCGCGGTCTCCCGCTGCTCCATCAGTTCCAGCTCGGCGTCTTCCAGGTCGCTCTGGCGGCGGTTCAGCGACGCCAGCTCGTGCTGCAACGCCTCCAGCTCGCGGGCCGGGCCGGTGCCGGCGGCGAGCCGGGCCTGGTCCTTCTCCTTGCGGGCCCGGACCTGGTCGACATCCTTTTCCAGCCGGGCGATGTCCCGGTCCAGGTCGTCGACCGCCACCTGGGCACGCACCCGCTCGTCCTCCAGCCCGGACAGCTCCCGGGCGAGGCCCTCCAGCTCGGCCCGCTCCGGCAGCGCCCGACGGCGGTGGGCGAGCTGGGCGAGGGTGGTGTCGATCGCCTGGAGGTCGAGCAGGCGGCGCTGGACCTGGGGGTCAGCCTTCACGGTCGGGGCTCCTTGTCGTCCACAGCGGGTGCGGAGGCGTGTACGGTCCACGGGTCGGTGTCCAGGTCGGACACCAGCGTCTCGACGCCCGGCGTCTCCCGCAGGAGCGCGGCCAGGTCGTCCAGCCAGGGTCGTTCGGTCGCCCAGTGGGCGGCGTCGAGCAGGGCGGGGCCTTCGGCGGCGAGGTGCTCGCCAGCCGGGTGGTGCCGCAGGTCGGCGGTGAGGTACGCGTCCACCCCGGCGGCGGACGCGTCGGCGAGGAAGGCATCTCCCGAGCCGCCGCTGACCGCAAGGGTACGCACCATACGCCCCGGGTCGCCTGCGGCGCGAACGCCCCAGGACGTGGCGGGGAGCACGGCGGCGGCGTGCCGGGTCAGCTCGGCGAGGGTCATCGGCCGGGGCAGCTCGCCGATCCGGCCGATCCCCCGGCCCGGCCCGTGGGCGGGCGAGCCGGGCGCCGCCGGGTGCAGCGGCCGCAGCCCGGTCAGCCCGAACCGGGCCGCGAGGGCGTCGGAGACGCCCGGGGCGGCCGTGTCGGCATTGGTGTGCGCGACGTAGAGCGCCACGCCGGCGCGGATCAGCTGGTGCACGATCCGACCCTTGTACGTGGTCGGCGCGACCGAGGAGACCCCGCGCAGCAGCAGCGGGTGGTGGGCGACGATCAGGTCGGCCCCGGCGGCGAGCGCCTCGGCCACCGTCTCCGGCACCACGTCCACCACGCAGAGAATCCGGCGTACCGGGGCGGACGGCTCACCGAGCACCAGACCGACCCGGTCCCACTCCTCGGCCCAGACCGGCGGGTAGCGCCGTTCCAGCTCGGCCACCACGTCGGTCACCGTCGGCCCGGATCCGGTTGTGCTCACGGCGGGCCAGCTTACCGGCGCGGGCGGTGCCGGGCGGCCTCCCCCGCCGGAGCGGGCCGATCGGCCTCGACGGCCCCCGCCCGGGCGGGGCGAGGGCCGGGGCGCCGGCTCAGACCAGCGGGCAGAGGCGGGCCCGCAGCGCGGTGAGGCCGACGTCCCAGGGGAAGGCGTGCATCCGCCGCTCCCCGGTGCCGGGCGCGTGCAGCGGGAAAATGTGGTCACCGAAGAGCACCGTGATCCCCCACTCGTCGAGTCGGGCGAGGCCGGACCGGAAGGCCGGGTGGGCGGCCATGGCGGCGTTGGTGAACGGCACCGCCACGATCGGCAGGCCCAGGCCCTGCCCCTCCACCAGCAGCCCGAGGGCGAGGGTGTCGGTGATCCCGGCCGCCCACTTGTTGACCGTGTTGACCGTGGCCGGGCAGACGATCATCGCGTCCGCCGGCGGCAGCAGGTCCGGGTCGCCGGGTTGCTTGTAGTGCGTCCGGACCGGGTGACCGGTCTGCCGGGCCAGCGCGGGCTGGTCGACGAACTTCGCGCCGTCCGGTGTGGTGATCACGCACACGTCCCAGTTGTCCTGCTGGGCCAGGTCGACGAGGCGGCCGACGTGACGGGCCAGCGGCGAACCGCAGGCGATGACGTAGAGCACCTCGCGGCGCCCGTTGCTGGACTGCGGGCCGGACATCAGGCCGGCTCCGCGCTCATACCCCTACTCCCATGTGCTCAGCCAACTCCGCAATCGGAGAAGGCGGCGCACCACGTGTGCGACGAAGGATGTCGGACATCACCTCGTGCGCGATCGGCCGGCACCGGATCTCGGACGGGGCGAGCCGGTCGCCGCGCAGCAGCATCTCGCCCGCGTTGGCCACATCGCCCACCTGGGCGTAGCCGCGAGCGATGTCGAGCAGGTGGTGCGTGCGCCGCTCGGGCAGCAGCGCGTTGAACGCCGGCTCCTGGATCCGGAGCTGGTGCACCTCCACAGCCCGACCACCGTCGCCCAACTCGACGGCCGCCGCGGCCCGGTGCAGCTCAAGGTTGGTGGGCCCGAACGAGGTCCAGTAGTGGTTCTGGTCGCTGCCCAGCAGGGTGGCCGCCTCCTGGGCGCCACTGATCAGGTCGTCGACGGTGGCCGTGTCGCCGATCCGCGAGGCGGCCATGGCGCCCTGGAGCAGCAGCATGCCGTAGACGGAGAGCCGGGCCGGGGAGGCGTCGTTGCCGCCGCCGGGGGCGAGCCGGTTGGCGATGGTGACGTTGAGCTCCAGCGCGGGGCGGGCCCGGCCCATGGCGACCAGGGCGTTGCAGACCCGGGTGGTGGCGATGCCGGCGAGCAGCGGGTCGTCGGCCCGCTGGGCGACCGCCATCGACCGGTCGGCGGCCAGCCAGGCCAGCTCGAACTCACCCAGCTTGCGCAGCACCGAGGAGGCGATCTGGTACACCTGCCCGAGCAGGTGGGCGGCCTCGCGGCCGTCGTCGCCGCCGAGGCCGGCGTCGGCCGCCTGGGCGTCGCGCAGCAGCTTCGGCAGGGCCCGGGTGAGCATCCCGTAGCGGCCGTACTGGTAGGTGAGCCAGGCGTGGTTGACGGCCTTGCGCATGTCGGCCAGCGGCGGCGGGTAGGGCGCGGCGTCGAAGTACGCGCTCATCGAGTCGTACCGCTCCAGGGCCGCCCGGATCTCCTCGACCTCGACCTGGTCGATGCAGTTCAGCGCGTCGGTGCGCCGCTCCGGGTCCTTGCCGAGCAGCAGTTGCACGTCGACCTGGAGGATGTCGGCGATCTCGTAGAGGACGGAGAACTTGTCCAGCCGGCGCACCCCGCGCTCGACCTTGTCCACCCAGCTCTTCGACTTGCCCAACCGGTCCGCGAAGACCTGCTGCGACATCTTGCGCCGGCCCCGCCAGTAGGCGACCCGACGGCCTATGGGTAGCTCGTCCATCTCCTGGTCCCTCCCCCTGACTGAGATACCGGCCGATGGCCGGCCACCCCTCGCGGTCGCGGCGCGCGGTGCGTCGTCTCAGGTTTTCGCTGGTCGCACAGCCAGTGCGTCAGCCGTACAGCCAGTCCTCGTACTTTTCGTGCAAGTTGCATGAGCCGTTCGTCAACTCAACGATCGCGGGTTACGGCAGTGACGGTGCTCGACGTAGGACGTGGTGCCCGCGGGGCCCGACGAGGGGAGATGGCACAGATGTGGGGGAATGTCGGCCCACGGGTCGCGGAGTTGTCGCCACTGGAACGGGTCCGGCTGCGCCGGGTCGCGGTGCGGTACGCCGCGCACGGCTGGGAGGTGACCCCGGGCGCATGTCTGGCCCGAAGCCGCTTCGTCTGCGGCCGCGCCGGCTGCCCGACGGTCGGCTGCCATCCCGCCCTGGAGAACTGGGAGCACGCCGCCAGCGCCGACCCGGCCCGGGTGGCGACCTGGTGGCGCGACCGGCCACACGGGGTGCTGTTGCCCACCGGGCGGGCGTTCGACGTGCTGGAGGTCCCCGCCCACCTCGGCCGACGGGTGCTGGACGCGGTGCAGACCCACCCGGCCGGCACCGGCGTACGCGGTCCGGTGCTGGTGACCCCGACCGGGCGGTGGATGTTCCTGGTCCGCCCGGGCGACCCGCTCCGGCCGGAGCTGGAGCACTGCTTCCACGTGGTGCGGCACGGCCCCGGCTCGTGGATACCGGCCCCGCCCACCCGGCTGCCCGAGGGCACCGTCCGCTGGGCCGTCGCGCCGGAGCAGGCCCGCTGGCAGCTGCCCGACTCGTACCTGGTGCAGAACACGCTTATCGAGGCCCTGCGGGCCACCGGGGTCACGCTCACCTCCGACCTGTTCCCCGGCCACCTGCCGCTGCCCCGCCGCGGCGTCTGAGCGGGTCGCGGGGGCGGCAGCGTCGCCGGGGCGCCTCCCCTCGTTGAGCACGGCGACGGCGCGAACGCGCCAGGAGCGGGGGGAATGATGTCCAGCGACGACACCGCATCGCAGACCGGCGGCAGCGAGCCTCCGTACCGCAGCCGCCCGCGGCACCGCTGGGCCGGCACCCGACCCGCCGGCTCGCGACCCGGCCGACCCCGACCGACCGGTTCCCGCCCCGCCGGCACCCACCGCCCCATCCGCTGACCCGCCGGAGATCGCGCGGACGGTCAGGAGGCGAGCGGAAGGCTGCTGGAGTGCAGCAGCCGGGCGTCGTCGGTGACGATCGCGTGGGTGTGGCCCGGGAGCTTGTCCAGCCAGCCGATGCCGGCCACCCCCATCGCCAACGCCGCGGTGGCGTACGCGTCGGCCACCGCCAGGTCGGGGCCGACCACGGTGACCGAGCGCAGGCCGCTCGCCGGGGCGCCCCGCCGCGGGTCCAGCACATGGTGGCCACGCTCGTAGACGCCGGAGGTGGCCACCGCGAGGTCGGTGCCGGTGAGCACCAGGCAGGTCGCCCCCGCGTCCCACGGATGCCGCACGCCGACCCGCCACGGTCGCCCCGCCGCCGAGTGCCCGCGCAGCCGGACGTCCCCGCCGGCGTTCACGCAGTGGTTGACCGCGCCGGCCGCGAGCAGCCGGTCCGAGGCGACCTGGGCCGCCCACCCCTTCACGTAGCCGGACGGGTCGAGCCCGCCGGTGGCGTACGCGTCGAAGAAGCCGTCGGTGGCCCCCCACAGCTCGGCGCAGGCCGCCAGCACCGACCGCAGATCCGCCGACGCCTCGGAGAGCAGCAGCTCACCGCGGTCGAAGCGGCGCACCTCGCTCTCCTCGCGGTAGGTGCTGAACCGGGCGTCCACCTCACGCATCCAGGCGAAGACCTCGTCGGCCAGCTCGTGCAGGGTCACAGCGGGCAGGTCGTCGGCCAGGTCCAGGCTGATCGCCGTACCCATGATCTGCTCGACCCGGCGCAGCCCGGGCCGGGTCAGCGGCGCGGTCATCTCAGCGGGCCTGCTCGATGGCGGCCCGCAGCGACTGCTCGTACGAGGCGCTGGTCTCGGTGGCCCCCGAGACGGTGTCCAGGTCGGCGCTCTGGTTCCGCACCACCTGCCCAGACGTGCCGTTGTACGCGCGCCGCACGTCGTCGCTGTGCCGCTCGGTCTCGCCCGGCCCGCTCGGCAGCTCCAGGGTGAGCGCCTCGACGATCCGGTTGCCGGAGAGGACGATCTGCACCTGGACGTTGCCGTACTCGTTCTCCACGATCGGCCCGGTCACCCGACGGGTGGTCGACTGCGGCGGCTTGCTGGTCGTGGTCCGGGGCGCGGCCGGCGCCTTGGTGGTGGGGCGGCCGGCCGGCGCCCTGGTGGCGCTGCGGCTGGGCCGGGGCGACCCGGCGACGCTGGTCGGCGTGGCGCCCGGCGTCGGGCTCTCCGCCGCGGGCGGGGCCGACCCGGCCGGCGTCGGACTGACCGGCTGGCCGGCCGGCACCTCCTGGGCGACCTGGCTGGTGCCGGGCGAGCCCTTCAGCACCACCAGCGCGGTGGTGCTGGCCGCCAGGCCGGTGATCGCGAGGAACGCGCGGCGCATGGTGATCGTCCTTCTACAGCTCGAAGGTGGCCAGGTGGATCTGCTTGCGGGGCACGCCGGCCCGGCGCAGCGCGCGCACCGACTGCTCGACCAGCCCGGGCGGCCCGCAGAGGTAGACGTCCCGCGCGGTCAGGTCCGGCACCAGCTGGCGCAGGCCGTCGGGGCTCATCACCTGGCGGGGGCCGGGGTCGTCGCGGGAGCCGATGACGTACCAGATGTCGGTGTTGCGGGCCTGGGCGAGCCAGTCCAGTTCCCGGCCGAGCAGCACGTCGGCCGGGGTGCGGGCGCGGTAGATCAGCGCCGCGCCTGGCGGCAGCTCCTCCAGCATGGCCCGGATCGGGGTGATCCCGCTGCCACCGGCGATGAGCAGAGCCCGTTCCCGCAGGCGATGCGCGGCGGTGAAGGTGCCCGACGGCCCCTCCGCCCAGACCCGGGTGCCCGGGTCGAGGTCGCGCAGGTCGGCGGTGTGCGTGCCGACCACCTTCACGGTCAGCCGGAGCCACCGGCCGTTGGCGGCGGCGGAGACGGAGAACGGGTGCGACTGCCACCAGCAGCCCGGGGTGAGGAACCGCCAGCGGAAGAACTGCCCGCCGAGCAGCGCCAACCGGTCCAGCCGCGCGCCGGTGAGGTAGATCGAGATGGTGTCCGGGCTCTCCGCCACCACGTCGGCGACCCGGAGCCGGTGCCGCAGGTTGAACCGCAGCGGCACCACGACCCGGCCCCAGCCGAGCGCGGCGACCACCAGCAGGTACATCGCGATCCAACCGGTGCGGACCGGGCCGGGCTGGAACAGCTGCGCGCCGTTGCTGAACTGGTGGCCGAAGCCGAGCAGCAGCACCAGGTAGCTGGAGAGGTGCAGCACGTGCCAGAGCTCGTAGGGCAGCGCGGTGCGGATCGCCCGGACGCTGGTGAAGCCGACCAGCACCATGATGCCGGTGGCCAGGAACGCCCCGAGCATGTCCTCGTAGTCGCGCAGCAGCACGCCGGCCTCGGTGAGCACCGAGTGGTCCCGCAGGCCGGCGTAGCCGAGCAGGATCAGCGACAGGTGCGCGAGCACCGCGACCAGCAGGGTGGCGCCGACGTCGCGGTGCCAGCGGGCGAGTTGCTCGCCGCCGATCCACCGTTCCAGCACCGGCAGCCGGCTCATCATCAGCACCTGCACCAGCAGCAGGTAGCCGGCGACCAGGCCGCTGATCCGGCCGGCCGCGGTGAGCGTCGCCGCGGTGGAGCGCAGCGAACCGGCCGGGGTGTCCAGCCACCAGGGCAGCACGCTGGCGAGCAGGCCGACCACGAGCAGCGCGGCGAGCAGCCGCCGGCCGCCGGGGCCGCGTCGCGCCGGCACCTGCGGCGGCACGGGCGCAGCCGACCGGCCGCCGGACGGGGACGGGGTCCCGGTCCGGCGGCCGGCGGCGTGGGTGTGCTGGTAGGTCACGCGTACAGCTTCATCGGGGCGTACTTCTGCCGGGGGAAGACCTTGTCCACCTCGGCGTTGGTGAGCCCGAACCGGCCCTGCGCGACCGCGCCGTAGACGTTGAACATGTTGTTGTACTCGGGCACGTCACCGGAGTCCAGCTTGTCCAGACCGTTCCAGGTGCCGAGCAGCGAGCCGGCGAGCTTCTTGCCGGAGAGCAGGGTGATCACGCCGCCGTGGCCGTGGTCGGTGCCGCCGCTGTTGGAGCCGACCCGCCGGCCGAACTCGCTGGACACCATGATCGTCACGTCGGCGGCCTTCGGGCCGAGGTCGGTGAAGAACGCGGCCATCGCGCCGGCCAGCTCGTTGAGCCGCCGGTGCAGCTGGCCGCCCTCGCGGGTGCCCTGGTTCTCGTGGGTGTCGTAGCCACCCATGCCGACGGTGGCGACCCGGACGTTGGCGCCGCCCTTGATGAGCTGGGCGAGCTGCTGGAACGCGTTGCCGACGCCCTCGTACCTGACGCCCTCGGCCGGCTGGTACGGCTTGGCGGCGAGCTTCTGCGCGGTGGCCAGCGCGCCGAGGCCGTCCTGCACGGCCTCCTCGACCGGGTGGTTGATCCCGGTGAAGAGCCCTCTGATGGCCTTCTCGGTGGCGGCCCGGAACCGGTCGTCGCCGTTGAGCCGCAGCGAGCCGACGCTGTTCAGCGACAGCGCGCCGTTGTTGCCGACCAACGAGCGGGGCAGCGTGCTGCCGACACCGACGCTGCGGAACGCGGTGCCCTTGCCGAGGTTGTCGACCAGGCCGTCGAGCCAGCCCCGGCCGCCGGTCTCGTTGGGCAGCCCGCCCAGGTTGCAGGCGTCCGCCGCCTGGAAGTGGCTGCGGGACAGCCGCTCGTCGGAGGCCGCCGGGATGAAGCCCAGCTGGCCGGCCTTGAGCCACTGCTCCAGCGGCTTGAACGCGCTGGTCAGCTTGAAGCCGCGGCCCAGGGCCAGCGAGTCGTCGCCGAGCAGCAGGTCGGGGCGGGCCTTGGCGAGCACCGGGTCGTTGTCCGGCGCGACCAGGCTCAGCCCGTCCAGCCCGCCGTAGAGGAAGACGTGGATCAGGGTGCCGGTCTTGGTGGCCGCGAACGAGGCCGAGGTGGTGACGAACTGGGCGGTGGCCAGCGCGGTGGCGGTGGCAGCGGCACCGGCGACGAAGGTCCGCCGGGTGACGCCACGGCCGTCCTGCTGGGCCTCCTCCAGGTCCTCCAGCCGGCGGTAGCGGTCCCGTTCGGCGGCGTTCTCGGCGGCCACGACGTCGGCCTCCGCCCGCAGCAGCGCCTCGGCCGGGTTGTCGGCCAGCCGCCGCAGGTCACGGCATTCGGGGTGCAGGGGGTAGGTGTTGTACACAGTCTTCTCCATCGGGTGCCTCACCGGAGGTGGTGCTGAGGGGACGCGAGGATCGCCCGCGCGACGGCGGTGATGGCCCCGTTGAACGTGGCGTCGACCTTGGCGGTCGCCGACACGTCGGCCACGCCGAGGATCAGGTTCTTTTCCCGGGCGGTGAGCTTCTGGCCGACCAGGCGCAGGGCGAGCGCGTCCACGTACGCCCCGGCGGTGGCCGGCGGCTTCGCGACCAGCTTCTCCGGCTTGACGTACGTGAACTGGGTGCGATAGCCGGCGATGAGCTCGCCGGCCTCGTTCCACCCGTTGACCATCGTGCCGGCCGAGGTCCACGCGATGTAGACGTCCGGGTAGCCGTCCGGGGTGGGCTGGCCCATCGGGAACTGCCCCAGCTCCCGCATCTTGTCGGAGACCTGCCGCAGGCCCCGGGCGAACGGGGTGCGCTTGTTGTCGCCGTTGTCGTGCTTCGGCGACGCCTCCGGCGAGACGCCGAGGGCGCGGTACGTGGCGACCAGGTACTCCATCGGCCGGCGGACCTTCTGCCCCACGGCGGCCCAGAACTCCGAGGAGCTGAAGAGCGTCATCAGCACCGGCTTGATCATGCCCTTGTTCGCCGTGTACGTCTTGGCCAGCCGGTCCACCAGGGACTTCGGCGGGGTGTCCGAGACGAACCGGGTGGCCAGGCTCTGCGCCACGTACCTGGCGGTCGACGGGTGCAGCGCGATGTAGGCGATGTACGCGTCGATAGCCGCGTCGGCCTTCTTCGGGTCCTTCGTGTTGTTGGCGTGGGTGAAGCCGAGGATCTTCACCTTGCCGACGTAGTGCCGGTCCGCGCGGAAGATGTACTTCCCGTCCTCGACGCCGCGACCGGTCTGCAGCAGGGCCGCCTGCCGGACGTCCTTCTCGGTGTAGCCGCCGTCGACGCCGACCGAGTAGAGCTCCAGGTTCTCCCGGGCCAGGTTCTCGTTCACCGCGTCGGCACGGGAGTCGTTCTGGTTCAGGTAGAGCAGCAGCGCCGGGTGCTTGTTCGCGGCGACCAGCATCTCCGGGTAGCTGCCCAGCGCGTGGGCCCGGACGACGTCCCGGTCGAACGAACTGCGGTAGACCTCGCCGCCGTCGAACTCCGCGGCCACGTGCAGGAAGTCGTTCCAGAAGTCGACCATCACCTCGAAGAGCTGGCGCTTGGACCAGATCTGCCGGGCGACCGTGGCGTCCACCATCTCCCGCTCCGGCTGCGCGCCCCGCTCGTTGAGCTGGTCCCGCTGGTCGCGCAGCTGCTGCACGGAGAGCTTCTGGGTGGGCAGGTCGGCGAGCTTCAGCTCGGCGCGGCTCGGCTCGATCTTGTCCGGCTCGAACTGCGCCCGGATCCAGCCGTCGATGCCCTGCCGCTTGATGTCGGCGAGCAGCTGGGGGGTGGGGCCGAAGGTGGCCCGGCGGGCCAGGTGCAGCACCGGGTCCTTGGCGAGCACCGTCTTCACGGTCACCTTGGTCTCGGCGGCCGCGGCGGCCGGCCCGGAGAAGGTACGGCCACCGGCCGGCGCGTTCTTCTTCAGCGCCTCGCCGGCCCGCGAGCCCATGTAGCTCTCGTTCTGCTCGGTGTAGGTGCGCACCGTGCTCGGCTGCTGCCCGCTCGGGCGGGCGGCGGTGCCGTCGGTGACCGTGGTGCCGGTGGCGTCACCGGCCGCGGCATCGCCGCCGAAGAGACCACGCACCTGCGGGGTCATCGCCAGGGCGGCGCCGCCGGCGACCACCGCGGCGGTGCCACCGAGCGCGACGAGGGCCTTCCGACGGCCGACGCCCCGGCCGGGCTCGTCCCCGTCGTCCAGGTTGGGCAGTCCGGCGCCGGCGGTGCGGGCCGGGGCCGGCCGGCCAAGGCCCTCGGGGCCCACCCACTGTGGTCCGCGCGGCGCCGGGTCCGGCTGGCCGGTGAAGTGGTACGAGGTGCGCGGATCGGCCTGGGCCGGGTATCCGCCCTGCTGCGGGTGCGGCGTGTCGTACCCGTACGGAGCGGACGCGGTCAGGTCCTGGTACCCGCCGGAGGAGGGGTGCTGCTGTGCGTCCCAACCGCGGTCGTCCCGCGGTCGACGTGGTGGCACATTCTGGTCGGCCATGTACCAATCCCGATTTCTGCTGAGCGCCGGCACGACTGCGATCGGGCAGGGATGGCAGCGGCGGCGACTGATGCCTGAGGGGGTTGCTACGGGAAGGTAACCAAGGGGTCTGGCCCCGACAAGGCGAGCGGAATGGCCTCGTGAGGGCACTTAAGACAGCCCTCAGCGCGGGGTCCGGGTAGGTGCCGGAGGACCACGTGGGCACGAACGCCCCCAGCAGGGGGTACGTGTACCGCGACGGCGCCGATGTGACACTTTCGCCGGGGTGGACGCTTCCTGCACCGTTCACCGCCACAGCGAAACTTAAGGATCGGATAAGCCGGTGCTGAGGCGCTCAGAGCAGCGCGCGGCGGGCACGTGGTGCAGGCCGGGCGGGGAAAAGGACCAGCGGCGGGCGGCGTGAGCCGCCGTCGCAGCGGGTATGCCGCCGGACCGCTGAACGCGTGAGGGGAAGGCACCGCCATGCTCAGCAAAGAGGATCAGCGCAGGTTCGAACAGATCACCCGCCAGCTCCGGGAGAGTGACCCGGCGTTCTTCGCCCGGTTGGACAACCGGGCCAAGGGTCGCCGTGGCCGCTACCTGCTGCTGCTGACCATCGTGCTGTGGGCCTCGTTGCCGGCGATGACCGTGCTGGCAGGGCGGCTGGCCGGCGCGATCTGCGCCGTGGTGCTGGTGGCCAACGCGGTGCTCATGTGGCGCTTCCGTCGGCGCTGGCTATGACCGCCCGGGCTGGTCGGCGCGGCTTCACCGGCCGAACGCCTGATACGCCCGGCGTAGCCGCTCCACCAGCCCGGGCCCGCCGATGGCGGGAGCCGGTGGGCCGAGCTGCCGCAACAGCAGGTCCGGTCCGGTGGCCAGGCTGGGTGGCCGGTCCGGCAACGGCACCGGCGGCAGCCAGAACCGGTCCGCCGCGTCGGCCAGTGGCGCCGACGGCAGGCCGGCCAGCGCCCGGGCGGCTCCCGCCGGCGCGGCCTCGACGGGCTCGGCGACGACCGGCACCGGCGCACCGTCCTGCTCGGACGGTGCCGGGGCGCCGGTGGCCGCGGCCCGCAGGGCACGGAGCCGGTCGAGCAGTTCGACCCGGCCCCGCCCGCGCCAGTGCAACAGCTCGAACGGGTCGGCGTCGAACGCCTCGGCGAGCAGGTAGAAGGTGGCCGCCAGGTGTTTGCACGGCACGGCGAAGTCCGGGCAGTCGCACCGCTGGGCCAGCTCGTCGACCCCGGCCGGAAAGAGCGGTGCGCCCGCCGCGGCGAACAGCTCCTCCAGCTCGGCCGGCAGGTCACCGGCGAGCAGCCGGGCGCTGAAGAAGGCCTGGCCGGCCAGCTCGGCCTCGATCCGGTCCCAGAACTCGGCCGGGAACGCGGAAAGTCCGATGTGGACGGCGTAAGGTCGCGGTCGGGAACCCTGCACGACCGCGGTCACCGCACCCGGGGCGATGTCGAGGCTGACCACCTGGCCGGCGCGCGCGTACGACCGGCCGCGGGTGAGCCGGGTGCCGAGCGCGAACGACTCCAGCACCTCCAGGAAGCGCCGCGACCACCAGGACCGGCCGATCGCGCCCCGGGTACTGCGCGCCTTCAGCCCGCCGTCCACCCGGCGGGGCCGGCCGTAGTCGGCGAACCGGCCGCTGGACGTCCCGTCTGCGCCGCCGCTGCTCGGCCCGGTGGCTCGCTCGTTCACTCGACCACCGCCCCGGACTCCAGCGCGAAGAGCTCGCGCAACTGCCCGGTGGAGAGCTCGGTGACCCACTGCTCGCCGCTGCCCACCACCCGGGACGCGAGGTTGCGCTTGTCGGCGATCAGCGCGGCCACCTTCTCCTCCACCGTGCCGGCGCAGACGAACTTGCGGACCTGCACCCGCCGGCGCTGCCCGATCCGGAACGCCCGGTCGGTGGCCTGGTCCTCGACGGCGGGGTTCCACCACCGGTCGACGTGCACCACGTGGTTGGCCGCGGTGAGGGTGAGCCCGGTGCCGCCGGCCTTCAGCGAGAGGACGAAGATCGCCGGGCCGTCCGGGGACTGGAACCGGGTCACCATGGCGTCCCGGTCGGCCTTGCCGACGCCGCCGTGCAGGAACAGCACCTCCCGGCCGAACCGGGCGGAGAGGTGCCCGCGCAGCATCCCGCCGAACTCCGCGTACTGGGTGAAGAGCAGCGCCTTCTCCCCCGCGGCGAGCACCTCGTCCAGGATCTCCTCCAGCCGGGCCAGCTTGCCGGAGCGACCGTCCAGCGCGGAGCCGTCGCGCAGCAGCTGGGCGGGGTGGTTGCAGATCTGCTTGAGCCGGGTCATGGTGGCCAGCACCAGCCCGCGCCGCTCGATGCCGTCACTGGACTCGATCTTCGCCAGCATGTCGTCGACGACCGCCCGGTAGAGCGACGCCTGCTCCGCGGTGAGGTTGCAGACCACCTCCATCTCCAGCTTCTCCGGCAGGTCGGAGATGATCGACGAGTCGGTCTTGAGCCGGCGCAGCACGAACGGGCCGGTGATCCGGCGCAGCCGTTCGGCGACCTCGGCGTCACCGTGCCGCTCGATCGGCTCGGCGAACCGCTTCTTGAAGGTCGCCGCCGGGCCGAGCAGGCCGGGGTTGGCGAACTGCATGATCGACCAGAGGTCGGCGAGCCGGTTCTCCACCGGCGTGCCGGTGACCGCCACCCGCTGCCGGGCCGGCAGCGCACGCACCGCCTCGGCCTGCCGGGTCGAGGCGTTCTTGATCGCCTGCGCCTCGTCCACCACCACCCGGTGCCAGTCGACGCCGGCCAGCGCGACCGCGTCGCGGGCCGCCACCGAGTAGGTGGTGAGGACCAGGTCCGCGCCGTGCACGGCCGCGGTGAACTCCGCGCCCCGGGCCCGTTCGGCGCCGTGGTGCACGTGTACGCGCAGCTCCGGCGTGAACCGGGCCGCCTCCCGCTGCCAGTTGCCGACCAGCGACATCGGGCAGACCAGCAGGGTCGGCCCGGCCTCGGGCGGGTCCCCGGCGAGCAGCGCGAGCAGCTGCACCGTCTTGCCCAGCCCCATGTCGTCGGCGAGCACCCCACCGAGCCCGAGCGACTGGAGGAAGGCCAGCCAGGCCAACCCCCGCCGCTGGTACGGGCGCAGCGTGCCGCGGAACGTCGGGGGCGGATCGAGCGGGGTGAGCCGCCGCTCCACCGCCCCGGCGAGCAGGTCACCGAGCGTGCCGTCGGCGGTCACCTCCAGCACCGGCAGCGCCGCGCCGTCGTCGCTGTCGGTGAGCCCGAGCCGGAGCAGGTCGGCGACGGTCAGCTCGCCGGCGGAGCGGAGCAGCCGCAGCCCGGCGGCGAGCCGCTTCGGGTCCAGCTCGACCCAGCGCCCGCGCAGCCGCACCAGCGGGGTCTTCAACTCGGCCAGCGAGGCCAACTCGTCGGCGGAGAGCGGCTGGTCGCCGAGCGCCAGCTCCCAGCGATAGTCGACCAGCGCGTCCAGGCCCACCCCGGGACCCGCTGCGGCGACGGTGCCGGGGGCGGTCCTGCTGCGCGCCCGCAACCGCGCGCCGAGCCGGGACGACGGGCGCTGCCACCAGGACGGCAGCAGCACGCCGAAGCCGGCGGCGTGCAGCACGGGCGCTCCCTCGCGGAGGAACCGGTGCGCGCCCTCGACGTCCAGCTCCAGCGCCTCGGGGGCGGCGGTGCGCAGCGCTGGGTCGAGGTCCGGCCAGAGCCGACTGGCCCGGCCCAGCTCGGCGAGGAGCGTCTCCTGCGCGCTGGTCGTCGGGCCGGCCAGCGAGGCCACCGTCGCCGGCTCCCGCCACACCCGCCCGGCGTCGACGTGCAGGCTCGGTTCGTCGGCGGCCTGGAGCCCGAACTCCAGCCGCCACCCGTCGAGCGTCGCGTCCGCCCCCGGGTGTTCGGGGCGGCCGGCGCCGGAGTCCGGGCCGGCCGAGGTTCGCGGGTCGCCGTTCGCGGCGGCCCCGCCGGTGCCGGCCGGGCCGCCGACGGTCACCACCACCGGTTCGGTGATCTCGGCGGCGGGTTCGACCAGCCGGAAGCTGGCCCGGACCGCGCCTCCGGCCGCGTCCCGCTGCCAGGCCTCCAGCTCCGCGCGGAGGGTGGCCAGCGCGGCCGGGTCGGCGGTGAAGTCCCGGTGCGGCCCGGCGAGGGCGGCCAGCCAGGCGGGCACCGCGCCGTTGGGCCGTACCCCGCGGGCCAGCGGGGTCTGCGCGAGGGCGGCCCGGGCGGCGGCGTCGGTCAGCGCGTCCAACGCGTCGGCGATCAGCTCGCCGACGGCGATCGTCGGCTCGGCGGCACGGGCGGCCGGCGGCACGGCGAGCGCGAGGGACCGCGCCCAGGCGGCGTCCGTGCCGGTGAGCAGGGGCCGCCACACCGCCCGCGCCGGCACGCCGTCGTCCGACGGGGAGGCCCACCGGGCCGCCCCGTCGGCGACGAGGTGCCCGTCGGAGTCGGGCCCGACGTCAGGGCCGACCGCGGAATCGGCGACGGCGGGCGCGGCTGACCCGGCGGTGCGCGTCGGGAGAGGGTCGGCGAGACCGGGCAGGATCCGGCCTCGGGTGACCAGGTCGGCCGCGAACTCGGCCAGTTCGGCGAGGTGGCGCAGGGTCGCCCCGGGCGCGGCCGGCAGCTCGACCAGCGCGCGCAGTAGCGCCAGCGCGGCGTCCGGGGCGTACCGCAGCACCGGAACCCGCCACCCGGCGAGGGTGACCCGCCCGCGGGGCGGGGTGGCCACGGCGGTCCGGACCAGCTCCGGCGAGTCGGCCGGCGAGCCGGCCCGGGTCGGCAGGGTGAGTAGCGCGGTGCCGAGCCCGGTCGGCTCGGCGGCCTCGGCGAGCGCGGCGGCCAGGGTGGGGTGGTCGGCGGCGAACGGGTGCGGACGCTCCCGCGGCGCCCGGCCGGGGCGTCGCGGCGCCTGCGCGGGCAGCGTGCTCTCCTCGGCCCAGACGGCGAGCTCGGCCTCGGCCGGGCCGGGTCGCCACAACCCGTGGATGACCAGCACGCACTCCCCCTTACGACGCCCGGGCCCAGGATAGGCGGCGCCGGCCGGCTACCGTCGGCGCCATGTTCGACCTCCTCGTCGTCGGCGGGCTCGGGGTGGATGTGCGGGTCCGGGTGCCCGCGCTGCCGCTGCCGGCCGCCGACTCCCTCACCGTCGACCCGGTCGAGCTGCGGATCGGCAACACCGGCGCCGGGGTGGCGCTCGCCGCGCACGCGCTCGGGCTGCGGGTGGCCCTGGTCGACGTGCTCGGCGCGGATCCGGCCGGCGACGTGGTCCGGACGGCGCTGGCCCGCACCGGGGTGCATCCGGTGCTGCTGGCGGCCCCGGCCGGCACCCGCCGCTCGGTGAACCTGGTCGACCCGGCCGGACGGCGGATGTCGCTCTACGACCCTCGCCCCTGGCAGGGCCCGCCGCCGCTGACCGGCGCCGAGCTGGCCGCGCTGGTCCGGGACGCGCGGCACGTACACCTGTCGATCATGGATTGGGCGACCGGCCTGCTGCCCGACCTGCGGACCGCACGCGGGGTCGGCGTCAGCACCGACCTGCACGACTGGGACGGCGAGAACCCCTACCACCGGCCGTTCGCCGAGGTGGCCGACCTGGTCTTCGTCAGCGGGGTCCGGCTCGGCGCGCGGGCCGCGGCGGTCGCCGCCGGCCTGGCGCCGCGCACCGTCGTGGTGACCCGGGGCGCCGACGGCGCCGAGCTGCACCTCGGCGGCGGCGGCCCGACGCCGGTGCCGGCCGCCGTGCCGCCCGCGCCGGTGGTGGACACCAACGGCGCCGGGGACGCGTTCGCGGCCGGCCTGATCGCCGCCCGGCTGGACGGCGCGGCGCTCACCGACGCCGCGGCGTACGCCGCCCGGGTGGCCGCGGCAGCCTGTACGCACGACGGGATGGAGTATCCGCCCGGGCTGCTCCCCGCCGGCTGAGCCGACCGGCGCTCAGATCGCGCCGGTCTGCCCGTCGGTCAGCTCCCGCAGGATGTCGGCGTGACCGGCGTGCCGGGCGGGTCGCGTCGGCGTCGGAGAGGCCGCGCAGCTTGCGCAGCAGCACGCCCCGGTGGAAGTCGAGGAAGGATTCGAGCACGGCCCGCTCGTCGCCGGTGCGCGCCAGCACGGGCCCGAGCGTGGGATCGATCGTCGTCTCCGCCATGACCGGACGTTACCCGCGCACGCCCGCCGGGCGCTGCCCCGCTAACCGCTGCGAGGGGCCCGCCGGGAAGGGCAGGATGGTCCCATGGCCTCAACGGTAGAGATCCCGCTGGTGGGTGGCGTGGCCGACGGGCAGAGCGTCACCGTCGAGCTGGACAGCAACGGCCGCCCACCGCTGACCCACCATCACCTCGGCCCCGGCGGGCTGGCCGAGGCGGAGATCTACGAGCTGGAGGCCGCCGTCGACGGGGCCCAGGACTGGCGCTACTGCTGGCGCGGCCCGGCGGTCTGAGCCGGCGCGGGTGAGCCGGGTCGGTTCAGGCGCGGGTGAGCCGGCGGCTACGCAGGCTCTCCAGCACCCCCCGGGTGACCTCGGAGGTGCCGCGGGCCTGGTCGCACACCTCGGCGACCCGGCGGGCGGTGGCCTCGGCGCGCGCCTCGCGCTCGTCCCAGAGCCGGTCGACCTCGGCGAGCAGCGGGCCCTCCACCTCCCGCTCGACCCCGCGCAGCGCCGGCACGCCGAGCCGTTGGGCCAGGTCGAAGACCTTCCCGGCGTACGGCAGCGGGAGGAACGGCGTACCCACCATCGCGGCGAAGATCAGGAAGTGCAGCCGCATGCCGACGGCCAGGTCGAAGTGGCGCATCAGGCCCAGCACCTGCTGCGGCGAGTACTTGCCGTGCAGGATGCGGCCGCGCTCGGCGGCGATCATGTGCGACAGCACGCCGTGCGAGTGCCGGATGTCGTCGCGCTCCATGGGCACGAAGAGCACGTACGCGTCGATCCGGTGCACCAGGAAGTCGCCGATCTGGGCCAGCAGGCGGTGGTAGCCGTCCACGTCGAGCCGCTCGGCGGCGCGCCCCGGCTCCCGCACGCTCATTCCGACCAGCCGCCGCCCGGCCGGGACGCCCTCCTCGCGCAGCAGCTCGGCCGGGAAGTCCTCCGGTTCGAGCAGGAACGCCGGGTCGGCGGTGACCGTGATCGGGTTGATCAGTCCGGCCTCCTCCAGCACCATCCGGGACTCCTGGTCCCGGACGGTCACCTGGGTGGCCCCGCCGAGCGTCTCCCGGACCATGCCGGTGTCCACCCCGTCGCTGAGCGGCCCCACCCCCACCGCGTAGGTGATCAGCGGCAGGCCCCGCTCCTGGGCCACCCGGACCACCCGCAGGTAGCGGCGGGCCTCCCGGTCGTACAGGATGCCGCCGCCACCCAGGATCAGCAGGTCGAGCTGGGCCAGGACCAACGCGGAGTCGGTCCGGCTGACGCCCTCCCAGGGCACCGCCTCCACGTCCGGATGGGCGATCCGGGTGTGCGCGGGGTCCCGGGAGAAGACGATGATCCGGGCGTTGGGCTCCTGCTGGCGCAGGTCGGTCAGCAGGCCGGTGAGGATCGCCTCGTCACCGAGGTTGCGACCGCCGTACGAGCCCAGCACACCGATGGTCAGTCCGGCCCCATGCGTCATCCGTCGCTCCTCCCGGGTGCGTCGGGGCCCGGGTTCCCGCTGGATTGGCGAACAGTCCTCCGCGCAGGTCAGCCCGGGGCGACGGGGCCGGCGGAGACCGGCTTGGCCATCTGCTGGGCGGTGACCCGGAAGCCGAGGCTCTGGTAGAGCCCGATGGCGACGGTGTTCGAGCCGAACACGTTCAGCCCCAGCTCGGCCACGCCGAGCCGGGCGAGTTCGGCCTCGATGAGCTGGATCATCCACCGGGCGTGGCCACGGCCCCGATGTGCCTCGTGCACCTCGATGTTGTGGATCCAGGCCCGTCCGGAGCCGGGCGGCGCGTCGGACGCCCCGGCGGCGCCGGGCAGGGTCACCCAGATCCAACCGACCTCGACGTCACCCACCCGGGCCACCCGCAGCAGCACCCCGGGGGTGGCCGCACCGTCCGGCAGCAGGTCCCGCATCTGGGCCGCCGCGCGGGCCTGCGCGTCGGCCGGGCTCATCGCCCGGTGCCGGGACAGCTCCTCGGCGTACGAGCGTTCCAGCGCGCCGGTCAGCCGCGCCAACTCGTCGGCCGTCATCGGGGTCAGCATCAGCTCCATCGGCGTACCACCCTCTCCTCAAGCGCCCAGCGGGTAGTGCAGCAGAGCGACCCGGAACGCGCCACCCGGTAACCGCTGCGGTACGGCCGATCGGGGGGCGGCCAGAAGAGTGCAGGCTGACGATGATGGCGGGGTGAGGATCGCGCACGTCAGCGACAGTCACCTCGCCAACATCGAGGGGGTGGCCACCTCGGTGGGCGCCACGGTCGCGTTGCTGCGCGCCGCCGGGCACCAGGTCGCCCTGCACTGCCCCGGCCCGCTGTCCCGGCGGCGGCGCCACCCCGACGAACTGCCCTCGGTGCCGGTGCCCACCCGGCCGTACCGGCTGGCGCTGCCCCGGCTGCCGGACGCGCCGGTGGACGTGGTGCACGTGCACACCACCGGCCCGGTCGGCGTGGCCGGGCTGCGGTTCGCCGCCGCCCGGGGCCTGCCGGTCGTGTTCACCTGGCACACCGACCTGGTCGCGTACGCGGCGTACTACCCGGAGATACCGATCGGAGCCGGGTACGCCGGCCTGCGGCTGGGGCTGCGCTGGCGGGCCCGGGACCTGTGGGCGCTGGCCCGTCCCGGGCCGGGCCGGCAGGCCCGGCTCGCCGAACTCGGGCGGTGCCTGCTGGCGCACACCACCGTGCTGCTCGCCCCCTCGGCGAAGACCGCGGCGGCGATGGCGCCGATGGCCGGTCCGACCCGCATCGTGGTGCTGCCCACCCCGATCCCCGCGCCGGCCGACGACGCCGACGACCGGCGGCGGCTGCGGGCCCGACTGCGTGTTCCCGCCGACGCGCCGGTGCTGCTCGCCGTGGGCCGGACCACGCCGGAGAAGAGTCCGCGTCTGCTGCTCGCCGCGTTCGCCCGGGTGCGGCGCGAACTGCCGGACGCCCGGCTGGTGCTGCTCGGCGTGCGGCGCCACCGGCCGGCGGTGCGCCGGGCCGCCCGCCGGCTCGGCGTCGCCGACGCGCTGCACCTGCTGCCCCCGGTGCCGCGCGAGCAGGTCGGCGCCCACTACCGCGCCGCCGACCTGCTCGCCTTCACCTCCACCACGGACACCCAGGGGCTGGTGCTCGGTGAGGCCGAGGCCCACGGGTTGCCGGTGGCCATGGTGGACGCCGGGCTCGCCACACGCCCCGGCACCGGCACCACCCGCCCGGTGGCCGCCGGCACACCGGAGGCGTTCGGGGCGCTGCTCAGCCGGCTGCTCACCGATGTCGAGCTGCGGCAGCGGGTGGTTGCCGAGGGGCGGGACAGCTGCGCCGCGTGGACCGGTCAGCGCTACCTGGCCGAGCTGACGGCGATCTACTCCACGGTCGCCGGCGCAGCACGCTCGTAGTCGCATCGGTCGATGCGCCGGTGGTAGCGTCCGCGCGTGTCCGGCCGGGTCCTGCGGGGAAGCATCGTGGTGGTGCTCGCGGTCGGGCTGGCCCTCGCCTTCGTCGCCGCCCGCGAGGAGCCGGTGGAGCTGCTCTGTTACTTCACCATCCAGGTGGACCTGGCCTACCTCGCCGTGCTGCTGCTCGGCGGCGGCGACCGGTTGCGCACCGCGCTCACCGTCTATCTGCTCGTCACCGCCCTGGTCTTCGTCCTGGTGCTGGCGAACCCGTGGAGCGGCTACGCCATGGTGGCGACGGCCGACGCCCGGGGGACGGTCTCCGACGCGGGCAACCTGCTGCTGCACGCGGTGGCGCCACCGCTGGCCGCCGCCGACTGGCTCACCCGCCGTCCCCGGCGGCCGCCGACCGCGGCGTACGCGGTCGGCCTGCTCGGATATCCGCTGGTCTGGCTCACCCTGGTCCTGGTCCGGGGCGCGGCGTTCAGCCGGGCCGACGACCGCTACCTCTATCCCTTCCTCGACGTGCCCCGGCTCGGCTACCCGACGATCGCGGTCAACGCGCTGGTCTTCGCGGTGCTGGTGCTGCTTCTCGGCCTCGGCGCGGTCCAACTGTCGCGCCGCCGACCGGACCCGCTGCCCGGCGGGTCACCCGCCACCTGAAGCGGCCACCGGCGGGGTCCGGGACGGCGGCCAGTCAACGCGCTAATCAGGTTGCCCGGCGGGACGCCCGTCGCGCACCGTGGGCGGATGACGGCTGCGAACAGGGCCCGGCTCGGCTGGTCCGAGCTGCCCGAGCACGTCCGGGCGGCGGTGCAGGAGATCCTCGGTGACCGGGTGGTCGAGGCGGTCTCCCAGCCCGGTGGCTACTCCCCCGGCTCCGCCGACCGGGTCCGCACCGCGACCGGCCGGCGGGCCTTCGTCAAGGCGGTCAACCCGGCGCGCAACCCGGACAGTCCCCGGCTGCACCGCACCGAGGCCCAGGTGGCGGCCGTGCTGCCGGCGTCCGCGCCGACGCCCCGGTTGCTCGGCTGCCACGACGACGGCGACTGGGTGGCCCTGGTCTTCACCGATGTGGACGGTCGACACCCGGCCACCCCGTGGCGGACCGACGAGTTGACCGCCGTGCTCGCCGCGCTGGCGGCGATGGCGGTGGCGCTCACCCCGGCCCCGGTGCCGCAGGTGCCGACCGCCGCCGAGCGGCTGGCGCACGACTTCGGCGGCTGGCACCGGATCGCCGCCGACCCGCCCGCGACCCTCGACCCGTGGGCCCGCGCGCACCTGGACGAGCTGCGCGCCGCCGCCGACCGGGGCCTCGCCGCGCTGACCGGTGACACGCTCTGCCACCTCGACATCCGGTCGGACAACCTGCTCGTGGACGCGGCCGGTGCGGTCACCGTGGTCGACTGGCCGTGGGCCTGCCGCGGGCCGGCCTGGCTGGACACCGCGCTGCTGCTGGTCAACGTGCGGCTGCACGGTGGGCACGACACCGAGGCTCTGCTGCGCCGGCTGCCGCTCACCGCGGACGTCGACCCGGACGTGCTGACCGGCACGTACGCGGGCCTGGCCGGCTTCTTCACCGACGGGGCCCGGCGGCCCGCGCCGGCCAACATCCCCACGGTGCGCGCGTTCCAGCAGGCCCAGGGCGACGCCCTGCTGCCCTGGCTGGCCGCCCGCCTCTCCTGACCGCCCCGGGGTCCGCCGCCCCGGGCCCGCGCGGTCATGGCGCCCGGCCGGCGCGGTCAGATGAAGGCGGGAATCGGACCTGGTGGTGGCCGGCGAACGAGACGTCCGATCATCGCCAGACCTACCGCGCCCGCGCTTCCATGATCGTCACATGACGACGAAACTCGACGGAAAAGTCGCCCTGGTCACCGGTGGTGCCCGGGGCATCGGGGCGGGCATCGCGCTGCGGCTGGCACAGGACGGTGCCGACGTGGCGCTCACCTACCGGCAGAGCGCGGACCAGGCCGCGGTAGTGGTGAAGCGGATCGAGGCGCTGGGCCGGCGTGCGCTCGCCCTGCCGGCGGACAGCGCCGACCCGGCGGCGGTCCGGGACGCGGTGGACCGGACGGCGGCCGAGCTGGGCCGGCTCGACATCCTGGTGAACAACGCCGCGGTGTTCCTGGTCGGCGGCGTCGCCGAGCTGGGCGCGGACGAGCTGGAGCAGACGCTCGCGGTGAACGTGCGGGCGCCGTACCTCGCCGCGCAGGCGGCGGCGCGGCACCTGGCCGACGGCGGGCGGATCATCAGCATCGGCAGCAACGTCGGCGAGCGGGCGGTCTTTCCCGGGCTGGCGCTCTACTCCATGAGCAAGACCGCGCTGACCGGGTTGACCCGCGGCCTGGCCCGGGAGCTGGGGCCGCGCGGAATCACGGTCAACCTGGTCAACCCCGGACCGACCGACACCGACGCCAACCCGGCCGACGGCCCGAACGCTGCGGCGATCGCCGGCTTCACCGCCCTGGGCCGCTACGCTCGCCCCGCTGACATCGCGGCCACCGTCGCGCACCTGGCCGCACCCGAGGCCGGCTACGTCACCGGCGCGGTGGTCAACGTGGACGGCGGCTTCACCAGTTGACCGAGAGCCGGACGCGGCGGAAACCCGTCGCGCCCGGCCTCAACCATTCGTGCGGTGGGTGGCGTCTGTCCCGGTGAGGGGGTGGGCATGACCGAGACGTTCCACGAGTTCGTGGTGCACCGAACGCCGGCCCTGTCCCGGACCGCCTACCTGCTCACCGGCGACCACCAGCTCGCCGAGGACCTGGTGCAGGCCGCGCTGGCCCGCACCTACCGGCACTGGCGGCGGATCCGCGGCGGCGACCCGGAGGCGTACGTCCGGAGGGTGATGTACCACCAGCAGGTCTCCTGGTGGCGGCGGCGCCGGGTCGCCGAGCGGCTGGAGGCCGAGCCCACCGAGCGGGCCGGCGCCGACCACACCGAGACGACCGCGCTGCGGCTGACGCTGACCGCGGCGCTGCGCCAGCTCACCCCGCGTCAGCGAGCCGTCATCGTGCTGCGCTACTACGAGGACCTGACCGAGGCGCAGGTCGCCGAGGTGCTCGGCTGCTCCGTCGGCACCGTCAAACGGCACGGTCACGACGCAGTACGCCGGCTGCGGCTCATCGCCCCCGATCTCGTCGACGGCACCCCGGAGAGGAGCCCGCGATGACCGCCCGGCTGCGCGAGGCGTTGCGCGTCACCGCGGACGGGGTGCCGGGCTATCCGGTGTACGAGCGGGCCCTGGCCACCGCACGCCGCTCCCGCCGCCGGCGCACCGCCGCCGCTGCCGCGGCACTCGTCCTGGTCGTGCTGGCCGGGGTGGCGCTGCCGCTGGCGGGTACGCCCGCGGTGGACCCGGCGACGGGCGCGCGGGCCGCGCTGCCCGACCGGATCGGCCTGCCGCCGCTCGGCACCCGGCACGCCAGCGACCGACCCGCGCTCGGGCCCGCGTCGGTCATCTTCACCGGCCAGGCGCCCCGCCTGCAGGGCTGGAACGAGGACGGCATCGTCGGTGTCGTCGGCGCCGACGCCGACCGCTACCGGATCTTCTCGATGGGATTCGAGGCGCCGGCCGGCGACCAGGTCCTGCTCTCCCCCGACGGCCGGTACGTGGCCCGGCCGGCGGGCGATCCCGAACGTCCCCGGGTCGACGTGATCGACCTGTCCACCGGGGGAACCCGACGCCTGCCGAGCAGGGTCGCCGACAGCGTGCTGACCACGCCGGTCGGCTGGTCGCCCGGCGGTGCGCGGCTGGTGGTCCGGGACACCGTGCCGGTCGCCTTCGACGGGGCGACCTACCGCTCGGTGCTGAGCATCGTCACCCTCGACGGCGAGCGGTGGAGCCAACTGGCCAGCGGCGCGCAGGAGGCGAGCTTCGGCTCGGTCGTCGCGTTCTCCGCCGACCGCCTCGCCTACCAGTACGGGCGCACGGTGGCCGTCACCGACCTCGACGGACGGGAACTCTCCTCGTTCGCCCTGCCGGCCGAGAGCTGGCTCGCCGGCAAGGGCGCATGGACCCCGGACGGCCGGTTGACGCTCGCCACTCGCCAACCCGGCAGCACCGAGTGGAGCCTGCGCCAGGTCGATGCCCGGACCGGCAGCGGCAGCGGCAGCGGCAGCGGCAGCGGCAGTTTGTCGCTGCCGGCGGTCTCCGACGTGACCGCGATCCGGCTGCTCGGCTGGCGACCGGACGGCTCGGCGCTGGTCGTCGCGTACCAGCCGGAGCCGGCGTCGCCCGCCCGGTTCGACCAGCCGCTGGAGCTGGACCAACGCGTCGCGTACGGGCACGTCAGGTCGGTACGCCTGCTGGCGCTGACGCCGGGAGCGGCCGAGCCGCGCACCGTGACGACCGCACCCGAGCAGGTGCTCGCCATCGACGTCGCCGACGAGGTCGTTCGGAGTGGCCGGGTCCGGGACGCGGAGCCACCGGGCGGGGTGGGGCTGCGGTTCTGGCTCTGGACGGGTCTGATCGGCGTGCTGGTGATCGGGTTGGCCGGCTACTGGAGCCGCGGTTGGCGGGCGGAGCGCCGGGAGCGTCGGCGCCGCTTCAGGCCGGAGCCGCGACGGGGTGGTTGAGGAACGGCAGGACCGCTGCCGGCAGGGCGGGTGAGCTGACGATGTCGTAGTGGGTCAGCCCGGGCAGCACGGCCAGTCGGGCGGCCGGCCGGCCGGTGCCGTCCCAGCCCGCGTCGCGGTGACCGCCACCGAGCAGCCCGAAGAACGCCGCCACGTGGGCGATCGGGATCGAGTCGGCGTCGGCGAAGACCAGCAGGGTGGGCAGGGCCAACGCGGCCACCTCGGCCGACCAGTCGTAGTCGCGGCGGAGCAGGTCGCCCGACTTGGCCCAGAGGTGTGGCCAGTCGTCGGGGCGGGGGGCGATCCGGGTGTAGAGCTGGTACGGCGGGGTGCCCCGCATCCGCTCGCCGGCCTGCTCGTCGTGCCCGGCCATCGCGGCCAGCACCTCCGGATACCAGCCGGCCCGCCGGCAGGGGGCGGAGACCACCACCAGCCGGCGGACCAGTGCCGGGTGCTGGATCGCGACCCGTAGCGCCACCCCGCCGCCGAGCGAGTAGCCGAGCAGGTCGGCCGCGGGCAGGTCGAGGTGGCGCAGCAGGGCGGCGACGTCGTCGGCCATCGACTCGTAGCGCAGCGGCCGGTCGGCGTCGGCGGTGTGGCCGTGGCCCTGAAGGTCGACGCCGATCACCCGGTGCCGCTCGCTGAGGGCCGGCAGCATCGGGGCGAAGGTCTCGGCCGCGCCGAAGCCGCCGTGCAGCAGCACCAGCGGACGCCCGTCGCCGTGCGACTCGTACCAGAGCCGTAACCCGTTGACCTCGGCGTAGCTCACCGTGGCACCTCCCGTCCGCTCCGATCCAACACCGGCGGAACGACCGGAACGGCCGATCCGCGCCGACGCACCGCCACGGGGGCGGCGGCCGGCCCGGATAACCGACCGGCACGTCTGATCGCGGGCGTCGCGGGTATCCGCGCGGCAGCACCTGCCGGACGCGCAGTCACAGGAGGCACCGTGACCCTCACCGCCCCCACCGCGACCATCGGCCTCGACACCGCCGCCGAACTGGCCGCACAGCTACGGGTGGACTCGGTCCGCTCCAGCACCAGTGCCGGCTCGGGGCATCCGACGTCCAGCATGTCGGCGGCCGACCTCTTCGCCGTGCTCGCCACCCGGCACCTGCGCTACGACTGGGACGACCCGCGGTCGCCGGCCAACGACCATCTGGTGCTGTCGAAGGGCCACGCCTCCCCCCTGCTGTACTCGCTCTTCAAGGCCGTCGGGGTGATCTCCGACGACGAGCTGATGCACGGCTACCGGCGCCTCGGGCAGCGCCTGCAGGGGCATCCCACCCCCGCCCTGCCCTGGGTCGACGTCGCCACCGGCTCGCTCGGTCAGGGGCTGCCGGACGGCGTCGGGGTCGCGCTCGCCGGGAAGTACCTGGACAAGCTGCCCTACCGGGTCTGGGTGCTCTGCGGCGACAGCGAGTTCGCCGAGGGTTCCATCTGGGAGGCGCTGGACAAGGCCTCCTACTACCGGCTGTCCAACCTGGTCACCATGGTCGACATCAACCGGCTCGGCCAGCGCGGTCCCACCGACCTGGGCTGGGACGTCGACGCGTACGCCCGCCGGGCCGAGGCGTTCGGCGCCCGCGTGCTGGTCATCGACGGGCACGACCTGACCGCCGTCGACGACGCCCTCACCGCGGCCGCGGACCCGGCCGGGGAACAGCCGACGGTGATCCTGGCCCGGACCGTCAAGGGCCGCGGTTTCGCCGAGGTGGAGGACAGCAACGACTGGCACGGCAAGCCCTTCCCGCCGGAGATGGCCGACCGGGCGATCCGGGAACTCGGTGGCGTACGCAACCTGACCGTGCGCGGCCCGCGCCCCGCCGAGGGCAGCATCGACGGCGCCAGCCCCGCCAGCGACCCGGCGGCCCGGCCCGTCACGACCGAACCGACCCGGCGCGCGGCGCCGGCGAGCTACGGCGTGGGCGAGCCGGTGCCCACCCGCAAGGCGTACGGCGACGCGCTCGCCGCGCTCGGCGCCCGTGACCCGCGCATCGTCGCGCTGGACGGCGAGGTCAGCAACTCGACGTACGCCTTCGAGTTCGCGCGCGCCCACCCCGAGCGGTACTTCGAGATGTTCATCGCCGAGCAGCAGATGGTCGCCGCCGCGACCGGCCTCGCGGTACGCGGCTACCGCCCCTTCGCCTCCACCTTCGCCGCGTTCCTGACCCGGGCGTACGACTTCATCCGGATGGGCGCCGTCTCCGGCGTCGACCTGTGCCTGGTCGGCTCGCACGCCGGCATCGAGATCGGCCCCGACGGACCCTCGCAGATGGGGCTCGAGGATCTCGCCATGATGCGGGCCGTGCACGGCTCGACGGTGCTCTACCCGAGTGACGCGACCAGCACCGTCGCCCTCACCGAGGCGATGGCCGCCACCCCGGGGATCAGCTACCTGCGCACCACCCGCGGCAAGTACCCGGTGCTCTACCCCGACGGGGAGACCTTCCCGGTCGGCGGGTCGAAGGTGCTGCGCTCGTCCGACGAGGACGCGGTCACCCTCATCGGCGCCGGGGTCACCCTGCACGCCTGCCTCGCCGCCGCCGACGCCCTGGCCGACGAGGGGATCAGCGCCCGGGTCATCGACTGCTACTCGATCAAACCGATCGACGACGCGACCATCACGGCCGCCGTGCTCGCCACCGCCGGCCGGATCGTGGTCGTCGAGGACCACCACCCGGAGGGCGGCCTCGGGTCGGCGGTGAAGGACAGTCTCGTCGCCGACGGCCGGGTGCGCCCGGCACTGATCCACCTCGCGGTACGGGCCATGCCGGGATCGGGGTCGAGCAAGGAACTCCTGGCCTGGGCGGGCATCGACGCCGACCACGTCACCTCCGCCGCGCGGTACCTGGTGAGCGGCTGACCTGCCCGGCGGACGCGAGGACGCCGTTCCGTCAGCCCTGTCACCTAGTGTTGCCGGATGATCCGATACGCCGTCGGTCTGCCCAACGTCGGGCCCTTCGCCGACCCGCTCACCCTGGTCGACCTGGCCGTCGCGGCCGAGGAACACGGTTGGGACGGGGTCTTCCTCTGGGACCACCTGCTCTACCACGACGACTGGCCGGTGGTGAACCCGGTCGTCGTCGCGTCCGCGATCGCGGCCCGCACGACGCGGATCCGGCTCGGGGTGCTCATGGCAGCCCTACCGCGCCGGCGGGTGCAGACGGTGGCTCGGGAGACGGTCACCCTGGACACGCTCTCCGGCGGCCGGCTCGTCTTCGGCGCCGGCATCGGCTCGATCGACGCCGAGTACGCCGCCTTCGGCGAGGATCCCGACCCGCGGGGCCGGGGCAGCCGCCTGGACGAGTCCCTTGAGCAGCTCACCGCGCTGTGGTCGGGCGCGGAGGTGGCGATGCCGTCCGGTGCGCGGGTGCGGATGCTGCCGACACCGGTGCAGCCGCGCATCCCCGTCTGGTGTGCCGGCCGGTGGCCCAACCGGCCAGGCGTGCGCCGGTCGGCCCGCTGGGACGGCGTGGTGCCCACCTTCGCCCACGCCGGTCGTGACGTCCCCGTGCCGGTCGAGGACTTCGCCGACGTGGTCCGCTTCGTGGCCGCAGAGCGGGGTTCGCTGGACGGCTTCGACATCGGGCTCGAAGGCTGGACGTCGCCGGAAAACGCCACGGAGATCATCACGCCGTACGCGGCCGCCGGCATGACCTGGTGGATCGAGGCGATGGGCTGGTGGCGTGGTGGCGTGGACGCCGCCCGCTCCCGGATCCTGGCCGGCCCACCCCGCTGAACCCGACACGTTCAGGAGTCGGCCGGTACCCCGGCTTCGAGTTGCCCGATCAGCGGGGCCGCGAAGGGTGCCTCGAACCGCGCGCTGACGCTGCCGCGTGTCGGAAGATCTGGCCCGCTCCGGCCGACGCCACGGGCCGTCGACCCAACCGCCGCCCACGGCTGAGGGTGACCGGGCATGGTCGCGGCGGTAACGGGAATCGGAGAGCCGCCAGTCGGACCGACCGAGGAGGGGCGTCATGACGGACGGATCTCGCACCGGGTCGGATCGGGGCCGCCCGCAGGACTCGATGCCACAGGAGCGGGACGTCCCGCCGGCGGGCGGCGTGGCCGTCGTGGAGCTGTTCACCTCCCAGGGCTGCTCGAGCTGTCCGCCCGCGGAGGAGGTGTTGACCGAGATCGAGCGCGACGCCCGGGAGCGGGGACAGCCGGTCTTCGCCCTCGGGTTCCATGTCGACTACTGGGACTACCTGGGCTGGCCAGACCAGTTCGCCGACGAGGCGTACAGCGCGCGGCAGGAGGCGTACGCGCGCGCCTTCGGCACCGGCCGGTTGTACACCCCGCAGATGGTCGTCAACGGCACCGTCGAGTTCATCGGTTCCGACCGTCGACGAGCGGCGACCGCGATCGCGTCCGCCCTGACGGCGGCGGCCCCCACGCCGCTCGCGCTGTCGGTCGAGGCCGCCGGGGGTGACGGGCGGCGAATGGTGGTGGACTTCCAGACCGAGCGGCCGCCGGAGCGGGCGGTGCTGAACGTGGCGGTCGTGGAACGTGCCCTGGAGAGCGAGGTCGCCCGGGGTGAGAACGCCGGGCGGACGCTGCGGCAGGACAACGTGGTGCGCGCCTTCATGTCGCTCGGCCTGGACGTGGAGCGTGGGCGGTTGGAGTTGGAGGTGCCGCCCGATCTCGACCCTCGACAAGCCTCGGTGGTCGGCTACGTGCAGAACGACGGCGCCAGGGCCATCGTCGGCGCCACGGCCGTCGACGTACCCGCCGGGGCCTGAGCGCTCGTAGGGCGCTCCCGGCAAGTTCGCAGCATGTCCGCCGGAACGTCCGGCGGCTACCCGAGCGCCTGCCGGAGCCCACCTGAGCAGGCAAGGCACGGGGCGGTGACGGGCTCAGTCATCACGCCGCCATCTGCCGGCGCTCGCCACAGACGCCGGCGCACAGGTCGACTCGTCCGTCGCCCGCTGTCACACGGCGGCTGGCCTGCTGTTTTCTCGGGTTCTGCTGGTCGTTGATCTCCTCTAGCATCGTCGGCATGGCGACGCGGCTTGTTCAAATCAACATGAAGGCTCGGGACGACTCCGCGCTGGGCGGTTTCTGGGCGGAGGCGCTCGGCTGGGGAATCTCCAGCGAGGGACCCGGCGTGACCAACCTCGAACCCGAGGGCTTCGTCTACCCCGACCCCGTCGCTGTCTGCCTCGACCTCATCGTCTCCCCGGAACCCAAGACGGTGAAGAACCGCGTGCACGTCGACCTCGCCACCACCTCGGCGGCCCATCAGGCGGACATGGTCGCGCGTCTGAAGGAACTCGGCGCAAAACCCGCCGACGTCGGCCAGGGCGACGTCCCATGGACGGTCATGGCCGACCCAGAGGGCAACGAGTTCTGCGTGCTGGACCCCCGACCGCTCTACCGAGACACCGGACCGATCGCCGCGGTGGTGGTCGACTGCGCGGATCCGCGAGCCATGGCCCGCTTCTGGGGCAAGGCCATGGACTGGACCCTGCACGAGGTGACCGACCACAGAGCGGTACTGCGCTCCGCCAAGGGCGTCGGCCCCTATCTGCAGTTCCTCCGCACACCCGACGTGAAGACCGTGTGGAACCGCGTCCATCTCGACGTCCGCCCGTACCCAGGTGACGACCCGGAGGCCGAGGCGGCCAGACTGCGGACTCTCGGTGCCACCGCCATCGACCTCGGCCAGAGTGTCCCGTGGACGGTCCTCGCCGACCCGGAAGGCAACGAGTTCTGCCTCCTCGCCCCGAGCTGACCACAGCCCTCTTCATCCGCTCACCACGGCCACGAGTCCGGACGTCGCGACGCGCCCCGGCCGACCCCGCCGCGTCGCGAATGCCGTTCGTGTAACGCGGGTCGCGCGATCCAGTCAACGGCAGCACGTCCGCGGTCGCCGCCGCTGCCGCATGTCAGAATGCCCCCAAACCTGGAGCAGAGCTGGCAGAACGGGCGAGCCGATGACGACGCGCAGGGCGGCCGAGCTGGTGCGGAAAGCCGGGGATCCGCAGCGGGCCACGTTCCTGGAACTCTTCTTCGACCTGGTGTTCGTCCTCGCGCTCGCGCAGCTCTCGCGCGGCCTGGCCGAGGATCTCGGGTGGAGCGGTGCCTTCCGGACGCTGGTGCTGTTGGCGGCCGTGTGGTGGGTCTGGTCCAGCACCGCGTGGCTGACCGACCGGACGGACCCGCAACGACCGGTGATCCAGGTGCTGGTCATCGCGACCATGGTCGGCAGCCTGGTGATGGCGGCCGCGGTGCCCGAGGCATTCGGCGACACGGGCCTGATCTTCGCGGGCGCCTACGTCGCCATCCAGCTCGGTCGCGGTCTCGTCCTCGCGGCCGTTCTGCGTGGCCACGAGCTGCAGCGCACCGGAGTGCGCGGGCTGTTCTGGTACGGCCTGTCGGCGCTGCCGTGGATCGCGGGGGCGCTCATGCACGGTACGGCGCGTGGCGCGTTGTGGGCACTCGCGGTGGTCCTTGACCACACGGCAGGCAGAATCGGCTTCCCCACCCCGGGGGCGGGCCGAACGCCCAGCCAGGACCTGGTGATCTCGGGCGAGCACCTGTCCGAGCGCTACCGGCAGTTCTTCATCATCGCGCTCGGCGAGCTGATCCTGGTCACCGGCCTGGCGCTGAGCAGCAGCGGCTTCGCGCCGGACAGGGTCGCCGCGTTCGCAGTGTCGATCGCGACCACCGTGCTGCTGTGGCGGATCTACATCTACCGCGCTGGGCAGGTCCTGGCGGACGCGATTGCCGTGTCTGCCGACCCGGTCCGCCTCGCCGGATCGGCGTCGTACGCCCACCTGACCATGGTGGCCGGCGTGGTCGCTGCAGCCGTCGGCGACGAACTTGTCATCGCCCATCCACTCGGGCACACCCCACCGGCCTGGATCGCCGTCATCCTCGGCGGACCCGCGCTGTACCTGGCCGGGCACGCCCGCTTCGAGCACGCGGTATTCGGCCGCGTGTCCCTGACCCGACCGATCGGCGTCCTTGCGCTGGCCGCCCTGACACCGGCGATGCTCCCCCTGCCGCCGGTCGTGGTCGCCGCCGCTGCCGCCCTCGTCCTGACCGGGATCGCCATATCCGACGCAGCCCGCGCCCGCAGACGCCCGTCCGAGCCGCCGTCACCACCCGGCTAGCCGGATGTGGGGATGGATCTTCGCGATGGTGTTGTGCTGGGTGGGCGCGGCAGGTTTCGAACCTGCGACCCCTCGCTTGTAAGGCGAGTGCTCTCCCACTGAGCTACGCGCCCGGAACGCCCGTGCGGCGGGCCGGTGGCTGGCAAGCTTACCTGCTCGCCGTCGGTCCGGTCGCACGGCGTGGCCGGTCGACGATCAGGCGGCGGCCTCGGCCAGCGCCTTGCGCCAGCGGAGCTGGTCGCGGGGTTCCCCGGGCAGGTTCTGCTCGGCGAAGCGGACCACGCCCGCCTTGTCGATCACGAAGGTGCCCCGGTTGGCGACGCCGGTCGCGTCGTTGAAGACGCCGTACGCCTGGGCGACCGCGCCGTGCGGCCAGAAGTCGGCGAGCATCGGGAACTGGTAGCCCTCGCGGTCCGCCCACACCTTGTGGCTGTAGACCGAGTCGACGCTGACGGTCAGCACCTGGACCTCGTCGTTGACGTACTCGTCGAGGTTGTCCCGGACCTCGCACAGCTCGCCCTGGCAGACGCCGGTGAAGGCGAGCGGGTAGAAGACCAGCAGCACGGTGCGCCTGCCGCGGAAGTCGGCGAGCCGTACCTCCTGGTTGTTCTGGTCCTTGAGCACGAAGTCCGGCGCCTCGGCGCCAACCTCGATGGGCATGCGGGAACTCCTCGGGTGGGGTCCGGACGGCACCAACGTGCCACACCCGGCGGGGTCCCCGCCGGGTGCCCGATCGGCTGCCGCTCGCCCTTGGTGCGACCGGCGACCGACGGCTACTTCTTGGCCTTGGCCCCGCGCCGCAGGACCAGGCGGGCGCCGGTCCAGTCGCGGCCGGCGTTGACCGTCGAGGTCTGCTGCAGCCCGGCCGTGGGGGCGGACTCGGCGATCTCGCTCGGCTCGACGTGCCCCTCGCGCCCCGCCTTCGGGGTGAGCAGCCACACGACCCCGTTGTCGGCCAGTGGGCCGAGGGCGTCGACGAGGAGTTCGAAAAGATCACCGTCGCCGTCGCGGTACCAGACGAGGACAGCGTCGACCACCTCGTCGGTGTCCTCGTCGACCAGCTCTCCACAGCGGTCGGTCAGGGCGTCCCGGAGATCCTGGTCGACGTCATCGTCGTACCCCATCTCCATGACGACCATCCCCGGCTCGAGTCCGAACCGGTCCGCCAGGCTGCGTACCCCGTCGGCGGCCTGACCAGCGGTCGCGCTCACTGTCGCGTGCCTCCTCATCTCGTCCCTGCCAGCGGCGCCCGCTCGACGCCGTCAGGCAAGTCCACACAGTTGTGGCTCCCCGCGCAAGTGGCGCACCGGGTGGAACGGAATTTACCGTGCCAGGAGCGTGCGGGCACCCTGGGTAATGGCTTCCTCGGAGACCAGAACCTGACGCGCGGCCGGACCTAATGGTACAAACGAGTCAAGTCCGGCTACTCGCCGCGCCGCCCCGACATATCCGGCATCGACCAGTGCCGCGATCACCCCTTCACCCACGCCCCCGGACCGGCGGGTCTCGTCCACGACCAGCACCCGGCCGGTCGCGGAGGCCTCCCGGATGATGTCCGCCACCGGCAGCGGCGCGAGCCAGCGCAGGTCCACCACCCGGGTGCCGATCCCCTCGTCGGCGAGGGTGGCCGCGGCGCGCAGCGAGAGCCGTACGCCGTTACCGAAGGTGATGATGGTGAGGTCCTCGGCCGAGCCCACCCCGTACACCCGGGCCCGACCGATCGGCACGTGCCCGCTCACCCACGCGCCCGGCTCGGGATAGCCGGCCAGCCACTCCCCGTCGCCCTCGGCGTAGAGGTCCCGGGTGTGGTACAGCGCGATCGGCTCCAGGAACACGCAGACGCTGCCGTCCACCGCCGCGCTGGCCAGGCAGGTCCGCAGCATCGGCGCGGCGTCGTCGGGCCGCGCCGGCACGGCGATCACCAGGCCGGGCACGTCCCGCAGTACGGCCACCGAGTTGTCGTTGTGGAAGTGCCCCCCGAAGCCCTGCTGGTAGGCCAGCCCGGCCACCCGCACCACCATCGGGTTGCGGAACGCCCCCCGGGAGAAGAACTGCATGGTGGCCGCCTCGCCGCGGAGCTGGTCCTCGGCGTTGTGCAGGTACGCCAGGTACTGGATCTCGGGCACCGGGAGCATCCCGGCCAGCCCGGCGCCCAGCCCCAGCCCGAGCACCGACGTCTCGTCGAGCAGGGTGTCGAACACCCGTGCCGGCCCGAACCGGTCGCGCAGCCCCTTCGTCACCCCGTACACGCCGCCCTTGGCGGCCACGTCCTCGCCGAAGATCGCCATCTGCGGATGGTCGAGCATGCCGTCGGCCAGCGCGCCGTTGATGCTCTGCGCCAGCGTCAGCGGGCCGGTCAGCTCCGGCGGCTTGCCACCGAACGCCTCGGCCCGCGCCGCGGCGTTCGGCCCGCTGGCCCGGGCCGCCGCGTCGGCCACCGCCCGGGACACCCGCACCGGACGCCGGGGCGCCAGCGGGGCGACCACCTCGGCCGCGGCGGCGAGCTTGGGCTCGCCGATCACCTCCTCGGCGAGCCGGCGTACCTGCCAGCCGATGTCGTCGTACCGGGCCAGCAGCTCCGCGCCGGCTGCCACCCCCGCCTCGACCAGCAGCCGCGCGGTGGCGACCAGCGGATCCCGGTCCAGGTCCGCGGCGACCTCCGCCGGGCTGCGGTACGCGGTCTCGGCGTCCGCGCCGGCGTGCCCCATCAGCCGTACCGTGCGCAGGTGCAGCACGGCCGGCCGGCGGTGCCGCCGCACCCAGGCCGCCGCCTCGGCGGCCACCGCGTACGCCTGCACCAGGTCGCTGCCGTCGGCGCTGAAGTAGCGGATCCCCGGCTTGGCCCGCAGCGTCGCCTCCACCCAGCCCTGCGGCGAGCGGACGCTGATGCCGAGGCCGTTGTCCTCGCAGACGAAGAGCACCGGGATCCGCAGCCCGGTGTGGTCGTACCACCCGGCGGTGTTGAACGCGGCGGTGGCGCTGGCGTGGTTGACCGAGGCGTCGCCGAACGAGCAGACGACGATGGCGTCCGACGGCCAGGGCGACTGCTCGGCGTCGCCGCCGATGCGCACCCCGCCGCCGGCCCGCTCCTGCCGGCGCAGCCGCTCCACGGCGAGCCCCATCCCGACCGCCCGGGGCAGGTGCGAGGCGATGGTGGAGGTGGTCGGCACGACGGCGAGGTCAGGGTGGCCGAAGACCTTGTGCCGGCCGCCGGCGATCGGGTCCGCGGCGGAGGCGACCATTCCGCGCAGCACGTCCCGGGCGGCACCGGCGTACACCCAGGGGCGCTCGAGCCCGGCGACCTCCCGGCCGGCGCCGCCGTCCCCGCCCGGGTCGGCGCTGTCGGGGGTGGCGGTGTCGCCGGCCTCCGCCCGCGGGCCGGCAGGCCCGGCGGGGTCGGCTGGCCCGGTCAGGCCGGCGGGCCCGGTCAGGCCGGCGGGCCCGGTCAGGCCGGCGGGCCCGGTCACGTCGGCGTCGGCCGGCACGATGGCGGGGCCCGATCCCTGGCTCGACGGATCAGCGAGCGCGGCGGTCGGGTCGGACGCGGCAGCGGCCGGGTCGCCGGCGGCTGCCGCGGCCTGACCGGCGCGGACGCAGTAGAACGCGCCGGAGCGGTAGTGCAGCAGGGCCGGGTCGGTGGGCCGCAGCGCCGCGGCGACCGCGGCGTTGCCCTCGTGACCGGCCGAGCCGATCGTGTAGAAGCCCTCGTCGAAGCTGCGCAACCAGCGCCCGGCCAGGTCGAGCTGTCGGCTGGTGACCTGCGCGTCGAAGAGGTCGAGTGCCTGCGTGCCGGTCAGCTCGACGCCGTCGGCAACCGGCTCGGCCGGGTCACGCCCCTGCTCGGGGGCGGTCAGCGCCGCCAGCGTCTCCCGGAACCGGTCATCGAGATCGTGCGGGGTGGTCACGTCGACAGCATTACCGACGCGGGCCACGTCCGCCCACCCGGACACCCGCGCGGGCCCGACCGGTCGTCTCCTCCCGTGGTCGTCGGGACCGGTGGCATCACCGACCTTCGCCACCAGCTCGTGCGGCACGACCAGCTCGTCGGCGCTCGGCGCGGTGGGCAGTCGGGAGTCCGACAGCACCTGAGGCACCCGCGGCCGCCGCCGGGAGCAACCGCCACCGCCGTCGATCATGCAGTCATGGTGACCGATTTCTGCCGCTTCGCGGCCCTGGCCAGGCACCACAACTGCTTGATCGCCGAGGGTCCGCGGGCAGGGCCGTTGCCCGTAACCCGCCGCCGCCTCACTCCGCGCAACGTCCGGCCGAGATCCGCGGGCGACGGCGCGGCCCGGGGCGCGTCGGGGCGGGGTGGGGCGGTCAGCCGGGCAGGAAGGAGAAGCGGACCTGGCGGGTGGGGTTGTCGCCGTTGGTGTCGACCAGGCAGATCGACTGCCAGGTGCCCAGCGCCAATCGACCGCCGAGCACCGGCAGCGTCGCGTACGGCGGCACGAACGCCGGCAGCACGTGGTCGCGGCCGTGCCCGGGCGAGCCGTGCCGGTGCCGCCAGCGGTCGTCGGTGGGCAGCAGGTCGTCCAGCGCGGTCAACAGGTCGTCGTCGGAGCCGGACCCGGTTTCGATAATCGCCAGCCCGGCGGTGGCATGCGGCACGAAGACGTGCAGCAGCCCGTCGCCCTGATCGGAGACGAACGCCTGGGCCTCCGCGGTGATGTCCCGGACGGCCGGCCGGGACCCGGTCTGGACGGTGATCACGTCACTGCGCATACGTCGCATTCTGCCGCAGGTAGCGGTCAGGAACCGCCGCCACCGCCGCCGGAGTCACCGCCACCGCCGCCGGACCAGCCGCCGCCGGAGTCCCCACCGAAGCCCTCGCCGCGGTGGTCGCCGATCGAACCGCGATCACCCTCGCGGTGATGTCCACCATCGGAGGTGTACGGGTAGTCGCTCGTCGAGTAGTAGGGCATCGGCGGGCTGCTGGTCTCGGCGTACCGGCGGCGCGGGCCGGGCACGCCGCGCGCCACCCGGGGCGGCGCCGGAGCGCGCAGGCCGCCGCGCAGCCGCGCCGCGCCGAACACCGCCGCCGCCAGACCGAAGATCATGATCGGCAGCGCGGCGACATCACCCGCCAGCAGCACCGTCGCCGCGGGAACCACCGCGAGCATTCCGGCCGTCAGGAGGAGGCCGCCGAGCACCACTCGTCGCCCGTTCACGCCCGGCAGGGTAGTGGGCCCGGACAAGACGGGAGCGGTCGTCGTCGCGCTAAGTTACTGGCGGGTACCTGTGTTCAGCGTCGCGTCCGGGGGACCTAGACGTGACGACGGGTGCCACCAGGGGGCAGGATGGCGCTAGAGACCTATCCCACACACAATCGAGGGAACGCCTGTGGCTACGGAACGCAAGCGCCCGGTGATCAGCGACGGCCTGCCGAGCCAGCTTCCGGACATCGACCCTGAGGAAACCAGCGAATGGGTCGAGTCGCTTGACGGTGTCATCGACGAGCGCGGAACCAAGCGCGCCCGTTACGTCATGCTGCGCCTGCTCGAGCGGGCTCGCGAGCGCCAGGTCGGGGTTCCGCCCCTGACCACCACGGACTACATCAACACGATTCCGTCCGAGCGCGAGCCGTGGTTCCCGGGTGACGAGCACGTCGAGCGGCGGATCCGGGCTTACATCCGGTGGAACGCCGCGATGCTGGTGCACCGGGCGCAGCGCCCGGAGATCGGCGTCGGCGGGCACATCTCCACCTTCGCCAGCTCCGCCTCCCTCTACGAGGTGGGCTTCAACCACTTCTTCCGGGGCAAGAACCACCCCGGCGGCGGCGACCACATCTTCTACCAGGGCCACGCCTCCCCCGGCATGTACGCCCGCGCGTTCCTGGAGGGCCGGCTCAGCGACGACCAGCTCGACGGGTTCCGTCAGGAGCTGTCGCACCCGGGCGGCGCGCTGCCGTCGTACCCGCACCCGCGGCTGATGCCCGACTTCTGGGAGTTCCCCACCGTCTCGATGGGTCTCGGCGGCCTGAACGCGATCTACCAGGCCCGGTTCAACCGCTACCTGCAGCACCGGGGCATCAAGGACACCTCCCAGCAGCACGTCTGGGCCTTCCTCGGCGACGGCGAGATGGACGAGCCGGAGACGCTGGGCGCGATCGGTGTGGCCGCCCGCGAGGAGCTCGACAACCTCACCTTCGTGATCAACTGCAACCTGCAGCGGCTGGACGGCCCGGTCCGGGGCAACGGCAAGGTCATGCAGGAGCTGGAGGCGTTCTTCCGGGGCGCCGGCTGGAACGTGATCAAGGTGGTCTGGGGCCGGGAGTGGGATCCGCTGCTCGCCGCGGACACCGACGGCGCGCTGGTCAACCTCATGAACACCACGCCGGACGGCGACTACCAGACCTACAAGGCGGAGTCCGGCGCGTACGTCCGGGAGCACTTCTTCGGCCGCGACCCGCGGACCCGCAAGATGGTGGAGCACCTCAGCGACGACGAGATCTGGAACCTCAAGCGGGGTGGGCACGACTACCGGAAGCTCTACGCGGCCTACAAGGCGGCCACCGAGCACACCGGGCAGCCGACGGTCATCCTGGCCAAGACGATCAAGGGCTGGACGCTCGGCTCGCACTTCGAGGGCCGCAACGCCACCCACCAGATGAAGAAGCTGACGCTGGAGGACCTGAAGACCTTCCGCGACCGGCTCTACCTGGACATCCCGGACTCGGCGCTGGAGGAGAACCCCTACCTGCCGCCGTACTACCGCCCGGACGACAAGTCCGACGAGATGCAGTACCTCAGGGAGCGGCGCGAGCAGCTCGGCGGCTACCTGCCGTCGCGGCGGACCAGCTCAAAGAAGCTGACCATCCCGGGGCCGGAGCGGTTCGCCGACGTCAAGCGCGGCTCGGGCAAGCAGAAGGTGGCCACCACGATGGCCTTCGTCCGCCTGCTCAAGGACATCATGAAGGACAAGGAGTTCGGCAAGCGCTGGGTGCCGATCATCCCGGACGAGGCGCGTACCTTCGGCCTGGACTCGATCTTCCCGACGGCGAAGATCTACTCGCCGCACGGCCAGCGCTACACCTCGGTCGACCGGGAGCTGTTCCTGTCCTACAAGGAGTCGACGACCGGGCAGATCCTGCACGAGGGGATCAACGAGGCCGGCTCGGTCGCCTCGTTCACCGCCGCGGGCTCGTCGTACGCCACGCACGACGAGCCGATGATCCCGATGTACATCTTCTACTCGATGTTCGGGTTCCAGCGGACCGCCGACGGGCTCTGGGCGGCCGCCGACCAGATGGCCCGGGGCTTCCTGCTCGGCGCGACCGCGGGGCGGACCACGCTCAACGGTGAGGGTCTGCAGCACGAGGACGGTCACTCGCTGCTGATCGCCGCCACCAACCCGGCGGTGGTCGCGTACGACCCGGCGTTCTCCTTCGAGATCGCGCACATCATGGAGAACGGCCTGCACCGGATGTACGGCGAGGCGCAGGAGAACGTCTTCTACTACCTCACCGTCTACAACGAGCCGATCTTCCAGCCGGCCGAGCCGGAGGGCGTGGACGTCGAGGGCATCCTCAAGGGCATCCACCGCTACTCCCCCGCCCCGCAGGTCGAGGGGGACGCGCCGAAGGCGAACGTCCTCGCCTCCGGCACCGGCATGCAGTGGGCGCTCAAGGCGCAGCAGCTGCTCGCCCAGGACTGGGGGGTGGCCGCCGACGTCTGGTCGGTGACCTCCTGGACCGAGCTGCGCCGCGACGCGGTCGAGGCCGAGGAGCACAACCTGCTCAACCCGGGCGCCGAGCCGCGGGTGCCGTACATCCAGCGGAAGCTGGCCGAGGCGGACGGGCCGAAGGTCGCGGTCAGCGACTTCATGCGGGCGGTGCCGGATCTGATCGCCCGCTGGGTACCCGGCGACTACACCTCGCTCGGCACCGACGGCTTCGGCATGTCGGACACCCGGCACGCCCTGCGCCGGCACTTCCACGTCGACGCCGAGTCGATCGTGGTCGCCACGCTGCGGCAGCTCGCGCTCCGCGGCGCGGTGCCGGCCAACGTGCCGGCCGAGGCGGCCAAGAAGTACGCGATCGACGACGTCAACGCCGCCCCGGTCGGCGAGACCGGCGGCGACAGCTAGTCCGTCCGACGCGTCTCGAAGGGCCCGCGCCGGCAGGCGCGGGCCCTTCGCCGTCTGCGCACCGGCGGGTGCGACGAAGCGGCGGGTGCGACGGAGCGGCGGTGGACCGGCGTTCCCTGGCGGGGAGGCCGGGCCACCGCCGTCGCGGGTGACGCCAGGACGGGTCCGGTCAGCCGACGGCGGCCAGGTCGGTCAGCCGGGCCAGCGAATCCTCCAGGTCGGCGCCGACCCTGCGCAGGCCGAGCCGGAGCAGGGCGGCCTTGACCGGGCCGGCCGGCCAGCGTACGACGATCAGCCGCACGACGGTGCCGCCCTCCTCCTCGTCGTCGGGAGTGAGCTGTACGTAGATCTCGGTGCGCGCCTCCGCTCGGGCGCCGGCACCCTTGGCGCGCTCGCGCCACCCGATCAGGGTCGGCTCCTGAAAGGCGATCACCTCGGCCTCATGCGCCGCGCCACGCCCGGCCTGGACCCGTTGCCGTCGACCGAAGCCCTCTCCCGAGAGCACTTCGGCCGCACGGACCCCCGCCAGCCAGGCCGGCAACTGCTCGGCCCGCTGCACGACGTCCCAGACCGCTTCCACCGGCGCCGCCACGTGCGCACTGCGTTCCACGAGGATCATTTCCGTCTTCCTCCAGTGAGGACATCCCACGATATCGGCACTCTATGCGCAAATTCGGACGTACCTGGACGGGTTCGGAAAAAGACACGCCGAAAACCATTGCGCATCGCGCCATCGCGGCCTATGGCGCAATTCCCGACCGGGCCCTAGAGTCCCGAACACGTTTCACGTTGATCGGGAGGACGCATGCCGCCGACCGCACCGATGCCGCAGTTCCCCGCCGGCTTCCGCTGGGGCGTCTCCACCTCCGCGTACCAGATCGAGGGCGCGGTCGGGGCGGACGGACGCGGAACGTCCATCTGGGACACCTTCGCCCACTCCCCCGGTCGGATCGCCGACGGCAGCACCGGGGACCTCGCCTGCGACCACTACCACCGGTACCGGCAGGACGTCGAGCTGCTGGCCGGGCTGGGCGTCTCGGCGTACCGCTTCTCCGTCGCCTGGCCCCGGGTCCAGCCGACCGGCGCCGGGCCGGCCAACCCGGCCGGGCTGGACTTCTACGACCGGCTGGTCGACGAACTGCTCGCGCACGGCATCGACCCGGTGGCCACCCTCTACCACTGGGACCTGCCGCAGCCGCTTGAGGACGCCGACGGCTGGCTGAACCGGGACACCGCCGCCCGCTTCGCCGCGTACGCCGACCTGGTCGCCGCTCGGCTGGGCGACCGGGTCCGGCTCTGGATCACGCTGAACGAGCCGTTCATCCACATGAGCCTCGGCTACGGGATGGGCGTGCACGCCCCGGGCCGGATGCTGCTCTTCGACGCCTTTCCCGTCGCCCACCACCAGCTGCTCGGCCACGGGCTGGCGGTCGACGCCCTGCGCGCCCGCACCGGCAGCCCGGTGGCCATCGCCAACAACTACTCGCCGGTGCGCGTCCTCGGCGACACCGACGCCGACCGGGCCGCCGGCGCGGCCTACGAGGCGTTGCACAACCGGCTCTTCACCGACCCGCTGCTCGGCCGGGGCTACCCGGACGGCGCGGCCGTCGACGAGTCCCTCGTCCGCGACGGCGACCTGGCGGCCATCGCCGCCCCGATCGACGTGCTCGGGGTCAACTACTACAACCCGACCGGGGTACGCGCACCCGAGGAGGATTCGCCGCTGCCGTTCGAGCTGGTGCCGCTGGGCGGCTATCCGCGGACCGCGTTCGACTGGCCCGTCGCCCCGGACGGGTTGCGTGAGCTGCTCGGCTGGCTGCGCGACAGCTACGGTGACGCGCTGCCGCCGATCGAGATCACCGAGAGCGGCTGCGCGTACGACGACGCGCCGGGACCGGACGGCCGGGTGCACGACCCCGACCGGATCGCCTACCTCGACGGGCACCTGCGCGCGGTCCGGGCGGCCCTCGACGACGGCGTCGACGTGCGCGGGTACTTCGTCTGGTCGCTGTTGGACAACTGGGAGTGGGCCGAGGGCTTCACCAAGCGGTTCGGCCTGGTGCACGTCGACTACGCCGACCAGACCCGTACCCCGAAGTCCTCGTACGCCTGGCTCCGCGACGTGATCGCGGCCGCTCGCCGGAGTTCCGCGCGGTGACCACCGTCGACCCGACCCCGACGTCGCTGCCGGCGGCGCTGGCCGAGCCGACCGTGCCGGTCCGGCGCAGCTGGATCGCCTTGATCTTCGCGGCCAACCTCGGGGTCTGGATGGCCTTCTTCACCCCGATCCAGGTGCTGCTGCCCCAGCAGATCGAGCGGATCACCCCCGGCGACAAGGAGGCGATGCTGGCCGTGGTCACCGGGCTCGGCGCGCTCGCGGCGGTGATCGCCAACCCGCTCGCGGGCGCGCTGTCCGACCGGACCTGCCTGCGGCTGGGCGGGCGCGAGTTCGGCCGTCGGCACGTCTGGACGGCGGGCGGCGCGCTGCTCGGGGCGGCGGCCCTGATGCTGCTCGCCCAGCAGCGGACCGTGCTCGGGGTGACGGTGGCCTGGGTCGCCGCCCAGGTCTGCTTCAACGCGATGCTGGCCAGCCTCACCGCCGCCATCCCGGACCGGGTGCCGGTCGTCCAACGCGGCGGGGTCTCCGGCTGGGTCGGCATCCCGCAGGCGCTCGGACTGGTGGTCGGCGCGGTGCTGGTCACCGCCGTGGTCACCGGCAACGCCGCCGGTTACCTGGCGATCGCGGTGGCCATGCTGCTGCTGTCGCTGCCGTTCGCGCTCTTCACCGCCGACGACCCGCTGCCCCGCACGCACCGGCCGGCGCTGCGGCCGCGGGCCCTGCTGGCCTCGATGTGGATCAGCCCGCGCCGGCACCCGGACTTCGCCTGGGCCTGGCTCACCCGCTTCCTGGTCCAGGTGGGCAACGCGCTGGGCACCCTCTACCTGCTGTACTTCCTCACCGACGGGGTACGGGTGGCCGATCCCGAGGGCAGCCTGCTGGTGCTGATCCTGCTCTACACGCTCGGGATGATGCTCACCGCGGTGATCGCCGGCCGGCTCTCCGACCGCTCCGGACGGCGCAAGGTCTACGTGATCACCTCCGGGCTGATCATGGCGGTAGCCGCGGTACTGCTCGCGGTCGCCCCGGTCTGGCCGATGGCGGTGGTCGCCGCGCTGCTGCTCGGCGCCGGCTACGGCGTCTACCTCTCGGTGGACGCGGCCCTGATCACCCAGGTACTGCCCCGGGCCACCGACCGGGCCAAGGACCTCGGGGTGATCAACATCGCGAACTCCGCGCCACAGGTGCTCGGCCCGGCCCTCTCCGCGCCGATCGTGGTGCATCTGGGCGGCTACCCGACGCTCTACGCGGTGACCGCCGTGGTGACCCTGCTCGGCAGCGCCCTGGTCGTGAAGATCCGTTCGGTGCCCTGAGCGGCACCCCTTGGCCGAATGCGGTGGCGCAGCGCCGTAGGCTGGGGGCGTGACGGTACGTGTACGCTTCGCCCCCTCCCCGACCGGTATGTTCCACGTCGGCGGGGCCCGCTCGGCCCTGCAGAACTGGATCTACGCCAAGCAGCAGGGCGGGGTGTTCGTGCTCCGCATCGAGGACACCGACGCGGCCCGCAACAAGCCCGAGTGGACCGAGGGCATCCTCTCCGCGCTCGACTGGATCGGCATCGAGCGCACCAGCTACGAGGGCCCGCACTTCCAGTCGGAGAACGCCCACGAGCACCGGGCCGCCGCCCAGCGGCTCTACGAGTCGGGCCGGGCGTACTACTGCGACTGCACCCGGGAGGACGTCCAGGCCCGCACCGGCTCGCAGTACGCCGGCTACGACGGCTTCCACCGGGACAAGGGTCTCGGCCCGGGCGAGGGGCGGGCGCTGCGCTTCCGCACGCCGGACGAGGGCGAGACCGTGGTGGTCGACCTGATCCGCGGCGAGCCGACCTTCGAGAACAAGCTGATCGAGGACTTCGTCATCGCCCGGGGCGACGGCTCGCCGGTCTTCCTGCTGGCCAACGTCGTGGACGACATGATCATGGGGATCACCCACGTGATCCGGGCCGAGGAGCACCTGCCGAACACCCCGAAGCAGCAACTGCTCTGGGACGCGCTCGGCGTCAAGCCGCCGATCTGGGCGCACGTGCCGGTGGTCGTCAACGAGAAGCGGCAGAAGCTCTCCAAGCGGCGGGACAAGGTCGCCCTGGAGGCGTACCGCGACGAGGGCTACCTGGCCGCCGCGATGCGCAACTACCTGATGCTGCTCGGCTGGGCGCCCTCCGGCGACCGGGAGATCGTCCCCTGGTCGGTGATCGAGCAGGAGTTCCGGCTGGATGAGGTCAACCCCTCGCCGGCCTTCTTCGACGAGAAGAAGCTGCGCGCGTTCAACGGGGAGTACATCCGGGCACTGCCGGTGGACGAGTTCGTCGCCGCCTGCCAGCCGTGGCTGACCGGCACCGGCACCATCGCGCCCCCGCCGTGGCAGCCGGCGGAGTTCGACGCCGCCGCGTTCGCGGCCGTCGCCCCGCTCGCCCAGACCCGGATCGCCGTGCTCAGCGAGATCGTGCCGAACGTCGACTTCCTCTTCCTGGCCACCCCGCTGATCGACGAGGCGGCCTGGGCCAAGGCGATGAAGGAGGGCTCGGCGGAGCTGCTGGAGGCCGCGACGGCGGCGTTCGAGTCGTCGGTCTCCTGGGACGCCGAGTCGATCAAGTCTGCCCTGGAGGCGGTCGGCGCCGAGCGGGGTCTCAAGCTCGGCAAGGCCCAGGCGCCGGTCCGGGTCGCGATCACCGGCCGCAGCGTGGGGCTGCCGCTCTTCGAGTCGCTGGAGGTGCTCGGCCGCGAGCGCACCCTCACCCGGCTGCGCGCCGCCCGGGTCCGCCTGGTCTGACACCCGTACCGGCGGCCGGGCCGCACCCGCACCGGGCCTGCCGGCTGCGGGTGCGGCCCGCCCGTCGGTCAGCCGCGGCTGGCGCGGCGGCGGAGCAGGATGCCGCCGGTCAACAGCGCGGCGAGCAGGACCAGGCCGCCGAGCGCCCAGAACCAGCCGCTGCCGCTGCCGTCCTGCTCCTCAGCGGCGGGCACGGCGGCTGCCGTCGGGCTGGCACCGTCCGGACCGGCCGTCGGCGAGGCCGACCCGGCCGGGGACGGGCCGGCGGTCGAGCCGCCCGAGGGCGGTACGGCCGGGCCCGACGTCGGTGCGGCCGAGGGATCGGCCGGCGTGCCGGTGGTGAGGGTGAAGCGCACCTCGCCGGAGATCGGGTGCCCGTCGCCGGACGCAACCCGGTAGCCGACGGTGTAGAGACCGGCCCTGCCCGGCTTGAACGGCACGCTCACCCGGCTGCCCGCGAAGCGCGGCGCCCCACCGGCCGCGACCACATTGTCCGGTCCGGTCAGTGTGATCTTCGTCGTACTCGGGTCCAGTCGGGACAGGAACCGGAGTTCGACACGCGTCGGCGCGGCCGCCACCCGCGCGCCGTCGCGCGGATCGCTGCCGGTCAGCGAGTTGTGCGCGGCAGCCGGCTGCGCCGGCAGCAACAACGACACACCGAGCGCCACGCCGAAGACCGCTGGCCCGAACCGCGCCACACGTGCGACCCTGCCCCCCATGAACCCCTCCGTAAAGGTACGATCCGCGCGCTGATCAACGGCTCCTCATTAGTCGAGCCGAGATCGCACATAGTTCCAAATACTGTTCCAGATACTGCAACCGATCGACATTCTGCGGAGTCTTTAGGTGGGGCGTCCGGCCATCGGGTCCGGTCGCCGTCGACCGACCGACACGTCAGGCGCAGCGAAGCCATCCATCGAACGGGGCGAGGAGGCGGCGATGGTCCGACAGGTGAGGCGGCTGATCGCCGTGCTGGCCGGGGCGCTCACGGCGGCCGTGTCGCTCGGCGTCGCCGGCCCGGCTCAGGCCGCCCCGAAGCCGCCGCCCGGTGTCGACATCACCGGTACCGGGATGAGTGCGCCGCTGCGGCTGCGCTCGGACACCCAGCCGGCACACGTGGTCGCCCTGATCGATCAGGTCAACTTCCTCGGCCGGATCGGCACGGCCAACGGGCCGAAGCCGGCCGATCTCGGTCCGAAGTACACGGTCGTCGTGCTGGCCGGCGAGACGCCGAAGCAGACCTACGACCTCTACCCGAAGGCCGTCGGCGGGCCCCGGGTCTACCGGCCGGCCAAGCAGCCGGATTCCCGTAAGACCAGTGCCGGCTGGTTCCTCGGTCGACTCTCCATGTCGGAGACGCTGCGCACCGCCGGAGTGCCGCTCGAGCGGCAGTACGACACGGTCAGCGGCGGCGTCGGCGGTGGCGAGCGGGTGATCCCGGAAGACGCGATCAACCCGGGCCGGGACATCGACGAGGCACTCAGCGAACTCCAGCGGCTGCTGCTGCTCAACGTCGCGGTGATGCTGGTCATCACCTCCGGCTTGGCCGGGATCGCGCTGCTCATCCGCCGCCGCACCCGCTGACCGGCCGCCCGGGTCGGTCAGCGCCCGTCGCGCGGGATCAGCACCAGCGACGCGGCGGGTGCTCACGGCGAGCGCCGCGCTGCCGGGGTCGCACGGGGCCGTGCCGGTGCGCACCCGCCCAACCCGGGAGGACGCTGCGGCAGCCCGAGGCCGCCGTCACCGGCTCGGGCTCGACCGGCGGGGGCAGCTCCCCGGAGCGTTGCCGGGGCACCGGGGCATCTTCCTCGGCCCGCTCGGCCGGCCACCCGCCGGTCGACTCCGCAGGCCAGCCGCCCACCGGCTCCGGCGTGAAGGGCGGCACCCCGCCGACCAGACGGCGGTGCTTGGCGCCCGCCTGCTGCTCGTGGTGGCCCGGCCGGCAGGGCTCACCCTGGGCGCAGCCGTGCTCGGCTTCCCCCTGGGTCATCCCGGTCTCCTCACGCTCGCGGTCGCCGTCGACGGTCGCGCCGACGTGCCCTGTCACCGTACTGGCCGGCCCCGACGTGCCGTGCAGCGCGTGCCGCCGCCAGCTCCCGGATACCTCCTTCGGGGGAGGCGGGCCGGCCTGACGTCCTCCCGGGGGCGGAGGGCGACCGGGCGCCGGTGTGGTGGGATCGGCCCATGCGACCGCCACCGTGGCCGAGCGCCGGCACCCCGGGACGGGATCTCGCTCTGGCCGGCACGGCGCTGGCCGGCGGGCTGGTCCTGCACGGCCTCGGCTGGCAGCCGCAGATCACCCCGCATCCGGACGTGCCCGTCGCACTGTTCCTGCCACCGCTGGTGGCCGTCTGCGCAGCCGTGGCGCTACGCCGGGCGTCCCCCGGCGCCAGCCTCGCCCTCGGCACGGCCGCCGTGCTCGCGGACAGCCTGCTCGGCGGCTCGTTGGGGACCATCCTGATCTACACCCAGGTGCTCTACGACGCCTGCGTGCACGGTGGCGCGGCCCTCTGGCGGTGGTTGCTGCGGATCACGGTCGCGCTGAGCCTGCTCGGCGCGGTGGCCGGAGTGGTGATCTTCGGGCACTGGCGGGGCGTCGCCCTCGGCGTGCCGTTCGCGCTGGCCGGCGTGCTGCCGGTGCTCACCGGGATCAGCGTGCGGCAGTACCGCGACCAGGCCGCGTCCGAGCGGGCCCGGGCCGAACAGACCGCGCGCCTGACGGAGCTGGACCGGCGACAGGCGGTTGCCGCGGAGCGCGCGCGGATGGCCCGCGAGCTGCACGACGTGGTTGCCAACCACCTCAGCGCGGTGGCCATCCACGCCACCGCGGCGCTCTCCGTGCCCGGGTTGGACCGGGCCCAGGTCGAGTCGGCGCTGCGGGTGATCCGGGAGAACAGCGTGCAGGGCCTGGCCGAGATGCGGCAGATGATCGGCGTGCTGCGCGCGCCGGCCGAGCCGACCGAACCGACTGGGCGGGATTCGGTGGACGCGATCCCCGCCCGACTCGGTGAGCTGGATCGGCTGGTGGAGCGGGTCCGCGCCGCCGGGCTGACGGTCCGGGTGAGCACCAGCGGGGAACCGGCCGCGCTGCCGGTCGGGGTCGACCTCGCGGCGTACCGGATCGTGCAGGAGTCGTTGACCAACGCCCTGAAGCACGGTGACGGCGAGGCCGACCTGGAGATCGCGTACCGGCCGGCCGAGGTGGTGGTCACGGTGGAGAATCCGGTCCGCCCCGCGCGCCGCGGCCTGCCCGGCGCGGCTCTGGTCGGCGCGGGCGCGGGTCTGATCGGCATGCGGGAGCGCGCGGTGGTGCTGGACGGCCGGTTCGCCGCCGGGCCACGGGACGGCCGGTGGCGGGTCCGGGCCAACCTGCCGACCGCCGAGCCGGTGCCGTGACCGGCCGGGTGGACGGTCCGAGCGCCGGGCGTCGAGGGGTGCCGACCGGGGGGACGATCCGGGTGGTGCTCGCCGACGACCAGCCGGCGGTACGGGCCGGGCTGGCGCTGATCCTCTCCGCCGCGCCGGACGTCGAGGTGGTCGGCGCGGCCGGCGACGGCGACGAGGCGGTCCGGCTCTGCCGCGACCTGCGCCCCGACGTCGCCGTGTTGGACGTACGGATGCCGCGCCAGGACGGCATCGCGGCCACCCGCGAGATCGTCGCCGACGGGCACACCGACGTACTGGTGCTCACCACCTTCGACCTCGACGAGTACGTCTTCGGCGCGCTGCGGGCCGGGGCGGCCGGCTTCCTCCTGAAGGACACCGACGCGGCCGGCCTGGTGGCGGCGGTGCGGACGGTGGCCCGCGGCGAGGGGTTCATCGCCCCGGCGGTCACCCGCCGGCTGATCCGGGCGTTCGCGGACAGCGTCCCGGACGCCCCGGACGGCAGCCGGGCGGCGGTGGCCACGCTCACCCCCCGCGAGCGGGACGTGCTGGCCTGCCTGGGGCTGGGCCTGTCCAACCAGCAGATCGCCGACCGACTGGCCCTGGCGGAGAGCACCACGAAGACCCATGTCAGCCGGATCCTGGCCAAGCTGGCGCTGCGCAGCCGGGTGCAGGCGGCCATCCTGGCCCAGGAGCTGGGCCTGCCCGCGCCGCCACCGCGCTAACCGGTCGAGGGCCGCCGGCAGCCCGGCCCGGCGTGGAGCCGCTGCTCAGGGCGTGTCAGGCTGGTGCGGTGGGGAACGAGCCGGGCGACGCGGAGCTCAGTGCCACGCTGCGCCGGATCGAGCGGGCGGCGGGCGCTCTGGCCACCGGCAGCGTGGCCCGGATGGACGAGACGCTGCCCTGGTTCCGGTCCCTCCCGGCGGACCAGCGTTCCTGGGTCATGCTGGTGGCCCAGGCCGGCGTCCGGTCCCTGGTGCAGTGGCTGAGCTCCGGCGGCGGCAGCGCGGACAGCACCCAGGAGGTCTCCGACGAGGTCTTCGCCGCCGCGCCGCTGGAGCTGGCGCGTTCGATCACCCTCCAGCAGACCGTGGCGCTGATCAAGGTCACCATCGACGTGGTCGAGGAGCAGGTGCCCCACCTCGCCGCGAAGGGCGAGGAGCAGCAACTGCGCGACGCGGTGCTGCGCTTCTCCCGGGAGATCGCCTTCGCCGCCGCCCGGGTCTACGCCCGCGCCGCCGAGTCGCGCGGCGCCTGGGACGCCCGGTTGCAGGCGCTGCTGGTCGACGCGCTGCTGCGCGGCGACTCCCCGGACGTGCTGGCCAGCCGCGCGGCGGCGCTGGGCTGGGCGGACGCCCCGCCGGTGGCGGTGGCGGTCGGGCGCTCCCCGGGCGGTGAGGTCTCGGCCGTGCTGCACACCGTCTACCGGCTGGCCCGCCGGATCGGGGCCGAGGTGATCGGCGGGGTGCACGGTGACCGGTTGGTCGTGGTGCTCGGCGGCGCCGCGGACCCGCTGGCGGCGGCGGGCAAGCTGCTGACCGCGTTCGGCGAGGGCCCGGTGGTGGTGGGCCCGGCCGTGCCGAGCCTGGACGAGGCGACCGAGTCGGCACGGGCCGCGCTGGCCGGGTTCCGCGCGGCGCCGGCCTGGCCGACCGCGCCCCGACCGGTGTCCGCGGCCGACCTGCTGCCCGAGCGGGCGCTGGCCGGTGACGCGGAGGCCCGGCGGCGGCTGCGACACGACGTGTACGCGGTGCTGGTCCGTGCCGGCGGCGAGCTGCTGGAGACGCTGGACGCCTACTTCAGCGCCAGCGGCACGCTGGAGAGCGCCGCCCGGGCCTTGTTCGTGCACCCGAACACGGTGCGCTACCGGTTGCGCCGGATCGCCGAGGTCACCGGCTTCTCGCCGCTGGTCCCGCGGGACGCGTTCGCGCTCCAGATCGCGCTCACCGTCGGCCGGCTCGACCCGGTGGTCCCGGTGGTCTCGGTGGTCCCAACCCAGACAATGAACCCAGCCAACACCAAAACCGCGCAGACAGGCGATGATCACCGCCGATCTTTGTAGGATCCCGACAAAGCTTCTAGTGTGGTTTGGTCGAGGGCGGCACAGCGCTACCCACGCGTATCCGGGAGAGTCATAGACGTGCTCGCCGTACTCTCGCCCGGCCAGGGTTCCCAGAAGCCCGGCTTCCTGACTCCGTGGCTCGACCTGACCGGTGCCGAGGCGCGGCTGCGCTGGTGGTCCGCGCTGGCCGGGGTCGATCTGGTGCACCTCGGTACCGCCGCCGACGCCGACGAGATCAAGGACACCGCGCGTACCCAGCCGCTGCTGGTCGCCGCGGCGCTGCTCGCCGCCGAGCACCTGCCGATGTACGACGTGAGCGTCACCGCCGGGCACAGCGTCGGCGAGCTGGGCGCGGCAGCGCTGGCCGGGGTGCTACCCGCCGAGTCCGCGATCACCCTGGCCGGCGTACGCGGGCGGGAGATGGCCGCCGCCTGCGCGCTGCAGCCGACCGGGATGGCCGCCGTGCTGGGCGGGGACCCGGACGAGGTGCTCGCCGCGATCGAGGCGCACGGGCTCCACCCGGCCAACCGCAACGGTGCCGGTCAGGTCGTCGCCGCCGGGGCGCTGGACGGCCTCGACAAGCTCGCCGCCGAGCCGCCGGCGAAGGCCCGGATCATCCGGCTCCAGGTGGCCGGCGCGTTCCACACCCCGTACATGGCGCCGGCGGAGGCCGCGCTCGCCACGGTGGCCGGCGGGATCACCCCGGCCGACCCGGCCCGGATCCTGCTGTCCAACCTCGACGGCGCCGCGGTCAACCACGGTCGGGACATGGTGCAGCGGCTGGTCCGCCAGGTCACCGCCCCGGTCCGGTGGGACCTCTGCATGCGCACGCTGGTCGACCTCGGGGTCACCGGCGTCATCGAGCTTCCCCCGGCCGGCACCCTGGCCGGTCTGGTGAAGCGGGAGCTGAAGGCCACCGGCGCACCGGAGATCGTCACCCTGAACACCCCGGACGACCTGCCCGCCGCCCGCGACCTCATCGCCCGGCACGGCATGGCGCCGAGCCACGAGCCGACCATCCAGTTCCGGGTGGTGGTGGCCCCGGCCGCCGGCACCTTCGCGCCGGCCGAGGGCCTCGCCGAGGGCGAGACGCTCCGGTCCGGCCAGGTGGTCGGTCACGTCGTCACCCGCCAGGGGCAGGTCGAGGTGACCGCGCACGGCAGTGGCGCGCTCACCGAGTGGCTCGCCCACCACGACGACCCGGTCGCGCCGGGCCAACCGCTCGCCCGCATCGGAGGACAGAACTAATGGCTGGAAGCCGGATCGTCGCCCTGGGGCACTACCAGCCCTCCCGGGTGGTCACCAACGACGACCTCGCCCGCATGGTCGACACCAACGACGAGTGGATCCGGGACCGGGTCGGCATCGTCAGCCGGCGGATCGCCGACGGTGAGACGGTGGCCGACATGGCGGCCGCGGCCGCCGGCAAGGCGCTGGCGAACTCCGGTCTCAGCGCCGCCGACATCGACCTGGTCGTGGTCGCCACCTGCACCTCGGTCGACCGCAGCCCGAACGTGGCCTGCCGGGTCGCCGCCAAGCTCGGCATCACCGCCCCCGGGGCGTACGACATCAACACCGCCTGCTCGGGCTTCGCGTACGCGCTGGGCACCGTCGACCACGCGATCCGGGCCGGCGCGTCGCGCAACGCGATCGTGATCGGCGCCGAGAAGCTCTCCGAGTTCACCGACTGGACCGACCGCTCGACCTGCATCATCTTCGCCGACGGGGCGGGTGCCGCGGTGGTCACCGCCACCGGCGACGACGAGCCGGCCGGGGTCGGCCCGGTGGTCTGGGGCTCGGTGCCGGAGAAGAGCGACGCGGTCCGGATCGAGGGTTGGCGCCCCTACATCAAGCAGGAGGGGCAGGCGGTCTTCCGCTGGGCCACCACCGCGCTGGCCCCGCTGGCCCTGCAGGCCTGCGAGCGGGCCGGAGTGGCTCCCTCCGAGCTGGCCGCGTTCGTGCCGCACCAGGCCAACGCGCGGATCATCGACGGCATCGTCAAGCGGCTCGACATCCCGAACGCGATCATCGCGAAGGACATCGTCGAGTCCGGCAACACCTCCGCGGCGAGTGTGCCGCTGGCCCTGTCCAAGCTGGTGGAGCGGCGGGAGGTGCCCTCCGGGGCGCCGGTGCTGCTCTTCGGCTTCGGCGGCGGCCTGACCTACGCCGGCCAGGTCGTCCGGTGTCCCTGAGTGCCACCTCGGCGCGCACGCGCCGAGGCGAACGTCGGGCGGCGCGGCCGTCCGACGCGATCAACCCCCGATGAGAGGAACCAACCGCAATGACCCGTGACGAGATCACCGCCGGCCTCGCCGAGATCCTCGAAGAGGTTGCCGGGGTGAACCCGGACGACGTGGCCGAGGGTAAGTCCTTCACCGACGACCTGGACGTCGACTCGCTCTCCATGGTGGAGGTCGTGGTGGCGGCCGAGGAGAAGTTCGGCGTCAAGATCCCGGACAACGAGGTGCAGAACCTGAAGACCGTCGGGGACGCGGTCAGCTACATCGAGGCGCAGTCCTGATCATGACTCGTCCCGACGTCGTCGTCACCGGGCTCGGCGCGACGACCCCGCTCGGCGGGGACGTCGCGTCGACCTGGGAAGCCCTGCTCGCCGGCCGCTCCGGGGTGAGTCCCCTCACCCAGGAGTGGGCGGCGCAACTGCCGGTCCGGATCGCCGCGCAGCTGGCCGTCGAGCCGTCCGAGGTGCTGGACCGGGTCAAGCTGCGTCGGCTGGACCGCTCCGAGGCCATCGCTCTCGTGGCGGCCAAGCAGGCCTGGGCGGACGCCGGCCTGGCCGACTCCGGGCTGGACCCGGAGCGGCTGGCGGTCAGCGTCGGCTCCGGCATCGGCGGTGCGACCACCCTGCTCGCCCAGGACGACATCCTGGAGGCCTCCGGGCCGCGCCGGGTCTCCCCGCACACCGTGCCGATGCTGATGCCGAACGGCCCGGCCGCGTGGGTCGGGCTCGAGGTGGGCGCGAAGGCCGGTGTGCACTCGGTGGCCAGCGCCTGCGCGACCGGCGCGGAGGCGATCGCGCTCGGCCTGGACATCATCCGGTCCGGCCGGGCCGACGTGGTGGTGGCCGGCGGCACCGAGGCGGTCATCCACCCGCTGCCGATCGCCGGGTTCGCCTCGATGCGGGCGATGTCCACGCGCAACGACGACCCGGAGCACGCCTCCCGCCCGTGGGACAAGGGCCGGGACGGCTTCGTCCTGGGCGAGGGCGCCGGGGTGGTCGTGCTGGAGCGGGCCGACCACGCCGCGGCCCGGGGAGCCCGGGTGTACGCCCGTCTCGCCGGCGCCGGCATCACCTCCGACGCCTTCGACATCGTGCAGCCGCACGCCGAGGGTGAGGGCGCCATCCGCGCCATCGCCCGGGCGATCGCCGACTCGGAGGTGGCCAAGCGGGACATCGTGCACGTCAACGCGCACGCCACGTCGACCCCGGTCGGCGACATGCTGGAGATCGGCGCGCTGCACAAGGCACTCGGGGACCACCCGGTGCTGGCCGCGACGAAGTCGATGACCGGTCACCTGCTCGGCGCGGCCGGCGCGCTGGAGTCGATCGCCACCATCCTGGCGATCCGCGACGGTGTCGTACCCCCGACGATCAACCTCGACGACCCGGAGGAGGGCCTCACCCTGGACGTGGCCGCCCACAAGCCGCGCCAGATGGAGATCCCCGCCGCGCTGAACAACGCGTTCGGCTTCGGTGGTCACAACGTGGCTCTCGTCTTCACCCGGGCCTGAGACCACACGCATGGAGGCCCACGTGAGCACCACCGCCGTCGGCGCGGGCACAGCGATCGTGGACCACCGGGATCCCGAGGTCCGGCTGCGGGCCCTCTTCGACGCCGGCTCGCTGCGCCTGTCGGCGCCGCGGGACGGCTCCGGCGTGCTCTGGGCGCGCGGTGAGATCGAGGGCACGCCCGCGATCGCGTACGCCACCGACGCGACGAAGATGGGCGGCGCGATGGGCCTCGACGGGTGCCGGCACATCGTCGACGCGATCGACACCGCCGTCCGGGAGCGGGTGCCGGTGCTCGGCCTCTGGCACTCCGGCGGCGCTCGGCTGGCCGAGGGCGTGGTCGCGCTGGACGCCGTCGGGCAGGTCTTCGCCGCGATGGTGCGGGCCTCCGGCCGGGTACCGCAGATCTCGGTGGTGCTCGGTCCGGCGGCCGGCGGCGCGGCGTACGGGCCAGCACTGACCGACATCGTGGTGATGAGCGGGGCCGGCCGGATCTTCGTGACCGGCCCCGAGGTCGTCCGCAGCGTCACCGGCGAGCAGGTCGACATGGAGCGGCTCGGCGGCCCGGAGCCGCACGGTCGCCGCTCCGGTGTGGTGCACGTGACCTGCCCCGACGACGAGGCGGCGATGACCGAGTCGCGCAGGCTCGCCGCGCTCCTCGGTCACCAGGGCCGGCTCTCGCCCGACGACGTGTCGGCCGACGGCGAGGACGGGCACGACCTGACCGCCCGGATGCCGGCCGAGACCAACCGGGCGTACGACGTGAAGCCGGTGGTCAAGGCGCTGCTCGACGCCCCCGGCGTGGAGCTGCACGCCAAGTGGGCGCCGAACGTCGTCACCACGCTCGGCCGGTTCGCCGGGCGGACGGTCGGCGTGATCGCCAACAACCCGCTGCGCCTCGGTGGCTGCCTCGACGCCTCCAGCGCCGAGAAGGCGGCTCGGTTCGTGCGGATGTGCGACTCCCTCGGCGTCCCGCTGATCGTGCTGGTCGACGTGCCGGGCTACCTGCCCGGTCTCGGCCAGGAGTGGGACGGCGTGGTGCGCCGCGGCGCGAAGCTGCTGCACGCCTTCGCCGAGGCGGTGGTGCCGCGGGTGACCCTGGTGACCCGCAAGGCGTACGGCGGCGCGTACATCGCGATGAACTCGCGCTCGCTCGGCGCCACCGCGGTCTTCGCCTGGCCGAACGCGGAGGTCGCGGTGATGGGCGCGAGCGCGGCGGTGAACGTCCTGCACCGCAAGCGGCTGGCCGCCGCTCCGGTCGAGGAGCGGGAGGCGCTGCGCGCGCAGCTGATCGAGGAGCAGACCCGGACGGCCGGTGGGGTGAACCGGGCGCTGGAGATCGGCGTGGTGGACGACGTGATCAAGCCGGCGGAGACCCGACGCCGGATCGCCGAGGCGCTCGCCGCGGCCCCGGCTGCCCGCGGCGGGCACGGCAACATCCCGCTGTAACGTTCGACGGTTCCACCGAGGGCCCGCGCTCGTCGAGCGCGGGCCCTCGGCGTTGCCGCCGCTCAGCCGCGGTTGCGCGGGTGCTGCTGCGCGGTCCGCTCGTTGCCCCGGCGGTAGTTGCCGGTCCAGCGCGCCATCACCAGCTGCGGGTCGTCGTCGACCTCGGCGAGAAACTGTGCCGCCCGGCCGCCACGCAACGTGCCGGCGACCCGCCCCTGATGGGTGATCACCACCGTGCCGTCGGCCCGCTCGACGTACCGGAATCCCCGCGCCGCTGTCATGCCCGCAGGGTGCCAGGCCGGGCCCGGCCGGCGCGACCGGATTCCGGCCCGACGGCCGCCGCCGGCTGGAGTCCGGCGGCTACCATCCGGGGCGTGTCCGACGACACCCTCCCCGCCGCGGAGCACTCCGGCCAGCGCTACGTGGTCTGCGGCGACGGCACCCTCGCCCGTCGCCTGGTGGCGGAGCTGGTGGACCGGTACGGCGTGGCCGTCACCGTGGTGCTGCCGTCGCTGACCGAGAACCACGCGCCGGACATCGCGGAGTTCTCCCCCGAGCCGGGTGGGCCGGGTCAGCGACCGGAGGTGCTGGTGGCCCGCCGGCTGACCGCGGAGGTGCTGGAGCAGGCCCGGGTGCGGCAGGCGGCGGCGGTGGCGCTGGTCGGCGACGACGACGTCACCAACGTGGACGCCGCGATGATCGTGCGCGAACTGGACCCGGACGTACGGCTCGTGGTCCGTCTGTTCAATTCGGTGCTCGGCGAGGGGGTGGCCACCGCGCTGGGCGACTGCGCCGTGCTGTCCGGCTCGGAGTTCGCCGCCCCGGCGTTCGTGGCCGCCACCCTGGGCGACGAGGCCCCGACCTACCTGCGGCTGCCCGACGACGAACTCGTCCGCACGGCGCACCGGGAGGCGCTCGGTCCGGCCACCGCCGACATCGTCTGCGCCCTCGCGGACACCGACGGGCCCGAGCCGGTCACCCTCCCCGAGAACGAGGAGGACGCCGACCTGGTGCTCGTCCGCACCTACGGGCAGCGTCGCCCCGAGCCGCCCCGCCGGCGGTCCCGCCTGCTGCGGACCACCGGCCTGATCTTCGGGCGGAACGTGCGGCTGGCGCTGGCCGGCCTGGCCGCGCTCTTCGTCGCCGCCGGCACGGTGCTCGCGTTCGCCCGGGGCCTTCGACCGGCCGAGGCGGCGTACCTGGTGCTGCTCACCGCGCTGGGCGGCGCGGACGCCGACCCGGGCGCTCCGCTCGCCGAGAAGGTGACCGCGGTGGTGCTGGTGATCGCGGGAGTCGCCATCGTGCCGACCGTGACCGCCCTCGTGGTCGACGCGCTCGTGCACGCCCGGCTCACGGTGGCCGCCGGCGGGCTGGTGGACCCGGTCGCCGACCACGTGATCGTGGTCGGCCTGGGCAACATCGGCACCCGGGTGCTCCAGGAACTGCACTCCTTCGGGGTGCTGGTGGTGGCGGTCGACCGCGCGGAGTCGGCGCGCGGGGTGGCCGTCGCCCGCGAGCTGGGGCTGCCCGTGGTGATCGGCGACGCGACGAGCCCCGAGACGCTGCGCGCCGCCTCGCTGCACACCGCTCGGGCACTGGTGGTGCTCACCGGCGACGACGTGTCCAACCTGGAGACGGCCCTGCTGGGCCGACCGGGGCACACCTCCCAGCGGACCGCCGCGGGGCAGCCGCCGCTGCGCATCGTGCTGCGGCTCTTCGACGACGGCTTCGCGCAGCGGGTGCAGCGGACCTTCGGCCTCACCCGGTCCCGCAGCGTGTCGTACCTGGCCGCGCCGGCGTTCGCCGCCGCCATGATGGGACGCGAGGTCATCGACACCATCTCGGTCGGGCGCCGGGTCCTGCTCGTCGCCGACCTGCCGGTGGGCGCCGGCTCCGAGATCGAGGGGCTGTTCTGCCCCGACATCTCCCGGCCCGGCGAGGTCCGGGTGATCGCGATGCGCACCGGCCGGGCCGGTCAGACCATCTGGTCCCTGCCGGACCGCCGTCCACTGGTCCGGACCGACCGGTTGATCGTGGTGGCGACCCGGGCAGGTCTCGCCGCGCTGCTGCCCCGGACGGTGCCCAGCGCCGACCCGTCGGCGCTGCCCGAGCCGTCGCCGCTGCCACTGCTCGCCACGCCGGCTCAGCGCGAGCGGACGAACCGTCCGGAGCCGAACCGCCCCGCGTGACCCCGGTCCCCGCAACGGAGTTGACGCCGCCGCCCCGACCCGGTTTGCTGTGCCGGCTGAAGATCGACAACGGGGGGATCCCATGGGGCAGCGGAGCTGTGTCGCCGTACTCGCGGCGCTGACCATCGCACTGGCCGGCGGTTGCGCCGAGCAGAACGAGAAGCCGTCGGCGAGCGCCTCGCCGACGGCGTCGCCGAGTCCCACCGCCTCACCGGTGACCCCCGGCCCACCCTGGTACGACGAGGTCGCCGCGGCCCCGGCCGGTGTCACGGTGGGAGAGGCCGGCAGCACCTGCGAGCTGCCGGTCACCTTCTCCGTGCCCACCGGCTGGAAGGTCCGGTCGATGGAGGGCAAGGCCGCTCAGCTGGACCTCGGGGACACCGAGTTGTGGTGCGAGATCGACGCGCGGCCCAGCGGCGTCACCGGCTTCGTCCGCGTGTGGCGGATCAACGGTGTCGCCGGCGGCACCGAGCCGCACCTGAAGCACTTCCTGAACCAGTACGCGCCGGAGTCCGCCGACGCCGAGTACCGGCGGATCAAGGCCGGCAAGGTGGACGCCTTCGAGGCGAGCTACTTCAAGGACGGCGGCGGCTCCGTCCGGGACCGGGCCATCGCCATGGCCTCCCTGTACGGCCCGGTCGTGCTGACCCTGGACACCCCGGACACCGAGGAGCTGCTGCCCGCCTACCAGTTGGTGAAGCAGTCCGCCCGCGTCAGGCGCTACTGACGGCTCTCAGCTGGCGCAGGTGGTGGCGGGCAACCCGGTCACCTTGACCGGCGACCGGCCGCCCGGGCGGGCCTTCCCGGCGAGCACCCCGGCCAGCGCGGTCATCGAGGCCCGGCTGGACGAATAGGTGGCCAGCAGCGTCGGCGACTTCGCCTTCGCCAGCACGTACGGGGTGTCCATGGCGACCGTCACGGCGGCGTCGGCGCGCAGGTCGCCGGCGCCGTCGCCGTAGCCGACCAGGTGCACGATCGTGCCACCGCTGGGCACCACCCGCGCGCCGGCGGCGGTGAGGGCCTCGGTGAGCAGTTTCCGGGTCTGGTCCCGACCTCCGGAGGAGGTGACGGTCACCGGCCCGGCGACTCCGGCGGTGCCGCAGGCGCCGCGCAGCACGGTCACCGAGGCGGCCGCGAGCGCGTCGGCCGCCGTGCGGTGCGCCGGGTCGTTGAGCGTGGACATCGCCGGGGCCGGCTGCCCGGCCAACCGGAACTTCATGGTCAGCACCCGGGTCGCCGCGTCGACCAGCCGAGCGCGGGGCAGGGAGCCGCCGCGCAGCGCGGCGAGCAGCCCGTCGTACGCCTGGCCCACGTTCGGGGTCATCAGGATCAGGTCGTTGCCGGCGTTCAACGCCCGCACCGCGGCCTCCCCCGGCGACCAGCGCTTCGCCGGGGGCATGTTCATGCCGTCGGTGATCACCACGCCCTGGAAGCCGAGCTGGTTGCGGAGCACGTCGGTGAGCAGCTTGTGGGAGAAGGTGGCCGGGGTGCCCGGGTCGATCGACCGGACGTCGAGGTGGGCGGACATCACGGCCATCGCGCCGGCGTCGATCCCAGCCTTGAACGGCGGCCACGCGCCGGCCGCCAGCGCCGCCGGGGACTGGGTGAGCGTCGGCAGCTCCTGGTGCGAGTCGGCCGCGCTGTGCCCGTGCCCGGGAAAGTGCTTCACCGTGGCTGCGACGCCCGCGCCCTGCAGGCCGCGCACGGCGCCGCCGACCTGCGCCGCGGCCCGCTTGGGGTCGGCGCCGAACGACCGGGAGCCGATCACGGTGCTGCGGGTGGCGAGCACGTCGGCGACCGGCGCGAAGTCGAGGTTGATCCCCATCGCGGCCAGCTCGGCGCCGGCGGCCCGCCAGGCCGCCTCGGTCAACGCCGGGTCGCCGGCCGCACCGGCGGCCAGCGCGCTGGGCAGCGCGGTGACCCCGTCGGTGATCCGGGTGACCACGCCGTACTCCTGGTCGGTGCCGATCAGGAAGGGCGCGGCACCGGTGGGCAACCGGCCGGCCGCCTCGCGCAGCCCGGTGGTCAGCTCGTGGACCTGCTTCGGGCTGTCCACGTTGGTGGTTTCCTGGTTGCCGCTGGTCGGGTCGTCGGCGCTGAAGCCGACCAGGATCAGCCCGCCGAGCCGGTACTTCGCGATCATCTCGGCGGGGGTGTCGACCCCGGCGAGGGCCCGGTTGCCGGCCGCCGAGCCGGGCGAGACCTTCGTCGCGGCGCTGCCGTAGGCGTACGGCATCAGCACCTGCCCGACCAGGTCCTCGTCGCCGAGCGTGCCGACCAGGGCGGCGGCGCGGGCCGCGGGATCATCGGGGGGCGGCGCGGTGGCGGTCGGGGTCGGCGCCGCGGTCGCGCCCGACGGGGCCGGACCGGGGCGGTCCGGGCCCGTCGCGCAACCGGAGACGAGCAGGGCGGTCAGGGCGGCGACGGCGACGCTGGCGCGGCGCGGGCGAAACGACACGCCGCCTATCCCACCAGTTCTCCGCGTATCGGGGCAACTTGACCTCTGCGGTCGGCCTGCCCGGCGAGCCGTCGGCGCCGCCGCCGAGCGGGTCACCCGACCCGGGTGAGCAGGGTCACCGGGGCGCCGTCGCCGGCGTAGCGGTAGGGCTCCAGCTCGGCGTCCCAGGCGGTGCCGAGCGCCTTGTCCACCGCGTGCGCGATCGCCTCCGGCGCCCGGGCGGTCGCCAGGATGCTGCGCAGGCGGTCCTCGCCGAGCTGGATGTCGCCGGCCGCGCCGACCGTGGCCCGGAACAGGCCACGCCCCGGAACGTGCATGAACCGTTCACCGTCGGCGCCGGGGCTCGGCTCCTCGGTCACCTCGAAACGGATCATGGGCCACTGCCGGAGGGCAGCAGCCAGCTCGGCGCCCGTCCCCGGACGACCGGTCCACCCGCACTCGGCCCGGCGGGCGCCGGGGTCGACGGGCTGAGCCGTCCACTGCAGGTTGACCGGCGCGGCAAGGACGCGCGCGATCGCCCACTCGACGTGTGAGCACACGGCGAGCGGGGTCGAGTGGACGTATACGACGCCACGCGTTGGCACGGTGACCTCCCGGAGAGCGAGGTGCGTCTTCCCCTACGACCTCGTGTCACCCGAGTGGTTCCTGCAACACATGATGACTCCTGTGACGGATGGTGCGCCAGGGAATCGGAAAATTCGCCGGGCCCGGGGCCGTGGAATAGCCGACCGGGTGACCGCCGTTGTCTCTCAGGACAGCGCGATGACCAGCCAGGCATCGTGGTCGTGTACAGTTCCACCGGCGGCTTCTGCCGCGCACGACTTTCGCGGGTCCACCTTTGCGGTGCTTCCCGCACCAGCCCCCGGACGTCCAGTCCTCCCGTACGTCTTGCAAGGAGTACCTCCGTGGCGAGCAACACCTCTAAGACCGCGCGCGCGTCCGTCCGGGCCGGCCAGGCTGGCCAGGGTGGCGCCCTCAGCGTGCTGGGCGAGTTCAAGTACCTCATCCCGCTCAACGGCGGCAAGCACGCCTACGTGCGGAACCTGACCAACGGCAAGACCGCGCACCTGCGCACGGACTCCGACGCCTTCGTCGAGGAGATCCGGGTGCTGGCCGCCGCCGGTCACGCCGCGAAGATCCGGGCCGAGATCAACACCCTGGCGCAGGCGCACCCCGGCGACGGCTGGGAGGCGACCGAGAAGCGCCTGGTCGCGGCCGGCGTCTTCGAGGCCTGATCCGCCCGCTCCACCAGCGACATCCGAACCGCCCGTCGGGACCTCCCGGCGGGCGGTTCGTCATCTCCGCCCCCGGCTCGCCCGGACGTCGGGCGAGGCCGGGCCACGCCGCTCAGCGCAGCAGGGTGACCTCGCCGCTGGCCAGGTCGTAGAGGGCGCCGACCACGTCCACCCGGCCGGTGGCGACCGGGCCGGCGAGCAGGTCGTCGGCGCGCAGCGCGGCCACCGTCCGCAGCACGTGCCGGCGGATGGCCAGTGGCTGGACCCGCGGGTCGGCGGCGCCCACCTCGGTCACCGCCGGGGCGATCTGGTCGACCAGGTGGGCCAGTGCGCCGCCGGGCCGCTCGCCGCTGCGCACCGCCTCGACCGTGGCGGCCACCGCGCCGCACCGCTCGTGCCCGAGCACCACCACCAGCGGCACCCCCAGTTGGTGCACGACGTACTCGATCGAGCCGAGCACCGCCCGGTCGAGCACGTGCCCACCGGTGCGGATCACGCAGATCGAGCCGAAGGTCTGGTCGAAGATCGCCTCCAGTGGCACCCGTGAGTCGATGCAGCCGAGCAGCACCGCGTACGGCTGCTGATCGCCGGAGGCGCTCGCCGCGGCGGCGGTGACGTCGTGACCGTGCACCGGCTGACCGCTGATGAACCGACGGTTGCCGGCGAGCAGTTCGGCGAGCGCCGTGCGGGGCGTACCACCGGCCGGGCGCCCCGGCGGCGCGGCGCCGGCCGACGACGACCGGCCCGGCCTCGGCGGCGGTGCCAGCGGCGACCCCATGTTCTCAGCTTGGCCGCCCGTCCGGCGCCGCGCAGCGCGGTTGCGAATCTTCCCACTGCCACGGTTGGCGTGGTGTCATGGCGGGTAGCCGGTGTTACCGCCGGGTATCCCGGTGGGCGCGTCCGGGCGACCTGGGAGGTGGCGATGCCGGAGCAGTCGGAGGTCCGCCTCCCCGACGGGGTGCGGCTGCACGTCGAGGTGACCGGCCCGGCGGACGCCGAGGTGACCGTGATCCTGCTGCACGGTTGGACGCTCGACGCGCGGAGCTGGCACCGGCAGGTCACCGCTCTCGGTGAGTCGCTGGGCCCGGCGGTGCGGCTGGTCGCCTACGACGCCCGCGGTCACGGCCGGTCGAGCTGCATGTCGCTGCGCACGGCGACCCTGGCCCAGCTCGGCGACGACCTCGCCGCGGTGGTGGACGCGGTCGCCCCGACCGGCCGGGTGGTCCTGGTCGGGCACTCCATGGGCGGCATGACGATCATGGAGTACGCGCACCGGCATCCCGCGCACTTCACCGCCCGCACGGCCGGGCTGGCCTTCGTCTCGACCACGGCCGAGGGGCACACGCACACCGTCTACGGGCTCACCCCACGGATCGCCCGGCTGATCCGGCTCGCCGAGACCACCGGCGCCGGCGTGTTGGCCCGGTGCGGATCGTGGCGGCCACCCCTGGCGCTGCTGCGCGCGCTGCGCCCGAGCATCCGCTGGCTGCTCTTCGGCGACCGCTGCGACCCCACCGACATCCGCCTGGTCACCTCCGCGGTGGCCCGGGCCTCGCTCCGCTCGATCGGCGGGTTCCGCGCCTCGATCGGGGCGCAGCACCGGCTGGAGACCCTGGCGGCGCTGGCCCACCTGCCGGCCGCCGCGCTGGTCGGCGACCGGGACCGGCTCACCCCGCCGCCGTGCGCCGAGTCGATCGCCGCCGCGCTGCCGGCGACCGAGCTCACCGTCTGTCCCGGCGCCGGGCACATGCTGATGATGGAACGGCCCGACGAGGTGAACGCCGCCCTGCTCGGAGTGCTCCGGCAGGTGCTGGGCCGGCCCGCCCCGGCGAGCGGTCCCGCGCCGGTGGCCGGGGGCTGACCAGGACGTCCGGGGCGCACCTCGGGCGCGGTGGCGCCGGCCGGGGCCGTACCCTCGTCCGGTTGGCCCGGCACACGGCCCGCGGTATCCGCGGCGCCCGCGCCGACGGGGATCAGGAGCGTTCGTTGACCGACCAGACCACCCTGGACCAGGAGATCGCCGCCGAGCAGCGACATCTCGACCGGGTGTACGCCCGACTCGCCGAGCTGCGGCGGGCGGCGGTCCACGCCGAGCGGGACGGCTACCGACTGGCCCGGGTCGGCAACTTCGGCGCGCTGGTCGAGCGGGACGCCATGGTCTTCCACGCGGCGCGACGCCGGCACGCCCTGGACGCCGAGCACGAGGGGCTGGTCTTCGGCCGGCTCGACCTGCGCGACCAACAGGTGCTGCACGTCGGCCGGCTCGGCATCCGGGACGAGCACGCGGTCAGCCTGGTGGTCGACTGGCGGGCTCCGGCCGCCGCGGCGTTCTACCAGGCCACCCCGGCCCAGCCGCTCGGCGTGGTGCGCCGCCGGACGATCCAGTCCAGCGGGGAGCGGGTCACCCGGATCGAGGACGACCTGCTCGACCCCGCCGCCGCCCCGCCGGACATGGCGGTGGTCGGCGACGGTGCGCTGCTCGCCACGCTCTCCCGGGCCACCGGGCGGGGCATGCGGGACATCGTGGCCACCATCCAACGGGAGCAGGACGAGGCCATCCGCTCCCCCGGGTCGGGCGTGACGATCGTCTCGGGCGGCCCCGGCACCGGCAAGACGGCGGTCGCCCTGCACCGGGCGGCGTACCTGCTCTACTCGGACCGCAGCCGGTACGCCGGCGGCGGCATCCTGGTGGTCGGCCCGTCCTCGGTCTTCGTCGAGTACATCGCCTCGGTGCTGCCCTCGCTCGGCGAGGACACCGCCACCCTGCACTCGCTCGGCACGCTCTTCCCGGGGATGACCGCCACCCGCACCGACCCGCCCGAGGTGGCTTCGGTGAAGGGCTCGCTGCGGATGCGCCGGGTGCTGGAGCGGGCGGTGCGCGACGCCGTGCCAGACGGCCCCACCGAGCTGCGCCTGCTCTACCGGGGCACGCTGCTCCGGCTGGACCGCCGGGAGCTGGACGGGATCCGGGAGCGCGCGCTGCACCGGGGGGCGCGCCGCAACGAGGTGCGCCGGGCCGGCTTCGACGGCGTCTTCTCCGCGCTCTGGGCGCAGGCCCGCCGGCTGGGCATCGGCCGGCTGCCGGAGCAGCGCGCCTTCGAGGACGAGATCGCCGAGCGGCCGGAGTTCCGGGAGTTCCTGAAGGCCTGGTGGCCACGGCTGCACCCACGGCACGTGCTGGGCTGGCTGGCCCGCCCGGAGCGGCTGCGCCGCTACGCCGGCGGCATCCTCGCCGGCGGCGAGATCCGGCTGCTGGACGCGGCGTACCGGACGCTGGACGCCGAGGGGCTGACGATCGCCGACATCGCGCTCCTCGACGAGCTGGACTCGATGCTCGGCCAGCCGGTGCGGCCCGCCCGGGCGAAGCGTGACCCGTACCAGCTCGCCGGCGGGGTGCGGGAACTGAGCACCTTCGCCGACCGGCAGCGGGCCGCCCGGGAGGCGGCCCGGCAGCGCCCGGAGGACTACCGGGAGTACGCGCACGTGGTGGTGGACGAGTCGCAGGACGTCTCGCCGATGCAGTGGCGGATGATCGGCCGGCGGGGCCGGTTGGCGTCCTGGACGGTGGTCGGCGATCCGGCGCAGACGGCGTGGACCGGCGACCCCGCGGAGCTGACCCGGGCCCGCGACCACGCGCTGGGCCGGCGGCGCCGGCAGCAGTTCACCCTCACCACCAACTACCGCAACTCGGCGGAGATCTTCGCGGTGGCGGCGGCCGAGATCCGCCGGCTCTACCCGGACCTCACGTTGCCCAGCGCGGTCCGCTCGACCGGGGTCGACCCGGTCGAGCTGGTGGTGCCCGCGACCGAGGTGCGGACCGCCACCATGGCGGCGGTGACCACGCTGCTCGGCGAGGTGGAGGGGACGGTCGGGGTGATCACGCCGGTGCCGCGTCGGGACGAGGTGGCCGGCTGGCTCGGCCCGCTGAACGCTCCCCGGCTGCAGGTGGTGACCAGCCTGGAGGCCAAGGGCATGGAGTACGACGGGGTGGTGCTGGTCGCGCCGAGCGAGATCCGGGCCGACCCCGGCTCGGGCGTCCGGACGCTCTACGTGGCGCTCTCCCGGGCCACCCAGCGGCTCACCACGATCGACCCGACCGGCTGACACCGTGCGAGGCACCGCCGCCACTGAGCGCGGTCGATTACTTGCACACATAGCAATGTGAGCATATATTTGACCGGTCCGGACCGTCGGCGGAGGGTGAGTTGGTGGGCGCAGGTCATGACCACCACGGGTCGGTGGCGAACGCCGCGCAGCATCACCGTGGCCGGCTCTGGGCGGCCTTCGCCCTGCTGAGCGGCCTGATGGTGGTCGAGGCCGTGGCCGCGTTCCGCACCGGCTCGCTGGCCCTGCTCTCCGACGCCGGGCACATGTTCACCGACGTGCTCGGCATCGGCATGGCGCTCGCCGCGATCACCGCCAGCCGACACGCCAACCAGGATCCGCAACGCACCTTCGGCCTCTACCGGCTCGAGGTGCTCGCCGCGCTGGCGAACGCCGTCCTGCTCTCCGGGGTCGCGGTCTACGTGGTGGTCGAGGCGGTCGGCCGCTTCGGCGACCCGCCGGAGGTGCTGGCCGGCCCGGTGCTGGTGGTGGCCACGCTGGGCCTGCTGGCCAACCTGGGCGCCTTCGCGCTGCTGCGCTCGGCCGCCCGGGAGAGCATCAACCTGCAGGGCGCCTACCTCGAGGTGCTCGGCGACCTGCTCGGCTCGCTCGGCGTGATCGGCGCGGCGGCGCTCATCGCGGTGACCGACTGGTGGTGGGCCGACCCGCTGGTCGCGGTGGCCATCGGCGTGTTCATCCTGCCCCGCACCTGGCGGCTCGGGCGGGCCGCGGTCCGCATCCTGGTCCAGGCCGCCCCGGAGCACCTGCAGGTGACCGCCGTGCACGACCGGTTGGCCGAGGTGCCCGGCGTGGCCGGCGTCCACGACCTGCACGTCTGGACGCTCACCTCGGGCATGGAGGTGGCCTCCGCGCACCTCACCATGTCGCCCGGGGCCGACGTCGGCGCGGTGCTCGCCGCCGCCCGGACGGCGCTCAGCGAGGACTTCCACATCGAGCACGCCACGTTGCAGATCGAGCCCGGAGCGACCTCCGGGGCCTGCGGGTCGGTGGAGTGGTGATGAGGACTCTCTTAATTCAGGGTGGCTATCGTCCGCTTACGCCGGATTTTCCGGTAACCACAGCAGCACCCTCTGTCACTTCTGCTGCAGAGGTCGCCCTGGCACCGGTAGGCTCGGTCCCGGCCTCCGCCAGGCGGCGCCCATCGGCGCCGGCGGTGACCGTCGCCTAATCGCCGCACGGCGAGCCGGGGAACCACGTTCGTGGGGTGCATCCGCGTCAGCGGTAGGGATCTTCCGTCCCGAACCCGTCAGCTAACCCGGTCGGCGGCTGACGGAAGGACATGTGCATGCCACCAGTGGCACCCGTACGACGACGCGCCGCCCGAATGGCGGCCCTGATCGCCGCGACGCTCGCCCTCGGCGTCGCGATCGCCCCCGGCACCGCCGCCGGCGCCGCTCCCCCGGCCGGGCAGCTCGCCGCGGCCCCCGGGCAGGACGAGGAGGGCGGCACCCCCGCGCTGCGGGCCCAGCTCGAGGCGGCTAGCAAGGGCTACCTCGACGCGAAGAGCGCACTCGACCGGTCGGTGAAGCGCCAACAGCAGCTCGGCGCCGAGCTGAAGACCACCGAGGCCGAGCTGAACGTGCGCAGCGGCAAGGTCGGCGAGATCGCCGGGGTGGCCTACCGCACCGGCCGGCTCGGCGCGATGTCGGCGCTGCTCAACAGCGGCTCCCCGGACGGCTTCATGGACCGGGCCGCCGCCCTGGACGCGGTGGCCGCCAACGAGGACCGGGTGCTGCGCGAGCTGCTGGCCACCCGGGACGAGGCGAACCGGACCCGGGCCGCGCTGGACGGCGAGATCCGCGAGCAGCGCAAGCAGGTCACCGTGATGGCCAAGCGGAAGGAGCAGGCCGAGCGGGCGTTGACGGTCGCCAACAACAACGCCACCCGCGCCGCGGACGTCTCCAACCGGGGCACCTCCACCGCGACGGCCACCCCGGCCCGGCGCAACTCCGACGGCTCCTGGCCCTCGGAGTCGTGCAGCGTCAACGACCCGACCCCGGCCACCGGCTGCATCACCCCACGCACGCTGCACGCGCTCAACCAGGCCAAGGCGGCCGGCTTCACCCGGTACGTCTCCTGCCACCGCAACGGTGGCTCGGGCGAGCATCCAAAGGGTCGAGCCTGCGACTTCGCCGCGCAGAAGGGCGGCTTCGGCGGCGACGCCACCGGCGGGGACAAGACCTACGGCAACAACCTGGCGGCGTACTTCATCCGCAACTCCGACCGGCTCGCCGTGCTCTACGTGATCTGGTACCGGCAGATCTGGCTACCCAGCAGCGGCTGGAAGTCGTACAGCGGGGCGGGCGGAGACCCGTCCAGCGACCACACCAACCACGTGCACCTGTCGGTCTACTGACCCGGCCCGCCGGGCGGTCCGCACCGCGGGCCGCCCGGCGTACGCACGCCGTGGCGTCGCCACCGGCAGCGCTACGTCGCCGGGCGTAGCCGAGGTGTCGTCGGTCGCCGGACGAACCGGCGGGCCCGCGCGGGCAGCATCGGCGGCATGACCCGGATACCGCCCCGCACCCGCAAGGCGCTGCTCACGCTGCACCTGGTCACCTCGCTCGGGTGGCTCGGCACCGACCTGGTCCTGCTCACCCTCGGCATCTCCGTGCAGCGGGGCGCCGACCCGGCCGTGGTCTACCCGGTCGCCGCGCTGATCGGCACCGCCCTTTTCGCCCCGCTCAGCGTGCTGGTCTGGCTGGTGGGCGTGGCCAGCGCGCTGCTCACCCCGTGGGGACTGCTGCGGCACCGCTGGGTGCTGGTCAAGCTGCTCATCACGACGGTGATGGTCGGGCTGGTGCTGCTGCTGCTCACGCCGAACCTACGCGCCGCCGGAGAACTCGGCGCCACGCTGCCGTCGAGGGACCGGGCCGACCTGGTGATCGCGCCCGCCGTGTCCACCACTTTGATGATCATCGCGACCGTGCTCTCCACCTACAAGCCGTGGGGCCGGCCGCGCCGGGCGGCCGCGCCGGTGGCGAGCCGCCGCCCTTCGGCGGTGGCCGGACGCCCGGCGCGCTGACCGTCAGTCGGTGGCGCTCGGGCCGCCCGGGGCCGCGTCCAGCACCGCGGCGAGCCGGCTGGCCAGGCCCAGGTGCGCCGCCTGCGCCTGCCGGAAGGCGTACCGGAACAGGGGCGCCGGCGCGGCGAGGGTGATCTCGACGTCGATCCGGACCAGCCCGCCGGGCTCGGCGCGGAGCCGGGTGTGGTTGCGCACCGTGGTGGCCGGCCACTGCCGGGCCACCATGACGATCTCGTCGTCCGTGCTGACCAGCAGGTCTGCCTGGTAGGTCGTCCGGAACCGGAGCGGACCGGCGGCCAACCGGTCGCTGATCGCGTAGCTGGCACGCGCCCCGGGCCGAGGCGGGAGCTGCCGCACCTCGATGATCAGCGGATGCAGTTCGCCCTGCCGGCGCAGGTCAGACAGGAGCGCGGTGGCCTCGGCGAGCGAGCAACGCGCCTGGACGGTGTAGCTGAACGAGTCTCGCCTGAGCACACCGTCTCCCCGCCGCCGTTGGTCGCCCGATCGTCGCGTACGCCGGGCGGGCTGGCAACGCCCGGACGGCTCAGGCGCCGGGAAGCACCTCGGGGGTGGCGGCGCCGGCGTAGTAGGGCTCGGGCGCGCCGAAGAGCCCGAGCAGGCCGGTCACCCAGAGCTGCCGGTGCACGAACCGGCTCGGCTCGGTGACCACCAGCTTGACCCCACTCACCTCGGCGGTCTGGAAGCCGGCGACCATCGCGCTGATGCCGACGGAGTCGATGAAGGTGACGAGCCGCATGTTGAGCTCGATCCGGGCCGGGCGCCCCTTGGCGAGCACCTCGGCGATCGCCTCGCGCACCTCGTACGCCGTGTCGACGTCGATCTCGCCGCGCGGGGCGATCTCCACGACACCACCGGACAGAACCGACTTCACAATCGACAGGCTCACGCGAGCACCTCCACCCGCCCGTCCCCCGGGCGTCTCATCAGTACGCGGGCCGCGACCGAGAGTATTCCGCCGACGCCCTCGGTCGCCACCCCTCAGGATGAGCAATTCGCGGATCAGGGCACACTTCGTCACCCTTGTCCGGACTTTTCTCTTCGTCTGTTCGTTCAGCGAATCGCCAAACCGGCGCGTCGCCGGACCAGAGTAACCGGTGCCCGCCACCACGGCCGGAACGGCGCGGATCCGGCGCGCCCACCCCCGCCCCCGGCACGCCGGGGCCGCGCGCGGGCGGTCCGCGCGGTTGCCGGCGCTGCCTAGCATCGGCCGGGAGTGCACCGTGACGGAGAGGACGATCGATGATCAAGAGACTGGCCGGGCTGGCCGGCGTCGCCGCCCTGCTCGCCCTCGCCCTGGCCTGCGGCTTCGGCGGCGGAGACGACGACGACGATGACGACGACGACTTCGCCCGCGGCGCGGCCGTGGTCGTGCTGCACTGAACCCACCGCCCGAGGGGGCGGGTTTGCGGCGCCGGCGGGCGGGGCACTGGCGGGTAGGCGAACCGTGAGGCGCTGGACAGACGCCGGAGTCCGAAGTGGCCGCCGACTCCGGCACCCGAGGAGGTAATCACGATGTTCGGAACCAACCTGGTGGACCGCCGCAACAAGCCCGAGCGGATCGCGGACCAGGCGTGGCAGCAGCTGGTCTCTGCCGTCAACGCCGCGGGGGACAGCGTCCGGGACACCGCCCGGTCCGCCCGCCGCGGCGGTCATCGCCTCGGTGACGAGGCCGGCGACCTGGTCGGTTCCGCCGCCGACGAGGCTCGCCACCGGGCCAGCCTCGCCTTCGACGCGCTCGCCGGCCGTCGGCCGGCGCTGCCCTGGACGCTGCTGATCGGCGCCGCGCTGGTGGGCGCGGCCGTCGGCTGGGCCGCCGGCACCGCTGCCCGGGCCGCCGGCAGCCGCGAGGATCGCGCCGCGGACGACATCGAGTTCGTCGACGTGGACCGGCCGAACTCCCCGGTCGGTCAGGACGGCTGACCGCCCGAGCCACCCGACGCGCGGGCCCCGACCGACCACCGTCGGTCGGGGCCCGTGTGCGTCGGCCGGGTCGGCGCGCCTTGATCAGTGCGGAGGCCCCCTCGGCCCGGGTCAGAACGCGTTGATCAGGGCGGGGGCCCGCTCGGCCCGGGTCAGCGCCCGCAACACCGCCGGCTGGCCGTGTCGACGCACCGCGAGGCGGGCGAGCAGGGACAGCACCGGGTCGATCACCTCGGCGGGCAGCTGCGGGGTGGGTACGTCGACGCTGACCGCCAGGTCGTCGGAGTGCACCGCGAGCTCCATCAGCCGGGTGGTCAGGAAGTCGTCCAGGGCGAGCGACCACGGGCCCCGGGCCAGGTGCACCACCCGGTCCGCCGGCTCGTCGGCCAGCGCCTCGGCCAGCCGCTGCACCGCCGCCGCGGTCCCCTCGACGAGCGCGGCGGCTCCGGCCACCGCGATCTTCTCCCCCGCCCGACGGATGCCCACGTTCACCTCGTCGTCGACGCTCGCGCCGCCCCAGCTCCCACGCGCGTAGTGGTCGAGCAGCCCGATCGGGTCGCCCTCCGGCACCGGCTCGGCCAGCACCGCCTCGACCTGGAAGACCTGCGAGGCGAGGTGCCCGGCGAGGCCGGCGACGCCGAACTCGGCGAGCGCGCTGGGCGTGTTCCAGCGGGCGGCGACCGCGGGGTCGCCCAGCAGTCCGACGGCCGAGCGCGCGGCGGTGAGATATGCCGTCCTGATCGGACTCATGTCGTACCTCCTCGGGGTGGCCAGGGCGAGCGTACGACCCGGCCGGCCGCCCCGCCTCCCCGACGGGCGCCCACCGGGTCGCTCGCCCCACTGCCGCCGCACCGGCTCACCCCGGTCGGGCGAGGGGGTTTCACCCCGGCAGGCGACAGGATCGGTGCAGGCCGGGGTGCGTGCCGCCCCACGAACCTCAGGAGGGACAGATGGCCACCGCGACGATCACGCGTACCGACCAGGACATCCAGTCCGACGTCCTCGACGAGCTCACCTGGGAACCACGGGTACGCCCCCACGAGATCGGGGTGACCGTCGCCGAGGGCGTCGTCACGTTGACCGGCCGGGTGGACAGCTACGCGAAGAAGTGGGCGGCCGAGCGGGCCGCGCACCGGGTGGCCATGGTCCGGGCGGTCGCCAACGACCTGACCGTCCAACTGCCCGGCGGGGCGGAACGCGCCGATCCGGACATCGCTGCCGACGTGGGGAGCGCGCTGGAGTGGGACGCGTTCGTCCCGGTCGAGCAACTGCAGGTGACCGTCTCCGCCGGCTGGGTGACGATGCACGGCGAGGTGGAGTGGGAGTACCAGCGGCGGGCCGCCGAACGCGTGGTCAGCCGACTGCGCGGCGTGCAGGGGGTCAGCAACGGCATCACCGTCCGCCCGGCCATCCGCCCGGACGGGCACGAACTGGTCCAGCGGATAGTCGACGCGCTCGCCCGCAACCGGGCCAGCGAGGCCGAGCGGGTCACCGTACGGGTGCACGGCGACACGGTGGTGCTGTCCGGACTGGTCCACTCGATCCCGGAACGGGCCGAGGTGGAGCGGGTGGCCTGGTCCGCGCCGGGAATCCGGGAGGTGCAGAACCAGATCGCGGTCGCCCCGGTGCTGCACTGAACCACCCGGGCCGGGTGAGCCGGCCTCACCCGCCCGGGGGCGAGCGTGGGAGCCATGACTGATCCGAACGGGCTGATCAGACCGGGGCGGCCGGCGCCGGACTTCTCCCTGCCGGCCACCCCGGACGGGCAGCACACCGGACCCGGCGGGTACCGCGGGCGGCCGGTGGTGCTCGCCTTCTACCCGGCCGACTGGAGCCCGGTCTGCGGCGACCAGATGGCGCTCTACCAGGCCGCCATGCCGGAGTTCGACCGCTACCGGGCGGCCGTGCTCGGCATTTCGGTGGACAGCATCTGGTCGCACCGGGCGTTCGCCGAGAGCCAGGGCATCGCGTTCCCGCTGCTGGCCGACTTCGAGCCCAAGGGCGAGGTCGCCCGCGCGTACGGCGCGTACACCCCGCGGGGCGAGGCCGCCCGGGCGCTGGTGGTGCTCGACCCGGACGGCGCCGTCGCCTGGAGCCACCTCTCCCCGCCCGACGTCAACCCGGGCGCCGACGGCATCCTGGACGCCCTGGAGCGGCTCGGCACCGGTCGGCAGGTGGTGGCCGGATGACCACGCCACTGCAGGTCACCGCCCGTCTCCGGACGCCGGTGACCGAGAGCGACCATGTCCGGGGCGCGGTGGACGCGCCGGTGACCGTCGTCGAGTACGGCGACTTCCAGTGCCAGTACTGCGGCGCCGCGTACCCCAACCTGCACGATCTGCTCCGGCAACGGGAGGGGACGGTGCGGCTGGTCTACCGCCACTTCCCGATCGCCAACGTGCACCCGTACGCCGAGAGCGCCGCCGAGGCGGCCGAGGCCGCCGGGGCCCGGGGTCGGTTCTGGGAGATGCACGACTGGCTCTACGAGCACCAGGACCAACTCGACCCGGTGCACCTGTCGCTCGGCGTCGAGCAGCTCGGCCTGCCGCCGGAGGAGATCGGCGCCGAAGTCGAGCGGCAGGCGCACGCCGACCGGGTGCGGCGGGACTTCGTCGGCGGCATCCGCAGCGGGGTGAACGGCACCCCGACGCTCTTCGTCAACGACGTCCGCCACGACGGCGGTTACGCCCTGTCCGACCTGCTCGCCGCGGTGGACGCCGCAGCCGACACCTGAGCCTCAGATCAGCCGCAGCTCGCGCGCCCGCCGTACCGCCTCACGGCGGCGGGTCGCGTCGAGCTTGCGGTAGATGTTGCGAACGTGGGTCTTCACGGTGTTGACCGACAGGGACAGCTCGCTGGCGATCTCCACGTTGGACAGGATGCTCTGCAGGTAGCGCAGGATGGTCAGCTCCCGCTCGGTGAGCGGCTCGTCCAGCGCCGGGCCCGGCTCCACCGGGCCCCGCTCCACCGGCGCGTCCGCGCCGCGGACCAGGTCGCTCACCATCGGCCAGTGCGCGGTGCCGGTGTCCAGATGGGTGGCGAGCAGGTCCCGGACGGCCGGCTCGGCCCGGATGAAGACCCGCCGGAAGCCGTCCGGACCGGCCAGGTCGAGCACCTCCTCCAGGAGCCGGCCGGCCCGACGCTCGTCCCCGCCCTGCCGGGCCAGGACCGCGTCGAGGAGCCCGGCCTGCAGGCGTACCGGCAGCGGCCAGTCGGCCGTCTCCGGCGCGCGCCAGTCCGGTAGCGCCCGCCCGGCGGCCCGCGGATCACCGGCCCGCAGCTCGACCCGGGCCAGCGCCACCGCGATCGGCGCCACCGGCTCGACCCGCTCGCCGACCCGACCGGCGAGCAGCTCCCGGGCGCCCTCCAGGTCGCCCCGGGCACCGCGCAGATCCGCCTCGGCGGCCAGCAGCCAGTGCGCCAGCTCGGCGGCGGCGGGTCGGTCGGCGAGCCGGTCCCGGGCCTCGGCCAGCAGCCGCTGCCCGGCCGCCGGCTCACCCCGGTCGTGCAGCAGCTGGGCCCGGCAGAGCGCGGCCGCCGTCGCGGCGGTCAGTTCGCCCGCCGGGACCTCGCGGCCGGGTGGACGCTCGTCCGGCTCCGCGCCGCCGGTCGCGGGCGTGGCGAGTGCCAGGTTCGCGGCGGCCTCGTCGGGCTGGTCCCGGTGCAGCGCCACCACGGCGAGCGTCAGGTAGGCGTACCCGCAGTCCAGCCGGCAGGCCCAGCCGTGACAGGGCGGCATGGACAGCGCGTCCCGGGCCGCCGCCTCGGCCACGCGCAGCTCACCGCGGAGCGCGTGCAGCAATGCCGAACGGCTGGCGCCGACCAGCTCGGTGCGCGGCCGGCCGGCCTCCCGGGCCGCTGTCAGCGCGCGGTCGAACCGCGCCGTGGGCAGCTGCCCGTCGGCCAGCTCCGCCAACCCGAGCGCCGTACCGGCGAAGGCACGCAGGTCGGCGTCGTCGGTGGCGGTTCCGCGCGGCCCGCCGCCGCTCGACGACACCGGTAGCGGCTCGGCCGCCGTCGGCTCGGCGCCCGGCGACGCTCCGGCCGGCGGGAGCGGCCGGCCCCGGACCAGTCGGGCCGCCGCGGCGCGTACTTCGGCGTGGTCACCGGCCAGCCGGGCCAGGGTCAGCTCCAGCGTGGTGGCCAGTCGCAGGAACCGGTCGCGTCGCGGGGTCGGCAGCGTGTCGGCGTTCGCCGCGGCGGTGCGCAGATACGCCTCGGCGGCCGTGGCGTCACCGGCGTACGCCCGCTCGGCGGCGCAGGCGAGCGCCAGCTCCGGGTCGCGGCGCACCGCGTCGGCCGGCGGGGCCGCCGGCGCCGGTCCGGCCCCGCCGACCTGGTCGTACGGGGCCAGCTCCGGCCAGTGCGCGATGAAGAGTTCGGTGGCCCGGTCCCACCGCCCGGCGGCGAGCGCGTGCCGCAGCCCCTCGGCCGGCCGGCCGTTGTCGGCGTACCAACCGGCGGCGCGCAGGTGCAGCTCGCGCAGCTCCTCGCCGGGGAGCCGGGCCAGTTCGGCCCGGAGCAGGTCGGTGAGCAGCGGATGGCAGCGGTACCAGGGCGGGCGGCTGTCGTCGCGGCTCAACAGACCGCCGTCGCCGGCCAGGTCGGCCAGCGTCCGCTCGGCGTCCGAGCCGCCGGTGAGCGCGTCCGCCAGGTCCGCGCAGACCGTCTCGGCGAGCGCGGTCCGGCGCAGCAGCTCGCGGGCCGGCGGGTCCACCGCGGCCAGCACCTCCTCGTGCAGGTACCCGGCGATCTCCGGCTGGTCGCCGCCGTACTGCGCGACCCAGCGAGCCGGGTCCGGCTGCCGGCGCAGCGCCAGCGCGGCGAACCGGAGCGCCGCCGGCCAGCCGCCGGTCCGTTCCCGCAGCCGGCGCAGCGCCGTGCCGGGCAGCTGCACCCCGTGCGCGCTCAGCAGGTCGGCCACCTCGTCGTCGGTGAAGGCGAGCTCGTCCGGGCCGATCTCGGTCAGTTCCCCGGCGAGCCGCAGCCGGTGCACGGCCAGCGGCAGACCGGCCCGGGCACCGACGACCAGACGCAGCCGCTGGTCGGCGTGCCGGAGCAGGAACTCCAGACCGGCCAGCGCCGCCGGGTCGGTGACCCGGTGCAGGTCGTCCAGGACCAGCAGCACCGGCCGCTCGCGGGCGGCCAGCGCGGCGGCCAGCAGCTCCAGCTGGTCGGGGCGGGGCGGGCGGTCCGGCACCGGCGCCGCCGCCAGGCTCAGCGGGTCCGCCGTGGCGCGCAGCGCCGCCGCCAGGTACGACCAGAGCCGGTCGCCGTCGTCGCCGGACTCCACGGACACCCACGCCGGGGCCGGCCGGGCGGGGTCGTCGACGCTGCCGTCCGGGCGCACCTCGGCCCCCTCCCCCGCGCTGGCGTCGACCAGCCGGATCCAGGAGACGAGCAGGGTGGTCTTGCCCCAGCCGGCCGGGGCGCGGACCAGGGTGACCGGCCCGGCGCTGCCGGCGTCGAGCCGGCGCAGCAGCCGGGGCCGGGCCACCACCGGCTCGGGCGGCGCGGGCGGGGTCAGCCGCGAGGCCAGCAGCGGTGGGCCGGCCGGCGCCACCGTCTCCACCCGTGCCCCGCTCTGCTGTTCCGGCAACCGGCCCACCCCCACGGACGCGTTCCACCCCCGGTCGGCGGGCGGTTACCCGGCGCGGGCCGGTTCACCCCTTCGGGGCGAGTCCGCTTCACCCGCACCGCGCCGACCATCGGGGTGCGGGGCGGGTCGGCTGCCGACAGCGCCGCGAAGGAGGCGGGAGGGACGAGGTGGGACGTTTCGGGCGGCTGGCCGGCTGGGCGCTCGCCCTGGCCGGATCGGTGGCCGCCGGGGCGGTGGCCCGGGCGCCGGTCGTACCCCGGCGGCCGGGCCGCACCGGCGGGCGGCCGGAGCCGGCCCGCTGGCAGGTGGTGACCGTGCACCGACCGCCGGACGAGGTGCTGCCCGACGGCCGGTGGCCGGAGTCGCTGCGCCGGCTCGACGGGGCGGTGGAGGTGCGGGTACGCCCGGCGCCGGGCGGCCGCGGCAGCGAACTCGCGGCCCGGCTCCGGGTCGGGGCGCCCCCGCCCACCGGGCTCGCCGCGCACCTGGTCGGAGACCATCCCGGCCTGCTGGTCGCCGGCGCCTTGCGACAGGCCAAGCAGCTGGTCGAGACCGGCGAGGTGCTCCGCGCGGACCGCTCGGCGGTGGACCGGGCCGGGCCGGGTGAGTGAGGGTGTGCCGCTCGGCGGGTCGGGTGGCAGACTCTGGGGATGGCTGGGGAGCGGGCGTACCAGGTGGTGCTCTTCGGGGCGACCGGGTTCACCGGCGGGCTGACCGCCGACTACCTGGCCCGGCACGCCCCGGCGGGGTTGCGGTGGGCGCTGGCCGGGCGCAGTCCCGCCAAGCTGGCCGCGGTGCGGGAACGGCTCGCCGGGATCGATCCGGCGCTGGCCGAGCTGCCGCTGCTGACCGCCGACGTCACCGACGCCGACTCGCTGCGCGCGGTGGCGGAGAGCGCCCAGGTGGTCGCCAGCACCGTCGGCCCGTTCATCCACCACGGGGAGCCGCTGGTCGCCGCGTGCGCCCGGGCCGGCACCGACTACCTCGACATCACCGGTGAGCCGGAGTTCGTCGACCTGATGTACCTGCGCCACCACGCCGAGGCGGTCCGCACCGGTGCGCGGCTGGTGCACGCCTGCGGCTTCGACTCGATCCCGCACGACCTGGGCGCCTGGTTCACGGTTCGGCAGCTCCCCACCGACGTGCCGATCACCGTCGACGGCTTCGTCCGGGCCGGCGGGCGCATCTCCGCCGGCACCTACCACTCGGCGCTCACCGCCTTCTCCCGGGCCGCGCAGGCCGGCCGGGCGGCCCGCGAGCGCCGGGCGGCCGAGCCGCGTCCGGCCGACCGGCGGGTCCGGGCGGTGCCCGGCCGGCTCGCCCGCTCGGCCGAGCTGGGCATGTGGACGGTGCCGCTGCCCACCATCGACCCGCAGGTGGTCCGCCGCTCGGCCGCGGCCCGCCCCGAGTACGGCCCGGACTTCCGCTACCGGCACTTCGCCGCGGTGCGCCGCCTGCCCACCGTGCTGGCCGGCGCGGCCGGCCTCGGCGCCCTGGCCGGCCTGGTGCGGCTGGCGCCCACCCGGCGCTGGCTGCTCGGTCGGCTCGCCTCCGGGCAGGGGCCGACCCCGCAGCAGCGGGCCGAGTCGTGGTTCCGGGTCCGGTTCGTCGGCGCGGGCGGCGGCCGGCGGGTCCACACCGAGGTGGCGGGCGGCGACCCCGGCTATGACGAGACGGCGAAGATGCTCGCCGAGTCCGCGCTCTGCCTGGCCCTGGACGACCTGCCGCCGACCGCCGGTCAGGTCACCTCGGTGACCGCGATGGGCGACGCGCTGCTGGGCCGGCTCACCCGGGCCGGGATCACCTTCCGCGTGCTGGGCGCCCCGGCCGCGCCGGCGGCTTGACCCTCGACCTGGTCGAGACCACAGGATCACCGGTCGTGGAGAGCGAACTGCGCAGCATCGGCGAGCTGGCCCGGGGCAGCGGCCTCACGGTCAGCGCGCTGCGGTTCTACGACTCGGCCGGGGTGCTGGTGCCGGCCCGGGTGGATCCGACGACCGGCTACCGCTGGTACACCGACGCGCAGCTGGCGTCGGCCCGGCTGGTGGCCGGCCTGCGCCGGGTCGGCATGCCGGTCGCCGAGATCGCCGCCGCGGTGCGAGCCGAGCCGGCCGACGTGCACCGGCTGCTGGACGCGCACCAACGCCGGTTGGAGGACGGCCTCGCCGACGCCCGCCGTGAGCTCTCCCGGATCCGTAGCCTGATCGGCCCCGAGGAGTTCACCATGACCACCCGCCTGATCCTGTCCCGCGTCGAGCTGGCGAACGCCGTCGACGCCGTCCGGTTCGCCGCCGGCAACGACCCCGATCTGCCGATGCTGAGCGCCGTTCTGCTGGACGTCGAGCCGGACGGGGTCCGGCTGGTCGCCACCGACCGGCACCGGCTCGCCGTCGCCCGGGCCGGCGGGACGGTCGACGGCCCGCCGGTGCGTGCGCTGCTCCCCGCCGCCGTCGTCGACGAGATCCGGCCGCTGCTGGCGGCCGGGCGGAGCGCGGCGGTGACACTGACCCTGACCGGGGATCGCGTGCTGGTCGCGGTCGACGGCGGCGAGGTCACCGGGCCGACGATGCCGGACGAGTTCCCCGACTACCGGCGGCTGCTGCCCCGGGCCGGCGGCGCTCCGCCGGCCCACCGGTTCCCGGTCGACGCCGCCGCGCTGCGGACCGCGCTGCGCGCCCCCGACGCCCCCACGATCCACCGGGAGCACGACGGGCGGACCTACGCGGTGACGGTGCTCGGTGCCGACGACCACGGACTACGGATCCTCGGCCCGGACGAGTCGACGGCCGGGGTCCGGATCGGGGTGGACGGGCGCTACCTGCTCGACGCCCTCGACGCCGCCGGCGACGGGCAGTTGGTGCTGGAGCTGGACGGCCCCATCGCCCCACTGGCGATCCGCAGCTCCGCCGACGCGGACGCCTTCTCCATCCTGATGCCCATCCGCCTCTGACCCCGGCCCGAGGCGCCGTCGCGCCCCGGCCCTGCCGGGAAGGGGCGCGACGGTAGCATCTGGGGGTCCCACCCGACTCCCAAGACGGAGGCGTACGGAGCAGCATGCTCGACATGGAGTTGATCCGGAAGGATCGCGAGGCGGTGGCGACCGCGCTGGCGAAGCGTCTGGATCCCGCCGAGGTCAACCGGGCGCTGGACGAGATCCAGCGACTCGACCAGGAACGCCGCGCCCTGATCACGGAGATCGACGCCGAGCGGCAGCGCCGCAAGGCGGAGGCGCGGGCGTACGCCGAGGCGAAGCGGGCCGGCGTGGAGCCGCAGGTCACCGCGGCGGATGCCGAGCGTAAGCAGCTCGCCCAGCTGGAGTCCGAGCTGGACGAGGTGCAGGCCCGGCTGCGATCCGCGATGAGCGAGCTGCCCAACCTGCCCGCCGACGACGTCGTGCCCGGCGGCAAGGAGGCCAACCGGGTGGTGAAGACCTTCGGCGAGCCCCCGGTGATCGAGAAGGTCCGCGACCACATGGAGCTGAGCCGCGCGCTGGGCCTGGTCGACCACGAGCGGGGGGTCAAGCTCGGCGGCTCCGGCTTCTGGATGTACACCGGGGTCGGTGCCCGGCTGGAATGGGCGCTGATCAACTGGTTCATCGACGAGCACGTCAAGGCCGGCTACGAGTTCCTGCTCCCGCCGCACCTGCTGCTCGACACCGCCGGCTTCGCCGCCGGCCAGTTCCCCAAGTTCTACGACGACGTCTACCACCTGGACCGGGAGTCCGCCCCGCGCGGGCAGTTCCTGCTGCCCACCTCGGAGACCGCGATCCTCGGGGCCTACCAGGACGAGATCCTGGAGACCCCGAAGCTGCCGCTGAAGGCGTTCGCCTACACCCCCTGCTACCGGCGGGAGGCGGCCGGCTCGCACTCCGACGAGCGCGGCACCGTCCGGGGCCACCAGTTCAACAAGGTGGAGATCTTCCAGTTCACCCTGCCCGAGCAGGCCGACGCGGCGCTCGAGGAGATGCTCGGCCACGCGGAGAGCCTGGTCGAGCGGCTGGGCCTGCACTACCAGCGCAGCCTGCTCTCCGCCGGCGACGCCAGCGCGTCGATGAAGAAGACCCTCGACATCGAGGTGTGGATGCCGAGCACCGGCAAGTACAAGGAGGTCTCGTCGGTCTCCTGGGCCGGCGACTACCAGGCGCGCCGGGCGGCCATCCGCTACCGCGAGCCGGGCGGCAAGCAGACCCGGTTCGTGCACACGCTCAACGGCTCGGCGCTGGCCACCAGCCGGCTCTTCCCGGCCATCCTGGAGCAGTTCCAGCAGTCCGACGGCTCGGTGCTGCTGCCCGAGGTCCTGCACGACCGGATGGGCACCGACCGCCTCACGCCCACCCGCTGACCCGCAACCGGCGGCGCGAGGCCGTCCGGGAGTGCTCCTGAACGCGAGCGTGATACCTCTCCGGCATCTTCATGCCGGAGAGGTGTCACGCTCGCGCCGACTCTGGCGGCCCGCGCGATGCGCGAGCCGATCACGGTCCCGGTCTTCGGCGCGGCGGGCGTCGCGTCGGGCCGCCCACCGGCGCGAGAGCGCCGCAGCCGCCAGCAGCGCGGCGAGCGCCACGGCGAGGGACGTCGGGCCGACCGCATCCAGGGCATCGGCGAGCGCGCGTTGGATCCGGGTCGCGGCGAGCACCACCGGGTCACCGAAGGCGTCCCGCCGGCCGGCGGCGAGCCGCACCTCGTACCAGCCGTACCAGGCGACGTAGCCGCCGGCGGCAATCAGCACCAGACCGCTGAGCCGGGGCACCAGCGCACCGGCGCCGCGCAGCCGGGCCACCAGCCCGTCGCGCACCAGCGCCACGCCGAGCGCGGCCACCGCGACCACCAGTCCCATCCCGATCGCGTACGCCCCGAAGAGCGCCAGCCCGCGCGGGGTCGACCCGGCCTGGAGGCTGGTCACCACGATGGCCAGGAACGGCGCGATCGCGCAGCCGAGCGAGGCGACCGCGTACGCCGCGCCGAAGAGCACCGTGGACGCCCAGGAACGGGTCAGCCGGGGCGCCCTGGTGAACCGTCCCGGCGTGGGTAGCCGCCGGCCGGCGAGCAGCCAGACGCCGGCCGCCACCAGCAGCAGCCCGAGTGCCACGGTGACCCAGGGCAGCCGGGGTCGCAGCCACCCGGCGAGCGGGGCGAGCGCCAGGCCGAAGGCGCCGAAGACCAGCACGTACCCCAGGGTCAGGCCGGCGGCGGCGGTGAGCGCGCGGCCGACGGCGCTCCGGGCGCCCGGCGCGCCGGCCACCAGCAGCGACAGGTACGCCGGCAGCATCGCGAAGCCGCACGGGTTGACCGCGCCGAGCATGCCGGCGGTCAGCGCCAGCAGCAGGGCGGTCGTCACCGGCCGGCGGCCAGCGCGCCAAGCCGCGCGGTGAGCGCCTCGCCGTCGAGGAAGCCCTGGTGGACCACGCTCCCGTTCCGGTCGATGATCACGAAGGTGCTCTGCTCGACCACCTCGAAGCGGCGCCACAGCTTCCCGGCGCGGTCGTCGAGCTGCGGCACCCCGGCCAGTTCGAACTCGGTGACGAAGTCCCGCATGGCCCGCTGCTCGCCGAGCCCGGCGACGCCGACGATCGGCACGGTGTCCCGGTAGGTCGGGGCCACCTCGGCCACCGTCCAGGCCTGGCTGGCGCAGGTGGCGCACCACGGAGCCCAGAACCAGAGCACCACCGGCCGACCGGCCAGCGCGGCGCCGGAGAAGGACGCGCCGTCCAGGGTGGTGCCGGTGAAGTCGAGAATGTCCGGCACCCGCGCCGCCGGGACGGCCGAGGGGGACGCGGGAGCGGCGGCGCCCGAAGTCGCCGCGGCCGGCGTGGCGGCGGCTGCCTCCGGTGCCCCGCCGCCGGTGCAGGCCGAGGTGGCCGCGAGCCCGGCGAGCAGGGCGCCGGTCGCGACGACCCGCCGCAGCCGGGCCAGGGTCCCCTGCCCCAGCTGGGCCGTCCGGGGTGGTTGCCCGGCCTTCACCGTCCGCATCGCCCGTCTCCGTTCGTCCCGGTCGCTACTCGGCCTTGGCCAGCCGGAGGGCCAGCTCGGGGCAGACCTTGACCGCCTTCATCGCGCCCTCCCGCAGCCACGTCGGCACCGGCGTCGGCGGGAACGCGGGGTACCCGTTGCCGTCCAGCCGGATGAAGTCCGGCACCACGTGCGCGCAGAGCCCGTGCCCGTCACAGCGGGACCAGTCGAGGGTCAACTTCTGCGGATTCGGGTCGGGCGCGCCGGGCAGGCCCATCACCGCCTTGACCCGCCGGCCGCACCCCTCGCCGGTGGCGTGCAGGCGCAGGTCCTCGACGAAGACCTCGATCGCGGAGAGCGCGAAGCGGGACGTACCGTCGGGGTGGCTGCACGCGCCGCGGCCCTTCACCTCGCCGGCGGCGGCCCGGACGACGTCGGCGGGCTGACTGCCGGCGACCGCGAGGTCCACCGCGCGGGCCAGGTCCGGCAGGCCCATCCGGCACGGGCCGCACTGGCCGGCGGATTCGCCCGCCAGGTAGCGCACCACCTGGGCGGCCTCGCCGAGCGGGCAGGTGTCGGGGCCGAGCGGGATGATGATGCCCGCACCCAGCGTGCCGCCGACCGCGGCCAGCCCCCTGCGGGAGACCTCGGCCCGGTCCGCCGCCTCCGGGGTGATCCATTTGCCGTGGTAGCCACCGGTCAGGATGCCCGGGCCGTCGGGCACCTCGCAGAGGTCCAGGATGTCCCGCAGCGGGGTGCCGGCGGCGCACTCGACCACCGCCGGCCGGCCGGCCGCGCCGGTGACGGTGAGCAGCACGGTGCCCGGCTCGTCGTCGGTGCCGAGGGCGGCGTACTCGTACGGGCCGAGCCGGGCGGCGACGGCGAGCTGGGAGTAGGTCTCCGCGTTGGAGAGCAGGGTGGGCAGCCCACTCACGCCGGAGTCGCTGGAGCGCTTCTTGGTGCCGGGCGGGATGTGCGGCAGCCCGTTGATCCCGTTGACCAGCGCGCCGCCCTCACCGGAGATGAACCGGTGCGGGACGGTGACGATGCTGGTCGGCACCGGCATCCGCCGCTCGGCGAGCGCCTCCATCAGCGACTCGCGGCCCACCCCTTCGTCGGCCACACCGATCACGATCTCGTCGGCGTCCAGCGCGTACGCGGCCAGCGCCGCGCCGTCCAGGATCAGGTGCGGGGCCCGGGTGAGCAGCACCTTGTCCTTCCAGCTGGCCGGCTCTCCCTCGGTGGCGTTGACCACCACCACCGCGCTGAGGTCCTGCCGCTCGCAGGACTCCAGCACCGCGCGCAGCTTGCGGGCGAACGGAAAGCCCGCCCCGCCCTTGCCCTTGAGCTGGATCCCCTCGACGAGCCGGAGCAGGTTGGCCGGCTCCATCGGGCCGATCGGGCCGTGCACCTCCTCGTGAGCGGCCAGGTTCAGCCGACCGAACTCGGCGAAGCCGGCGGTCAGCCGGGGCTCGCCGACGCAGGCGACCGGGGGAACGGTGGTGCGTGTCGTCACTTCGCCTCACCCCGCAGCCCGGCCCAGTACGCCCCGTCCACCGCATCCGCGTTGGCCCGCTTGCGGCGGCCCGACCGGCCCTCGCCGGCGGCCCGGCGGGCCCGCCGCGACGCCAGGTCGACCAGGGTCGGGGTGTCGTCGACGGGCGGCGCCACCTCCTCCGGCACGTACCGGGCCGGCGGGCGCCAGTAGTCCGGCTCCTCCGGCTGGTCGTCCTCGGCGCTGTGCCGCCCGGCGCCGCTGCGCGGCGCGGCGGAGATCGGCCCGGCGGAGATCGGCCCGGCGGAGATCGGCCCGGCGGAGATCGGCCCGGCGGAGATCGGCCCGGCGGAGATCGGCCCGGCGGAGATCGGCTCGGCGGAGACCGGCTCGCCCACCTCCCAGCGGCGCGGGCTGTCCCACGGCTCCTCCGGCTCGTCGGTCCGCCGCCGCGACGGAGCCTGATACCGCGTACCGGCGTCCACCTCGTCGGCCGCGCGGCGCCGCCGCCGGCTCGGCGCCGGGGCCTGGGCGCCGGTGCGCTCCTCGTCGCGACGGGGCGACTCCGGCTGCTCCGCGCGGCGGCGCCGGGACCGGCCCGCCGCCGGCTCCTCGTCCCGGTACCGGGACGACTGCCGGCCGGCCGGCTCGACCTCCGCGGTCCGTCGGGCACGACGGGCCGCCGGCGCCGACTCCTCGTCGCGCCGTTTGCGGCTGGACCGCGCCGGCTCGCGCAGGGTGCCCGGCTCGGGCACCACCGGCACGGCGAAGCGCTGCGGGTCGCGGCGCCGATCGCCGGTCGACATCGAGAACTCGGCGGTGGTCTGCGCCCACTCGGCCTCCCGGCGCTCCCGGGCGGCCTGGGCCTCGCGCTTGGCGTCGCCGCGGCGGCCGAGGCCGGCCAGCACGGACCGTCCCTTGCCGTCCTCGGCCGGCCGGCCGGCGAGGGCGCTGTTCATCACGGCGGCCTGGTGCTGCTCCCGGCTGCGCCGGCCGAGGGTCACCGAGAGCCGGACCAGCAGCGCCAGCACCACCAGCAGCACGCAGGCCAGGTAGCTCAGCGTCACCCAGGACTTCGCCGGGCGGCCGGCGTTGAGGCCGTGCAGCAGGGCGAACGGCCAGGCGAGGTATGCCAGGGAGTGCAGCGCCCGCCAGAGCCACTTCGGACCGACGCCGGCGAAGCGGGCCCGGACCACGCCGGTCCAGAGCACCGAGACCATCAGCAGGGCGGCGACGGTGCCGAGCCCGACGTAGAGCCCGCGACCACCGACGAACGGCACCACCGCGTCGGTGCTCGCCGCCCGCCCAGTCGCGATCTTCGTGAGCGCGTGGAAGAGCAGCCCGACGATGCCGAGGACACCGGTCGCCCGGTGCGCCGACTGGAGCAGCACCCGGTGCCGGATCAGCAGCACCAACCGGTCCGTGGCCAGCAGGCCCAGCATCACGGTGAGGCTCAGCGCGACCAGGGTGACCACCCCGGCGAAGAACTCGGTGAAGAAGAAACCGTAGGCGTACGCCCGCTGGCCGGCGCCGGTGAGCATGACCGCCGCCCACGCCGCGGCGAGCGCGGAGACGATCAGCGCCGCCACCGCCGACCGCGACCGGCCGCGGACCCCCCGGCTGCTCTCGCTGGTCCGGACGGTCGCCGGCTTCTGATTCTGCTTAGCCCGGGCCATCTGCTCCTCGATCGTCTAACGGCGGCGCACCGCCCGACCCTGCTCCCCCATCGAGTACGGACCGGCGGCGCGGACGGATCACCGGTGGCGGAGAAATTTCCACCGCCGGATCGAACCGGCCGGCACCGTGACGCGTGTAGCCGACCTCGACACAACGACAGGCATCCATGCGTTGACAGTCACTGCAACACGCTTGTAACCTTTCGGAAAATTTCAGCCCTCGCTGCAAGATTCCGGCAGACGTGGGCGTCCTCCCCCGCCGCGCCACCCGTCCTCCCACCCCCGTCAGGAGTCGCGATGCATCGACGCCGATGCCGCTCGGCGATCCTCGCCGTCGGCATGATCGCCAGCCTGCTCGTACCCACCGTCGTGACGGCACCCCCGGCCGTCGCGGCCCCGAGCGGCAGCAAGAAGGTCATCGTCCAGCTCTTCGAGTGGAACTGGCCGTCGGTCGCCGCCGAGTGCCAGAGCACCCTCGGCCCGAAGGGCTACGGCTACGTCCAGGTCTCCCCGCCCCAGGAGCACGTCCGCGGCTCCCAGTGGTGGCTGGCGTACCAGCCGGTCAGCTACCGGATCGAGTCCCGCAAGGGCACCCGCGCCCAGTTCCAGTCCATGGTGAACACCTGCCACGCCGCCGGGGTCAAGGTGATCGTGGACGCCGTGATCAACCACATGTCCGGGCAGGACGCCGGCGGCACCGGCTGGGCCGGTTCGTCGTACGGCCACTACGACTACCCGGGCATCTACCAGTCACAGGACTTCCACTACTGCGGCCGCAACGGCAACAACGACATCGCCAACTACGGCGACCGGTACGAGGTGCAGAACTGCGAACTGGTCAACCTGGCCGACCTGAAGACCGAGTCCGACTACGTCCGGGGCCGGATCGCCGCCTACCTCAACGACCTGCTCTCCCTCGGCGTCGACGGATTCCGGTTGGACGCGAGCAAGCACATGCCGGCCGCCGACATCGCAGCCATCAAGGCCCGGCTGTCCCGGCCGGCGTACCTCGTGCAGGAGGTCATCCACGGCGCGGGCGAGCCGATCCAGCCGACCGAGTACACCGGCAACGGCGACGTGCACGAGTTCCGCTACGGCAAGGACCTGGCCCGGGTGTTCCGCTCGGAGCGGCTGGCCTACCTGAGCAACTTCGGCACGGGCTGGGGCCACCTGCCGACCGGCCCGGCGGCGGTGTTCGTGGACAACCACGACACCCAGCGCGACACCGGCGGGGTGCTGACCTATCGGGACCGGGGCATCTACGCGCTGGCCAACGCCTTCATGCTGGCCTGGCCATACGGCTCCCCCACGGTGATGTCCAGCTACACGTTCAGCAACCGCGACCAGGGGCCGCCCTCGGACGGCAACAACAAGACCCTGAACACCACCTGCTACTCCGGCTGGGAGTGCGAGCACCGCTGGCCGGTGATCGCCAACATGGTCGGCTTCCGCAACGCCACCGAGGGCGCGGGCGTGACCAACTGGTACGACAACGGCAACAACCACATCGCCTTCAGCCGGACCGGCAAGGGCTACCTCACCGTCAACGACGAGGACCAGGCGATCACCGGGCGGTCGTACTCCACCGGGCTGCCCGCGGGTCGCTACTGCGACGTCATCCACGGCACCTTCAGCAACGGCTCGTGCAGCGGCCCGCTGATCACTGTGGACGCCAACGGCTGGTTCACCGCCAACGTCCCGGCCCACGACGCGATCGCCATCCACACCAGCGCCCGCGTCTAACCCCCCAGCCGTCAGCCCTCAGCCCCCGACCCCCCGGCCTGCCGGCCGCGCCGGGTTGATCAAGAGGTCCGCGTCAGTTTCCGCCCAGATCCTGACGCGAACCTCTTGATCACCGGTGTTGGTGGTGGGCTTTTTGGGGGGAAAGAGGCTGGTGGGAGAGGTATCGGGCATAGAGTTGTTTCGTGTCGTTTGACCGAATGAAGTCCCGGCGGCGGGGTGGCTGGATCGCCGCCGGCATCGGCGTACCGGCGCTGCTGGTGGCCGCGCTGCTCACCGGGCTGGCGCTGACCCCCGATGCGGAGCCGACCGGCGGACAGGCGGCGCCGCCGGCCACCGCGCAGCCCGCGCCGAGCAGCGCCGACCAGGACACCGACGAGAGTGTGCCGCCCGCCGCGCCGGCCCCACCCGGGCTGCCGGTGATCACCTACGATCCGGCGCCGGCCGGGTTCCCGGCCGATCCGGCCACCCTGGACACCACGCCGCTGACCGAGGGGCTGCACCCGACCCGGGAGATCGCGGCCTACAACGCGCCGGGCGGGCGACCGGTGGCCCTGCTCGCACCGACCATCAGCGGCGTCGAGCTGACCATGCCCATCGCCGACCGCCAGTCCGGCTGGACGGCGGTGCTGCTGCCCTCGGCCAACCGCCGGCTCGCCTGGCTCCCGCCCGGCGGCTTCACCACCGTCGCGCTGCGCGACCAGATCGTGGTGGAGCGCGGCCGGCACCGGCTGACCTGGTACCGCGCCGGCCGGGCGGTGCGCTCCTGGGAGATCAGTCTCGGGCAGCGCGGGCAGGAGACGCCGCTCGGCCGTACCTTCATCCTCGGCCGCACCCCGCCGCCGCAGGACGTCTACGGCGGGGTGGACATCTACGCCCTCGGCTCGGTGCCCGACGACCCGGACTCGGTCCCGGAGAGCCTGCGCGGCGCGCACATCGGCCTGCACACCTGGTACCACGACGGCGAGCTGGGCGAGAACACCACCAACGGCTGCATCCGGCTGACCCGCAGCGGCCAGCGGGAACTGCTGGCCGAGGTGCGGCCCGGCAGCAGCGTGGTGGTGGTCGAGGCGCTGCCCGAGCCACCGCCCACCGCCTAGACGGGTTCAGTCGCCGAGCAGCCAGCCGTTCTGCTCGGCGATCCGGACGGCCGCGGCCCGGTTGCGGGCGCCGGTCTTGCCGATCGCCGCGGAGAGGTGGTTGCGCACCGTCCCCTCGGACAGGTGCAGCGTCGCGGCCAGGTCGGAGACGGTGCCGCCGCCCCGGGCCGCCCGCAGCACCTCGGTCTCCCGCTCGGTCAGCGGGCTGGCCCCGGTGGCGAGCGTCTCCGCCGCCAGCGTCGGGTCGACCACCCGCAGGCCCGCGTGCACCCGCCGGACCGCCTCGGCCAGCTGCCGGGCCGGGGTGTCCTTCACCACGAAGCCGCTGGCGCCGGCCTCCATCGCCCGCCGCAGGTAGCCCGGCCGGCCGAAGGTGGTCACCACCAGCACCCGGCAGGACGGCAGCGCCGCCCGTAGCGCGGTGGCTGCGGCGATCCCGTCCATGCCGGGCATCTCCACGTCGAGCAGCGCGACATCCGGGCTGGTCCGCCGGGCTTCCGGCACCACCTCGTCGCCCCGCCCGACCTCGGCCACCACCGTCAGGTCCGGCTCGAGCGAGAGCAGCGCGGCCAGCGCACCCCGGACCAGCGCCTGGTCGTCGGCGAGCAGCAGCCGGATCGGCGCGCTCACCGGGCGTCCGCCGACAGCCCGACCCGGAGCAGGAACCCGGGGCCGTCGGGGCGGCGGCCCACCGTCACCGTCGCGTCCAGCCGCGCCGCCCGCTCGCGCAGACCGACCAGCCCGTGCCCGGTGGCCACCGCGTCCGGCATGGACGGTCCGCGACCGTCGTCGCTGATCTCCACCTGGTCCGGCCGGACCCGGATGGTGCAGCACCGCGCCCCACTGTGCCGGACCACGTTCGTCACCCCTTCCCGCACCGCCCAACCGAACAGCTGGTCGCGCTCCGCCGGCAGCTCCGGCAGCTCGGTCGGCAGCTGCGCCGCGATGCCCGCGGCGGTCAGCGCCGCGCGGGCCCCGGCCAGCTCTTCGGCCAGGCGCACCCCCCGGTACGCCCCGACCGTCTGCCGCACGTCGGCGAGGGCCGCCCGGGCGAGCCGCTCCACGTCGGCGATCTCGGTCGCCGCCCGGGCCGGGTCCACCTCGATCAACCGACCGGCGAGCTCGGCCTTGATCGCCACCACGGTGAGCGAGTGGCCCAGGATGTCGTGCAGGTCCCGCGCGGTGCGGGCCCGCTCCTCGGTGACGGCGAGCCGGCCGATCTGCTGCTGGGCCGCCTGGAGTTCGCTGTTGCGCTGCGCCAGCCGGGCGAACCCGAACATCGCGAACGAGGCGAGCAGGACGGCGAAGGTGATGGTGCTCTCGGCCTCCCAGCCCGGCACCAGCGCCGCCGCGACCAGCGGGGTGATGGCGGCGGCCGCCACGACGGCGAGCGCCCAGCCGCCCGGCAGCAGCAGCACGGCCGCCGCGGCGACGAAGACCAGGGTGGTCAACCAGTCCCCGTCGGTGCCGGGAATCCCGGCCACGCCGAGCGCCAGCAGCGCCAGCAGCGCGGCAACCGCCCGGCCGCGCGGGATCGGCAGGCCGGCCTGCCGCAGCCCCCGCACCCACTGGAAGAGCAGCACGTACGCCACGCCGAAGGCGACCACCGTGCCGACCCCGACCACCCGGCGCCACGGTTCGGGCTGACGCAGCGCGGTGGCCACCGGCACGTTGAGGAAGAAGAGCCAGACCGCGGCGAGCAGCCAGCCGGTGATCCGCCATCGGCGGCTCACCGGCCGGGGCCGACCCGGCATGACGACGTCCATCGGGTCCACGCTAGTCGTCGGCCCGCTCAGACCCGCGCGGTGTCCCGGCGGAACAGCCGGGCGGCGCCGACCGTGAAGACCGCCGTCCAGGCGAGCAGGTTGACCAGCGCGCCGAGGCTCACCCCGTCGCCGGTCAGCGGGGCGCGGGCCACCTCCCCGAGGCCGTAGACCGGGGTGTACCGGGCCACCTCGGCGAGCACGTCGGGCAGCACCTCGACCGGCACGAAGAGCCCGCCGAACATGGCCAGCACGGCCAGGATCGGCCCGATGAACTGCATGACGTTCTCGGCCGGCACCAGGTAGCCGATGAAGAGACCGAAGGCGGCGAAGACCAGCGAGCCCAGCCAGGCCCCGAGGCCGGAGAGCAGCCAGACGTGGGCGGGCAGCCGGACGCCGGCGGCAGCGCCCACCGCGAACTCGACGCAGACGGCGAGCAGGCCGAGGGCCATCGCGGTGGCGACCTTGGTGGCCACGTACGCGGTGGGGCGCAGCGGGGTGAGCCGCAGCTGCCGGCTCCAGCCCAGCGCCCGCTCGGTGGCCACCGCGGCGCCCGCGCTGGTGGTGGCCACCATGGCCGCGTAGACGGCCAGGCTGACCATGACGTACGCGATCACCGGCCGGCCGTTGTCCAGGTCCTGGCCGCGCTGGGGCAGGCCGAAGATGAGGAAGAAGACCGCCGGCATGAGCAGGGTGAACGCGAGGGTGCGCCGGTTGCGCAGCACCCGGCGCAGCTCGATGCCGAGCACGGCCGGGGAGAACCCGCCCAGGGCGGGCGGCCGTCGGGTGGCGGCGTCGGAGCGGTCGGTGGTGGCGGTCGCCGGCAGGGTGGTGGTCATCGTCAGGCTCCGGGGTGGTCGGTGGTGAGGGCGAGGAAGGCGTCCTCGAGGTTGCGGGAGGTGATCTCCACGTCCCGGGCCGTGGTCCGGGTGAGCAGGTGCCGGGCGACCCGGTCGGAGTCGCCGGTGTGCAGCAGCACGCTGTCGCCCCGGACCTCGACCGCGTCGACGCCGGGCAGCGCGGCGAGCGCGGCCTGGTCGGCGTCGGGCAGGGTGGCCCGGACCAGCCGGCCGGCCGCCAGGTTCTTGATCTCGGCGGTGGTGCCGTCGGCGACGATGCGCCCCTTCCGGACCAGGACGATCCGGTCGGCGTACGCGTCGGCCTCGTCGAGGTAGTGGGTGGCGAAGATGACCGTCCGCCCGGTCCGGGCGTCGCGCCGCAGGGCCTGCCAGAACTCGCGGCGCCCCTCGACGTCCATCCCGGTGGTCGGCTCGTCGAGCACCATCAGGTCCGGGTCGGGCAGCAGGGCCAGTGCGAAGCGCAGCCGCTGCTGCTGGCCGCCGGAGCAGCGGCCCACCACCCGGTCGGCGATGTCGGCGATCCCGGCCCGCTCCAGCACCTCCTGCGCCGGGCGGGTGCGCCGGTAGAAGTTGGCGGTCAGCCGGACCGTCTCGCCGACCGTCAGGTCCTTGAGCAGCCCACCGGTCTGCAACACGGCGGCCACCCGGCCGTGCGCGATCGCGTCGACCGGGGAGCCGCCGAGGATCCGCACCCGGCCCGCGTCCGGGCGGGCCAGGCCGAGCAGCATGTCGATGGTGGTGGTCTTGCCGGCGCCGTTCGGGCCGAGGAAGGCGACCACCTCGCCGGGCTCCACCCGCAGGCTCAGCCCGTCGACCGCGGTGACCGCGCCGAAGGTCTTGGTGAGGCCGCTCAGCTCGACGGCCGGATGCGTACTGGTCATGACAGCCATGCTCCGGCGCGCCCGGTCCCGGAGCCCGGAGCGCGCGTCACCTTCCGGGCATGACATTTGTCAGGGGCTGGTTGTCCCCGGGCCGGGCCGGCAGGATTCCCGCCCCGCCAGCCGGGTAACCGCCGGTTCCGCGCACCGCGACACCTGGGGAGGGGACGCTGATGGGCAGCGCGCCGCTGGGAGATGTGGACACCGTCGTACTGGTCCACGGGCTGTGGATGACCCGGCACAGCTGGGAACGATGGGCCGACCGGTACGCCGAGCGTGGCCTGCGGGTGCTCACCCCCGCCTGGCCCGGGATGGAGGGCGAGGTCCAGCAGCTGCGCGACGACCCCACGCCGATCGCGCAGCAGCGGATGGCCGACATCGTGGACCACTACCAGCGGATCATCGCCGCGCTCCCCCGCCCGCCGATCATCATGGGGCACTCGTTCGGCGGGCTCTTCACCCAGGTCCTGGTCGACCGGGGCCTGGGCGCGGCCGCGGTGGCCATCCACCCGGCGCCGATCAAGGGCGTGCTCAAGCTGCCGCTGAGCACTCTGCGCTCGGGCTTCTCCATCCTGCGCAGCCCGGCCAACCGGCACCGGGCCGTCCCGTTCACCCAGGACGACTTCCACTACGCGTTCGGCAACACGATGAGCCGGGCGGACTCCGACCGGGCCTGGGAGCGCTACGCCGTCCCCGGCGCCGGGCGGGTGCTCTTCGAGGGCGCCTTCGCCAACCTCGACCCGAACAGCACCGCCGAGGTCGACACCCGCCGGGACGACCGGCCACCGCTGCTGCTGATCGCCGGCGGAGCCGACCACGTGGTCCCGCCCGGCGTGGTACGCAGCAACGCCGCGCTCTACACGAAGTCCCGGGCGCTGACCGCGTACCACGGCTTTCCCGGGCGATCGCACTTCACCGTCGGGCAGGACGGCTGGGAGGAGGTCGCCGACTACGCCCTCGACTGGGCGCTGCGCGCGGCCGCCCTGCCCCGCCAGGCCACCATCGCGTCCGAGACCCCCCGTCCCTGACCGAGCGTCGACGGTTCGACCAACCGCATCCGGTCATCGCCGCCGCTGGGCATAGCGACACGCATCGGGGGTATGACGGGCAGATGAGGGCGAGCTTCCGACTTGGCCGGATCGCGGGCGTACCCGTCGGGGTCAACTGGAGCGTCCTGGTCATCTTCGCGTTGATCGCCTGGGGACTGGCGGCCAACCAGTTCCCCCGCTCCTACCCGGACCGCCCGGTGATCCTCTACGTGCTGGCCGGGCTGGCCGCCGCGGTGGTCTTCTTCGTCGGCCTGCTGGCCCACGAGGTCTCGCACGCGGTGGTGGCCAAGCGCGAGGGGCTGGAGGTCGGCGGCATCACGCTCTGGCTCTTCGGCGGGGTGGCCGAGCTGCGCGGTGAGGCGAAGAGTCCCGGCGCGGAGCTGCGCATCGCCGGGGTGGGCCCGCTGGTGAGCCTCTGCATCGGGCTCTTCTTCGGCGCGTTCGCCATCATCTTCGCCCTGGTCGGGCCGGGCGGGCTGCTGCTCGGCGCGTTCGCCTGGCTGGCCGGCATCAACATCCTGCTGGCGGTCTTCAACGTGCTGCCGGCCGCACCGCTGGACGGTGGGCGGCTGCTGCGCGCGGCGGTCTGGAAGTGGACCGGCGACCGGACCAAAGCCTCCGTGGTGGCGGCCCGGGCCGGTTGGGTGCTCGGCGCGCTGCTGATCGGCCTCGGTCTGTGGCAGTTCCTCTCCGGCGTCGGGTTCGGCGGGCTCTGGCTGGCCCTGATCGGCTGGTTCCTGATCGGCGCCGCCGGGATGGAGGAGCGGCAGGCCCGGATGGGCAGCGCACTGCGCGGCATCCGAGTCACCGACGTGATGACCCCGCAGCCGCAGACCGCGTCGCCGGAGATGACCGTCGCCGACTTCGTCGACCACTACCTCTTCGCGTACCGGCACTCGGCGCTGCCGCTGACCGAGAACGGGCGGCCGATCGGCCTGGTCACCCTCGACCGGGTGCGCGGCATCCCGGCGGACCAGCGGGCGACGACGACGCTGGCCGAGGTGGCCTGCCGGCCCGAGGAGCTGGCGTTGGCCGAGCCGGAGGAACCGCTGAACCACCTGCTCCCCCGGCTCAGCGAGTGCGCCGACGGGCGGGCGCTGGTGGTGAGCGACGGCCGACTGGTCGGCATCGTCTCACCCAGCGACATCAGCCGCGCAGTACAACGAGGCACCGTCCGCGATCAACTGACCCCCACCCCCCGCTAACCCGCCCCTCCCCGCACCCCGCACCCCGCACCCCGCGCCGCCCCGCGCGCCCCGCCCCGCGCCGCCCGCCCCACCCCCGCCTCCGTCGATCAAGGAGTTGTGGTGCCGGTTCCGCGCCGTACGCACCTTTTGTCAGGCACCACAACTGCATGATCCACCGGGAGGGGGGTGGGGGTGGGGCCGGGGGTGGGAGTGGGAGTGGGGGTGGGGGGTTAGCGGGGGAAGTGGTGGTCGAGGAGGTCGGTGCGGAAGGTGCCGGTCGGGTCCAGGCGGGTCAGCAGGGCGGCGAAGTCGGCGTGACGGGGGTAGGTCGCGGCCACCTCGGCCGGGGCCATGCCGAAGACCTTGCCCCAGTGCGGGCGCGGCCCGAACGGTGCCAGCCGCTCCTCGACGGCGGCCAGCACCGGCAGCACGGCGTCGGCGTCGTCGATCCAGGTGAAGTGGATCGCGAGGCTGTCCCGGCCGTGGTTCGGGCTGAGCCAGAGCTGGTCGGCCGCCACGGTACGCAGCTCGCAGATCTGCAGCACCGGGGCGATCAGGTGCGCCACCGGGTCCAGCGCGGCGAGCGCCTCGGCCGCCACCGCCCGCGGCACGTGGTACTCCGACTGCAGCTCGTCGCCGCTGCTCGGGGTGAAGCCGAGCCGGAAGTGCGGCAGCCGCTCGTGCCACGGCCCCGACGCGCCGAGCTGCGCGGTGCAGTTCTCCGCCGGCATGCCGGGCACCGGGTGTCGGGGGGTGTCGGCCGCCGTCGTACCGAGCCAGCCGGGCGGCGGCGCGGGCTGCTCGGCCCGCTGCTTGCGCCACACCTGGCCGATGCGCGGTGAGCGCCAGTCGGTGAAGAGGCTGACGCTGTACGCCGAACCGAGTGCGGCGTCCACCTGGGCGCGGGGCAGGTCGAGCTGGACGTACTGGCGGACGTCGAAGGCGGGCAGCAGGTCGAGGGTGACCCGGGTGACCACGCCCAGCGCGCCGAGCGAGACCACCATTCCGGCGAAGGTGTCCCCGTCGGTGTCGCGGTCCACCCGTAGCAGTTCGCCGTCTGCGGTGACCAGCTCCAGCGCCGCGACGGCGGTGGCCAGGTTGCCGTTGGCCACCCCGGAGCCGTGCGTGCCGGTGGCGATCGCCCCGGCGACCGAGATGTGCGGCAGCGAGGCGAGGTTGGCCAGGGCGTAGCCCTCGGCGTGCAGCCGGGTGGCGACGTCGCCGTAGCGCAGGCCGGCGGCGACGGTGACCGTACGCCGGTCCCGGTCGATGGTGATCTCCGGCGGCAGCCCGGCGAGGGTGACCAGGTCACCTCGGCTGTCTCCGAGCCGGTTGAAGGAGTGCCCGCTGCCGACGGCCCGGATCCGTTCGCTGTCGGCGACCAGCCGGCGCAGCTCGTCCACCGCCGTCGGGCGGTGGAAGCGGCGGGCGGCGTACCGGACGTTCCCGGCCCAGTTCTGTCGGGGCACGTCCGCGGGGCCGCTCCCGGCGGCTTCCGGCTCGGCCGTCTGGCGCTGTCCCACGTCCCTGACCCCCCGCTCCTGACCGTGGCCGCCGGTGGCACCCGCGCCGACGCCCCGACGCGGCGGGCCCGGTCGACCGGACACGGTTGCCACCGGCGTCGGAGGGAAACCCTACGCCCATGAGCAGCTACCGAGATCCCGCACCACGTGGCGACGTCTACCCCTCCGAGGAGGAGATCGACCCGACCGGCACCGCCGTGCAACCGGCCAGCGGACCGGCCGGGGCGTACCCGGACGCGTCGTCGCCCGGCCCCCGGCCCACCCCGGCGCCACCGCCGGCGCCGCGACCGGTGCCCACGCCGGCCCCGCCACCGCGGGCGGCCGGACCGGGCGGGCGCTCGATCGTCACCCGGCACCTGGACGGGTCGGTCGAGGTGGTCACCGACCTCGACGGTGACGGCCTGGCCGACGTGGTGCAGGTCGACCTGACCGGCGACGGGGTGCCGGACGTCACCTACGTCGACCGGGACCGCGACGGCCGGCTGGACACGGTGCTGCGCGACCCCGGTCCGGCCCGCTGACGGGTCGGCGCTGGCGGCCCGGGTCAGAGCTTCGGCATCACCTCGGCCGCGACCAGCTCGATGTGGTCCAGGTCGGCGAGGTCGAGCACCTGGAGGTAGAGCCGCTGGCTGCCGATCGCCGCGTACCGGCCGATCTTGTCGACGATCTCCGCGGGGGTGCCGGCGAGGCCGTTCTCCCGCAGCTCGTCCGGTTCCCGGCCGATCGCCGCGGCCCGGCGGGCCACCTCGGCGTCGTCCCGCCCGCAGCAGAGCACCAGGGCGTTGGACCAGTGCAGCTGAGCCGGGTCCCGGCCGATCTCGACGCAGGCCTCGCGTACCCGGTCGAACTGCGCCGCCGAGTCCTCGACCGAGGCGAACGGGAGGTTGAACTCGTCGGCGTACCGGGCGGCGAGGCGGGGCGTGCGCTTCGGGCCCATGCCGCCGAGCAGGATCGGCGGGCGCGGGTCCTGCACCGGCTTGGGCAGCGCCGGCGAGTCGGTCACCGGGTAGTACCGGCCGGCGTGGTCGAAGGTCTCGCCCCGGGGCGTCGCCCAGAGCCCGGTGATGACGGCGAGCTGCTCCTCCAGCCGGTCGAAGCGCTCCGCCAGCGACGGGAAGGGGATGCCGTACGCGGTGTGCTCCTCGCCGTACCAGCCGGTGCCGATGCCCAGCTCCACCCGGCCGCCACTCATCTGGTCCACCTGCGCCACGGTGATCGCCAGCGGCCCGGGCAGCCGGAAGGTGGCGGCGGTCATCAGCGTGCCGAGCCGGATCCGGCTGGTGTCCCGGGCCAGGCCGGCGAGGGTGGTCCAGGCGTCGGTGGGGCCGGGGTCGCCGCTCACCGCGCCCATCTTCAGGTAGTGATCGGAGCGGAAGAACGCGCCGTAGCCGGCGTCCTCGGTGCAGCGGGCCACGGCGAGCAGCTCGTCGTAGCTGGCGCCCTGCTGGGGTTCGGTGAAGATCCGCAGTTCCATGCCCCGAGCATAGGAAGCCGCCACGGGCCCCGTCCGGGGACCGGTCCGACCGCCGGCGGAGCGCCGGCGAGCCACACATGCCTTGACAGGCATATGCTGGTCGCGGCATATTGTGGTGGTGCCCGCAGTCGACGCCTTCACCGTCCTCGCCGAGCCCACCCGGCGCCGGATCCTCGACCAGCTCCGGCGGGGCGAGAGCTCCGTCGGCGAGCTGGTCGGTGCCCTACGGGTCAGCCAGCCGGCGGTCTCCAAGCACCTGCGGGTGCTCCGCGACGCCGGCTTCGTCACCTGCCGCACGGCCGCCCAGCAGCGCATCTACCGCATCGACGTGGCCCCGCTGCAGGCCGTCGACGGCTGGCTCGACCCCTACCGACGGCTCTGGGCGCGACACCTGGACGCCCTGGAACGGCACCTCGACAGTCAGGAGCAGTGATGGACCGCGACTCGTTCCGCCCCAGCCCGCCCGGCGAGCTGGGCTGCGAGACCACCGGCGGGGGCGCCACCCTGGTCCTCGTCCGCGACCTGCGCCACCCGCCGGCCACCGTCTGGGCGGCGCTGACCGAGCCGGCCCGGCTCGCCGAGTGGGCGCCGTTCCTCGCCGACCGCGAGCTCGGCACACCCGGCGCCGCCGTGCTCACCCAGGTCGACGGCGCGACCCGCGAGGAGCAATCGGCGGTGGTACGCCGGGCCGAGCCGCCGCACCTGCTCGAGTACACCTGGGGCGACGACCTGCTGCGCTGGGAGCTGGCAGCCACCGAAACCGGCACCCGGCTCACGCTGCGGCACACCGTGGCCGATCGCGGCATCGTGCCGATGGTCGCCGCCGGCTGGCACCTCTGCCTCGACGTGGCCGGGCAGCTGCTCGACGGCGACCCGGTCGGCCCGATCCGGGGCGCGGAGGCGAAGGACTTCGGCTGGGCCGAGCTGCGCGACGCGTACGTCGAACAGCTCGACCTGGACTGAGCCGCGCCGGGCACGCCGGCCGTCAGACGTACGGGCGCTTGGCGTACGCGGACCGCAGCGCGGCCAGCCCGGCGGCCTTGGGCGACAGCGTCCCCCAGCCGGAGTTGAAGTAGTTGGTGCGCACGATCCGCGGCCCCCGCTCGGCGTTGAGCTGGGCGATCGCCGCCGGGACGGTGGCGATCCAGGCGGCCTGGTCGGGCACCTCGGCCACCCGCACCCCCCACTCGGCGATGATCACCGGGCGGGACAGCGCGATCGGGCCGAGGTCGGCCACCGCCCAGTCCTTGGTGCGCCGGAATCGGGACAGCGCGGTGTGGCTGGCGCTGGTGGCGTAGGCGTTCCACTGCAGGAAGTCGAGCTTCGCCATCAGCGCCTCCGGGTGGGTGCGCTGGAAGCAGGCCCGGTCGAACCCGCCCAGCCCCACCGAGAAGGTGGTCCCGGCCGGCAGCGACCGCGCCCGGAACCAGTTCACGATGTAGGTCATCGCCTGCACCGCCCGGGCGTCCGACTCAGCCCAGGTGTACGCCTTGCCCGCCTCGCTGGTGCCGAACTCATGGTCGGTGTCCAGCTCCGAGGCGAGCTGGATGTTCACCCCGAAGCCGAGGGTGCGGTACTGCGACAGGGCCCGGGCGAAGAGCCCGTCGCACTGCCCGGCGATGACCTGGCCGTAGCCGTACGCCTTGGGCCAGGTCGTCCCGGGTCGCTGCTGGATGGTCATCGCGGGCTCCGGGACGGTGTACGACGTGCCGTCCACGGTGAAGGTCTGCGGCCCGGCGTTGGGCGCCCCGTAGTGCTTCAGCTCCAGCACCATGTTCATCTTCACCCCCGCCTTGCCGAGGGTGGTCAGCCAGGCTCGCTGGTAGCCGGGAAAGGTGTAGCCGTCGGCGAAGCTCCGGTACTGGGTGAGGGAACGAAAGTTCCCGCCGGCCATGTCCGCCGTCGGGTCGGCCCCTCCGGAGAGGTAGTAGCCGCCGAGCACCGGCTGGGCGATGGCGTAGTCGGCGGTGGCGGTGGCGGTGCGCCCGCCGGAGTCGCGCACCGTGACGGTCACCCGGGGCATCACGCCACCGCCCGGTAGACGGCCACCGAGCCGCTGTCCGACAGCCGGGTCCAGGTGCGACCGGAGTCGTCGGTGACGGTGACGGTGAGCGGGTCGATCACCGCGGCGACGCGGACCGGAGCGCTGCTGTTGCCCTGCGCGTCGGTGACCACGATCGTGACGGTCAACGGCTTCGTGTCGGCGTCGGAGTAGGTCACCGTCAGGGTCATCTGGTCCCCCGGTGAGTACGTCGACGCGTTGAGGGATGCGGTCGCGCTGGGAGCGGCCATGTCGGCCCCTCCTCTCTTGTTCGGTCGCCGGGGCGCACGGCGCGAAGTCGACGCCGGCCGGCCGGGTGTCGGGGATGCGGGGAGCCGGGACCGCCGGGGGCGCGCGTCGGCGCGCTGCCGGCCGGCGGCGGCGTCGGCTACCGGGAGGTGGGATGACGTCCTTGTCGCCGATGAGATCGGCACCGCTCCGGGCGCCCGGGACGGTGCGGGCCGCGGCCACGACCGAGCGGGTACGCGGTCGGAATCGGCGCTGCTACGCCGGGTCCGCCGCGAGCGGCCGGACGGGCTCGGGATGGCGGCGTCGGCGGCGACCATGCTGTCCCCGCCGGGCCGGAGGAGTGGGATGTGGCCCGCCATCCGTCAGCCTCTTCACCTGCTACAACAGTGCGACGCCGGAGGCCCGGACGTCTTGTCCGCTATCGGACAGTGGTCCCGGCTTGCGAAGAACATCGGCATGTGTCTAGTCGACGGCCCGTGAGCTGCGGCGCAGCTCACCCGGCGGCGTTGCCGCGGACCGCCCAGGCGCGGGCGGTGAGCCGGATCGAACCGTCCGGTTCGACCGGCAGTCGGGCGGCGAGCAGGTCGCGCAGCCGGTTCCGCTGCGGCTCGGACAGCGACCTGACGTAGCCCGGGATCGTGCCCTGCCCACCCAGGAACGGGGTCCAGTAGTCGCCGAAGCCGGCGAAGACGGTGGGCACCTCGACGGGCTGCACCGTCACCGCCCGCAGACCGGCGTCGGCCCAGAGTTCGCGCAGGGCTTCCGGGTCGCAGACCCCGCGACGGCGGCCCTCGTCCCGCTCGGCCGCCGACGGGTCGAGCGCGGCGGCGGCGTTCCAGAAGTGGCGCATCATCGCCATGCCTTCGGCGTAGTCCCAGACGTACGCGGCGGCCACCCCGCCGGGCGCGAGCACCCGGGCGAACTCGGCCACCGCCCGCGTCGGCTCGGGCACGAAGTTGAGCATCAGCCCGCTGACCACGACGTCGACGCTGCCGACCGACACCGGCAGGGACCGGGCGTCGCCGATGAGGAACTCGGCGCGCCCGTCCTCGATGAGCGCCCGGGCACGGGCCACGAACCCCGCCGACGGGTCTACGCCGGTGACCTCGCTCGGGTCGGCCAGGGCCAGCACCGTCGAGGTGAGCGCGCCGGTCCCGCAGCCGACGTCGAGCCAGCGCCGGCCGAGCGGCTGGTCCAGCCAGCTCAGGAACTCCATCGCGACGCGACGACTCCACCGCCCGACGTACGCCTCGTACGCCACACCGTCCACCCAGACCGGGCCCGTCATGCGGGCACCATACGCCAGGGTCGATCGACGGGACGGTCACGCCGCGACCGCCCAGCCGATCTGAGCGGACGGCTGGCGCCGAACCAGCACGTCCGTCCCACGCTCGGCTATCGCCCTCGAGCGTGGAACACCCGGGCCGTCCGCGCGTAGCCGATGACGGCCGCGACCCGGTCCGCGGTGGCCGAGCCCAGTTCCCGTTCGGTGATCCAGAGGCCCAGATCCAGCCCGGCGCTCAGGGCGCCCGCGGTGATCCGGTCACCGTCGTCGACGACCCGTTCGGCGACGACATCCACCCCGTAGGCCCGCAACTCCTCGTACGCGTTCTGATTGGTGGTGGCCTGCCGATCGCCCAGCAGACCGGCAGCCGCCAGCAGCAGACCGCCCGTGCACACCGAGGCCACCCAACGGGTCGACGGCGCCAGCGCCGCCAGCCGGGCCGGCAGAACGCCGAGTTGCGCCTGAGCCCAGGCACCCGCCGGTGCGCGGTTCAGCCAGCCACCGCCGGGCACGACCAGACCGTCGGGCTGGCCCAACACCGTCGGTACGTCGAACCTGACACCACGCATGCTGGTCACCGGGCCGGGTCGCTCCACAGCGACCAGCTCGACGGTGAACCCGGCCATGGACAACACCTCGAACGGCCCGAACACGTCCAGTTCGTCGACGCCGTCGAACACCACGATTTCGATTCGCACCCGGCCAGCATCCCGTCGGGTCACCGTGGGCACGAGTGGCATGCTTGCCATCATGCGTAAGCAAGCTGCCACGCATCGGGTGGCCGTACTCGCACTGCCGTCCACGGTGGCGTTCGACCTCACGATCGCGACCCATGTGTTCGGCCATGACGGCCAGGGCCGATACGCGCTCACCATCTGTGCGCTGGAGAGCGGCGCGGTCGCCACCACCACTGCCGGCCTCGGCCTGACCCTCGAGGCCGGCCTCGACGCGCTCGCCGACGCCGACACCGTCGTCGTGCCCGGGTTCGCCCGCGGGCGGGCGCCGGTGCAGGCCCTCGCCGCCCTGGCCCTCGCGTACCTTCGCGGCGCGCGGATCGCGTCGATCTGCACCGGCGCGTTCGCCCTGGCCCAGGCCGGCCTGCTCGACGGCCGGCGCGCCACGACCCACTGGCTGCACGCCGACGCGCTCGCCCGCGAGCACCCCCAGGTCACGGTCGACGCGAACGCGCTGTACATCGACGAAGGCCAGGTGCTGACCAGCGCCGGGCTCGCCGCCGGCCTCGACCTCTGCCTCTATCTGGTCGGCCGCGACCACGGCCAGTCCGCGGCCATCCATCGCGCCCGTCGCATGGTCACGCCCCTGCACCGGGCCGGCGGCCAGGCACAGTTCATTCCGTCGAGCGCCGCGGTCGAGGCCGTGGAGCTGGCCGACGTCACCGCATGGGCGACCGCCAACCTGCACCTGCCCATCACCGTCGGCGACCTTGCCCGCAGAGGCACGCAGTCCACCCGCAGCCTGCACCGCGCCTTCCAGGCCCGGTTCGGCCTGAGCCCGCGAGCGTGGCTCGTCCAGCAACGGCTGCGCGCCGCCTGCACGCTGTTGGAGGACGGCGACCTGAGCATCGACGAGGTGGCTCGACGCACCGGCCTGGGCACCGCCACCAACCTGCGGACACATTTCCGCCGGGCATTCGCCGCGACGCCCACGGCCTACCGGCGAGCCTTCACCCCCGGACACCCGGACCGCTGACGCGGTCTCTTGGTGGCCGGTAACTCTGCCATGCCATGAGGGTGGCCTGAATACGGATGGCGAGCATTCGTTTAGCCAGAGTCAACGGTCGTACCCCGATCATGGCTTGGTCCACGACGCGGTTGAGCAGATCGTTGAGGGCGTCACCGGTCCGCCGCGCAGCCCCACTACCAGCGCGGATGTGGTCGAAGACCACGGGCCGACCACCCCTAACCGAACAGGAGCACCATGAAGACGGCAGACGTCAGCGACTACCTGACCGGTCTCGACGCCCAACTGTGCGAGATCGGCCGACAGATGCGGCCCGTCATCGACGCGGCGCTGCCCGACGCCGCCGGCACGATGTGGCACGGCCACCCGGTCTGGGGTTACGGCGCCCCCGGCAAGCAGCCGATCTGCCTGCTCAAGGCCTACCGCTCTCACCTCAGCTTCGGCCTGTGGCGCGGTCAGCAGATCATTGACGTCTCGGGGCGTCTCACGGCTGGCGGGCGGCAGATGGCTCCGGTGCGCCTGTCATCCACCGCCGACATCGACGAGGCGCTGTTCGCCGGGTGGCTGCGCCAGGCCCAGGCCCTGGAGCAGCGATGACCCCGTCGCGAGTCACCGTCGAGCCGTCAGAGGCGTTGGACGATCTGGATCGGGTTTCCATCCGGGTCGGCGGTCCAGGCGATCAGCAGGCGACCGAGCCACTTGTGGGGTGACGCCAGGGCTGGAGCTCCCATCGCGATGAGTCCCGTGTACGCGGTGGCCGTGTCATCGGTCCAGAGGATCACGGCCGCCCGCTGCCCCGCGGGCACCGGATCCAGCCCGTGATCGTCGCGGGTGGATTCGACCGAGGCGATACCGATCTTGTAGCCGTCGAGCACGAGATCGACGTGGATGGGCTCGCCCTCGGTCGGCACCCGGAAGGTCTCGGTGAACCCGAGCTGCGAGTAGAACGCGACGGCACGAGGGACGTCCTCACTGAACAGGACGATCTGCGGAGTGCGAAACATCGACACGGCGGGAGGCTATCGCGGCGGGTGCGCGGCGGCGAGCCTTCAGCGCGGCAGGCGTACGTTCAGCGCCGCCGGCCGCTCTTGTGCTTGGAGCGGCTCGTGAACCCGGCACCGCCCCCACCCGGGGCGGCAGAGCGCCGCAACGGCGTACGTCGAGGAAACCAGCGCCGGAACGGGATGCGCGACAGCAGCAGCGGCACCGCGCCGACCAGGATCACGAACCCGGCCGCGCCCAGCAACCCCTGCATCCGGCCACGATGGCCGCTGAGCTGGTCAAAGTCGGTGACGAAGTCGGTCGGGTCGGCACGGTTCACCCAGATCGGCACCTCGTCGCCGATCGACCGGCACACCTCGAAGCAGGCGACCTCCTGCTCGTGCGTTCGGCCGGCCAGCTCGTACCGGAAATACATCGTGGTCGAGGTGCCACCGCGCTTCGTCACCCGGTCATAGATGGACGCCCGCGCGGGTGCACCGTTCGCCCGCAGTTCGACCTTCCAGTCATCGAGCGCGTACTGGGTATGGGCCGGCAGCCAGAGCAGCGCGCCGCCGACCACCACCAACAGCGCGCAGCCGAGAGTCACCAGGGCCGGGGACCGTCGCATCATGATCAGGACTCGCACCCGGTCATCGTCCCGCCGTGACGCAACCCGTCCGCGCACGGCTCGGGCTGCCGGGTCGAACGCTCAGTCCCACCCGAAGGGGCCGTCAAATGGCCAAGGATCAGAGCCGAGCCACCAGCCGCTCGCCGCGTTGTTCCTCGCGGCCAGGCTCGGGAGTTCGTCCAGCGAGTCGATGCGGCACAGGCACTGCTCGGACACGGCTGGGATGTCGAAGCGCGGAGGATCCTCTCAGCGTGAGCCGGCTGGTTGCCGGGCAGGCCCATGAACAGGCCCTGACAGCTTCCGCCGTCGCGCGCCCTCAGTCGTCCGTCCAGCACCGTTGCTTCCATCCGTCGCTGTCATCGTGGTGGCGGTGTAGTAGACGGTTCGTTCAGCAGCGCCGTAAGAGGCGTATGGCAGTAGTGGTCGTGGTACTTGGGCCAATAGTCGACCTGGACCCTGTAGTAGCCGGGCCGGTGAGCGTGGTCGTGCAAGACGTTCAACCACAGGCACCTGTCCCGCACCATCTTCCTGGCGAACAGCAGCCGGAGGTCTGAGACTTCGGACCCCCACCCCGACTCGCGGGCGACCGTGTCGTAGTGGCTCCGGATCTCTTTGTCCGACAGTCCGCTGCGATACTCGACGGTCACCTGGCCATAGATCTGGCTCTCACTGCCCGGACCGGTTTCGGTGCAAGGCTCTAGGGTGGCCGGCTCGCCAACCGGCGACGCGCCTGCTGGCAGCTGCTGAAAGGCTGCCTCGCGAGCCAACTTCGCCGGCTCGTCCGGTGCGGCGAAGCAGCCACGGTTGAAGAATGAGCGAACCAAATAGATTGGCTCGGCCAAGGCAGGCCACGCGAGGTAGCCACCGACAGCGCAGACGACGAGCATGATTGCGAACCCCGCCCCAACCCTGGCCAACCCTGCTCGCCGACCAGCATCGGCCTCGTCGTTCACGACGCCACCGTACGGAGTCGTGGCCACGCTGTGAAGATCTCTAGCGGATCTCCATCGGGCGAGTGGAGAAGGTGTTTCTGACACCGCGTTCAGCCTTGCGGTGGCCGCGGCGCCAACGTGAAGGCGGTGCAGCTTGACGCCGTTCGTCCGGTCCGCTGACAGGTTGGCTGACCAGAGGTTTGCGTGGTGGGGCGGGCGGGACTCGAACCCGCGACCGAGGGATTATGAGTCCCCTGCTCTAACCGGCTGAGCTACCGCCCCGGCACCGCGCCGGATCTTATCCCGCTCGGTCGATCACCGGCCAGCACTGGGGCCGGTGCGCATCATCGGCGCCGCCGTTGTCGCAGCAGCACGATGGGCAACGCGAGGATAACAGTGAGCAGCCAGCTCACCACGACGATGCCCCACAGCCAGCCGTCGCGCTCGGCCGGCGCGGTGGCGAACGTGCCGACCGTCATCAGCAGGGCGAGCCCACCGACACACAGCACGGCCAGCCAGCTGAGCACCAGCACCGGGATCTCCCACCAGGAGCGCGCGCCCTCGCGGACCGGCCGGACGGGCTTGCGCGGTTGCGGGACGCGTTCCGGGTCGCGGGCCGGCATCAGGACGTGCCGGTCGGGCGGCACCAGGGCGTCGATGGTCCGGACGGTGTCGGGGTGCAGCGCGAACAGGGTCGGCTCGATCCGCAGCGTGATGGCGTCGGCGCCGATCAGCTGGCGGGCGCCGTCCGGCCAGGCCAGCATCGCCGCGCACTCGGCGTACCGGACGGTGATCGGGCCGTGCGGTCCGACGTAGCTCGCCCCTTCCAGGCCGACCCGCAGCTCGCCCTCGCCGTCCCGCTCCCGGTAGGCGGTGCCGGTGACGACACCGGCCGAGCGGGTGGGCGCCGCGACGAAGCCGGCCCAGTCCGCGGTGTGCCCGTCCGGCACCATGAGCAGCGCGGACGCGGTCACCTCCCGGGCCACCTCGTGCAGGTCGGCGACCGTCACCGCCTTCAGCTCGGCCCGGTGCTCGTCGGTGCTGAGGTTGGGCTCACCGGTCAACAGGTCCAGGGCGTACGACGGCAGCCGGGCGGCGTCCACCTCGCCGGTGGCGAGGAACTCCTCCCGCTTGGCGACGGTCGCGTCCAGGTCGGCCTGCTCGATCCGGCCCACCCGCAGCTTGGCCAGTACGTCGATGAAGCCACCGAGCACCGCGTCCTGCTTCTCGGGCAGCGCGTCGGCCAGCGCGCGGAGCGTGGCGTGCCCGTCGCCGCGGGGCTCGTAGCCGGCCTGGATCGCGTAGGAGAGGCCGCCCTCCTGCCGCAGCGAGCGGAACAGCTCGCGCTCCAGCACCCCGGCGAAGGCGCTCGCCGCGGTGCTCCGCCGCACCACCGCGTCGAGCACCACCGCGCGGGAGCCGTTGACGAAGTACGCCGGGGTCTGCGGCAGCGCCGACGACACCGCCGGGACGGGCTGGCGTACACCGGCGGGCAGCGGCAGCCGCAGCCCGGCGGGGATCCGGTCGCCGGCGATCCACAGCACCGCGTTCTCCCGGGTGAACCAGCGGGCGGCCCACTGCCGCAGGTCCTCTGCGGTCAGGGCGGAGAGGCCGAACTCGGGGTAGCTGCTCAGGCCGTGGTCGCGGGCGCCGTGCCGCCACAGCGGCAGGTCACCGACCGCCGAGGCGCCGCGGCTGCTCCACTCGGTGCGCAGGATCTCCTTCTCCACCTCGATCCGGGCCACCGGGAGGTCGTGCAGGTGCTGGCAGACCGCGGTGAGGAAGGAGGCGATGTCCTGCTCGGAGCCCTGCAGGTGGAAGCTGGTGGCGACGGGCGCGGTGGCGCCGTTGAAGTGGTAGTCGGCGAGCCCGAGCGGGGCGAGCGCGAGGTGTTCCACCAGGTGGGTGATGCCGCTGCGGGCCAGGGTCTCGTCTGCGGTGCCGACCCGGAAGGTCAGCCCGGCCCGCATCGGGCCCGCCGTCGGCGCGAGCAGGGTGGGTACCCCGTCCACCTCCAGCTCCTGGATCATGCGAGACCGCCCTTCTCGTACGCCTCGGCGCGGAACCGCTGGAACAGCTTGCTCGCGTCCCCGTCGATGTAGCCGAACATCGCCTTGTCGCCGAGCGGCCCCATGGCCACGAACTGCTGGGCCGCCGGGCCGTACTCCTGCATCAGCACGAACGCCATGGCGAAGACGCTGCGCACCCAGACCCAGCCGTGCTCGTGCCGGAAGTCGGGGTGCCGGACCGAGCGGTGCGCGGCCGCGTGGATCTCCTGGCTGACCTGTGGGCTGCGCAGGTAGGCCTGGGCCTGCCCGAGGTTCCCGTCCAGGGCCTGCTCCAGGTGCGCCTCGACGACCAGCACCGCGTTCGGCGCGCCGGGCGGCGCGGCCTCGGCGCACTCCCGGGCGAAGCCGTGCGCCCGCTCCCAGGTGCCGCTCCACTTCGGGCAGAACTGCTGCAGCAGCGAGGCCTGCGCCGGCAGGTGGTGCGGGTGGTGCTGGGCGAGCCGGTCGTAGCGTCGGCGCGCCTCGGCCTGGCCGAGCTCCAACCCGCGGCAGTTGGTGATCCGCTGGGTCCAGGCGGCCGCGTCGGCGGGGTGCCGCGCGGTCACGTCGATGAGTACCTGCTCGGCGCGGCGCAGGTAGTCGTGGAACTGGGCGAACTGCTCACGGCTGACGTACTGGGCGCGGTAGGACGAGCGGATCCGCCAGCCGGCCTGGATCAGGTGCGCGCCGAGCAGGGCGCCGGCCAGCGCGTCGTCCGGGTCGTCGGCGACCACCTTGCGCAGGAACGGTTCGACGGCCTCGGCCTCGGCGGCCACTCCGATAAGGAAGGTCCGGGCCCCGGCGTCGAGCCCCTCGAGGAGCGCGCGCAGGGCCGGCCAGTCATTCGCGGCGAGCGCGTCGCGGACCGGTGCGACCTCCGGGTAGGCCGCGGCGGGGTCGAAATTCGGCGGGGCGAGGGGTGCGGACACGGCGGAGAGCATAAGTGATCATCATCGGGCCGCAACTCCCCCGTTCAGCCGGCACGCAGCTCGGCCAGCACCTCGCCGGCCGCCCGCCAGCCGCTGGCCAGGGCGCCCTGGATGGACGGGCTGGCCCGGTGGTCCCCGGCGACGAAGAGCCCGTCACCGAGCGCCACCGGCTTGCGCAGCCGGCCCTGGTTCGGCGGCGCGGCGGGCAGCGCGTCGGGTACCCGGACGGTAGTCAGGTGGGTCCAGTCGGCAGTGGACCGGCCGTAGAGCCGGGCCAGTTCGGCGCGTACGGTCGGTTCGGGTGGCGGCGTCGGGCCGACCACCGAGGTGGCCACCAGGTGCCGGCCGGTCGGGGCGTAGGTCGGCGCGGCGTTGCTGACCACCACCGTGTTCGCGAGGATCTCCCGCCGCTCGCCGTCGACCAGCAGGATCGGCTCGTCCAGCGGCGCCGCGTCGGTGCTGTGGTAGTAGGTCGCGTAGCTGTGCATGCGTACCGTCGCCAGGGCCGGCAGCAGCGTGGGCGCCGCCGGCGGGTCCACGGCGACCACGACGGCCCGGCAACGGAGGTCGCCGGCCTGGGTGCGCACCCGACCGGGCGCGACCCCGGCGACCGGGGTGTTCAGCTCGATCAGGTCGGCCGGCAGCGGATCGGCGATCGCCCGGGGCAGGGCGGCCATCCCCTCGGCCGGCAGGCCGATCCGGCCGCGGGCGAACGACCGCAGCACCATCGCCAGCACCCGGCTGGAGGTCTCCAGCTCGCGGTCGATGAAGACGCCGGAGAGGAACGGGCGGATCAGCTCCTCGATGATCGCGTCGGAGAGGCCGGCCCGTCGCAGCGCCACCTCGCTGGTGGTCTCCGGCGCGCTGAGCAGCCGTCCGGCCGGCAGGGTGGCGCAGCCGGCGGCGAGCCCGGCGAAACGGATCCGGTCGAGCAGGGAGCCGATCCCGGCGAGCGCGGTGCCCGGGGCGCCGGTCGGCTCGCGCAGCGGGTTCACCAGCCGGACCAGCCGGTCTCCGCTGCGCACCAGCACTCCGGAGGTGAACAGGCCCAGCCGCAGTCGGTCGACGTCGAGCAGGGTGCCGAGCCGGGGGTAGGCGGTGTTGAGCACCTGGAAACCCCGGTCCAGCAGGTAGCCGTCGACCGCGTCGGTGGCCACCCGGCCACCGAGCCGGTCGCTCGCCTCCAGCAGCAGCCAGGGCACACCGGCGCGATGCAGCCGGCGGGCGGCGGCGAGCCCGGCCAGGCCGCCGCCGACGATGACCACGTCCGTCTCAACCAGCATTCAGCCGGCCCTCCTCACGGTTGCGCCGGGCCAGCCGGCCCGGCCACCAGATCGTCGGCCCGAGGTCGTACGCGACCGCGGGCACCAGCAGCGAGCGGACCACGATGGTGTCGATCAGTACGCCGACCGCGACCGCGGTGCCCAGCTCGACCAGCACCACCAGCGGGAGCACGGCGAGCGCGGAGAAGGTCGCGGCGAGCACGACGCCGGCCGAGGTGATGACTCCGCCGGTGACCGCGAGGCCGGCCAGCACGCCGGCCCGGGTACCGCGTCGGGTCGACTCCTCCCGGACCCGGCTCATCAGGAAGATGTTGTAGTCGATGCCGAGAGCGACCAGGAAGACGAAGGCGAAGAGCGGGAAGGACGCGTCCACGCCGGGGAAGTCGAAGACGTACCGGAACAGCAGCGCGCAGAGCCCGAGGGTGGCCGCGAAGGAGAGCAGCACGGTCACGATCAGCAGGACGGGAGCCACGATCGCGCGCAGCAGCAGGGCCAGGATGACCGCGATGACCGCCAGCACCACCGGGATGATCACGTTCTGGTCGCGTTCGGCCGCGTCGGTGGTGTCCACGTTGATCGCGGTGAATCCACCGACCACCGCGCCGGCCTCCGGCACCCGGTGCACGGCCATGCGCAGCTCGCGGATGGTCCGCTCGGCGCCGTCGCTGTCCGGCGGGTCGGCGAGCGTCGCCTCCAGCTGGACCCGGCCGTCGACCACGAGCGGCGGTGCCCCCGGCGCGGCGGCGCCGGCCCGATCGGCGGTCACCGGCCGCACGGCGGCGACCCCACCGACGCCCTGGGCCGCCTCGGTGACCTGCCGGGCGGTCTGCCGACTGGTGAAGATGGTCGCCGGGCTGCCGGTGCCGGCCGGGTAGTGCCGGGCGATCACCGCCTGGCCGGCCACCGAGTCGGTGCGCTGGGTGAACAGGTCGGACTGGCCGAGCGTGGTGGTGCCGAGTTGGGTGAGGCCGACGGCGAGGACCGCCAGCAGGAGCGCGGTGACCACCCAGACCCGCCGGGCACGCCGGGCCACGAAGCCGGCGATCCGGGCCCAGATCCCGTGCTCGGCCTGCGGGTCGGCCCGGTCGTTGCGGGGCCGGCGCGGCCAGAACACCCAGCGGCCGCCGATCACCAGCAGCGCGGGCAGGAAGGTGAGCATCACCAGCAGGGTGGCGGCGATGCCGATCGCGGCCACCGGCCCGAGCGCCCGGTTGGAGTTCAGGCTCGACAGCAGCAGGCAGAGCAGGCTGACGATGACGGTGCCACCGGAGGCGATGATGGCCGGCGCCGCGCCCCGCCAGGCGGCACGCATGGCCGCCCAGGGCTTCTCGTGCCGGTGCAGCTCCTCGCGGTAGCGGGCGACCAGCAGCAGCGCGTAGTCGGTGCCGGCGCCGAAGACCAGCACGGTGAGGATGCCCTGCGCCTGCCCGTTCAGGGTGACCAGGTCCGCGTCGGCGAGCAGGTAGACGAAGAGCGACGCCAGGGCGTACGACATCCCGGCGGCGAGCAGCGGGAAGGCCCAGAGCACCGGGCTGCGGTAGACGATCAGCAGGATGACCAGCACCACGCAGAGGGTGACCAGCAGCAGCGCGCCGTCGATCGCGGAGAAGACCTCGATCAGGTCGGCGAGCAGGCCGGCCGGACCGGCGACGTCCACGGTCAGCCCGTTGGCACCGCCGCCGGCGATCTCCCGGATCCGCTCGACGACGCTGCCGATCCGCTCCCCCTCGGCGTCGTCGATCGGGACCACCACCTGGAGCGCCTGCCCGTCGGCGCTCGGGATCGGCGGCGGCAGCGGCCCGACCACCCCGGGCAGCTGCGCGAACCGGGCGGCGTCCGCGGCCACCCGCTGCTTGTCGGCCTCGGTGAGGCCGGAGCGCCGTTCGTAGACCACGAGGGCGGGGGTGCTCTGTCGGTCCACGAAGCCGCCGGCCAGATCCTGCGCGCGGGTGGCCTCGGCGTCGGCGGGGAGGAAGGCGGCATTGTCGTTGGTCGCCACGTCGCCGAGGCGCCCCGAGTAGGGTCCGGCGACCGCGCCGATGACCAGCCACGCCAGCACCACGACGACCGCGATCAGCGTCGCCCGGCCGCGGCCTACCGGTCCGGACATCCGCCCCCACCCGTGATTCGACGCACAGAACGACGCAACCGAAGCCTAAGCCGGCATCCTCCATCGTGCCCGGCCGGCGACTCAGGAGGGGGCGAAACGGCACCTATGCCCCGAATGCGTCGCGCCGGGACGAGCGCGCCGGCGGACTGCCACACCAGTGGCGGGGTGGAGAGGGCGGAAACGACGAACGCCCGGCGGCGAGGGCCGACGGGCGTTCGTGGAGTGGCTCCCCCGATTGGACTCGAACCAATAACCTGCCGGTTAACAGCCGGCTGCTCTGCCAATTGAGCTACAGGGGACTGCATCGGCTGGCGTGCGGATCTCTCCGGCGCCGTGCGACGGGGACAAGAATACAGGACTCCGGGGGGTGTGAGTCCAGGGGGTTACCGAGCCCACCCCGGCCTCGGAAGCGACCGGCCACCCTGGGCGCCCGGGATCCGCAATTCGGATAAATCGTCATCACGGCACAAGCAGGTATGAGTACGGAGCAGGATGGGTAGTTAGCTGCGGACGACAGGACGCAGGCGCGAGGTGGTCGTACGCCGGGGTGACCCGACGAGACCGACGGCGCGTCAGGTACGGAAGGAGCCGCCATGCGCGGAAAGATCATGTTTCTTGGCGGGCTGGCTGCGGGATTCGTCCTGGGCGCCCGTGCCGGCCGGGAGAAGTACGAGGAGTTGGTGGTCCGGGGCCGCAAGGTGCTCGACCACCCGACCGTCCAGGAGGCGGCCGGGGTGGCCCAGGCCCAGGCGACCCGGCTCTACAGCGAGGGCAAGGACAAGCTCGGCCAGACCAAGCTGGGCGAGAAGCTGGGCACCGGCAACGGCCACAAGCAGGAGCTGACGGCGGCGGACGACGCGTTCGCCGGCACGCCGGCCACGGTCGGCGCGAAGCACAGCACCGGTGCGTCGAGTGGCGGGTCGACGTCGTCGGCCAGCACCACGCCGCGGACCAAGCCGTCCGGCTCGGGTAGCAACAGCAACACCCTCTAGTCGCACCTCGGTACGGGCCCGACCGCCAGTTCGGCGATCGGGCCCGTACCGTGTCTGCGCACGTCACGGCCGCGCCGTCGACGCCTCGGGGAGACTTTCTCCGATTTGGAACGAAAGTTCGACCGTATCGACAAAAACTTCTGCCGGTTACCCCTTCTCTTTGGTGTCAGCCGCAAATATCGTCCTGCGTAGAACCTGGCCAGGCTCTTGGTACTCCCCCGGCGACCTCCTCAGCGACGTACCGGCGCTGGGGCGGACCCGCCCGACCAGAGCGAGGTTCGATGCGCAGACCCATCGGCCGAAGAGCCGTCACCTACCTCAGCCTTCTCACCCTCGTCGGCGCGACGCTCGTCGCGACCGAACCCCACCAACCGACGCCGGCGCAGGCCGCCCCGGCCGAGCAGAGCAACGGCATCCAGTACAAGGTCCTCGTCTTCACCCGGTCGGCCGGCGGCAGCCACGCCGCCACCGACGCCGGGGTCGCCGCGATCCGGGAACTCGGCAAGGACCGGCGGTTCACCGTCGAGGTCACCGACGACTCCCGCAAGTTCGACGAGCCGCACCTCAAGCAGTTCCGCGCGGTGGTGTTCCTGAACACGTCCGGCGACGTGCTGACCGACGCCCAGCAGGCGGCGTTCGAGCAGTACTACCGCGACGGCGGTGGTTTCGTCGGCGTGCACTCGGCGATCGAGGCGGAGCCGGGCTGGTCCTTCCTCGACCAGGTGCTCGGCACCCGCGCCGCGGGGCCCGCGGCACCGGCCAGCGCGGCCACGGTCACCGTCGCCGACCGGGTGCACCCGGCGTCCGCCCCGCTGCCCGAGCGGTGGACCACGACCGACCGGTGGTACAACTTCGCGGCCAACGTCCGGGGCTTCTCACACGTCCTGGCCACGGTGGACGAGAAGACGTACGCCGGCGGCAGCATGGGCTTCGACCATCCGGTCACCTGGTGCAAGGACTACCAGGGCGGCCGCTCCTTCTACACCGGACTCGGCGCCACCCCGGAGAGCTACTCCGGCGCCGACCTGCGGGCCCACCTCGCCGGAGCGATCCAGTGGGCGGCCGGCACCACCGACGGTGACTGTGGTGCGACCGTGCTGGCCAACTACCAGATGGAGGTCGTCGGCGCGCAGCCGAACGTCAACGAGCCGATCGGTTTCGACGTGCTGCCCGACGGCCGGGTCATCCAGACCGACCGTCGCGGTGGCGTACGGCTGCACGACCCGAAGAGCAACCAGACCACCGTGCTCGCCCAGATCCCGGTCTACACGCACAGCGAGGACGGGATGTACGGGCCGGCGATCGACCGGGACTTCGCCACCAACAAGTGGGTGTACCTCTACTACGCGCCACCACTGGACACCCCCACCGGCGGCGCGCCGACCACCAGCACCGATCCGGCGGCCTGGGACCAGTGGAAGGGCTACTTCCAACTGTCCCGCTTCAAGTTCGTCGACGGCGAGTCCCCGTCGCTGGACGTCGCCTCGGAGCAGAAGATCCTCCAGGTGCCGGTCGACCGTGGCGCCTGCTGTCACGTCGCCGGTGACATCGCCTTCGACTCGGCGAACAACCTCTGGCTGGTGACCGGGGACGACACCCCGGCCGGCGGCGGTGGCTCGGGCGGCTTCTCGCCGCACAACGACTCGGTCAGCGCCACCGGGGTCTACCAGGCGCCGTTCGTGGACGCCCGGCGCAGCTCGGCCAACACCAACGACCTGCGCGGCAAGATCCTGCGGGTCTCGGTCCAGGCGGACGGCAGCTACACCGTGCCGGCGGGCAACATGTTCCCCGAGGCCCAGGACCCGGGCGACAAGACCCGGCCGGAGATCTACGCGATGGGCTTCCGGAACCCGTTCCGGATCACCCTCGACTCCGACGACGTCGCCTACGTCACCGACTACTCCCCCGACTCCTCGACCGCCGCGGTGGGCCGGGGCCCGGCGGGCACCGGTCGGATGATGGTTGTCGACAAGCCGGCGAACTACGGCTGGCCGATGTGCGTGCAGCCGAACCTGCCGTACATCGAGATGAACTGGACCACCAACCCGATCTCGCCGGTGGCGCCGTTCGACTGCGCGGCGCCGCGGAACAACTCCCGGCACAACACCGGCCTGACCGACCTGCCGGCGGTGCAGAAGTCGGAGCTCTGGTACTCGTTCCAGGCCCCGACTCCCTGCCCGGAGTCCTACCTGTCCACCCCGACGCAGACCTGCCCGGTGCTCTTCCCGGAGCTGGGCACCGGCGGCGTCGGCCCGCACGGCGCGGCGCGCTACGACTACGACCCGGAGCTGAGGTCGGAGACGAAGTTCCCCGCGTACTTCGATGGCGCGATCTTCTTCGGCGAGTTCACCCGGGACACGCTCAAGGAGATCCGGCTCGACGGTCAGGGCGACATCCTGAAGATCAACAACGTGTTGAACTGCGGGCAGGCGCCCACCACGCCGACGAAGCCGTTCCTCTGCGACAACCCGATGGACATGAAGTGGGGTCCGGACGGGAACTTCTACCTGCTGACGTACGGCGACGGGTTCTTCAACGTCAACCCGGACGCGGCGATGCTGAAGTTCAGCTACGTCAAGGGGCTGCGGGCGCCGAACGCGGTGCTCACCGCGGACCGGACCAACGGCACCGCACCGCTGAGCGTCGCGTTCAGCAGCGAGGGGTCGAAGGACCCGGACCCGGCGGACTCCATCTCGTTCGCCTGGGACTTCGACGGCAACGGCACGACCGACTCGGTCGACCCGAACCCGACGCACACCTACACCGCCAACGGCGTCTACACCGCCCGGCTGACGGTGACCGACTCCAGCGGCAAGACCGCGTCGGCCAACACCACCATCACGGTCGGCAACACCGCGCCGACGGTCACCGTCAACACCCCGCTGGAGGGTGGCTTCTTCAGCTGGGGTGACGGCATCCCGTGGTCGGTGACGGTCACCGACCCTGAGGACGGGCCGGTCGACTGCGGCAAGGTCGAGGTGACCTTCGTGCTCGGGCACGACAGTCACGGGCACGGCGAGGCCAACCAGTTCGGCTGCTCGGGGGTGCTGCCCACCGATCCGGACGACGCCTCGCACGGCGGCTACATCTACGGCGTGGTGAGCGCCTCCTACACCGACCTCGGCGCCAACGGGCAGCCGGCGCTGACCACGGTGGACCAGCAGGTCATCCAGGACAAGCGGCAGGAGGTCGAGTTCGCCGTCGACCAGTCCGGCACCACCGTCGGCGCCAGCGCCGACACCGGTGGCGGGCAGCAGCGGGGCAGCCTCGACCCGGGTGACTGGATCGCGGTCAACAACACGGTGGACCTGCGGAACATGCAGTCGGTCACGTTGCGCACCTCGGGCGGCAGCACGGCGACCGCCGGGCAGCCGCGGTTCGGCGTCCAACTGCGGCTGGACTCCCCCACCGGCCCGCTGCTGGGCACCGCGGTGGTCAACGCCACCACCGGCAACAACGCCTTCACCAGCACCACCGTGCCGATCACCGACCCGGGTGGCCCGCACCGGCTCTACCTCGTCTTCACCACCGTTCCCGGCGGCCCGACCAGCGGTTTCGGAAACCTGAACTGGATCGAGTTCGCCGGACAGGGCATCGGCGTCACGTCCTGACGACGCCGTGGCCGGGGCCGCCGCGGCGGCCCCGGCCAACCGCTCCACCCACCAACCGCACCAGGAAAGGCAGCAGATGAACGACAGTCAGCACGGAATGAGCCGGCGCCGGATGCTCGGCGCCCTGGCCGGCGCCGCCGGCGTGGCCGCCGTCGGCGCCACCGGCCTGGCCTCCCCGGCCCTCGCCGGCAACGGCCTGCTCGTCCCCACCGGCAAGCGCGGCATCATCCTCTACAGCGTCCGGGACCGGATCAGCGCCGCCCCGGACACCAGCGGCGTGCCGTACGGCTTCGAGCGGGTCCTCGGCCGGCTGGCCGAGATCGGCTACAAGGAGGTGGAGTTCGCCGGGTACACCCAGAACACCTCGATCCTGGGCCGGCAGATCACCCCGACGGAGATCCGCAAGATCCTCGACGACAACGGGCTGCGCGCCAACGGCTCGCACGCCTCCGTCCCGAGCACGGTCACCCCGGACACCATCGCCGCGTTCGAGCAGACGCTGGACACCGCCGAGATCCTCGGCATGACCCACATCGGCACCGGCAACGACCCGACCGGCAGCAACTTCAAGGCCGACTGGGACGCCGCCGTGGACCGGTGGAACACCTTCGGTGAGATGGCCGCCGCCCGTGGGCTCAAGCTCTACACGCACAACCACGACGCGGCGTACAACTTCCTGCTCGACAGCGGACCGCTGGACGCCCAGGGTCGGCCGACCCGGTCCTCCGGCGTGCGCAAGCTGGAGTACTTCATCGGGCTGACCAACCCGGAGTGGGTCTGGTTCGAGATGGACATCTACTGGGCGCACGTGGCCCAGCACCGGTTCCGCAGCTACACCGACCCGGACGGGGTGACCCAGACCAGCATCTTCGACCCGCTGGCCGTGGTCGCCGCGCAGACCATCCGGTTCCCGCTGTTCCACGCCAAGGACGGCACCTACGACCCGGCCAGCGCGGCCGGCTACGCAATGGTGCCGCTCGGCGAGGGCGACATCGACTACGGGAACTTCTTCGCAAACATGGGCGCGAAGGGTTACCACAACCCGATGTGGGAGCAGGACAACGCGCCGGGCGGGGCGACCGACCCGGGCCGCTCGCTGCGGTACGCGGAGATCAGCTACCGGCACATGTCGAGTCTGCGGGGCTGACAGACTCGACAGGTAACGCCAGGGGTCGCATCCGTCATCGGATGCGGCCCCTGGTCGCTACAAGGCGGTAACACCGCCGTGGAAGACTCCAGCCGGAGGTGATGGCGATGGTGCTCGTCCGGCCGGAGAACACGCAGCAGGCACGGCTCGTCCGGTTGCTCCGCGACGACGGCCCCCGCTCCCGGGTGGAGCTGGGCGACGCGCTGGGCCTGTCCCGCTCGACGCTGACCACGGAGCTGGAGCGGCTGGTCGCCGGGGGCCTGGTCGAGACCGCCGGGCCGGCGGCCTCCCGCGGCGGGCGTCGCTCGTCGCTGCTGCGCCTCGCCGGCGGGGTGCGCTTCGCCAGCGTGGTCGTCGCCGCCGACCGGGTCAGGGTCGCGATCACCGACGGTGAGCTGAACGTCCGGGCCGAGGCCGACGACGCGGTCGACGTCCGCACCGGGCCGGAACCGGTGATCGCTCGGGCCGTCGAACTCGTCGATAAGCTCCGCGCCGAGCTGGGCGTCGCCGAGCTGGCCGGGGTCGGCATCGGCCTGCCCGGGCCGGTCGGCGTCGAGGCCGGCACCTCCGTCGCGCCCGCGGTCCTGCCCGGCTGGCAGCGGTTCGGAGTCCGGGACGCGTTCGCCACCGAGCTGGGCTGCCCGGCGCTGGTGGACAACGACGCCAACCTGCTCGCCCTCGGCGAGCAGCACACCGGAATCGGCCGTACCTTCGACGACTTCCTCTACCTCAAGCTCGGCACGGCGATCGGCTGCGGCCTGGTGCTCGGCGGGACGCTCTACCGCGGCGCGACCAGCAGCGCCGGCGACATCGCGCACCTGCCGCTGGGCGAGGACGGGCCGGCCTGCGTCTGCGGCGAGAGCGGCTGCGTGGAGGCCTACTGCGGCGACGCCGGGCTGGTCGGGGCGGCGCTGACCGCCGCACGGTCCGGCCCGCCCGGTGCGCTGGCCGCCCGGCTCGCCGCCGCGGGCACGCTGACCGTGCGGGACGTGGCCGCCGCGGCGACCGCCGGCGACCCCGCCGCCCAGGCCGTGGTACGCGACGCGGGGCGGCGCCTCGGCCGGGTGCTGGTCGGGCTGGTCAGCTTCTTCAACCCGGGCATCGTCGTGATCGGTGGCGCGCCGGACGGGGCAGGTCACCTCCTGCTCGCCGAGATCCGCAGCGTGGTCTACCGCCGGTCGGCCCCGCTGGCCACCGGCACCATGCCGGTCGTGTTGACCGACCTGGCCGACCGGGCCGCGCTGGTGGGCGCGGCGCGGCTGGTCAGCGAGCACGTCTTCACCACGCACTGACCGGGCCGGGGGCCGACCGGCGGCCGACCCCCGGGCCGGGTGGTTCAGTCCTTGCTGCTGAACGCCGCGTCGAAGGCGGCGGTCGGGGCGTCGAAGGCCAGCCGGCGGACGAACTGGAGCGCCTCCGGGGCGCCGACCAGGCGGTCCATCCCGGCGTCCTCCCACTCGATCGAGATCGGCCCGGAGTAGCCGATCGCGTTCAACGCCCGGAAGCAGTCCTCCCACGGCACGTCGCCGTGGCCGGTGGAGACGAAGTCCCAGCCGCGGCGCAGATCGGCCCAGGGCAGGTGCGAGGCGAGCCGGCCACGCCGCCCGTCCCCGGTGCGCACCTTGGCGTCCTTGCAGTCCACGTGGTAGATCCGGTCGGCGAAGTCGAAGATGAAGTTCACCGGGTCCAGCTCCTGCCAGACGAAGTGCGACGGGTCCCAGTTCAGCCCGAAGGCGGGCCGGTTGCCGATCGCCTCCAGCGCCCGCTTGGTCGTCCAGTAGTCGTACGCGATCTCGCTCGGGTGCACCTCGTGGGCGAACCGCACCCCGACCTCGTCGAAGACGTCGAGGATCGGATTCCACCGGTCGGCGAAGTCCTGATAGCCCTTCTCGATCATCGACGGCGGCACCGGCGGGAACATCGCCAGGGTGTGCCAGATCGACGAGCCGGTGAAGCCGACGACGGTGTTCACCCCCAGCTTCGCCGCCGCCCGGGCAGTGTCCTTGATCTCCTCGGCGGCCCGCTGACGCACCCCCTCGGGCTCCCCGTCGCCCCAGATCCGGGCGGGCAGGATGTCCTGGTGCCGCTCGTCGATGGGGTGGTCGCAGACGGCCTGGCCGACCAGGTGGTTGGAGATCGTGAAGACCTGGAGGTTGTGCTTGGCCAGGGTCTCCCGCTTGCGCTCGACGTACGAGTCGTCGGCGAGCGCCTTGTCGACCTCGAAGTGGTCGCCCCAGCAGGCGATCTCCAGCCCGTCGTAGCCCCACTCGGAGGCGAGCCGGCAGACCTCGTCGAACGGAAGATCGGCCCACTGGCCGGTGAAGAGCGTGATAGGTCGCGCCATTGTCCTTCTCTCCCCTGTTGTGATGGGGATTCCGTACGGGCGGACCGGGGCGAGGGCGACCGGTCGCACCGGTGCGCGGCGGGGCCGCGGTGGAGGACCGGTGGGTGCGGGACGCACCTGGGCCCGCCGGGTTGCGCCTCCCGCCGGGTCACCGGCCACCATCACGGTCGCCGACCCCACTCTAGGTCGACCGGAAGCGGCACGGAAGAGCCTGGGTGCCGCGGCCCGCGCGGCACCCACGCACGAGCGACATGCCCCAGCGGAATTCACTCCCCTGGGGCATGTCGCTCTCGGACCTACCGCGACCCGCGATCAGCGGCTCAGGGCAGGGTCCACTTCTGGTTGGCCGCCCCGGCGATGCAGGTCCACAGGTGCACCGCCGTGCTGTCGGCCGAGTTGTTGCCGGAGACGTCCAGGCACTTGCCCGACTGCGGGTTGCGCAGCGTGCCGTCGGCCTGCGCCGACCAGTTCTGCGCTCCCGTGCCGTTGCACGTCCAGAGCTGGATCTTCGTGCCGTCCGCCGACCCGCTGCCGGAGACGTCCAGGCACTTGCCCAGCGCCCGCACGGTCGAGTTCGGCGTCACCGTCCAGGTCTGCGCCGCGCTGCCGCTGCACGTGTAGATCTGGACCTGCGTACCGTCGGCCGTGCCGGCGTTGCGCACGTCCAGGCACTTACCCGCCAGGCCCCGGATCGGCCCGGTGCCGGTGCCGCCTCCGCTCCCCTTCACCAGGGTGAAGTCGTCCACGTCGAAGAGCCCGCCGCCCGACCCGGTGAAGGTGAGGTAGAGGTTCTGCGCGCCGGACGGTACGCCGGAGAGGGTCGTGGTGACGTCGGCGAAGGTGTTCCAGCCACCGGTGTTCGGCACCGCCACCGAGCCGAGCACCTGGCCGTTGGTCGAGCCGGTACGCACCTGGATGGTGCCGCCCGGCCCGCCGGAGACGATCCGGGACCGGAACGAGGTGACCCCCGTCAGGTCGACGCCGTTGTACGCCGCCCAGTCGCCCGGCTCGACGTAGCCGAGGGTCTGCCCGCCGTTGGCGCCGGTCTTGCCGACCGCGCTGACACCGCTGGCGGAGCTGAACGCCTCGGCCTGGACGGTGACGTTGCCGGTCGGCGGCGGGGTGGTGCCGAGTTCCTTGATCCGGATGTTGCGGAACGAGGCGTCGTCACCGGTGCCGTGGTTCTGGATGCCGATGTGCCCGGCGAGCGAGCGGACCGGGTCGGTGTTGGTGAAGTCGTTGATCTTCACACCGTTCAGGAAGAGCTGCAGCCGCTCCCCCTCGACCAGCAGCTCGTAGGTGTTCCACTCCCCCGCCGGGTTCAGCGCCGCGTCCCGCGCCGCGATGTCGGCCGACTTGAAGGTGTAGACCGCGCCGGTGGTCCGGTCGACCGCGTCGGTGGGGTCGATCTGGATCTCGTAGCCGTTGTTCACCGCCGACCACGGGTCGCTCGACGGCGGGAAGCCGATGAACACCCCGGAGTTGTCGTCGCCGGCCAGCCGCCAGTCGAGCTTCAGCGAGTAGTTGGTGAACTGCTTCGCGCTGTACCAGTACAGCCCCATCCCACCGACGGAGGTGAGGGTGGCGTCGGAGTTGCTGAAGTTGCCCGGCCCGGCCTGCGACCAGCCGGTGGTCGAGCCGTTGTAGAGGGTGCTGTAGCCGGTCTCCGGTCGGCAGTCGGCCTTGGTCCGGCCGGCCGCGTAGCGGATGCCACCGAGCAGGTGGGCGCGGAACGCCGGCTCGGCGTACGACGACTGGGTGTGCCCGCCACCGGTGTAGAAGGACCGGCCGCCGCTGTAGGTCTTGCACCAGGAGTGCGGGTGGTCGGCGCCCATCCCGCCGCCCGAGTAGGACGACTCGTCGAGGGTGGCCAGCACCCGGGCGGTCGACCGGGCGTTGGTCTGGTAGTTGTACCACTCGTCGGTGCGGGTCCAGGTCTGCGGCAGGTGCGCGGTCGCCGCGTGCGCCCGGTTCTCCACCTTCACGTTGGCCTGCTGGATCGCCGGGTGCGAGGCGAAGTACGCGCCGACCAGGTTGCCGTAGAAGGACCATCCGTACTCGGTGTCGGCCGCGGCGTGCACGCCGACGTAGCCACCGCCGCCGCCGATGTACGACTCGAAGGCGGTCTGCTGGGTCGCGTTGAGCACGTCGCCGGTGGTGTTGAGGAAGACCACCGTCTCGAACCGGGCGAGATTGCTGGTGGTGAACTGGGCGGCGTCCTCGGTCGCGGTGACCGTGAAGTTGTTCGCCGCGCCGAGGTCGCGGATGGCCTGGGTGCCGACCGCGATCGAGTCGTGCCGGAAGCCGGCCGTCTTGGAGAAGACCAGCACGTCGTAGGGGGCGTCGGCGGCGCTGGCCGGGGTGGCCGGGGTGGTGCAGGCGATGACGGCGAGGACGGCGGTGGCCGCGCCGAGGACGGGTCGCAGGAGTCTGCGCATGTCGCTCTCCTAGGGTCGGTCGGGAGGGGCCACCGGTCTCGACGGTACGCCGGAACCGGCGACCCCTCCGCTCAACTCAGGTCAGGGCAGGATCCACTTCTGGTTGGCCGCGCCGGCCACGCAGGTCCACAGGTGCACCGGCGTGCTGTCGGCCGAGTTGTTGCCCGACACGTCGAGGCACTTGCCCGACTGCGGGTTGCGCAGCGTGCCGTCGGCCTGCGCCGACCAGTTCTGCGCTCCCGTGCCGTTGCACGTCCACAGCTGGATCTTCGTTCCGTCGGCCGAACCACCACCGGAGACGTCGAGGCACTTGCCCAGGGCGCGCACCGTCGAGTTCGGCGTCACCGTCCAGGCCTGCGAGGTGCTGCCGTTGCAGGTGTAGAGCTGGATCTGCGTGCCGTCGGCGGTGGCGCCGGACCGGACGTCCAGGCACTTGCTCGCCAGGCCCCGGATCGGGCCGGCGCCGCCGGTGGCGGTGCCGGTGTTCAGCGTGAAGGCGTCCACGTCGTAGAGCGCTCCGGTGCCCGACCCGGCGAAGGTCAGGTAGAGCGTGGTGGTGCCGGCGGGCGGGCTGCTGAGCGTCCCGTTCACCGTGGCGAAGGTCTCCCAGCCGCCGGTCACCGGGACGGTGGCCGAGCCGAGCACGGTGCCGGTGGCGGAGCCGGCCCGCACCTGGAGGGTGCCGCCGGCGCCGGCCGAGGAGACCCGGGCGCTGAACGATGTCACGTTGCCCAACTGGTACGGCTGGAAGGCGATCCAGTCCCCGTTGTTGATGTCACCGACGGTCTTGCCACCCTCGGCGGCGGCCTTGTCGAAGGTGTTGATGCCCGACGACGTCTTGAAGTGCTCGGCCTGCCGGTGCCGCGGCTGCAGGGTGTGCTGGGTGTGCGTGGTCAGGCCGCCCGCGTCGGTGTACTCGGCGTCGAAGATGCCGAAGATGTTCGCCGCGTAGTCGTGCTCCCCGTCGACGGGGATGGTGATCGAGCCGGAGCAGCCGTTCTGCGAGGTGATCTGGTGCCCGTGCTGGTCGTGGCCGAGCACGTAGGTCATCTTGACCTTGGTGCAGTCGATCGTGCCGTCCTCCGGGTCGCTGACGGTGATGGTGAACGGCACCGTGTCGCCGAAGGAGAAGAGCTTGCCGTTGCCGGGCGCGTTGATGGTGACCGTCGGCGCGGTGTTGCCGACGCTGATCACCACGCTGGCGCTGCCGGTGGCGCCCTGCGGGTCGCGGACGGTGAGCGTGGCGGTGTACGTCCCGTTGGCGGTGTAGGTCTTCGTCGGGTTGGCCGCCGTGGAGGTGGTGCCGTCGCCGAACGCCCACGCGTACGTCAGGGCGCCGCCCTCCGGGTCGGACGAGCCGGCCGAGGAGAACGTCACGGCCAGCGGCGCGGCGCCGGAGGTCCGGTTGGCGCTGGCCGCCGCCGTCGGCGCCCGGTTGCCGCCGCCGATGTACTCGAACCGGTAGAGCGCCGAGTTGGCGTCCCCGTTGAAGTACCCGGTGCCGTAGTCGAGGACGTAGTAGGCCCCGTCCGGGCCGAACGCCGAGTCCATCACCTGCTTGCCCGTCCACGGGAAGGTGTCGATGACGCCCCGGCTTCCGTCGGCGTTGACGTGGATCGGCTTGATCCAGCCCCGGCCGAACTCGGTGGCGAAGAACTGCCCGTCGAAGGACTGCGGGAACTTCACCGTCGAGGTCGACGAGGCGTTGTACCGGTAGACCGGGCCGCCCATCGGGGACTCCGAGCCGCCGCCGAACTCGGTCGGGCTGCCGGCGTCGCCGCCGTACCGGATCCAGGCCGGCTTGGCGGCCGGGAGGGTGGCCAGGCCGGTGTTGCGGAACGAGTTGTTCGTCGGCCCGCCGGTGCAGTTGAACTTCGGGCCGGTGGCGTTGGCGGCGAAGTCCCACTCGTTGTACGTCTCGCTGCTGGTGTTCGTGCCGGTGCAGTACGGCCAGCCGTAGTTGCCCGGCGCGGTGACCCGGTTGAACTCGACCTGGCCGGAGGGTCCTCGGGTGGCGCTGGTGGAGCCGGCGTCCGGCCCGTAGTCGCCGACGTAGACGACGCCGGTGGCCTTGTCCACGCTGATCCGGAACGGGTTGCGGAAGCCCATCGCGTAGATCTCCGGCCGGGTCCGGGCCGTGCCGGCCGGGAAGAGGTTGCCGGCCGGGATCGAGTAGGTCCCGTTCGCGTTGACCTTGATCCGGAGCAGCTTGCCACGCAGGTCGTTGGTGTTGCCGGCGCTGCGCTGGGCGTCATAGCCGGGGTTGCGGTTGGTCCGTTCGTCGATCGGCGCGTAGCCGGCGGAGTCGAACGGGTTGGTGTCGTCGCCGGTGGAGAGGTAGAGGTTGCCGGCTGCGTCGAAGTCGATGTCCCCGCCGACGTGGCAGCAGAGTCCCCGGTCGGCCGGCACGTCGAGCACGTCGACCTTGCTGGCCTGGTTGACGGTGAAGTCCGCGTTGAGGGTGAACCGGGACAACCGGTTGACGCCCTGCCAGGCGGAGAAGTCGCTGCCCGTGGCCGGGGCGTCCCCGCCGGGGGTGGAGAGCGGCGGGGCGTAGTAGAGGAAGATGTGCCGGTTGGTGGCGAAGTTCGGGTCGACCCCGACGCCCTGCAGGCCTTCCTCGTCGTGCGTGTAGACCGGGAGCGTGCCGATCACCGTGGTGCTGCCGTTCGCGTCGGTGCGGCGCAGGGTGCCGTTGCGCGCGGTGTGCAGGACCGACCGGTCCGGCAGCACGGCCAACGACATCGGCTCGCCCATCTCGGCGACGCCGCGGGCGAGCTCGACCTGCTGGAAGTCGGTCGCGTTGATCGGATGCGCCTGCGCGGCGGTGGGGCCGCCGAGCGCGGCCGGGCCGGCGCCGAGCGCGACCGTGCCGGCCGCGGTGACCAGCAGCAGCGCCGATCCGGCGGAGAACCATCGTCGGGGTCGCTGAGGTGCTTTGTCCAATGTGGACATACGAGGGCTGTCCCTTCCTGACGAGTGTCTGCCAGGGCGGGCGCGCGCCGACGCGCCGGATGCCGTAGCGGGGTTGCGGTAGGCGGCCCGGGTGCCGATCGGGCCGGCCGTGACCACCGGTCGGTGGAGCCACGTTCTCGGAGGTCACCAGTCGATGGGTTACCGCGCCGCCGGTTCACCTCGACGAAACAGTGTGGTGGTGGCCACGACATTAAGTCGTAGATGTCAATGTGTCCATACCTTCTGCCGAGCCAACCCGGACTTTCGCTGATTCGGCTAAAAGTCCCAGCCAACGTCCGGTGGGCGGCGGTCGGTCAGGAGCGGCGGTCGATCGCCTGCCCCGCGAGACCGACCAGCGCGGCCCGCGTCGCGTCGTCGAGCGGCGCGCTCTCCAGGGCGGCCAGCGCCCCCTCGGTGCGCACCCGGATCATCTGCTCGATCCGCTCCCGCGCGCCGGTGGCCTCGATGATCGCGCGCAGCTCGGCCGCGCCCTCCGGGTCCAGGTCCGGGTTGCCGAACAGCTCCCGCAGCCGGGCGGTCTGCGTCCGGTCGGCGACGCTGCGGGCCAACGCCATCATCACCGTCGGCTTGCCCTCACGCAGGTCGTCCAGGACCGACTTGCCGGTGACCGCCGGGTCGCCGAAGACTCCCAGCACGTCGTCGCGGAGCTGGAACGCGTCGCCGAGCGGGTCGCCGAACTCGGCCATCGCCTCGATCAGCTCCGGCGGCCCGCCGGCCAGCGCCGCGCCGATCTGCAACGGACGGGTGACGGTGTAGCGGGCCGCCTTCATCCGGATCACGGTCAACGCGCTGGCCACCGAGCCGTCGCCGACCCCGGAGACCAGGTCCAGGTACTCCCCGGCGATCACCTCGGTCCGCATCAGGGCGAACATCGCGTACCCCCGGTGCACCTGCTCGGTGGTGAGCCCGCACTCGTGGAACATCTGGTCGGACCAGGCGGCGCAGAGGTCGCCGCAGAGCAGCGCGGTGTTGCGGCCGTAGGTCTCCGGGTCGCCCCGCCAGGACGAGCGGGCGTGCAGGTCGGCGAAGAGCCGGTGCACCGACGGCTCGCCCCGGCGTCGGTCGCTGCCGTCCAGGATGTCGTCGTGGATCAGCGCGAACGCGTGGAACAGCTCCAGCGCGGCCGCGGCCACCACGATCGGGGCGCCGTCGTTGCCGCCCGCCCCCCGCCAGCCCCAGTAGCAGAAGAGCGGGCGCAGTCGTTTCCCACCGGCCAGCACGAACCGCTGCAACGCGGTGAAGACGCCGCGCGGCGCCCCGTCCGGCCAGTCCGGGCCCTGCCGTTCGAGGAACGCGGCCAGCTCGGCGTCGAAGCGGGCGCGCAGCCCGCTCGCGTCGGTGGGCGCCACGGTGAGCGTCACGACGCCTCCCTCGGCACGCCGGACGCCGTCGGGGTGACACGTACCTCCTCGGCCGGTGGTGTGCCGGCCTTCGCCAGCCCGGCCAGCTCCAGCAGGAGCCCCTTGACCTCCGTCGCCGCGACCCGGTCCCGGGACGCGGCCGGATCGGAGCAGAGCAGCACCGGCGCGTCGGCCGGGTCGGCCGGGAGCCGGCCGTGCGATCCGCGCACCGCCCGGGCCCCGGCGTCCAGCCCGACCGCGCTCATCAGGTAGCGCATGCCGAGCTTCTTGCGGGCCAGCGCCACCGCGGCCCGGCGCTTGGCGGCGACCGGGGCGGCCGGGTCGAAGAAGAGTTCGGCCGGGTCGTAGCCGGGCTTGCGGTGGATCTCGACCAGCCGGGCGAAGTCGGGGGCCATGGCGTCGTCGAGCCAGTAGTAGTAGGTGAACCAGGCGTCCGGCTCGGCCACCAGCACCAGCTCGCCGGCACGCGGATGGTCCAGCCCGTGCGCGGCCTTGCCCTCCGCGTCCAGCACCTCGGCCACTCCGGGCAGGCCCGCGCAGAGCTTCGCCACCGCCGGCACGTCCGCCGGATCCTTGACGTAGACGTGCGCGACCTGGTGGTCGGCCACCGCGAACGCGCGGGACGTCCACGGGTCGAGGTACTCCATCCCGGCCTGGGTGTGCACCCGCAGCAGGCCCTCGGCGCGCAGCAGCCGGTTGACGTCGACCGGTCGGGACACGTCGGTGATGCCGTACTCCGACAACGCCACCACCGTCGCGTCCCGGGCCCGGGCGGCGTCGATCAGCGGGCCGAGCGCCTCGTCCAGCGCGGCCGCCGCCGCGGCGGCCTGGGGAGAGGAGGGGCCGAAGCGTTGCAGGTCGTAGTCGAGGTGCGGGACGTACACCAGGGTCAGGTCCGGCGCGTGGTCGGCGAGGATCTGCTCGGCGGCCCGGCAGATCCAGGCCGAGGAGGGCAGCCCGGCGCCCGGTCCCCAGTAGGTGAAGAGCGGGAAGGTGCCGAGCCGCTCGGTGAGCCGGTCGTGCAGCTCCGGCGGATCGGTGTAGCAGTCCGGTTCCTTGCGCCCGTCGGCGTAGTAGACCGGGCGCGGGGTGACCGTCCAGTCCACGTCCGCGCCCATCGCGTACCACCAGCAGACGTTCGCCACGGTGTAGCCGGGCTCGGCCCGCCGGGCCGCCTGCCAGAGCTTCTCCCCGCCGACCAGCGCGTTGTGCTGCCGCCACAGCAGCACCTCGCCGAGGTCCCGGAAGTACCACCCGTTGCCGACGATGCCGTGCCCGGCCGGCGGCTCCCCGGTGAGGAAGGTGGACTGCACCGAGCAGGTCACCGCGGGCAGCACGGTGCCCAGCTCGGCCCGGAACCCGCCGTCGGCGACCCCGCGCAGCCGCGGCATGTGCGCCAGCAACCGCGGGGTCAGCCCGACCACGTCCAGCACGACCAACCGCCTGCTCATGCCGGCACTCCGCTTCGCTCCGTGCCGCCATGAGGCACTACCGCTCTGAGTCGATGACTCGCTCGCTGACGCTCGCTCATGCCGCCACCTCGCTTCGCTCGGTCCGGGTCACCGGCGCGAGGCCGAGCGTGGCCAGCTCGTCGCGGGCGAACGCCAGCTCCGCGGCGATCCCGGCGGCCAGCTCCGCGTCGGTGCGCGGGCGCCGCGCCTCGGGCAGCACCCCCCAGGTGTACGTCTCCACGTCGAGGTGGTCGCAGCCCGCGTCCGGGCCGGCGAAGAGCGCGGCCAGCGCGGCGCGCAGCACCGGCAGGGTGGAGTCCAGTGGTGGCTCCGGCGGGGCGTGCAGCGGCACGTGGTAGTGCACCCGCCACGGCCCGGGCAGCTCCGCGTCCAGGGCGGCGTCCAAGTCGTCGGCCGCGTACGCCGGATCGGCCGGGTCGGCGGCGCCCGCGCAGCCGACGGCCCGGGTCTGGTGCAGGAAGCGGGGCTCCACCCAGCGGCGCAACGCCTCCCTCGCGCCAACCGGGTCGGCCGCCTCCAGCGCGGCCGAGACCTGCACCTTCACCACCGGCAGGTCGGCCGCGCACAGCCGGGCCAGCGCCTCGGCCGGCTCCTCCCAGGCACAGGCAAGGTGTGCGAGGTCGAGGCAGACGCCGAGCCGAGTGTCCATACCGGACAGTATCGTGGCGGATTGTTTCGTGCTCTCTACCAGGCAACCGGGTTCGGGCTCGAAACCGACCCGGATCCGCCGGCCGGTGTCCCGCTCCACGGCGGCCAGGCCGGCCGCGAGCTGGTCGAGACGACGCCGGGCCGCGTCGGCCCGGTCGGTGTCCCAGGGCGAGCGCCAAGCCAGCGGCAGGGTGGAGATCGAACCGCGGGCCGCGTCGTCCGGCAGCAGGTCGGCCAGCACCCGGGCCAGGTCGAGGGTGTACGCCAGCCGCGGCGCGGTGGTCCAGTCCGGGTGGTAGACGTCGCCCTTCACGACCGGGGCCTGGAACGCGGCGTACGGGAAGCCGTTGAGGGTGACCACCTCCAACCCCCGGGCGGTCAGTTCGGTCCGTAGCCGCCGGCGGGCCGCCGGGTCGGCGGCCAGTTCGGCGGCGACCGGCGCGGCCAGCCAGAGCCCGAGGCCGAGCAGGTCGGCGCCGAGCGCCGCCCGGACGGGTACGGCGTAGGTGTCCAGTTGGGCCAGGATGCCGGCGAGGTCCTCGGCGGGGTGCACGTTGGTGCAGTAGCCGAGGTGGACGGTCTCGCCACCGGCGTGTCGCAGCCGCATCAGCTGCCTCCGCGCAGGATCGAGTTGCCGGCGAACGTCCCGGCCGTGCCGCCGACGTCGGCGAGGTCCAGGCCGGTCAGGTCGAGCCGCCCCGACTGGCCGTAGAACTCCACCGGGTTGCGCCAGAGCACCTGGTCGACGTCGTCGTCGGTGAACCCGGCCAGCAGCATCGCCTCGGCGGTGGCCCGGGTGAGCAGCGGGTCCGAGCGTCCCCAGTCGGCCGCCGAGTTGACCAGCATCCGCTCGGTTCCGTACTCCCGCAGCAGCTCGACCATCCGCGGCGGCGACATCTTGGTGTCGGGGTAGATGGAGAAGCCGAGCCAGCAGCCGGTGTCCCGGACCAGCTTGACGGTCACCTCGTTGAGGTGGTCGACCACCACCCGACCCGGTTCGATGCCGGACTCGCGGACCACGGCGAGGGTGCGCTCGACCCCCCGGGCCTTGTCCCGGTGCGGGGTGTGCACCAGCGCCGGCAGGTCGTGGGCGACGGCCATGGCCAGCTGGGCGGCGAAGGCCTCGTCCTCCTCCGGGGTCATCGAGTCGTACCCGATCTCGCCGACCGCCACCACGCCGTCCTTGTCGAGGTAGCGGGGCAGCAGGTCGAGCACCGGACGACAGCGCGGGTCGTTGGCCTCCTTCGGGTTCAGCGCCACCGTGGCGTGGTGCCGGACGCCGAACTGCCCGGCCCGGAACGGCTCCCAGCCGATCAGCGAGTCGAAGTAGTCGGTGAACGAGGCCGGGCTGGTGCGCGGTTGCCCGAGCCAGAACGCCGGCTCCACCACCGCCCGGACGCCGGCCGCGGCCATCCGCTCGTAGTCGTCGGTGGTGCGTGAGGTCATGTGGATGTGCGGGTCGAAGATGCGCATCACGCCTCCTGTGGGCTGAGCTGGTCGAGCAGGTCGGTGGCGTCGGCGGCCATGCTCCGGCCGGCGGCCTGCCGTTCGGCGGCCAGGCCGCCCAGCATCACGCCCAGTTCCCCGTCGGCGCGGGTGTCGAGGTCGGCCACGACCGCAAGCGGCACCTCCATGAACACGCACTTCAGCACCGCCTGCCGCCAGGCCGCGGGGTCGAGGTGGCGGGCGTACGGGCCGAGGGCCGCGGCGACCAGCCGGGTGTCGTTGGTGCGGATCGCGTCGTGCAGCAGGGGCACCCCGGCCCCGCCGATCGGCAGCAGTGGCAGCGCCTTGAGCACCGCCCGCTTCTCGGCCGCGTCGCCGTGCCGGTAGAGCGCGTCGGCGTAGCGGACGTGCTCGGCGGGCAGGGCGGTGAGCAGCAGGACGCGGGCCGCCTCGTCGGCGGTCCAGCCGGGCAGTCCGGTCAGCTCCCCCCGGCCGCAGTGCCGGCCGGCGGCGGGGAAGAACCGGTCGATCGCCGCCGGTTCCGCGGCGACCTGGCGCAGCGCCACGTCCAGCCAGTCGGGGTCCCGAACGCCCCGCAGGGCCGCTCGCAGTTGATCGGGTGTCATCCCGTCTCCTCCCTCGTGCTGGTCGGCAGGTACCGCACCGCGCCCTTTGCTCTGCTTCACTCCAGGCGACGGGCGGTGTCCGGATGGCGGACACCGGCTGTCGCCTCCGCTGAAGCAGAGCAAAGGAGGCGGTCGGTGTCCTGGCCGTCGGTGTGCTCGGGCCCCGGGTCGGCGCCACCGCCCGGGTCGTCGCCGCCCGGGCGGGCCGGGCCCGCGGACCGCGCGGCGGCGCGCAGGAAGTCCAGGGACCGGGCGGCCACGGCGGGGGCGGCGTGCGAGTGTCGGGGCAGCTCCACCGCGATCAGACCCCGGTAGCCGGCGTCATCCAGCGCTCGCAGCACCGGCGGAAAGTCGATCTCGCCCTCGCCGAACTCGAGGTGCTCGTGCACGCCCCGGCGCATGTCGTCGATCTGGACGTTGACCAGGTGCTCCGCCACCTCGTGCACGCAGCGCGGCACCGGCCACGGTTCCAGACAGCGGCAGTGTCCGATGTCGAGAGTGATGCCGAAGCAGGCCGGATCGTCGAGCGCGGCGCGCAGCCGCCGCCAGCCGGCGATGTCCTCGACCAGCATGCCGGGCTCCGGCTCGAAACCCAGCCGCACCCCGGCCCGGTCGGCGGCGTCGACCACCGTGGCGCACCCGGCCACCAACCGGTCCCAGGCAGTCCGCGGCGGGACCGGCTCGGGGCATACGCCGGCCCAGAAGGAAATCGCCTCCGCGCCCAGGTCGGCGCCGATCCGCACCGCCCGACGCAGGAACTCGACCCGCCGGGTCGGGTCGTCGTGCAGCAGCGTCGGCGCGTGCTTCTGCCAGGGGTCGAGCAGGTAGCGGGCGCCGGTCTCGATCACCACAGCCAGGCCGAGCGTCTCCAGCCGGCGCCGCACGGCGGCCACCCGGCGGACCAGCCCCGGCGGGTACGGGTCGAGATGATCGTGGTCCAGGGTGAGCGCCACCCCGACGTAGCCCAGGTCGGCGATGACGGCGAGCGCGTCGTCCAGCCGGTGGTTGGCGAACCCGTTGGTCCCGTAGCCGAAGCGCGGCGGTGCGGTCATGTCGGCGAGACCCTCCGGGCGAGCCGGCGGCCGAGCGGGGCCGCCGCGGCGACCGCCAACCCGAGCAGTCCGGCGCCGCTGCGGGCGGTCAGCGCACCCTGCAACGCGGGCAGCCCGGTGATCCCGGCACCCACCGCCGCGCGCACCCGCCCGGCGCTCGGATCGGCGACCACCCGGGCCTGCGCCCGGCCGTAGCCGGCGGCGTACCAGGCCGTCAACGCCGCCGGCAGCGCGGCGGCGAGCGCCGCGCGGCGGGAGCGGAGGGCCGGCGCGGACCGTACGGTGACGTCGCCGTCGGCGGGCGGTCGGGTCGGGCGTGGGCGGGGTGCGGTGACCGCGCTCGTGGCGACCAGGGCGGTGCCGGCGAGGGTGCCCAGCGGCAGGGTGACGTCGGCGCCGGTGACCTCGCGGCGGGAGAGCGCGGTGACCGTCCAGGTGTGCGCGGCCACGGTCAGCGCGGCCGGCAGCGCGCGGGACAGCCGACCGCCGGCGGCGCCGAGCAGCACGTCCAGCCCCCGGCAGGCCGCCATCACCGCGGGACCGGCCGCGGTGTTCTTCGCCCGCAGGTCGTAGCCCCAGACCGCCACGGCCAGCGGCACCGCCACCGCCGTCGCGCGCCGGCCGCCCGCGGCGGCGGCCAGGCCCAGGCCGGCGGCGGTGAGACCGGCGGCGAGGCCGACCGCGGCGCCCGGGTGGACCCGGCCGCTGGGGATCGGGCGCTCCGGGCGCTCGACGGCGTCCAGCCGCCGGTCCGCCCAGTCGTTGGCGGCCATTCCGGCCCAGTAGAGCAGCACCGAGGCGCCGGCCAGGGCGGGCGTACGCCGGTCGAGCACCCCGGCCGCGGCGGCCCCGGCGACCACGTCCCCGGGGACCGAGAGCGCGGCCGGCGCCCGGACCAGCTCGGCGAGGTCAGCCAGCGTGGCCATCGGCGCTCCCCCGGCCGGCGTGCAGGCGGCGGGTGAACTCCGCCAGCCGGGTCCACTGCTCGGCGAGCGAGTGGGTCGGCCCGCCGAGCGGGTCCTTGAAGAAGAAGGCCAGCTCCTCGAGAGGGCCGCGGTGCCCGCCGGCGTGCGCGGCGGCGGTGAGGCGGGCCAGGTCGAGCACCAGCGGCGCGGCGAGTGCCGAGTCGCACCCGTGCCAGGTGAACTCCATGCGCATCCGGGTGCCGAGAAAGCCGGAGAAGGTGATCAGATCCCAGGCGGTCTTGAAGTCGCCCAGCTCCTCCACGAAGTCGATCCGGGTGTCGCCCTGCGGCACGTAGCCCAGCGTCTCGCCGAGCACCCGCTGCTTGCTCTCCACCTTGGCCGCGTTGGCGGCCGGATCGGCCAGGTTGGCGCCGTCGCCGCCGCCGAGCAGGTTCAGCCCGGACCAGGTGTGCACGGTCAGGTTCCGCATGGCGAACATCGGGGCCAGCACCGACTTCACCAGGGTCTCGCCGGTCTTGCCGTCGTGCCCGCCGTACGGCAGCCCGCGCTCGACCGCCAGCGCGTGCAGCGCCGGCAGCCGGGCCCCGGTCGACGGGGTGAAGTCGACGTACGGGCAGCCGGCGGTCAGCGCCGCGTACGCGTAGAGCGAGCTGGCCGGCAGCACCTCGTCGGGGCCGGTCAACGCGGCGCGCAGCGCGGTCGGGTCGGCGTGCCCCGGGTGCGGCCGGACGGCCGGCTCGGTCGCCGAGACGTTGACCACGACCACCCGCTCCAACCGGTGCCGGTCGCGGAAGTCGGTGAGATCCCGGACGGCGGCGGCGGCCCGGTCGGCCTGGGTCGCGCCGGGCGGGGCGGGGCGCAGCTCCTGCTCCACCGCGGCGAGTTCGTCGAGGAGGGCGGCGACCAGCCGGCTTGGCAGCACCCCGGCGGCTGCGAGCGTCTCGGCACGCTTGACCAGCGGCGTGGTGGCCACGTCGTGGCCACCGAAGACCAGGTCGCTGAAGGCGGGGAGCGCGGGACCGCGCAGTTCCGGCAGCTCGGTGACGCAACCAGCCGGACCGGTGAGGCCGGCGCGCAGCGCGAGCCCTCCGACGATGCTGGTGGTCGCGACAGAACCGCGCGCCCCCACCAGCCAGACACCCGTACGCATGGCGCCCCTTCCCGATCAGGAAGACCGTTGTGCATCGAATTATCTTGATATCAGAATTTGATTCCGAAAGATATAGAAGTGTGAGAAACCTCGATGTATCGGATGGGCCCCGTCCGCCCGTCCGCTCCGGAGACGGTCCGGCGTCGAAGTCGGCGGCGACGGCGCCGGACCGGCTGCCGGTGCGGTGCGGACGGACGGGGCTGGCAGGCAGGGTCGGGTCGGCGTCTCGACCCTGCCTCCCCCGCATCCGAGCCGTCAGGGCGATGGCGCCCCGGCCGGACGTTTCAGCAGTCGCGGTCCGTCGCGGCGCGACGGAACTGGTCGGTGACGGTCGCGCGAGCCGTTGGCGGTGCCATCTGCTCCTCCGGAACGTCGTCGGGGTGGTGGCGGCCCTCCGGTGCGGCCGGGGAATCCCGGTCCGGCCACACCGGACAGCCGTCCTGCTCGTGCGCCACCGGGCCGCGGGGCCTGGCTGCACGCCCTTCCGGAATCGACCTCGTCCCGAGCCGCGGGGCGCAACCGCGGCCGGTCCCTCGCCGGTCGTTCCCGGAAAGCTGATCGGGCGGTGGCGACGGGATCACCGCCACCGCGGATGGGTCGGGGGTGGTGGCCCGGCCGGACTCCCGCCCGGCCGGGCCGTGGTTCAGACCGCGACCGCGGTCAGCGCCGGCTCCACCTCGGTCCAGGACGAGCCCTCCTCCGCCGAGCGGGTCACCGCGTCCAGCACCAGCTGGACCTGCAACGCGTCGGCGAAGGACGGAGCCGGGTCGACCCCGGTGGCGATCGCCTCGATGAAGTCGCGCATCTGGTGGGTGAAGGAGTGCTCGTAGCCGATGATGTGACCCGGCGGCCACCAGGCCGACATGTACGGGTGCTCACCCTCGGTCACCAGGATGCGGCTGAAGCCCTGCTCGGTGCTGGACAGCGTCGCGTCGTAGAACTCCAGCTCGTTGAGGCGTTCCAGGTCGAACACCAGGCTGCCCAGCGAGCCGTTGATCTCCACACGCAGGGCGTTCTTGCGCCCGGTGGCGAACCGGCTCGCCTCGTACGTGCCCAGCGCGCCACCGTCGAGCCGGGCCACGAAGGCCGCGGCGTCGTCGACGGTGACCGGACCGGTGGCCGGACCGTGGCCGTCACCGGCAGCCAGCCCGTCACCGTTGCCGTCGAGGGTGGCGGCGAGCCCGCTGGACTCCGCCGGCAGCGGACGTTCCTTGACGAACGTCTCGGTCACCGCGCTCACTCCGGTGATCCGCTGGCCGGTCACGAACTGGGTCAGGTCGATGATGTGCGCGCCGATGTCGCCGAGCGCGCCGGAGCCCGCCCTGTCCTTCTGCAACCGCCACACCAGCGGGAACTGCGGGTCCACGATCCAGTCCTGCAGGTACGTCGCGCGGACGTGCCGGATCACCCCGAGCCGTCCGTCGGCGACCAGCTGGCGCATCATCGTGACCGCGGGCACCCGGCGGTAGTTGAACCCGCACATCGACCGCACCCCGGCGGCCTGGGCGGTGGCCGCCGCGGCGGCCATCGCCCTGGCCTCCTGCACCGTGTTGGCCAGCGGTTTCTCGCACAGTACGTGCTTACCGGCGGCCAACGCGGCGAGCGCGATCTCGGCATGGCTGTCCCCCGGGGTGCAGACGTCGACCACGTCGATGTCGTCCCGGCTGATCAGGTCACGCCAGTCGGTGGTGTACGCCTCCCAGCCGAGCCGGTCGGCGGCGTCGGCCACCTTTCCGGTGTCCCGGCCGCAGATGAGCGCCATCCGAGCCCGCGCCGGCAGGTCGTACACCCGGTTCACGGTGCGCCACGCCTGTGAGTGCGCGGCGCCCATGAACGCGTAGCCGACCAGACCGACCCGCAGGTCTCTGTCTCTCGTGGACAAGGTGGGTCTCCCCCCGTGTGTCAGAACCCGAGCTTCTCGTAGTTGCTCGCGTTCTCCTTGGTGATCGTCTCGGAGGCGAGGGTCACTTCCTTGGGCACCTGCAGCTCCGTGAGGTCCCCCATGCCCCGGCCCTGCGCGATGAGCCGGGCGAGGGAGATCGCCGACGAGGCCATCGACGGGTTGTAGGTGACCGTCGCCTTGAGCACCGAGTTGTCGGCCTTGATCGCGTCGATCGCGAGCTTCGCGCCCGCGCCGCCGACCATGAAGAACTCGGAGCGGTTGGCCTGCTTGATGGCGGCGAGCACGCCGATGCCCTGGTCGTCGTCGTGGTTCCAGATCGCGTCGATCTTGGGCAATGCCTGGAGCAGCTGGGCCGCCTCGCGCTGGCCGCTGTCCGAGGTGAACTCGGCCGAGCGACGGTTGGACACCTTGAACCCGTAGGTCGCCAGGGCGGCCGCGAAGCCGGCGCTGCGCTCGACGGTCAGCGGGATCTCCAGGCCGGCGATCTCACCGATCACCGGGTTGGTGACGCCCTTGTCCTTCAGCTGCTTGCCGATGAAGTGCCCGGCCGACACGCCCATGCCGTAGTTGTCGCCCTTGATGACCAGCCGGGAGGCCAGCGCGTCGGGGAACACCCGGTCGAGGTTGACGATCGGGATACCCGCCTGCATCGCCTGGAGGGCAACCGCGTTGACCTCCTTGCCGTCGTGCGGCAGCACGACGATGATGTCCGGCTTCTGGGCGATCAGCGTGCCCAGCGTGGAGCGCTGCGCCTCGGAGGTCGTGCCGCCGTCGACCTCCTTCAGCTCGACGTCTGAGTAGGCGGCGGCCTGCGCCTTGGCGTTGGCGTGGATCGCGCCCATCCAGCCGTGGTCGGCGGCCGGGGCGGAGAAGCCGATGACCACCTTCTTGCCGGGAGCGTTGTTGCCGGCGCCGTCTCCGGCGGCCTTGGTCTGGGTGCTGGCCGCCGGCGTCTCGTTGCTGGTGCAGGCGGTGAGCAGGGTGGCGGCACCGACGGCGGCACCGCCGAACAGCAACCGACGACGCGACAGGTCGCGACTGTGCTGGGTCATGACGACCTCCTGGGAGCGGGTTTCAGTTGGTGAGGGTGTGCGAGGTCCGGCCACTGTCGAAGATCTCGACGTCGCCAGGGACAACGTGCGGTGCGTCAGGTTGTGGTGGTGAGCCTGTTCCGCGCGAGGAGCCGAGTGAAGGACTTGAACTGGAACTGCTGGACCAGGACGGCGGCGACGATAATGCCGCCCTTGACCATGTTCTGCGCCTCGATGGAGAGGCCGTTGATGGCGAAGAGGTTCGTGATGGTGGCGAAGATGATCACGCCGAGCAGCGAGCCGACGATGGTGCCGCGGCCGCCGCTGAGCAGGGTTCCGCCGATGATCGCGGCGGCGATCGCGTCCAGCTCGTAGAGGTTGGCCATGGCCGCCTGGGCCGAGGTGGCCTGCGAGGTGAGCATGATGGCGGCGATGCCGCAGCACAGACCGGAGAGCGCGTAGAGCAGCATGGTGTGCCGGCGGACGTTGATGCCGGCCAGCCGCGCGGCCTCCGGGTTGCCGCCGACGGCGATGGTCCGCCGTCCGAAGGTCGTCCGGTTGAGCAGGATCCACCCGGCCACCACGACGGCGGCGAGGATGTAGACGAGGATCGGGATCCCGAGCACCTTGCGCGCCGCGATGTCGTTGATGAAGGTGCTGCTCGACACCTGGGTCTGCTTGTTCGAGATCGACGCCGCGAGCCCGCGGGCGGCCACCAGCATCGCGAGCGTCGCGATGAAGGGCACCAGCCGCCCGTACGAGATCAGCACGCCGTTGACCAGACCGACGCAGATGCCCACCACGATGGCCGCGAAGATCATGCCGCCGGCACCGTAGCTCTGGGTGGCCACCGTGGTGCACCAGACCCCGGCCAGCGCCACGATCGCGCCGACCGAGAGGTCGATCCCGCCGCCGATGATCACGAAGGTCATGCCGACCGTGACCACGCCCACGACGGAGGCGAGCTGCAGGATCGCCAGGATGTTGTTCCAGACCCAGGTCGGATCGTCGTAGAGGTCGGGTTTGGTGATCGCCCCTACCGCGATGAGCGCGACCAGCACCCCGATCAGACCGAGGTTGCGCTTGGCGCCGTCGCCGCCATCACCCCGCCACCAGGAGAGCCGATTGCCGGTCGGGGCCGCCTTCTCGCCGGCCGCCGCCGTCTCCGCCGGATCCACCGGCGGCGACTGCGCCGGCAGCTGGGCTGCCCGCTCCGGCGTCGCGGTGGGAGTCACGTCACTCATGCCGGTGCGCCTTCCATCAAGGACCCCGCCATGACGAGGTCGAGCACGGTGTTCTCGTCGAGTTCGCCGGCCGGGGCCTCGCGGACGACCCGCCCCTCCCGCATCACCAGCACCCGGTCGGCCAGGCCGAGCACCTCGGGTACCTCGCTGGAGACCAGCAGCACCCCGACGCCCTGGGCGGCCAGCGCCCGGATGACCTGGTACAGCTCGGCCCGGGCACCGATGTCCACGCCCCGGGTCGGCTCGTCGAGCAGAAGGAGCTTGGTGTCGCCGAGCAGCCAGCGCCCGACCACCACCTTCTGCTGGTTGCCACCGGAGAGGGTGCGCACCGGCCGCCGGACGTCACGCGGGCGCAGCTCCAGGCTCTCGGCGATCCGGTCCGCCTCGGCCCGCTCGGCGCCCGCGTCGGTGAAGCCGAGCCGGGCGTAGCGGCCGAAGGTGGCCAGGGTGACGTTGCGGTAGATCGGCTCGCCGAGCAGCAACGCCTGGCTCTTGCGCTCCTCCGGCGCCATGCCCATTCCGGCCCGTACCGCCGCGCCGACACTGCCGGCCCGCAGCGCCTTGCCGGCCATCCGAACCGTGCCGGTCTCGGCCCGGCGGGCGCCGTAGATCGTTTCCAGCAGCTCGGAGCGGCCGGAGCCGACCAGCCCGGCGATGCCCACGATCTCACCGGCCCGCACGCTGAGCGACACGTCGGCGAACTCGCCCGGTCGGGTCAGCCCCTCGACCTCGAGCAGCTCGGCGCCGGCCGCGACCTGCGCCGGGCGCTCCGGAAAGACGTACTCGATGGTCCGGCCGGTCATCCGACTGACCAGGTCGCGGGTCGGAGTCTCGCGGGCCGGCAGGTTCGCCGCGGTGGTCCGGCCGTCCTTCAGCACGGTGACCCGGTCGCCGATCTCGCGGATCTCCTCCAGCCGGTGGGAGATGTAGATGACGGCGATGCCCTGCGCGGTCAGCTCCCGGATGATCCGGAACAGGTTGCCGACCTCGTCGTGGGCCAGCACGGCGCTCGGCTCGTCCATGATGATCAGTCGTGCCTCGTGCGACAGCGCGCGGGCCATGCTGACGATCTGCTTGCCGGCCGCCGGCAGCGCCCGGACCATCCGCCCCGGCGGGATCTCGGCGTGGCCGAGCCGGCCGAGGATCTGCCGGGTCCGCCGGGCCATGTGCCCGCGGCGGACGAAGCCCAGCCGGCGCGGCTCGTGGCCGAGGAAGGCGTTCTCCCCCACCGAGAGGTCCTCGACCAGGTCCAGCTCCTGGTAGATCGTGGCGATGCCGGCCCGCATGGCGGCCTGCGGGTTCGCGAAGGTGACCGGCTCGCCCCGCCACTCGACCTGGCCGGAGTCCGGCAGGTGCACCCCGGCCAGCACCTTGATCAGGGTGGACTTGCCGGCGCCGTTCTGCCCGAGCAGGCAGTGCACCTCGCCGGCGCGGACCTCCAGCTGCACCCCGTCGAGGGCGCGTACGCCCGGGAAGGTCTTGACCACGTCGGTGAGGCGGAGCACCACCTCGCCCGCGACGGTGTCGGCCGGGGCCTCGACCAGCGGGGCGTCGGACGCCACGCCCTCCGCGACTCCGTCCACCTCGGTTGGTTCCCGCTCGCTCACCACGCCCTCCTCCCGCTCGGTCACAGTGCCTCTTCCCGCTCGTTCACAGCGCTGCCGCAGATCGCGACTGCGGGGCTCGCAAGCCCGGTTCACTCCTCGCGCTCACGACGCCTCCCCGAAGGCCACGTCGCTCGCGAGCACGGCTGCGCCGGCGACGCCGGCCCGCGGTCCGAGTTCGGAGAGGACGACCGGCAGGTTGCCGGTGGCCAGCGGCAGCGACCGGCGGTAGACCACGCTGCGGATCTCGGCGAGCAGGATGTGCCCGAGTTGGGCGAGCCCGCCGCCGATCACGATCATCGACGGGTTGGTGAAGCTCACCAACCCGGCCAGTACGCCGCCGACCCGCCGGCCGCCGTCCCGGATCAGCTGGATGCAGGTCACGTCCCCCTCGACCGCGCCCTCGGCGACGTCGAGGGCGGTCACCGCGCCGTGTGCGGCCATCCGCTCGGCGAGCGCCGGTGACATGCCGCTGCGCGCCGCGACGGTCGCGTCCTTGGCCAGGGCGGCACCGCTGAACAGCGCCTCCAGGCAGCCCGCGTTGCCGCAGGAGCACATCGGGCCGTGCGGGTCGACCTGGATGTGGCCGATGTCGCCGGCGCAGCCGTCGGTGCCCCGGTAGACCTCGCCGCTGAGATAGATGCCGCAGCCGATGCCGGTGCCGATCTTGACGAAGAGGAAATCGTCCACCGAGTGGGCGACTCCGCCGTGCCGCTCGCCGATCGCCATGATGTTGACGTCGTTGTCGACCACCGCCGGGCAGCCGTGTTCCCGGGTGAGCAGCTCACGCACCGGGTGGCGGTCCCAGCCCGGCATGATCGGTGGCGACACCGGCACGCCGTCGCGGAAGCTGACCGGCCCGGGAACGCCCACGCCGACCGCGTCCAGCCGCTCGTACGCGCCGTCCACCTTGGCCTTGTGCAGCAGCTCGTTGACCCGTTGCAGGGTCGCCTTCGGGCCGGAGCGGATGTCGGCCGGCTCCGCGTACGCCGCGACCGGCTCCAGCCGGCCGTTGACCACCTCGACGTCGATCGAGCTGGCGCCCAGGTCGACGGCGGCGAAGCGCAGGTGTGGGCTGAGCTCCACCAGGGTGGAGCGGCGTCCGCCCCGGGAGGCGGCCAATCCGGCCTCGGCGACGTAGCCGAGGGCGACCAACCGCTCCAGCTCGGCCAACAGCCGGGGGCGGGGCATCTGCAACCGGTCGCCCAGCTCGGCCCGGGAGACCGCGCCCTCGTCGCGCAGCAACCGCAGGAGGCGGACGTGCAGCGGGTCTTCCGTCCGCACCGGGACTCACCTCCGCATCGCGGGTCTTTCACATCGACGCAACGTCGATGTGTTGTGTCCGACACAGTAGGAGCGTTCCGCGCTACATGTCCAGAGCTTCAGCCAATCTGACTCCAACTTTTGTCCGAACGAACAAAAGCTAATAGTGGATCAAGGAAAGCTCCCGACCGGGCGAATGCCTCCGACCTCCTGCTGCGCGCCGGCCCGGTCCTCGGGGCAGGACGAGAGAGTGGCCGCCCGGACGGACAGCCACTCTCTCGGTGAACCTGGGTCTCGCCTCGCTCAGCGGCGGCGGTCGGCGGAGTTCCGCTTCTTCCGGAGCTTGCGGTCGTCGCGCAGCTCGACGTACGGCTCTTCGTCGGCCGAGTGGCCCGCCGCGATGGCCCGACTGCGCTCCAGCTCGGCGTCGAACTCCGCGCCGAGCAGGATCGCGATGTTGGTCAACCAGAGCCAGACCAAGAAGATGATCACGCCGGCCACCGCGCCGTACGTCTTGTTGTACGAGCCGAAGTTCGAGACGTAGACGGCGAAGAGTCCGGAGACCACCAGCCAGATCACCACCGCCAGCACCCCACCGGGGCTGACCCAGCGGAACCCGCCGTGCCGGGCGTTCGGCGAGGCCCAGTAGAGGATGGCGAACATCAGGCTGACCAGGACCAGCAGCACCGGCCACTTGGCGATGTTCCAGATCGTCACCGCGGTCGACCCCAGCCCGATCGCGTCCCCCACCTGCTCCGCCAGGCGTCCGGTGAAGACCACGATCACCGCGCTGGCCAGCAGCATCACGCCGATCACCGCGGTCACGCCGACCCGGATCGGCAGCGTCTTCCAGATCGGCCGCCCCTCGGGCACGTCGTAGATGGCGTTGGAGGCGCGCATGAAGGCCGCGATGTAGCCGGAGGCGGACCAGAAGGCGCCGAGCAGACCGAGCACCGCCGCCACGCTCGCCAGCCCGCCGGACTTCTGCGCCTGCTCGATCGCGTTCACGATGATCGTCTGGATGTTGCCCTCCGGCACCGCCTGGTTGACGGTGTCGGTGACTCCCTTGGTGACGTCCGGCCCGAGCAGGCCGAGGATCGAGATCAGCACCAGCAGGCCGGGGAAGATGGAGAGCACCCCGTAGTAGGTCAGCGCGGCCGCCCAGTCGGTCAGGTTGTCGTCCTGGAACTCCCGGACCGTCCGGCGCAGCGCCGCCTTCCACCCGGTGCCGGGTAGCGCCGTCGGGCTCTGCGGGCCCTCGTCGGGCCCGACCGGAGCCCCGTCCCGGCCCCGCTGGTCACCGGCACGGGAGCGCTCGTCGGCCGGTTCCCCGGCCGACCGGGCACCGGCGTCCCCGCGGGGACGCCCGCTCCGGGCGGCAGACTCGTCGGCGGCCATTCGCCCTCCTCATCGTCGGTGGTGTCCCCTGGACATGCCCCGACCTAGCCGCCGGATAACCACCTACTTGTAGAGCAGCCGGCCCATCCGCCGCGAAGCCACCAGCAGCCCCAGGACCATCACCGCGACCAGGTAGAGCACGTCGAGCAACCAGGACCAACCGGCGGTGCCGAGCGAGACGCCCCGGATCAGGTGTACCGCCCGGTAGAGCGGGGTCACCTCGACCAGCCAGCGCAGCACGGCCGGGTAGGCCTCGGCGGGGACGAAGGTGCCGGAGAAGAGGAAGAGGGTGAACTGGGCGGAGCCCATCAGGTCGAAGTCCTGCCAACTGCGCATGAACGTGGAGAGCACCATGCCGAGCGCGCCGAAGGCGAAGCCGACCAGCACCGCGGCCGGCAACGCGGTCGCCGCCCGCGCGACCGTGGTCAGGTCGAGCGCCGCCATCACCACCAGGAACGCGGCGGAGTAGGCGCTGCCGCGTAGCATCGCCCAGCCCAGCTCGCCGAGGGCGATCTCGAACGGCTGCACGGGGGTCGCGATGACCCCGTCGTACAGCTTCATGTACTTCATCTTTCCGAAGAAGTTGAAGGTGGTCTCGGCGAGCGCGCCGGTCATCGCCGACGAGGCGAGCATCGCCGGTGCGACGAACGCCGCGTAGCTGACCATCTGGCCGCCGGGCAGCGTGAGGTCGCCGACCAGCCCACCGACACCCACGCCGATGGAGAAGAGGTAGAGCAGCGGCTCGACGAAGCCGGAGATGAGCAGCAGCCAGTAGACCGACTTCAGCGCCGCGACGTTGCGCTCGGCCACCGAGACCGACCGCCGAGACGCGGCGGAGACGTCGACCAGCCGGGGCAGGACAAGACTGACCACAGCGAACCCTTCCTAGACGACGAGCCGGCGACGGAAGATCGCGCGGGCCAGCAGCCACCCGCCCAGCGCCCAGGCCGCGAGGTAGAGCAGGTGCCCGGCGACCGACCACTGTGGAGCGACGCCGAGGGTCGCCGCCCGACACAGGTCGACCGCGTGCCAGAGCGGCGTCGCGTAGGCCGGCCAGCGCAGCGCCTCGGGCAGGCTCTCGACCGGGAAGAAGACCCCGGCGAAGAGCGACATCGGGATGACCGCGAAGCGGAACAGCATGGCCAGCCAGCTGTCGCTGGACACCGCGGCGCTGTAGGCGAAGGTGGGCGCGGCGACGGCCAGCCCGAGCAGCGCCACCACCGGCAGGACCGCCACCGCCCACGGCGAGCGGAGCGCGCCGAACAGCCCGGTGATCAGCAGGAACGCGGCGATGGTGGTGAGCACCCGGAACAGCACGTAGAGCAGGTGCCCGGCCAGGATGTCGCCGATCCGCAGCGGGGCCGTGCTCTGCGCGAAGTAGATCTTGATCCATTGGAAGTTGCTGAACACCGGCCAGGTCGCGTCGCCGATGGCCACCTGCAACGCGGTCGAGGCGATCAGCCCGGGCACCAGCCAGTCGAGATAGGGCACCCCACCGACGCCCTGGTCGATGTAGGCGCCGACGCCGACCCCGAAGCCGAGCACGGTCAGCACCGGCAGCAGGAACGAGGAGAAGACACCGGCCCGCCAGGTGCGCCGATAGCCGACCAGGAAGTAGTTGAGCACGGCAAGCGCGGGCACCCGGGGCAGCGCGTGCCGGACCCCACCCGCCGACGGCGTCACGCCCACCACGATCACCACCCTGACTCGCCGTCCGCTCGCTGCGACCTTCCTACCCCGGGGGTACGACAGGCCCGAGCCACCCTACGACCGCCCGGAGCGGGTGTCGCGGCAGTTTCCGCGCCGGTTCCGCTCCGGCCGCACTGACGGAAGCGGCAGGCGCCCGTTCTGGTGGACAGCCTTAATCTACATAGGTAGCCTTGTCCTCGTGGAACCGCTCGGACGGATCGGCGGCGCGACCGTCGACGTGCTGCGCGTGCTGCTCGACAGCGACCAGCCGCGCTGGGGTCTGGAGATCATCAAGTTGACCGGCCGTCCCTCCGGCAGCGTCTACCCGCTGCTGGAACGGCTGGAGCGGCACGGCTGGGTGACCTCCACCTGGGAGGCGGAGACCGAGCGGCGGGGCCCCCGGCGCCGGATGTACCAGCTCACCGCCGAGGGCGCCGGCGAAGCTCGCCGGGTCTGCGCCCGGGCGACCGTGGTGCGCGCCGCGCTCCGGCCCACCCGCCCCCGGGAGGCCGGATGAATCGGCTGGCCCCGGCCCTCGTCCGCTGCGCGGCGGCGCTCCTGCCCGACCCGGCCCAGCGGGCGCGCTACCTCGAACAGTGGCGGGCCGACGTGCGCGGCGCCGCCGAACTCGACCTGTCACCGGTGCGGATCGCGGCGGGAATCGTCGTCGCCGCCGCCCGGATCGCCATCACCGCCCGGAAGGAGCCGTCCATGCTTCCCATCGGCCCGCTCGCCCTCGCCCTGCGCCTCGTCGGCGGTCCCACCGCCCGCCGCCGCGCTGTCGCCCTCGCCGCGCTGTCCACCATGGCCGTGCTGGCCGGCGTCGGGGTGTTGCTCGTTCAGTAGCGGCTGACCCACTACCGCCGACCGCGCTCGAGGAAGCCCGGTCGGTGGCTGGTGCGGCCCGGATCAGCCCCGGACCGCCCGAGCCAACGCCCGGAGCGCGTAGCCGAGCAGCAGCACGCCGGCGCCGGTGCCCACCACCAGGCCCGCCGGCACTCCCGTCGCCAACCCCGTCACCAGCCCCGCCAGCGCGACCGCGCAGATCGCCACCCCGAGCGGGCGCAGCAGCGGGTCGCCCAGCAGCGGGGCGAGCGGGAAGAAGTGCAGCCCCACCACGGCGCAGACGAGCACCGGGATGAACTGCGACCAGCCGGCGGCGGCCAGCGCCAGTGCACCCAGCCCGGCGAGGGCGAACTCGGCGACGACGATCAGCAGGTAGCGACGGCCCGCCGCCCGGTCACCCGGCCCGGCGCCCGCGCCCCGGGACCGGGCCGTGAGGATCCCTCCGCCGACGGCGGTGAGCAGGGCAGCCACGCTGCCGGCCAGCAGTGCGCCGCGCAGCGGCTGCTCCGCGGCCGGCACGCTGAACCAGACGGTGGCGAAGATGCCGAGATAGAGCGCACCGAGCCCGTCCTGACGCCGCAACCGACCCTCCGCAACAGACATCGCAAACCCCCGCTCGCCCCGCCCGGGCCACCGGCGGCCGGGCCCCCGGGATGCTACGCCCTGGCCGACCCCGGACGGCGCGGCACCTCAGTCGACCAGCGTGCGGCCGGTGAGGTGCAGGAAGACGTCTTCCAGGCTGCTGCGCCGGACCAGCACGTTTGCCGGGGTGAGGCCCCTGGCCTGCACCTCGACCAGCGCCGCGTCGCCGTCGGAGACGTAGAGCAGGATCCGGTCGGGCAGCACCTCGACCCGCTCCCCCAGCCCGCTGAGCTTGCCGGCGAACGCCTCCTGCGACTCGGCGGCGAAGCGCAGCTCCACCACCTCGCGGGTGGAGTGCCGCTCGATCAGCGATCGGGGTGACCCCTCGGCGACGATCCGGCCGCCGTCCATCACCACCAGCCGGTCGCAGAGCTGCTCGGCCTCGTCCATGTAGTGGGTGGTCAGCACCAGCGTCACGCCCTGTTGCTTGAGCCGGAAGAGCCGTTCCCAGACCAGGTGCCGGGCCTGCGGATCGAGCCCGGTGGTCGGCTCGTCGAGCAGCACGATCTCGGGCTCGTTGACCAGCGCGCGGGCGATGGTGAGCCGGCGCTTCATGCCGCCGGAGAGCGGCTCGACCTTGCTGTCGGCCCGCTCGGCGAGCTGGACGAAGTCGAGCAGCTCGGCGGCCCGCTCCCGGGCCACCCGGCGGGGAATGCCGAAGTAGCGGGCGTAGGTGGTGAGGTTCTCGCGGACGGTGAGCTCGGGATCGAGATTGTCCAGCTGTGGGCAGACCCCGAGCCGGGCTCGGATCGCTGGCCCGTCGCGGACCGGATCCATGTCGAGGATGCGCAGCTCGCCACCGGTGGGCGGCGAGGTGCAGCCGACCATCCGCATGGTGGAGGACTTGCCGGCGCCGTTGGGCCCGAGAAAGCCGAACGCCTCGCCCGGCAACACGTCGACGTCGATGCCGTCGACGGCGGTGAAGTCGCCGAACCGCTTCACCAGCCCTCGGGCCCGGATGAGTGGTTGAGCAGTGGTCACCGCCCGACCCTAGCCACCGGGTCCGACAGCTCCACCCCATTTATCCCCGCGGCGGCGCCCCCGCCGGCGACCCATCGACGTGTATCGTCCCTTCGTGTCGCCCACCCGTTCCTCCGACGGTTCGCCGCCGACGCCGCGTCCAGCCGACTCGACCGGCGCCGGCACCGACCCGCACGGTGCCGGGCCAGCCCCGCGACCAGCGCCCGCACCCGCTGCGGAGAGCATCACCGAACCCGTCGCCGATCCGGCCGATCCGACCGCCGGCCCGCCGTCGACGGCCCCGCCCGAGACCACCGGCGCGCCCGCCGGCGGCCCGGCGGACCGCATCGCACCGGCGGACCGCGCCAGCGGCTCCGACGACGCCGACGGCGACGGCGCGATCCGTCCGGGTGCGCCTCCCGGGGTGCCCGAGCTGGCCGCCCAGTTCGAGGACGAGAAGCCCGGCCGGCTGCTCTCCGGGCCGGTCGGCCTGCTGTTCGGTGGGGCGGCGCTGGCCGTGGGCACGCTCGCCCTCTGGCAGGTGTTCCGGCCGTTGCCGCAGGGCAGCAAGTACTACCTGATCATCTTCCTGGCCGGGATCCTGCCGCTGGTCTTCCTCGCCTACCCGGCCGATCTGCGGCTGCGACGACGGCGCGCACAGGGGCCCGTGGCGGCCCGGACGCGGCCCAGCGTGGCCGACTGGGTGCTGGCCCTGCTGGCGCTGGCCGCCTGCCTCTATCCGGTGCTACCGCTGTCGCTCGGCTCCGGTGGCGGCGGTTACGACGCCTTCCTCGACCGGCAGGGCCTGCTCGCGCCGGTGGACCTGGTGATGGGCACGGTGCTGCTGCTGTTGCTGCTGGAGGCGTGCCGGCGGACCACCGGCTGGGTTCTGCCCGCGGTCTGCCTGCTCTTCCTCGGCTACGGCTACTACGGTGGGCTGCTGCCGCAGTCCTGGCCGGTGGCCCACGCGGGGCTCGACTTCAGCCAACTGGTCGACGCCTTCTACAACTCCGACAGCGGCTTCTACGGCACGCCGCTCGACGTCGCCGCCTCGTACATCGTGCTCTTCACCATCTACGGCGCGGTGCTCGACCTCTCCGGCGCCGGCCGGTTCTTCGTGACCCTCTCCACCGCCGCGTTCCGCCGCTCGCGGACCGCCGCCGGACGGACCGCTGTCGCCTCCGGGTTCCTGCTCGGCACGGTCTCCGGTTCCGGGGCCGCGACCACCGTGAGCATCGGCGCGGTCACCTGGCCGATCCTGCGACGGGCCGGCTACCCCCCGGAGCGGGCCGGCGGCATGCTGGCCGCGGCCGGCGTCGGCGCGATCCTCTCCCCGCCCACCCTGGGCGCGGCGGCGTTCATCATCGCCGAGTACCTTGGCGTCTCCTACCTGCAGGTGCTCGGCTGGGCCACCGTGCCGACCATCCTCTACTACCTCGGCATCCTGCTCTCCGTGGAGATCGACGCCCGGCGCTCCGGGGTACGTCCGGTGCTGCTCGACGCCGTCTCGCCGTGGCGGCTGCTGGCCCGGTTCGGCTACCACTTCGCCTCGCTGCTCGTCATCATCGCGCTGCTCGCGGTGGGCGTCTCGGCGACCCGGGCGGTGGTCCTCGCCACGGCCCTGGCGGCCGTGCTCTCCTTCCTGGACCGCACCCACCGGCTCACCCCGTTGCGGGCGCTGACCGCCCTGGTCACCGGCGTACGCGGGGTGCTGGCCGTGGCCGCCGTCTGCGCCGCCGCCGGAATCATCACGGCGACCACCACCAAGACCGGCCTCGGCCCGCAGGCCGCCGCGCTGCTGGTGGACGGCGCCAAGGCGGTCACCTCGGACCCGACCCTGGTGCTGATGCTGACCGCGGTGCTCGCCGCCGTCGCGCTCAGCCTGCTGGGGCTCGCCGTGCCGGTCACCGCCTCGTTCGTGATCGGTTGGGTGATCATCGGACCGGCGCTGATCGACCTGGGGGTGGCGACCCCGGCGGCGGCGATGTTCGTCTTCTATTTCGCGGCGCTCTCCGAGGTGTCCCCACCGACCGCGCTCGCCGCCGTCGCCGCCGCCGCCGTGACCGGCGGGCGGCTGGTGCCCACCATGTGGCAGACCCTGCGCTACGCGCTGCCGGCGTACCTGACCCCGATCGCCTTTGTGATCACACCCGCCGGGCTCGGGCTGCTCGGCATCGGCGGCCCGCAACGGATCGCCCTCGCGGGCGTGGTCACCGCGCTCAGCGTCGCCGTGCTGGCGGTCGCGGCGGGCGGCTGGCTGCCCGGGGTGGGCCCGGCCAGGGCCCCGGAACGCCTGCTCGCCGCGCTCGCCGGGGTGACCCTGCTCTGGCTCGAACCCGTGCCCGTGGCGGTCGGCCTCACGCTGGCCGCGCTCGCGGTGACCGGGGTGTTCGTACGACGTGGATCGGCCGGCCGGACCGGCGGGCCTCGGGCCGGATCACCGGCGGAGCTCAGGGAGGTAGGACAGTGAGCGGGAAGAAGCTTCGGCTCGTCGCCGGCGTCGGCGTGCTCGCCCTCGTCGCCGCGGGCACGGTGGCCTGCGGTGGCAAACAGGGCGGCGCGGCCCGGGACGACACCGCCAGCGAGGTCACCTGCGAGGTGACCCGGGACACCCGGGTCGGCATCGCGACCGGCAACGCGACCGGCGTCTACTACGTGGTCGGCAACGCCCTGGCCGGCCAGCTCTCCGGTGCCACCGGCGGCAAGCTGACCGGCACCGCCGCCGAGACCGGCGCTTCGGTGCAGAACGTCGAGCAGCTGGTCGCCGGCCAGTACGACGTGGCCTTCTCGCTCTTCGACACCGCCGTCAACGCGGTGCAGGGCAAGGGCAGCTTCACCGCCGCCCAGCCGGTCGAGGCACTTGCCCGGATCTACGACAACTACACCCAGGTGGTCGTGCGCAACGACGCGGGCATCGCCTCGGTCGCCGACATGAAGGGCAAGCGGATCTCCACCGGCTCGCCCAAGTCCGGCACCGAGGTGATCGCCAACCGGCTGCTCGAGGCGGCCGGCCTCGACCCGGCCAAGGACGTCCAGGCGCAGCGGCTCGACCTCACCAAGACGGTCGAGGGGATGAAGGACGGCAGCATCGACGGCTTCTTCTGGTCCGGCGGGCTGCCCACCGGCGGGGTGACCGACCTGTTCACCACGGCCGGCGACCGGGTGCGGTTCCTCGACGTCACGCCGCTGCTGCCGAAGATGGCCGAGCTGAACCCGGCCTACCAGGCGGGCACCATCGGGCGGGACGCGTACCGCACGGCGGCCGACACCCCGGCCATCGTGGTGCCGAACGTGCTGCTGGTGCGCAAGGACCTCGACGCCGACGTCGCCTGCGCCATCACCCGGACGGTGTTCGAGAAGAAGGACGCGCTGGCCCAGGCGAACCCGGCGGCCAAGGGCATCAGCCTGGAGAACGCCCGTCGGACCGACCCGGTGCCGCTGCACCGCGGCGCGGACAAGGCCCTGGCGGACCTCGGGGCGCGCTGAGCGAACTCGGGCGGGCCGCTCCCGCCGGTCGACGGTCGGGCGCCGCTCCGGCCGGTCAGATGTCGGCGGGAGCGGTCGCGGCCTTCGCGGTGGCGACCAGCCGGTCGGTCTCGGCGACCAGCTCGGCGTCGTCCACCGGGCTGCCCGGGTCGTAGCGGACCGTCCAGGTCAGGCCGTCCACTCCGGACACGCGACGGGCGGCGATCCGGCCGGCACCGCCGGGCATCGAATGGTGCTGGGTGTACGCGACCGAGCGGGTGACCCGGGCCCGCACCTGGTGCGGCAGGTCACCCGGGTCGAGCAGCAAATAGGTCTCCGCGGGACCGTCGGCGACGACCAGGTAGCCGTCCCGCTCGGCGACCCGCTCGGCCGGGGTGACGGTCAGCTCCCGCCCGGACCAGACCGCCTTGAGCAGGTCGTGCCAGCCCAGCCGGTGCCCCCGACCGGGCAGCCAGAGCCCGAGGTTGCTGGCCACCAGCACGCCGTCGCCCTCGCCGTTGCCGGCCGCCGCCCAGGCCAGCACCCGTTCGTCGGGGGCCAGTGGCGGCCGGTCGGCCGGGGGCAGCTTCGGCCGGCGGTTGAACAGTCCCATCTAGAGCCCTCCCGCGGCCTGTTCCCGCAGCGCCCGGGCGTGCTGCTCCAACGACAGCAGCTCGCCGAAGAGCGCGAAGTATTCGTCCTTGTTGTTGACCGGGTTGATCCGCTGGATGCGCGACTTGAGATCGCGGATCCGGCTGGTCACCGAACCCCACTGCACCCGGGCCATGGTCACCGAGACGTACCGCGGATCCGGGTCGCCGTCGATCCGCAACGGCTCGACGGCCAGCTCACCGACGAGGGCCTGGGCGGCGAGATCGGGGCAGACGTCGCGGACCGACTCGATCCACACCGCGCCGCCGGTGGCCGCCGCGGCCCCGCCGGCCGCCGCGATCGCCTCGCGCACCGCCACGTGCACCGGGTGCCGGTACTCCGCCGCCTCGACCGCGTCGAACATCGGCCCGGCCAGCACCGGCTGCTGGAGGGCCAGCTTCAGCGCCTCCCGCTCGACCATCGACTGGGGGCTGTCCAGCGCCGGCTCGGCGACCGCGACCGACCGGGCGGCGATCGGGGCGGGCGCCTCCCGGCCCGCGGGGGCCGACGCGGCGGCCAACACCGCCCGCTGCACCGGCTCGATCTCCATGCCGAGGTCGCCGGCGAGCTTGCGGACGTACTCCGGACGCTTCTCCCGGTCCTTGAGCTTGGCCACCAGCGGCGCGGCCCGGCGCATCGCCTCGACCCGGCCGTCGACGGTGTCCAGGTCGTAGCGGCTGATCATGTGCCGCAGCGCGAAGTCGACGAGCGGCTCGCGGCGGGCGACCAGGTCACGGACTGCCAGGTCGCCCTTGGCCAGCCGCAGCTCGCACGGGTCCATGTTGTCGGGGCTGACCGCGATGAAGGTACGCCCGACGAAGCGCTGGTCGTCGTCGAAGGCGCGCAGCGCGGCCTTCTGCCCGGCGGCGTCCCCGTCGAAGGTGAAGATGATCTCGCCGGCCACCGCGTCGGTGTCGAGCAGCAGCCGGCGCAGCACCCCGATGTGGTCGGCGCCGAAGGCGGTGCCGCAGGTGGCCACGGCCGTGGTCACCCCGGCCAGATGGCAGGCCATCACATCGGTGTAGCCCTCCACCACGACCACCTTGCCCTGCTTGGCGATCTCCCGCTTGGCCTGGTCGATGCCGTAGAGGACGTGTGACTTCTTGTAGATCGGGGTCTCGGGGGTGTTGAGGTATTTCGGGCCGTCGTCGTCGTCGAAGAGCTTGCGGGCGCCGAAGCCGATCACGTCGCCGGTGAGGTCGCGGATCGGCCAGAGCAGCCGCCGGCGGAACCGGTCGATCAGCGAACCCGACCGGGCCGGGCGGGACAGCCCGGCGGTGACCAACTCGTCGTGGGTGAAGCCCTGCTGACGCAGGTGCTTGGTGAGCAGATCCCACGCGTCGGGGGCGAAGCCGCAGCCGTAGCGCTCGGCGGCCGCCCGATCGAAGCCGCGCTGCGCGAGGAACTCCCGGGCCGGCCGGGCGCCGGCGGTGGTGAGCTGGGACCGGTAGAACTCGACCGCGGCGGCGTGCGCGGCGACCAATCGCTGCCGCTGCCCCTGCTGGGGGCGGCTACGCGGGGCCGGGGTGTCGCCCTCCAGGTAGCGCAGCTGGATGCCGGCGCGGGCGGCGAGCCGCTCGACCGACTCGACGAAGCTGAGATGGTCGGCGTCCATCAGGAACTTGATGGCGTCGCCGCCGGCCCCGCAGCCGAAGCAGTACCAGACGTTGCGCGCCGGGGAGACGTTGAACGAGGGGCTTTTCTCGTCGTGGAACGGGCAGAGCCCCTTGAGGTTGCCGCCACCGGCGGACTTCAGGGTCACCGTCTCGGAGATGACGTCCGCGATCGAGGTGCGCTCGCGGACCAGCGCGATGTCCTCGTCCCGGATCCGGCCAGCCATGGATGCACCCCCTCGACTTACATCCTGCCCTGCCGGGCCGACGATGCGCCGCCGGGGGCGCGTCGGGTGAGCCGGATCGCGCGCGGCTTGCCCGTTTCCGTCCCAACCACCGACTCGCTGCGGCGAGCATAGGCAGATGGGGGCGCAGCAGGGTGGTGCGGCACGGTGGGGCCGACTGGCCGGCCGGGTGGTCGCACGTCGGCCGACGGCCACCGTCGACGAGGCCGGCCACCGGCACGCCACCTGGTTCGAACTCTTCTTCGACGTGATCTTCGTCTTCGCGCTGGCAGCCGTGGTGGACCGGCTCGGCGAGGACACGACCCCCCACGTGCGGAGCGTGATCACCGTGTTCGGGCTCTTCCTGGTGGTGCAGTGGGCCTGGGTGGGACACGCCTACTACGCCACCCGGTACGAATCCGATGATCTGCCGCACCGGTTGTTGCTGCTGCTCGCGCTGCTCGGCGCCGGGGCGATCACCCTCGGCGTGGACGAGGTCCCCACCGGCGAGATGCTGCCGATCGGCTACCTGATCGTCCGTGGCGTGCTGCTCCTGCTCTACCTGCGGGCCCGTCCCACCACCGAGGAGGCTCGGGCGGGCACCCTCGTCTACCTGATCGGCTTCGGGATCGGCTGGCTGATCTGGCTGGCCTCGCTGGCCGTCCCGGGGCATCTGCGGCCGGCGTTCTGGATCATCGGAACGGCGGTCGAGCTCGCCACGCCCTGGGTCGGCTATCGCTGGCTGAACCGGTGGCCGGTGGACGTCCGGCACCTGCCGGAGCGGGTCGGCCAGTTCATCATCATCGTGCTCGGCAGCACGGTGGCGAACCTGCTCGCCACGGTGCCGGACCACCCGGACCAGAAGATGGCCCTCACCGCCGCGCTGGCCCTCATCGTGCCTGCGGCGATCTGGTGGATCTACGCCACCTTCGTCACCAGCGGCATCCCGATCCACCGGCTGCGCGGTGGTCAGCCCTACACCTACCTGCACTACCTGCTCGGCGGCGGCCTGCTGCTGCTCGGGTGGGCGCTCGGGCAGGTGGTCCGGGCGGTCCACGCCGAAACGCACCTTACCGATGAGCTTCGGCTGCTGCTGGCCGGCTCGGCCTCCCTCTGGCTCGTCTGCGGGCTCGGCCTGTACTGGCTGTCGATCCGGGTCTCGCGCCGCGCCACGCTCATCGCCGTGGCCGGCGTCGCCTCGATCTGGGCGATCGCCCTGACCGTCTCCTCGCCGTTTCTGATGCTGGCGTTGCTCAGCGCGGCGATCGCCGGGTATGCGGTGCTGTTCACCGCCCTGCTGGGCGGTGAACGGCCGGAGCAGGGGGTGCCGCTCACCGCTGCCGACTGACCGACGCCGCGATCGTCGCCGCCCAGCGGCTCGGACGCGCGGTCAGGCGGCCACGGTCTCCTCGGCATCGGCCTGCCGGTTCCACTCGGGCTTGCTGGCCCGCCAGCCCTCGTCGTCCATGCCCCGCCGCCAGTAACCGGAGATGGAGAGCGACTCCCGGGCCACTCCCCGTTCGATCCGGAGCAGCCGGCGCAACTCCTTGACGAAGGTCGCCTCGCCGTGCACGAACGCGTGCACGGAGCCGGCCGGGAAGTCCAGCGCCCGCACCGCGGCGACCAGCGCCGCGCCGACCGGCCGGTCACCCCGGTGCAGCCAGGTCAGCTCCACCGCGCCCGGGCTGGGCAGCGGCTGCTCCTCCGCCGGGCCGCTGATCTCGACCAGCACCCGGGCCGGGGCGCCGAGCGGAAGCCGCTCCAGGGCCGCGGCGATCGCCGGCAGCGCGCTCTCGTCGCCGACCAGCAGGTGCCAGTCGGCCTCCGGGCTCGGGGCGTACCCGCCGCCCGGCCCGACGAAGTGCACCGGGTCGCCCGGGCGCAGCGCCGCCGCCCACGGGCCGGCCAGCCCCTCGTCGCCGTGGTGGACCACGTCGACGGTGAGCTCCCCGGCGATCGGATCCCACGCCCGGACGGTGTACGTGCGCAACCGGGGCCACTGCTCGCGGGGCCGCTCGCGGCGGATCGCCTCCAGGTCGAGCGGCGTCGGCAGGGTCATGCCGTGCGCCGGAAAGACCACCTTGACGTAGTGGTCGGTGAACTGGCCCACCGGCAGTCCGGCGAGCTGCTCGCCACCGAGGACCAGCCGGATCAGGTGCGGGGTGGGCCGCCCGGTGCGCAGGACCCGAGCGAACGTGACCTTCGTACGGCGCTCCGTCATGCTGGTTAGGTTAACCTAACTAGCTGGGTCACCGACCGGCGGTACGCCCCGACGGACCAGCCGGGTGTGCCAGGCCACCGCTGCCGGGTCGGTCAGCGAGGCGATCTGGTCGATCACCACGCGCAACCGGGCGGGCTCGTCCGGCGCCGCCGCCCACAGCGGGGCGAAGACCGGGTCCAGCCCGTCCGGCGCCCGCTCGACCAGGGCGGCGACCAGTTCGGCGAGGATCTGCCGCTGCCGCTCGTAACGCCCGCGCGACCCCGGTCGGCGCATCACGTAACGCAGCGCGATGCCCTTGAGCAGCGCGCACCGCGCCCGGACCGGTCGGGGCACCACCAGGTCGGCGGCGTAGCGGCGGTGCGGGCCGGGGCCGAACCGCTCCTGGGTGGCGGCCACCGCGGCGGAGACGAAGCGGCCGGTCAGCACGCTGGTGGTGGCCTTGAGCGCGGCCTGGGCCCGGTGGCTGCCGTCGTATCCGGCGAGCGGGGTGAGCACCGGGTCGGCGAGCAGATCGACCAGCACCTCGCCGAGGTCGGCCGGGGACTCGCCCGAGTAGGTGGCCGCCACGTCGGCGCAGAGCGCGGCCCGCTCGTCGGCGTCGTCGAGCAGCGGACGCAGCGCGACGTACCCGCCGTGGATGCCGTCCTCGACGTCGTGCACCGAGTACGCCACGTCGTCGGCCCAGTCCATCACCTGCGCCTCCAGGCATCGCCGGTCGCCGGGCGGCGCACCGGCCCGGATCCAGCCGAACACTGCGCCGTCGTCGGCGTACACCCCGAACTTGCGCTCGCCGCGGCGGCGCGGCCAGGGGTACTTGCCGATCGCGTCGAGCGAGGCGCGGGTGAGGTTCAACCCGGCGGACGAGCCGTCCGGCGCGACCACCTTGGCCTCCAGCCGGGTCAGTACCCGCAGCGTCTGGGCGTTGCCCTCGAAGCCGCCGCACGGGCTGGCCAGCAGGTCCAGCGCGGCCTCGCCGTTGTGCCCGAACGGCGGGTGGCCGAGGTCGTGGGCCAGCCCGGCGACGTCCACCACGTCCGGGTCGCAGCCCAGCCGGGCGCCCATCTCCCGGGCGATCTGGGCGACCTCCAGCGAGTGGGTGAGCCGGGTACGCAGGAAGTCGTCGGTGCCCGCGGTGTGCACCTGGGTCTTCGCGGCGAGCCGGCGGAACGCCGCCGAGTGCAGCACCCGCGCCCGGTCCCGCTCGTACGGCGAACGGCCGTACCCGCTGTCCTTCGGCAGCTCGGCGACCCGTCGTTCGGCGTCCGGCGCGGTGCCGCCGGGCGACTGACCGGTCACCCGGTCACCCGCCTAGGCACGCTGCGACAGCACGCAGAACTCATTGCCCTCCGGATCGGCGAGCACCGTCCACCCGGCGTCACCCTGGCCGATGTCGACGTGCCGGGCGCCCATGTCGACCAACCGCTCGACCTCGGCCTCCTGGTCGCTCGGACGCAGGTCGATGTGCAGTCGGTTCTTGGTCTCCTTGCCGCCGGTCGCCGGTACGAAGACAATGCCGGGCAGCCGCTGCGCCGACTGGCGGATCTCCACCTCGTCCGCCCTCTCGTTGACGACCTGGTAGCCGAGGGCCTCGGCCCACCAGCGGGCCAGCCGGGCCGGGTCGCGGGCGTCGACGGTCAGGTTCTCCCAGACGCTGGACATGCAGTCACCCTTCCGCATCGACGGGTACGAGCGAGCCAAGATTACGCCCGGACGGCCGTCCCGGCGCGCCGGCGACGGCCCGGTACACGGCGCGGCGCGGCAGTGACGCCCCGCGACCGACCGTCGATCGTGGTGAGCACCGGTGACCGGGATCGATCACGCGGACGCGCGCCGGCGTGGGCGGCGGACCGTGCTCCGGCCCGCCGCCCTCCCGGTCAGCGACTGTCCGAGCCGTCCGTCTCGACGACCGCCCGGCCGGCCTCCAGCCGAGCCACCGGCACCCGGAACGGCGAGCAGGAGACGTAGTCCAGCCCGACGGAGTGGAAGAAGTGCACCGAGTCGGGGTCGCCGCCGTGCTCGCCGCAGACGCCGAGCTTCAGCCCCGGCCGGGCCGCCCGACCCTCCTCGGCGGCGATCCGGACGAGCCGGCCGACGCCGTCGCGGTCGATCGACTCGAACGGCGAGATGCCGAAGATGCCCAGCTCCAGGTAGCGCCAGAAGAAGGCGCCCTCCACGTCGTCGCGGGAGAAGCCCCACGCCATCTGGGTCAGGTCGTTGGTGCCGAAGGAGAAGAACTCGGCCGCCTCGGCGATCTGCCCGGCGGTCAGCGCCGCCCGGGGCACCTCGATCATCGTGCCGATCAGCACCTCGACGCCGCTGTCCCCGACCACCTCGGCGATGATCTTCTCGGCCTCGGCACGTACCGTCTCCAGCTCCTGCACCGCGCCGACCAGCGGAACCATGATCTCCGGCTTGGCCACCGCGCCGCTGCGGGCGACCGTGACGGCTGCCTCGGCGATCGCCCGGACCTGCATCGCGAAGAGGCCGGGGATGACCAGACCCAGCCGGACGCCGCGCAGTCCGAGCATCGGGTTCTCCTCGTGCATCCGCCGCACGGCGGCGAGCAGCGCCTCCTCCTTGGCCACGTCCTCGCCGCGCTCCTGGGCGACCGCGACGTTGACCGCGAGCTGCTCCAGCGGGGGCAGGAACTCGTGCAGCGGCGGGTCGATCAGCCGGACGGTGACCGGCAGGCCGTCCATCTCCCGGAAGATCTCTTCGAAGTCGGCCCGCTGCAACGGCAGCAGCGCGGCCAGCGCCGCGTTCCGCTCGTCGTCGCTGCGGGCCAGGATCAGCCGCTCCACCAGCTCACGCCGGTCGCCGAGGAACATGTGCTCGGTGCGGCACAGCCCGATGCCCTCGGCGCCGAACCGCCGGGCGCGAGCCGCGTCCGAGCCGGTGTCGGCGTTCGTCCGGACCGCCAGCCGCCGGCGCTGGTCGGCGTGCGCCATGATCCGGTGTACGGCCAGGACCAGCGGGTTGTCGATGTGCTCAGGGTCGACGCTGCCCTCGAAGTACTGCACCACCTCCGACGGCATCACCGGCACCTCGCCGAGGTAGACCTTGCCGGTGGTGCCGTCGATGGAGATCACGTCGCCCTCGTTGACGGTCTGCCCGGCGACGGTGAACCTGCGCTGCGGGACGTTCACGTCCAGCTCGTCCGCGCCGGAGACGCAGGTCTTGCCCATTCCCCGGGCCACCACGGCGGCGTGGCTGGTCTTGCCGCCCCGGGAGGTGAGGATGCCCTGGGCGGCGATCATGCCGTTGAGGTCGTCGGGGTTGGTCTCCCGGCGGACCAGGATCACCGACTCCCCCGCGCCGGCCAGCTCGACCGCCCGGGCGGAGCTGAAGACCACCTTGCCGGACGCGGCGCCTGGCGAGGCGCCGATGCCCTTGGCGACCGGCTCGAACTCGTGGTCGAGCCGGAACCGCGGGAACATCAGCTGGGCGAGCTGCGCTCCGTTGACCCGGTGCAGCGCCTCGTCGAGGTCGATCAGGCCCTCGTCGACGAGCTGCCCGGCGATGACGAAGGCCGCCGCCGCCGTGCGCTTGCCGACCCGGGTCTGCAACATCCAGAGCTTGCCGCGCTCGATGGTGAACTCGATGTCGCAGAGGTCCTTGTAGTGCTCCTCCAGCCGGGCCATGTAGCTCAGCAGCTCGTCGTAGGAGGTCTTGTCGATCCGCTCCAGCTCCTGCAACGGCACGGTGTTGCGGATGCCGGCGACCACGTCCTCGCCCTGGGCGTTGGCCAGGTAGTCGCCGTAGATGCCCTGCGCGCCGCTGGCCGGGTCGCGGGTGAAGGCGACCCCGGTGCCGGAGTCCGGGCCGAGGTTGCCGAAGACCATCGCCACCACGTTGACCGCGGTGCCCAGGTCGGCCGGGATCCGCTCCTGGCGGCGGTAGACCACCGCCCGCTCGGCGTTCCACGAATCGAAGACCGCCCGGATCGCCAGGTCGAGCTGCTCGCGCGGGTCCTGCGGGAAGTCCCGGCCGGTGTGCTTGAGGAAGATCTTCTTGTACGCGTCGACCAACCCGTGCAGGTCCTCGGCGTCGAGGTCCAGGTCGTTCGACGTGCCCTTGGCGCGCTTGGCGTCGTCGAGCGCGTGCTCGAACTCGTCGCCCGGCACGTCGCAGACGGTCTTGCCGAACATCTGGATCAGCCGTCGGTAGGAGTCCCAGGCGAACCGGTCCGCGCCGTCGGAGCCGGCCCGGTCGGCCGAGCCCCCGGCCTGTCGGGCGAGTCCTCGCACACTGCGGTCGTTGAGGCCGACGTTGAGGACGGTCTCCATCATCCCGGGCATGGAGAACTTCGCACCGGAGCGGACGGAGACCAGCAGCGGATCATCGGGGTCGCCGAGGCGCTTGCCCATCCCGCGCTCCAGCGACTCCAGGTGCGCCTCGATCTGGCCGGCCAGCCCGTCCGGCTCCGCGCCGGTGGCGAGGTACGCCTTGCACGCCTCGGTGGTGATGGTGAAGCCGGGTGGGACGGGCAGGCCGAGATTGGTCATCTCGGCCAGGTTGGCCCCCTTGCCGCCGAGCAGGTCCTTGAGGTCCTTGTTGCCCTCGGTGAAGTCGTAGACGTACTTGTGCTCCGCCATCTCTTGCGCTGCCACCAGAGCCTCCCACGCGCGCCGGTCCGACACTTAACGAAGGTTCAGTTGCTCTCATACCCCGAGCCGCACCACCGGTAATCCGGTGGTCGACGCCGATCGGTGGGCGAAGGTTAAGCGAACATCGGGTGACCTGGGACCGTTCGGTGACAATAGGCACAGCTATCACGACTATCCGTGTTCGTACCGGTTTTTGGGAACGCTTCCACGCGCAGGATCACGCAGTCCGGCCGTCCGCCGTACCCTTGACGGCACGCGTTTCGGTGAACCTCACCTTTGCCATAACAGCCGCGAATACACCCCGGAGTCGCCGCCGTGTCCCTGCCCAGCACCGCCCCGGAGCCGCTCGACCCGCCGACCGACCGCGCCACCGGGCCGGCCGGCTCCCCCGTACCGCTGCCCAGGACGGCGACCGGTGCGGCGGCAGCCGAACTGGCCCGGCAGGCGAGCCGGTCCGCCGCGGAGCTGCTGGCCCCGCCCGCCCCGATCGGGCTGGGCGACGTGGTACCTGCCCCGCAGCAGGTCAGGCCGGACCCCGCCGCCGACTTCGCGCTCACCGCCGACGCGGTGATCCGGGTCAGCGCCGACCCGGCCGCGCTCGCCGTCGCCGAGCAGCTCGCCGAGTTGCTCCGGCCGGCCACCGGCTTTCCACTGCCGGTCACCGACACGGCCCGGCCCGAGTCGACCGGCGGGATCGCGCTGGCGCTGACCGGGGACGAGGCGCTCGGCGCCGAGGGCTACCGGCTCGACGTGACCCGCGACGGGGTACGGATCGCCGCGGCCACTCCGGCCGGGCTCTTCTACGGCGTGCAGACCCTGCGCCAGCTGCTGCCACCGGCGATCGAGAGCCGCACCCCGGCGGTCGAGCGTTGGGCGCTGGCCGGCGGGTCGATCGTCGACCGGCCCCGGTTCGCCTACCGGGGCGCGATGCTCGACGTGGCCCGGCATTTCTTCGCCGTCCCCGACGTGCTCCGGGTGATCGACCACCTGGCCCGGTACAAGCTCAACCACCTGCACCTGCACCTCACCGACGACCAGGGTTGGCGGATCGCCGTCGACTCCTGGCCCCGGCTCGCCACCGTCGGCGGGGTCGGTGCGGTCGGCGACAGCCCGGGCGGGCACTACAGCCGGGCCGACTACCGGCGGATCGTCGCGTACGCCGCCGAGCGGCACGTCACCGTGGTGCCGGAGATCGACCTGCCCGGGCACACCAACGCGGCGCTGGTCGCCTATCCCGAGCTGGCGCCGGACGGGATCGCGCCCCCGCCGTACACCGGCACCGAGGTCGGCTTCAGCTACGTCGACCCGGCCAACGAGCGGACGTACGACTTCGTCGCCGACGTGCTCGGCGAACTGGCCGCACTGACCCCCGGCCCGTTGCTGCACATCGGCGGCGACGAGGCCTTCAAGGTGAAGGGGGCGGCCTACACCGGCTTCGTCGAGCGGGTGCAGCGCATCGTGGCCGACACCGGGAAGACCGTGGTCGGCTGGCACCAGATCGCGCCCGCCGCGCACACCGACGGCCGGGTGCTCCAGTGGTGGGGCACGAACGGCGAGGATCCGGCCACGGTCGAGGCGGTGGGCCGCGGCGCGCGGCTGATCCTCTCCCCCGGCAACCACGCCTACCTGGACATGAAGTACGCCCCGGACACCCCGATCGGGCACGACTGGGCCGGGCTGATCGACGTGCGCCGGGCGTACGAGTGGGATCCGGGCACGCACGTGACGGGCGTGCCGGCCGAGGCCGTGCTGGGCGTGGAGGCCCCGCTCTGGACCGAGTCGGTGACCACGCTGGCCGACATCGAACTTCTGCTCCTGCCCCGGCTGCCCGCCGTCGCCGAGCTGGGCTGGTCATCGCGGGACAGTCACGACTGGGCCGGCTTCCGGGAGCGGCTGGCCGGGCACGGCCCGCGCTGGGCCGGCGCCGGCATCACTTTCCACCCGGCGCCCGAGGTCCCCTGGCCGGCGGAACCGGTCACCCCGGCGCCGGCGGACACCCCGCTCATCCCGGCCCAACCCGCCTCGGCGGGCAACCCGCGCAATCCAGCCCAGCCCGCCTCGGAGGTCGCAGCCGATCACCTCTGACGGCCGCCCGACGGCGTGAACGGCCGGGGTGATCGACTCCAGCTCGCCGACCTGGCGGTATCCGGGCGACCGGGATACCCCACTTCCGGCGACCCTGGAGTGGATCACCCCGAAGTCGGGCTGGCCGGCCCGGTCGTCGGGTCGGTCCCGACTGAGCTGGCTGTCCGGTTCGCGGGCTGCCGGGCTGGGCGTGGTGTCCGCGTTTGGCCATCCGTGTCGCGTGGTCGGGGCCACCCGGGCGGCGGAATCATGGCCCGGCCCGGGTCGTTGAACATGGCGTGCCGCGCGGCCTCGCCGCCGGCACCGGGTCCAACCCCCCGGCCGCCGGGAATGACCGGGCCCTCGGGTCGGTTGACCACCCGGTACCGCGGGCCCGACGGCCGCCGGGAATGGCCGGTCGCTGGGTTCGGTTGACAACCCGGTACCCCGCAAGACCCGGTACCCCGCAAGACCCGGGCCCCCGCCGGAATGGCTGACCGGCCCGCACGGTTACACCATCCCGGGACGCGCACCGAGAAGGTCGATCACGATCGCCGGACGCCTCCCGTACGAACCCCCTTTGTGCATACCGGCACGTGCCCCCTGACCTGGCGCGTGTCGTGCACCCCCGAACAGAGAGGCACACATCATGCGTACCGATCTGATCCGTAAGACCGCTCTGACCGCTGCCGGGCTCGCCTTCACCGGCGGCGCCATCGCCGGGCCGGTGACCACCGCGTTCGCCGCTCCGAGCACCGACAAGCCCAACACCTCGGCGTCGCAGGGCGACCGCAAGCACGGTGAGCGGGAGCTGGGTGTGCGCTACGAGGCCCAGCCGAACTTCTTCTACTGCGGTCCGGCCGCCGCCCGTAACGCTCTCTCGGTCCAGGGCAAGGACATCAACGTCGACGCCATGGCCAAGGAGATGGGCACCACCGAGGCCGGCACCAACTCCATCAACGACATCACCCCGGTGCTGAACAAGGAGACCGGTAAGGACGTGTACCGGAGCGTCGAGATCAGCACCCCGAAGGCCGACGACAAGCAGACCGACAAGCTGCAGGCTGACGTCGTCCGCACCGTCGACGACGGTCGCGCGGTGGTCGCCAACATCGCCGGCACCGCCACCGACACTGATGGCAACACCCACTCCTTCGAGGGCGGGCACTACATCAGCGTCATCGGCTACCGCGACGGCGGCAAGGTCGTGACGATCGCCGACTCGGCCGATCCGAACATGGCCTCCTACCGGATGAGCGTGGACAACCTCGCCGACTGGATCGCCACCCGCGGCTACTCCGCCAACTGAGCCGGAGCAACCAACCGACCGAAGGGCCGGCCCCCACCGGGGGCCGGCCCTTCGTCGTCTCTCCGTCACCTCGAACCCGGGCCGTCGGTCACCCGCCGGAGTCGGCCATCTCGGCGCCCTCGGGGACGGTGTCGTCGTCCCGGCTGGCCAGCCAACCCTCGGGCAGGAAGACCTTGCCGGGCGAGTTGGTCCGGCCGCGCGGCTGGCCCAGGGCGGCGACCGGGAACGGCTCGGTCGGGTCGAGCTTGCCGAGCAGGTCGTCCAGCTGGGTCAGGCTCTCGATCATCGCCAGCTCCCGGCGCAGCTCGCCGCCGACCGGGAAGCCCTTCAGATACCAGGCCACGTGCTTACGGAAGTCGGTGCAGCCGTCACGCTCGCCCCGCTCCGGAGTCCGCGACCCGACGGTGAACTGCTCCACCAGCAGCTCGGCGTGCCGGCGCATGGTCGCGGCGACCTCGCCGAGATCGGGTAGCCGGCGCTCCGGGCGCCCGTTGAACGCGGCCTCCAGGTCGGCGAAGAGCCACGGCCGACCGAGGCAGCCACGGCCGACCACCACCCCGTCCACGCCGGTGTGCGCGACCATCCGCAGCGCGTCGTCGGCCTCCCAGATGTCGCCGTTGCCCAGCACCGGCACGTCGAGCGCCTGCTTGAGGGTGGCGATGGCGTCCCAGTCGGCGGTGCCCGAGTAGCGCTGGGCGGCGGTCCGGCCGTGCAGGGCCACCGCGGCCACCCCGGCGTCCTGCGCGGCGAGCCCCGCCTCGACGTACGTCAGGTGGTCGTCGTCGATGCCCTTGCGCATCTTGACCGTGACCGGCACCCCGGCCGGCGACGCGGCGTCCACCGCGGCCTTCACCAGCCGGGCGAAGAGCCGACGCCGCCACGGCAGGGCCGCGCCGCCGCCCCTGCGGGTCACCTTGGGCACCGGGCAGCCGAAGTTCAGGTCGATGTGGTCGGCGAGGTTCCGCTCCACCACGATCCGAACCGCGGCGGCGGTGGTCTCCGGGTTGGTGCCGTAGAGCTGGAGGCTGCGCGGCTGCTCCTGCTCGCCGAAGGCGATCATCCGCAGCGTCTTCGGGTTCCGCTCGACCAGCGCGACGGTGGTGATCATCTCGCAGACGTAGATGCCGCCGCCCTGCTCCCGGCAGAGCTGTCGGAAGCCGACGTTGGTGATGCCGGCCATCGGGGCGAGCACCACCGGCGGCCACACCTGGTACCGCCCGAGGGTGAGCGGGCGGAGCGCGGGAGCGGCGGGACTGGTCACGTACCCAAGAATCCCACGCCGGCCGCGTCGGGCCACCGCCCGGTGGCCGGTCGCCGCCGTCGGGGTGAGCGAACTCGCACCGCGACGGCGACCGGCGTACCGGTCAGAAGCCGGCCGGCCCGGTCAGAAGGTGGCCGGTGCCGAGAGGATCAGGCCGGAGACGTCCACGATCACCGACGTGGCGCTGCTCACGTGCAGGGCGAAGGCCAGCCCGTTGCCGTTGTAGCTGCCGAGCTGCACCTCGACCAGGTTGGAGAGGATCTGGTTCGGCCCCCACCAGTTCAGCGAGGAGCTGACCGGCTTGCTGATCGACGAGCTGTACGCGGTCAGCACCCCGGCGGCGACGGTGCCCGCCACGGTGATGTTCAGGTAGGCCGCGGTCGCCTTCTCGGCGAGCGCCGGCGGCACGTTCTTCACCGTCAGGTGGATGACCTTGCCGGCGCCGAGCTTGCCCGAGGTGACGTTGGCGGCACCGGTGAGCACGTTGGCGGTGTAGCTGCCGATCGACCGGGTGTCCAGGATCCGCCGCGGCGCCACGGCCACCGTCCGGTTGGCCCAGCGGGAGGTGTTCACGTACGCCTTGGTGTTGCCCCGACCGCCGATCACCAGGTCACCGACGGGGGTGACCGCCAGCGACCCGGTGGGCAGCTCCTGCGGGATGCCCGCGTCGGGCGTCGGGGCGAGCACCAGCGGCGGCCGGCCGCCGGTGGCGTTCAGCGCCAGCGCCGGGTTGGCCGACGAGCCGCCGGTCAGCACGGTCTCGGTGGCGCCCGCGTCGTTCGTCTGCCCGATCAGCACCGGGTCGCCGGGTGCGGCGCTGGCCGGGCTGGCGACCACCACGGCCGCGCCCACACCGGCGCCGGCGACCACGCCGGCCTTGATGATCCGGCGCCGGGTCGGCGCGGCGGTCTCCTCGGCGGTCATGCTGCTCTCCTCGGTTCCGTGGTCACGCACCGGCCCGCACCTCCCGGCCGTCCCGCTCGGCGTTGGCCTTGATTTCCCGGGCCCGCACCTCGGTGCTGCCCGACTCCGCGGCGAGCGACATCCGGGCCGTGCTCCGGGTGCCGTTGATCACGGCGGAGTCCGGGTGCCACACCAGCAGGCCGGTCACGTCGAGGATCACCGCGGTGGCGCTCTTCTGCACGTAGATGGCCACGACGTCGGGGTAGTAGTCGCCGTTCGCCGTCTGGTAGTCGCCGAGCTGGGTGATCACGCCGTTGGAGAGCAGCTGCCCGGCGCTCCACCAGTTGATGGTGGAAGCGTTCGGCAGGTCGCCCCGACCGAAGACGGTGGCGAAGCCGCCCTTCTCGGTGTTGGCCACGGTGATGTTGCCGAGCATGCCGTCGGCGTACTCCGCGATGCCCGCCAGGTGCACCACCAGGAAGGATTCGGCGACGACCCGGCCCTGGGCGTCCACCCGACCGGCGCCCTCCAGCAGCCGGGCCCGGCCGGCCGCGCTGCGGGTGTCCAGGATCCGGGTCGGCGGGATCGGGACCAGCATGGTGGCGTTGGCGGTGGTCAGCACGTCGTAGCGGCCGAGCGTGCCGGAGGAGCCGGTCGCGCCGGAGACTCCGAGGCCGTTCCTGGTCGACCAGAGGGAGCCGGGCAGGGTCGGCGTCGTGGACGTGCCGCGCTTCAGCTCCACGGTCGCACCGGTGCTGTTCTTCACCGCCAGGGTGGCGGCGCCGCCCTGCGCGGTGCTGGTCACGGTGGTGGTGCCACCGGAGTTGGGCAGGCCCAGCGCCACCGGGTCGCCGGGGGCGGCGACGGCCGGCGTGGCGTTGACCGCGGTCACCGCGGTGGCGGCGACCGCGGCGCCGCCGGTGACGGCGGCCTTGCGCAGCAGGCTGCGCCGCGACGCGGAGCGGTCGGGTTCGGACGAACTCATCTCATTCCCCCGTTGGGTGGGTTGACGGTCTACGGCGGGCGGGCCGGACGGCGGCGGGTGAGCGCCGGCCGTCCCGGCGGCTACGCGCCACCGCCGAGCAGGACCTGGCTCGGGTGGCCGACCAGCAGGCTGGTCATGTCGACGATCACATGCGTCGGCGAGGAGGTCGCCTGGATCGTGATGACGCTCCGGTAGACCCCGCTCGCGCCCAGCTCGGTGAAGAGGAAGTTGGAGAGGATGGTGCCGGCGGTCGACCAGTTCACCGTCGACGCGGTCGGTCTGGTGCCCGCGCCCCAGACGGTGAGCACGCCGGCGCCGGTCATCCCGACCACGGTGACGTTGCCCTTGATCGCATAGCCGTCCCGGACGTACGAGTCGAGGCTCAACACGATCGGCTTGCCCGGCGTGATCCGGCCGGTGGAGTCCAGGGTCTCCGCACCCGCGACGATGGTGCGCCGCAGGTTCGGGTCGCGGGTGTCCAGCACCCGGGTGGGCGGCACGGCGACCGAGGTGGTCGCCCACTCGCTGGTCCAGGCCCAGCCGTTGACGCCGTTGTCGCCGCTGTCCGCACCGGCCCGGACGAACAGGTCGCCCATGTCGTCGACGGCGAGCGTGCCCACCTCGGACTCGAGCACCTGCGGGTAGAGACTCTCGCCCGGCACCAGCCGCAGCGGCGCTCCGGCCACGTTGCGCAGCACCAGCGGAGTGTCGGTGTGGGTGAGGCCCGTGGTCGCCGGGCCGGCGTCGTTCGCCGTACCCATGACCAGGTTGTCGCCCGGGGCGGCCTGGGCCGCGGCGGGCATCCCGACGGCTGCGGCGACCCCGGCGCCGGCCGTGGTGGCGGCGACCGTCGCCGCGCGGCGCAGCAGGCGCCGCCGGTTCGGGTCGTGGTCGTGGTCCTGTTGCGACGCGCGCGTCATGCACACCCCCGTGACGAGATTCAACGCCGGGAATGCTCGCACGAGATCACGGACGACTCAACAGCCGGCCGGCAACGGCACCCCACCTGCGGTCCGATTGGCCGGGCTCGCCCGAGTATCCGAGCCGAGACCTGGCCGGAAAAGCCGACGGCCCCGCCGGAGGGCGGGGCCGTCGGGTGGAGCCGGTGGTCAGCAGCCGGGCAGCCGGTCGATGAGGTAACGCTCGACCTGGTCGAGGGAGACCCGCTCCTGCGCCATGGTGTCGCGGTTGCGCACCGTCACCGCGTTGTCGTCGAGGGTGTCGAAGTCGACGGTCACGCAGAACGGGGTGCCGATCTCGTCCTGTCGCCGGTAACGGCGGCCGATCGCCTGCGAGTCGTCGAACTCCACCACCCAGCGCTTGCGCAGGGTGGCCGCCAGGTCCTTGGCCTTCGGCGAGAGCGCCTCGTTACGCGACAGCGGCAGCACCGCCACCTTCACCGGGGCCAGCCGCGGGTCGAAGCGCATGACGGTGCGCTTGTCCACGCCGCCCTTGGTGTTCGGCGCCTCGTCCTCGTCGTACGCCTCCAGCAGGAAGGCGAGCACCGCCCGGGTCAGGCCGGCCGCCGGCTCGATGACGTACGGCATCCAGCGCTCGCCCTTGGCCTGGTCGAAGTAGGACAGGTCGACGCCGGAGTGCTTGCTGTGCGTGGACAGGTCGAAGTCGGTCCGGTTGGCGATGCCCTCCAGCTCGGCGAACTCGGTGCCGCCGAACTGGAAGCGGTACTCGATGTCCACCGTCCGCTTCGAGTAGTGCGACAGCTTCTCCTTCGGGTGCTCGAAGAGGCGCAGGTTGTCGGCGGAGAGGCCGAGGTCGAGGTACCAGTTCCAGCGCTCCTGGAGCCAGTACTCGTGCCACTGCTCGTCCGAGCCCGGCTCGACGAAGAACTCCATCTCCATCTGCTCGAACTCGCGGGTCCGGAAGATGAAGTTGCCCGGGGTGATCTCGTTGCGGAACGACTTGCCGGTCTGAGCGATGCCGAACGGGGGCTTCTTGCGGGCCACCGTCTCGACGTTCTTGTAGTTGACGAAGATGCCCTGGGCGGTCTCCGGGCGCAGGTAGTGCAGCCCCTCGTCGCTCTCCACCGGGCCGAGGTAGGTCTTCATCAGGCCGTTGAACATCTTCGGCTCGGTGAAGGTGCCCTTGTTGCCGCAGTTGGGGCAGTTCAGCTCGGACAGCGAGGTCAGCGGCTTGCCGTGCTTCTCGGCGTACGCCTCCTCAAGGTGGTCGGCGCGGAACCGCTTGTGGCAGAACTGGCACTCGGTCAGCGGGTCGACGAACTCGGCGATGTGGCCGGAGGCCTCCCAGACCTTGCGGGCCAGGATCACCGCGGAGTCCAGGCCGACGACGTCGTCGCGCTGCTGGACCATGGTCTTCCACCACTGCCGGCGGACGTTCTCCTTGAGCTCCACGCCGAGCGGACCGTAGTCCCACGCCGACCGGGTGCCTCCGTAGATCTCGCTGGAGGGGAAGACGAAGCCTCGGCGCTTGGCGAGGCTGACAACGGCGTCGATACGGTCGGCTGGCATGTTTCCTCCTACGCCGGCTGGCGGTCGGCGGGGACGTGATGGGGACGGAACGAACAGTTCGGGACAACGGTACGACCAGCAGCGCCCCGAGCCCAGCAGAATACCGGGGGCGGGTCAGTTGATCCCGCACACCTCCACGCCACCGTTCTGCTGGTCCTGGCCGAGGATGACCTGCTGTCGCTCGCGCTGGCCGCCCTCCAGCGTCACGTCCACCGGCACGGTCAGGTTCCTGGTGTCCACCTCGCCCACCTGGTACCCGGCCACCTGCGGCTCCGCGGCCACCCGCCGCTCGAACTCCGGCCGCGACTCGCGCCGTTGCGCGTCGTCGCAGAGCTGGCCGTACGCCTCGCCGTAGTTCCGGTCGACCAGCGCCTGGTAGTAGTCGGTGGAGACCGTCCGGCCCTGCTCGCGGAGCGCCTGCACCCCGCTGACCGCCAGGCCGACCACGGCCGCCCCGCCCCCGCCGCAGCAGAGCACCAGGGCGAGCGCGCCGACGCCGAGACCCAGCCAGAGCCGGGTCCGCCGCCCCTCGGTGGGTGGCGCGGCGAAGGGCGGCGACACACCCGGGCCGGGCGGCGGGGCGGGGGCTCCCGCCGGGATGTCCGGCGTGGCGGGCGGCTGCCCGCCCTCCGACCCGGTCGGCGCGGGGTACGGCGGTGGGGCTGCCGGTCCGGGAGCGGTCATACGAGCAGGGTAGTGCCCGACGGCTTAGCGGTAAGGACCAGCGGCCCGATCACTGGCGGAGATCACGACCGCCCCGCCCGGGGCAGCGGTGGCCAGCGCCTCGTACGCGGACGGCTCGTCGACCGACTCGGCGAGCAGTGGGACGGCGGTCACCTTGACCTCGAAGCCGCCGAGCGCGCGACGGTAGGCCCCGACCGACTCCCACTCGGTGACCAGGCACCAGTGCCGGGGGTCGTCCAACGCCCGGACCAGCTGGCCGCGCAGGTATCCGGGGCGTTCGGCCAGCGCGGTGAGGGCGGCGTGCGCCCGCTCGGTGAAGTCGTCCGCGACATCGACCTCGACCACGAACCGGTTGGTCACCAGCACCGGGTTCCTCCTCGTAGAGTCTGTGGGATGCAGCGTACGCAGAGCCCCCTGCTGGCCCGGTTGGCCCGGGCGAACCCGACGTCGGTGTTCCTGGTCACCCTCCTGCTGGTGCTGGTGGCCCTCTTCACCCCCGGCCCGGTCGGCGCGGTGCTGCTGCTGGCGCTGGCCGCGGCCCTGGTCGCGCTGCTGTCGACCACCTGGTCGGTGCAGGCGCCGCAGACCCGGGTGGTCCGGCTGCTGATGCTGACCCTGCTGGTGACGGCGGCCCTGGCGAAGCTGCTCTGACATGCAATCATGCGTTTTTGACAATCATTGTCGTTACGACGGACAGTTGGCGGCATGAACAACCGCACCGCTTCGCGCGTCCTGGCCGCCGCCACCACCGCCCTGCTCACCCTGGGCGGAGCCGCCGCCTGCTCCACCGACGGCCCGGCCGGCGCCGACCCGCAGCGGGTCGACGTGGTGGCCGCCTTCTACCCCCTCCAGTTCATCGCCGAGCGGATCGGCGGGGACGCGGTCCGGGTCACCAACCTGGTCAAGCCGGGCGCCGAGCCGCACGACCTGGAGCTCAACCCCAGCCAGGTCGGCGAGGTCAGCGAGGCCGAGCTGATCGTCTACCTGAAGGGCTTCCAGCCGGCGGTGGACGAGGCGATCGAGCAGAACGCGGCCGACCGCGCCTTCGACGTGGCCACGGTCCAGCCGCTGCGGGACGCCACCGCCGGCGCCCACGAGCACGAGGGCGAGGGGGCCGGGGCGACGGAGGAGCCGGGCCACGAGGAGGAGAGCGGCGGCAAGGACCCGCACCTCTGGCTCGACCCGACCCGGCTCGCCACGGTGGCGGACCAGCTCGCCGAGCGGCTGGGCAAGGTCGACCCCGACCGGGCCGCCGACTTCACCAGCCGCGCCCGGGCCCTGCACGCCGACCTGGAGAAGCTGGACGGCGAGTACGCCACCGGGCTGACCACCTGCCAGCGGCGGGAGATCGTGACCAGCCACACCGCATTCGGCTACCTGGCCGAGCGCTACCGGCTCGAGCAGGTCGGCATCACCGGGCTCAGCCCGGACGTCGAGCCCTCCCCGCAGCGGCTCGCCGAGGTGATCGAGGAGGCCCGGGAGCACAAGGCCACCACGATCTTCTTCGAGACGCTGGTCAGCCCGAAGGTGGCCGAGACCATCGCCGGCCAGGTCGGCGCGCGGACCGCGGTGCTGGACCCGATCGAAGGGCTCGCCGACGGCAGCGGCTCGGACTACCTTTCGGTCATGCGTACCAACCTCCAGACGCTGCGTACGGCACTGGGCTGCTCGTGAACCCACCGGTGATCACCGTCGAGCACGGGGCGGTCGGCTATGACGGCCGCCCCGTGCTCCGCGACGTCTCGCTGCGGGTGACCGCCGGCGAGGTGGTCGCCGTCCTCGGCGCCAACGGCTCGGGCAAGTCCACCCTGGTCCGGGCCGTGCTCGGCCTGGTGCCGCTGACCGGCGGGTCCGTCACCCTCTTCGACCGCCCGCTGCGCCGGTTCCGGCAGTGGGAGCGGGTCGGGTACGTCCCGCAGCGCCTCGGCGCCGGTGGCGGCGTACCGGCCACCGTCCGGGAGGTGGTGGCCTCCGGCCGGCTCGCCCGACGCGGGTTCCTGCGCCCACCCGGCGCCGCCGACCGGGCGGCGGTCGACCTGGCGCTGCGCGCCGTCGGGCTCGCCGACCGGGCCGGCGACCCCGTCGCCACCCTCTCCGGCGGGCAGCAGCAGCGCACGCTGATCGCCCGGGCGCTGGCCGGCCGACCCGAGCTGCTGGTGCTCGACGAGCCGACCGCCGGGGTGGACGCGGCCAGCCAGGAGGCATTCGCCGGGGCGCTGCGCGAGTTCGTCGCCGACGGCGGCACGGTGCTGCTGGTGGCGCACGAGCTGGGGCCGCTGCGGCCGGTGATCAGCCGAGCGATCGTCGTCCACGAGGGCGGCATCTGCCACGACGGCTCGGTGCCGGAGCCGGCCGGCCACCACGCCGAGCCCGACCACGACCACGTGCACCCGCACTGTCCCGACGAGCCCGCCCGGCTCTGGAGCATCTGACCCATGGAACTCTTCCAGTACCCGTACATGCAGCGCGCCCTGATCGGTGCGCTGATCATCGGTTTGGCCGCCCCGGCGCTCGGCATCTATCTGGTGCAGCGCCGGCTGGCGCTGATCGGCGACGGGGTCGGGCACGTGGCGCTGACCGGTGTCGGCGCCGGGCTGCTGCTGAACCGCTCTCCGGTGCTCGTCGCGGTGATCGTGGCCACCCTCGGCGCGATCGGCATCGAGCTGGTCCGCTCCCGCGGACGGACCTCCGGCGACCTGGCCCTGGCGTTGCTCTTCTACGGCGGCATCGCCGGCGGCGTGATGCTGGTCGGGCTCTCCGACAGCACCAGCAGCAACCTCAACGCGTACCTCTTCGGGTCGCTCACCACCATCTCGCCGGTCGATCTGACCACGATCGCGGTGCTCGGCGCGGCGATCCTGGTGACCATGATCGCGTTGCGCCCGGCGCTCTTCGCGGTCAGCCACGACGAGGAGTACGCCCGGGTCTCCGGCCTGCCGGTGCGGACGCTGAACATGCTGATCGCGGTCGCCACGGCGGTCACCGTGACCATCGCCATGCGGGCGGTCGGCGTGCTGCTGATCAGCGCGCTGATGGTGGTCCCGGTGGCCACCGCGCAGCAGGTCACCCGGGGCTTCCGCAGCACCATGACGGCGGCGATGGCGCTCGGGCTCTTCGCCGCCGGCTCGGGCGTCTGGGTCGCGGCCAACGCCGACACCGCCCCCGGCGCCTCGGTGGTGCTGATGGCGATCGCCTCGTTCCTGGTGGTCGCGCTGGCCGCCGGGGCGTGGCGGATGCTGCGCCGCCGCACGACGCCGGCGGCCGTGCCGGCGTCCGAGCCGCACGAGGTCGTGCTCCGCTGATGCTGGTCGCCGCGATGCCAGCGGTATTGGTTACCGTTACAGGGTGAGCGGCGGATCCGGCTACGACGGCTTCGAGGGGGCCGGCGAGTTGCTACGTGCCCTGTCGGCCCCGATCCGGCTGGCCATCGTCAGCGAACTCGCCCACGGGGAACGGTGCGTGCACGAGCTGGTGGAGAAGCTCGGCGCCGCCCAGCCGCTGGTCTCCCAACACCTGCGCGTGCTGCGCGGCGCCGGTGTGGTCCGCGGCGCCCGCCGGGGACGGGAGATCGCCTACACCCTGGTCGACGAGCACGTCGCGCACATCGTCGCGGATGCGGTGAGTCACGCCGGCGAGGGATCATGAAACAGCGACCGGTCGAAGGGGGTGCCCCGTGAGCGAGAACGCAACCGCCGTCCGCAACACGCGCCAGCGCAGCGCGGTCAGCGCGCTGCTCGTCGAGGTCGAGGGGTTCCACAGCGCGCAGGAACTGCACGCGATGCTCCGGGCCCGTGGCGAGCGGGTCGGCCTGACCACGGTCTACCGGACGCTGCAGGGGCTGGCCGACGCCGGCGAGATCGACGTGATGCGCCCGCCCGGCGGTGAGCACCTCTACCGCCGGTGCAGCGAGGGGCACCACCACCACCTGGTCTGCCGGGCCTGCGGCCGGACCGTGGAGGTGGCCGGGCCGACGGTGGAGAGCTGGGCGGAGCGGGTGGCCGCGCAGCACGGCTACGCCGACGTCAGCCACACCCTGGAGATCTTCGGCACCTGCCCGGCCTGCGCCCACTGACGCCGCGGCCCACTGACGCCGCGGCCCACTGACCGCCGCCGCCCGCCCACGACCACCGCGCACCGCCGCCGCCCGCCGTCCCCCTTGGGGACCATCGGCGCGGCGGCGGGCGAGGCGCCACGGGGCACGCCGGACCCGGCGTCGGACACCTCCGCTGCCGCCTTTGCTCTGCTTCAATCCCGGCACCACCTGATGTCCGGAGACCGGACGCCGGGTGTTGCCTGGGCTGAAGCAGAGCAAAGGCAGCGCAGGAGGGCGCGGCGCAGCACGAGGGCGCGGCCGCAGCACGAGGGCGCGGCGCAGCAGGCGAGAGGCAGGACGGCGCGGCGCAGCACGAGGGCGCGGCGCGGCAGATGCAGGCGCGGCGCGGCAGGTCCCGGAAGTCGGCCCGGCCGGGCGGCGTCGACCCGGCCGGCGGCGGATGCCGGGCACGGCCGTTCGTGGCACGCTGTCCGGCGTGAAGATCTACGCCGATCGTTTCCCGACCGCCGCCCGTCAGCTCCTCACCGACCTGCTCGTCGTCGCCTGGGTGTACGGGGCGATCCGCGGCGCGCTGTGGCTGCATGACCTGGTCCAGAAGCTCGCCGTGCCCGGCCAGAAGCTGGAGGGCGCCGGCGGCGGGCTCGCCGACAACCTGGCCGACGCCGGCGGCAAGGTCGGCCGGGTGCCCTTGGTGGGTGACGAGCTGACCGCGCCCTTCGAGCGGGCGGCCGACGCGGCCCGGTCGCTCGCCGAGGCCGGCCGGGACCAGCAGCAGCTGGTCGACCAGCTGGCCCTGGCGCTCGCCGTCGCCGTGCTGATCTTCCCGCTCGGGCTGGTGCTCTTCGGCTGGCTCCCGCTGCGGCTGCGCTGGATGCGCCGCGCCGGGTCGGCCGCGAAGCTGGCCGCCGCGCCGGCCGGCCGGGACCTGCTCGCCCTGCGCGCACTGGCCACCCAGCCGCTGGGTCGGCTGACCCGGATCGGGCCCGACGTCGCCGAGGCGTGGCGCCGCGGCGACGACGACACCGTCGACGCGCTCGCCGCACTGGAGCTGCGCCAACTGGGTCTCAGGGACGGCCGCTAAGGTCTTCGGGTGTTCTACTTCCTGGTCGTGATCGCCGTCCTGCTGCTCGGTTATGCCGGCGTACTGGTCAACTTCGTCCGCAAGGGGCGGAAGATCCCGCCGGGGGCGTACCTGGGTCTCGCCGCGCTCAACGGGGTGATCCTGGCCGCGATCCTGGCCTGGGCGATCGCCCGCTGAGCTGGCACCCGCCCAGGTCCCGGCGACCGGCGGCCACCGCCGCCGACCGCCGGGCGATCACTGCGGCGGGGGAATCCGGCGGCGGACGTCGGCCGCGGTGGACGGGCCAGGCGACCACGGGGCCACCCAGGGGTCGTCCGTCGGCGGGGTGACCACACCCTCCTCCAGGGCCGCGTACCGGCCGGCGAGGATGCGCTTGGCGGCCGTCACGTCCACCGAGTCGGTGTTCTCCCAGAGCGCGGTGAAGAGCGCGTCGACCCGGACCCGGGCCTGCCGACAGAACAGGTCGGCCAGCTCGAGGTTCTCCGGCCGGACGTCCCGCTCGGCGTGCGCCCGCACGCACACGGCGGACATCGCGAACAGCTCCGCGCCGATGTCCACCACCCGGCCCAGGAACGCCTGCTTGCGCTCCATCTTGCCCTGCCAGCGGGACATCGCGTAGAAGGTCGACCGGGCCAGCTTGCGCGAGGCGCGCTCCACCTGCCGCAGGTGGCCGGCGAGCGGCCCGAACTCGGCGTACGCCGTGGGCCGCTGGCCACGACCGACGGCGAGGGTGGGCAGCCACCTGGCGTAGAAGGCGCCGGCCCGGGCACCCGCCTTGGCCTTGCGGCCGAGGCCGGCGTCCGGGTCGATGATGTCCCCGGCGACCGACAGGTGCGCGTCGACCGCCTCCCGGGCGATCAGCAGATGCATGATCTCGGTGGAGCCCTCGAAGATCCGGTTGATCCGCAGGTCGCGCAGCAGCTGCTCGACGGCGGCCGGCCGCTCGCCCCGGGCCGCCAGCGAATCCGCCGTCTCGTAGCCACGGCCGCCACGGATCTGGATCAGGTCGTCGGCGATCCGCCAGGCCATCTCGCTGGCGTAGAGCTTGACCAGCGCGGCCTCGATCCGGATGTCGTTGCGGTCGTCGTCGGCGAGCAGGCAGCAGAGATCCAGCATGGTCTCCATGCCGTACGTCGTGGCGGCCATGAAGGCGAGCTTCTGGGCGACCGCCTCGTGCTCGCCGACCGCCCGGCCCCACTGCACCCGGTCGGCGGACCACTCCCGGGCCACGTTCAACGCCCACTTGCCGGCGCCGACGCACATCGCCGGCAGCGACAGCCGGCCGGTGTTCAGCGTGGTCAGGGCGATCTTCAAACCCTTGCCCTCGCCCCCGATGACGTTCTCCTTCGGGACGAAGACGTCGTGGAACCGGGTGAGGCTGTTCTCCAGACCGCGCAGGCCGACGAAGGCGTTACGCCGCTCCACGGTGATGCCCTCGGCGTCGCCCTCCACGACGAACGCGGTGATCCCGCCGCGGCGGCCCTCGGCGGCCGGCACCCGGGCCATCACCACCAGCAGGGTGGCCACCGTGCCGTTGGTGGCCCAGAGCTTCACCCCGTTGAGCCGGTAGCCGGTGCCGTCCTCGGTCGGTTCGGCCGTGGTGGCCAGTCGGGCGGGGTCGGAGCCGACGTCCGGCTCGGTGAGCAGGAAGGCGGAGACCTCGCCGGCGGCCAGCCGGGGCAGGAAGAGCTGCTTCTGCTCGGCGGTACCGAACATCTTGAGCGGCTGTGGCACGCCGATGGACTGGTGCGCCGAGAGCAGCGCGCCGATGGCCGGGCTGATCGAGCCGGCCAGCATCAACGCCCGGCAGTACTGCAGGTTGCTCAGCCCGAGCCCGCCGTACGAGCGGTCGATCTTCATGCCGAACGCGCCGAGCCGGGCCAGCCCGTGGAACACCTCGTCGGGGATGTGCGCGTCGCGCTCGATCGCGGCGCCGTCCACCTCGGTCACGAGGAACGCCCGGAGCTGGTCGAGGAACTCCTCGGCCCGGGCGTCCTCCGCCGGGTCGGAGCGGGGCCAGGGATTGATCAGGTCGAGCCGGAACCGGCCGAGGAAGAGCTCCTTGCCGAAGCTGGGGCGGTCCCAGGTGGACTGCCGTGCCGCCTCGGCGACCTGGCGCGCCTCCTTCTCGGAGACCTGCCCCGCCTCGACCGGCAACGCGGCGGCGACACCGCCGCTGGTGTCGGGCCGCTCCGGGACGGCGCCGGGCTCGTCCGGCACGGGTCGGCTGTTCTGCGTCGTGGTCACGGCTGCCCCCTCGAACCTCGGTCCGGCGCGTCAACGTGCTCGACAAATGCCACGCTACCCCCGGTTGTTACCCAGGGGTAGCGGTCTGTGAAGATCGAGATTCGGCGATCGCCGGTCAGTCGCCGGTGACCGCGCGCGGGTCGTCGTCATCGTCGTCGATGTCGTCGTCACCCCAGTTGCGACGGGCGAACGGCAGCAGCACCCAGAAGACGAGGAACCAGACCGCGGTCACCGCGCTGAGCACGAACGCGATCGGACGGTCCAGCACGAAGTCGGTGATCAGCAGCACCGCGCTGACCATGGCGATCAGCATGAAGGCGAGCCCGCCGGTGGCCATCCGGTGGGCGAAGCGGACCAGCTCCGGCTTGCGCCCCTGGCGGAACAGCGCCCGGTGGAACGCCACCGGCGAGATGATCAGCGCGGTGGCGGCCGCCGCGGCCAGCAGCGAGACCACGTAGACGTCCCGCTGGAACTCGGTCGTCCTGGTGAAGCCGTTGCTGAACGGCAGGGTCAGCAGGAACGCGAAGAGGATCTGCACCCCGGTCTGCGCGACCCGGAGCTCCTGGAGCAGGTCGGCGAAATTGCGCTGCCAGCGCTGCTTCTCGGTTTCCTTCGACACGCGTTACCTCCGGTCAGACGCTACTGCCGGCGGGGCCCGCCGCCGGCAGCAACGCCAATGCCCGATCACGCAATCCGCGAAACCAGCTCAGGATCGACCCGCCGGCGGTCGCCGCCCGCGCCGCGATGCGCCCGCCGGTCGCGGGTCAGGAGCGCGCGAGACACCCGCCGGTGGCGGTCAGGAGCCGCGGCGGATCCGGCCGGCGTAGCGGGCCTCCAGCACGTGGTTGTGCTCGTCGCCCCCGGCGATGTTGGCGGAGAGGTAGACCGGGGGCCGCTCCCCCGCGGCGAGCAGTCGGGCCACCACCTCGACCGTGATCTGCTGCGCGAGCAGCGCCGCGGTGATGGAGGAGACCGCGCCGACCGCGCCGCCGTCAGGCAGCGGCAACGTCGCGTCGCCGTACGGGGCGCCGTTGTCGAGCACCACGTCGGCGAGGTCGGCGAGCTTCCGCCCGGACGGGTGCCGGGAGGTCATCTGCGCCGAGTGCTGCGCCGAGGTGATCGCCACCAACCCGTGGCCGCGCTCCTTGACCAGGCTGGCGAACTCGACGATCGCGCCGTTCACGCCCGAGTTCGAGGCCACCACGAAGACGTCCGCCGGTCGGACCGGGGCCAGCTCGTAGAGGCGGTGCGCGACCGACGGATCCCGCTCCAGGGTCGGCCCGAGCAGATCGGCCGGCGCGCCGCCGTGCAGCACCAGATCCCGCAGGGCGATCTTGTTGGTCGGCACCAGCCCGCCGGCCCGGCCGGCGATCTCCATCGAGAGCGCCTCGGAGTGCCCGGCGCCGAAGGCGTGCACCACCCCGTCGGCACGTACCGCGTCGGCGAGCAGGTCCGCCGCCCGACCCACCGCCTCCCGCTGGCTCGCGGCGACCCGGTTCATCGTCTCGGTCACCACCGCCAGGTAGGCGTCGGCGCTCAACGTCATGTCTCCTCCATTCCTACTGACCGCCGGACGCGGCTCAGGCCACGCCCCGCACCCGGGCGACGATCGCCTCGGCCAGCGCCGCCGGCGCCTCGTCCGGAATCCAGTGGGTCACCCCGGGCAGCTCGACGAAGCGGTAGTCCCCCGACACGTGCTGCGCGCACGCCTCGGCGGCGGTCCGGCCGATGGCGATGTCCCGGTCGCTCCAGACGAACGTGGTCGGCACGGTCACCGGCCCGACCGCGGCCAGGTCACCCCGGGACATCGCCCGGTACCAGTTCAACGCCCCGGTCAGCGCGCCGGGCGCGCGCATCGGCTCCGCGTACGCCGCCACCCGGTCCTCGTCGCCGACCCCGGCGAGCATCCGACGCAGCGCCGCCGCCCGCAACCCGAGCAGCACCTTCTCCGCCTTGCCGGGCTGCCGGAACAGCACCATGTACGACGAGCGGACCTTCTGCTGCGTGTCGTGGGCCAGCGCGTACGCCATCGCGGCGGGGTGCGGCACCGACACGGCGGTGAGAGTACGGATCCGGCCGGGGTGGGCGGCGGCCACGGCCCAGGCGACGACCGCGCCCCAGTCGTGCCCCACCAGGTGCGCCGCCTCGACGCCCAGCGCGCCGAGCAGCGCCACCACGTCGGCGACCAGCTCCGCCAACCGGTACGCCTCGACGGTCTCCGGGCGGGCGCCGGGCGAGTAGCCGCGCTGGTCCGGCGCGTACGTGCGCAGGCCGGCGGCATGCAGGGCCGGCGTCAGGTCGTCGAACTCCCCGCCGTGCTGCGGGAAGCCGTGCAGCAGCAGTACCGGCGGGGCCTCCTCCGGTCCACCGGCGCGGACGTCGAACGTGAATCCTCGGGCGTCGATCCGCATGATCAGCAGCCTACCCAGGCCGGCCGGCGTCGCCCGGCCCCCGGTCGCGGTGCTAGCGTCTGTGGAACAACTTCACATCCGACAGGGGAGCGCACAGCGCTGAGAGTGCGGGCACACGCCCGCAGACCCTCGAACCTGATCTGGGTAATGCCAGCGCAGGGAGTTCGGTCGACCTCCAGCCGCGCCGCCGTCCGGTTCCACCGGACGTCGGCGTGCGTCTTCTCCTGGTTCCTCCACAGAACTGGGAGCACTCGCATGACACAACCCGACACGAACCGTTGGCGGACCGTCGACATCGTCGTGGCCTCGGTGATCGCCATCGCCTTCGGCATCATCTTCTGGGCCTGGGGCCTGCTCTGGAACGGTCCCGCCGACGCCATTCCGCTGCCCGGCCGGGCGGTCCTCTACGGCGTCTGGCTGGTTCCCGCCGTCCTGGGCGGGCTGATCATCCGGAAGCCCGGTGCCGCCTTCTTCACGCTCACGGTCGCGGCGCTGGTCTCGGTGGCGCTGGGCAGCAGTTGGGGCTGGACGCTGGTCATCCAGGGCCCGCTGGAGGCGGCCGCCGCGGAGCTGGCGTTCGCGGCCTTCGGCTACCGCACCTTCAAGGCGCCCATCGCGCTGCTGGCCGCCACGCTGGCCGGTCTCGCGGCGGCCATCTACGACGTCTTCGTCTGGTACCCGGCGACCTCGTGGGTCAGCTTCCGGCTCCCGTACATCCTGATCACCGCTGCCAGCTCACTGGTGATCGCCGGGTTCGGCAGCCTCGCCCTCACCCGGGCCCTGGCCGACACCGGCGTCCTCGACCGGTTCCCCGCCGCCCGCGAACGCCCCGCCATCTAACCCCCACCCCACCCTCCCTCCCCCACCCCCGGACCCGTTGATCAAGAGGTTTGCGTCAACGGCGGCCCGATTTCTGACGCAAACCTCTTGATCAACATGACGGGGCCGGTAGCGGCGCGCGGGGAGGGGGTGTGGTGGGCCGGGTGGAGCTGCGGGGATTCGGGTGGCGGCACGCCGGGCGCAAGCGCTGGGCCGTGCGCGACGTGGACCTACGGATCGAAGGCGGCGAGCGGGTTCTGCTGCTCGGCCCGTCCGGGGCCGGCAAGAGCACGCTGCTGGCCGCGCTCGCCGGGCTGCTGCCGGAGGACTCCGGCGAGCAGGCGGGCACCGTCGAGATCGACGGGTTGGACCCGCGTAAGGACCGGGAACGCGTCGGCATCGTCTTCCAGGACCCGGAGAGCCAGCTGGTGATGGCCCGCTGCGGCGACGACGTGGCGTTCGGGCTGGAGAACCGGGGCGTACCGGCCGCGGAGATCTGGCCCCGGGTCGACGAGGCGCTGCGCCGGGTCGGCTTCCCGTACGACCGGGACCGGCCCACCGCCGCCCTCTCCGGCGGCGAGCAGCAGCGCCTCGCGCTGGCCGGGGTGCTGGCCCTGCGCCCCGGCCTGCTGCTGCTCGACGAGCCGACCGCCAACCTCGACCCGGCCGGCGCCGCGCTGGTCCGCGACGCGGTCGCCGGGGCGCTGGACGCCGACACCACGCTGATCCTGGTCGAGCACCGGGTGGCCGAGGCGCTACCGCTGGTCGACCGGGTGGTGGTGCTCGAACCCGGCGGCGGCGTGCGCGCCGACGGCACCCCGGAGGCGGTCTTCGGCGCCCACGGCGACGCGCTCGCCGCCGAGGGCGTCTGGGTACCCGGCCGGACCGTGCCGCCCCGGCGCGCCGGCTCGACCCCGGGCGACCTGCTGCTCACCGCCGACCGGCTCGGCCTGCCACCCCGGCTGGCCGACACCGACCTGGCGGTACGCGCCGGCGAGGCGCTCGCCGTGCTCGGCCCGAACGGGGTGGGCAAGTCCACCATGGCGCTGCTGCTCGGCGGGCTGCTCCGGCCGGGCACCGGCGCGGTGACGGCGAGCCCGGAGCTGGCCGGCCGGGACGCGGGCACTCCCCCGCACCGCTGGCGCGCCCCCGCCCTGGCCGGCCGGATCGGCTCGGTCTTTCAGGACCCGGAGCACCAGTTCGTCACGAGCACCGTCTACGACGAGCTGGCTCTCGGCCCGCGCCGCAGCGGCCGGCCCGAGGCGGCGATCCGGTCCACGGTGGACGAGCTGCTGGACCGGCTGCGGCTGACCGCGCTCGCCGGCGCCAACCCGTACACCCTCTCCGGTGGCGAGGCGCGGCGGCTGAGCGTCGCGACCGCCCTGGCCACCGCGCCCCGCCTGCTGGTCTGCGACGAGCCCACCTTCGGTCAGGACCGGCGGACCTGGCTGGAGCTGGTCGACCTCTTCGCCGATTTGCGCGACGCCGGGCACGGCGTGGTCACCGTGACCCACGACCCGGAGTTCGTCGCGGCGCTCGCCGACCGGCAACTCACGCTGGGCCGGCGGTCGTGATCGGCCTCGAACCCGTCGCCGTGCCCGGGGCGCCGCTGGCGCGGCGCAACCCGGTCGCCAAGCTGGCCGCCGCGCTGGTCTTCTCGATCGTGCTGGTCGCCACCCTCGACCCGGTCGCGCCGGCGATCGCCATCGCGTTCGAACTGGCGCTGCTGCCGCTCTTCGGCGTGCGTTACCGGGTGCTGGCCCGGCGCGCGTGGCCGCTGCTGGTCAGCGCGGTCGGCATCGTGGTCACGCTGGTGCTCTTCGCCGCCGAGCGCTCCGGCCGGGTGCTGGTCGAGGCCGGCCCGGTCGTGGTCACCTCGGGCGTGCTGCTCACCGCGCTCGGGCTGGTGCTGCGGATGTTCGCGGTGGCGCTGCCCGGCGTGATCGTGTTCGCCACCACCGACCCGACCGACCTGGCCGACGCGCTGGTCCAGAACGCCAAGGCGCCGGCCCGGTTCGCGATCGGGGCCCTGGCGGCGTTCCGGCTGGTGCCGCTGCTCGGCCAGGAGTGGCAGATGATCAGCATGGCCCGCCGGGCGCGCGGCGTGGACGCCGGGCGCAACCCGGTGGCGAAGCTGCGGCTCTTCGTCTCGACCGCGTTCGCGCTGCTGGTCGGGGCGATCCGGCGGGGTACCCGGCTGGCGGTGGCGATGGACGCCCGGGGCTTCGACGCGGGCACCCCGCGCACGGTCGCCCGCCGGCAGCGGTTCACCGCCGCGGACGCCCTCCTGGTGGCCGGCGCCGCGACGCTGGCCGCCACCGCCCTCACCACCAGCATCCTGCTCGGCACCTTCCGGCCCCTCATCGGCTGACCAGGCCCGCCTGCCCCGCCGCAAGCATGGCCGGAGTCGCGTGGTCGCATGCTTGCGGCGCCGGTGACACCGAGCCCGGGTGCGGTTCGTCACCGATGGTGGCGAACCGCACCCGGTGCCGGCCGGTGCAGCGGTGGTTGAGGCGGAGGCGGACCCGCCTCCGCCGATCAGCTGCGCCGGAAGGCGTACCGGCGGGGCGCGCCGGCCCGCTGACTGCCCCGGCCGGCGCCGGACCGGCCGTGGCCGACCGGCGGACCGGCCTTCGGCGGGACCGGCCGGGTCGCCGGCTCGGTCGCCGCGTCGAGCGGCAGCGGCGGCACCACGGGGGCGACCACCGCGTCGAGGTCGGCCGGCGTCAGCTCCGCGACGTCGGGCGTGGGTCGGGGGGTACGGGACTTCTTCGGGTTGCGCTTGGTGGGCATCCAGGCCTCCTTCTCGGCGGACCGGCCGGCGGACGGGCGACGCAGGGTCGCGGCGTGAACGGCGCGGTCTCGGCTGGGCGGGGACCGGGCTGACGACAGCCACGGTCCTGGCGGACGGGGTTCGTCCCGGGATCGGCCACGACGGCCACCGACGCGGCGGTGGCGGAGAATGCGGACGCCCGGGAGCGCACGGACCGCACGCAGGGCGGCGGGCCGGCTCGGAGGTGGGCGTCAGTTACGCATGTGCCGACGGTAACCCATGCCCGGCCGCACGCGCATCCGATTTGCTGGCAGGATCGGCACATGCTGATCGCGTTCTCGATCACCCCGCTCGGCGGCGACGACTCGGTGGGCGACCTGGTCGCCGAGGCCGTCCGGGTGGTCCGCGAGTCCGGCCTGCCCAACCGGACCGACGCCATGTTCACCACCGTCGAGGGCGAGTGGGACGAGGTGATGGCGGTGGTCAAGCGGGCGGTCGACGTGGTCGCCGCGCGGGCGCCGCGGGTGAGCGTGGTGCTCAAGGCCGACGTCCGACCCGGGGTCACCGACGCGCTCACCGGCAAGGTCGCGCGAATCGAGGCCCGACTGGCCGAGGGCTGACCGCCGCCCGTCGCCGAAGGCGAAACCGAACAGCACCGGGAACGCGGTCGCCGCCCGGGACGCGCCGGCGGGGAGCTCGCCGAACCCGGGCGCCGGACCGTCGCGGTCGCCCTCCCGCAGCCGAACGCACCCGTCCCGTCACCGACGGTCGATCGTCGGCGCGGGTCGCCGGACAGCGCGATAGGTTCGAAGCCGCGGACAGCAGGAGCGAGAGGTGGCGGCACGCATGGCGGAGCAGGCGACGGCGCAGATCGGCGTGACCGGGCTGGCGGTGATGGGCCGCAACCTGGCCCGCAACCTGGCCCGCAACGGGTTCACGGTGGCGGTGCACAACCGCTCGCCGGAGCGGACCCGGCGCCTGGTCGCCGAGCACGGTGACGAGGGCACGTTCGTGCCGGCCGAGTCGCTGGCCGACTTCGTCGGGGCGCTGGAACGCCCCCGGGCGGTGATCGTGATGGTGAAGGCCGGTGCGCCGACCGACGCGGTGATCGACGAGCTGGTCCCGCTGCTGGACCCGGGCGACATCGTGGTGGACTGCGGCAACGCCCACTTCGCCGACACCCGCCGACGGGAGGAGTCGCTGCGCGAGCACGGGCTGCACTTCGTCGGCACCGGCGTCTCCGGCGGCGAGGAGGGCGCGCTGCTCGGACCAAGCATCATGCCCGGCGGTTCCGCCGAGTCGTACCGCAAGCTCGGCCCCATCTTCGAGAAGATCGCCGCGCAGGTACAGGGGGTGCCGTGCTGCCGGCACGTCGGCCCGGACGGCGCCGGGCACTTCGTGAAGATGGTGCACAACGGCATCGAGTACGCCGACATGCAGCTCATCGCCGAGGCGTACGACCTGCTCCGGGCTGGTCTGGGCGCGGAGCCCGCGGAGATCGCGGAGATCTTCCGGGGCTGGAACGACGGCGAGCTGGAGTCCTTCCTCATCGAGATCACCGCGGACGTGCTGGCGCACGCCGACGCGGCCAGCGGCCGCCCGTTCGTCGACGTGGTGCAGGACCGGGCGGAGCAGAAGGGCACCGGTCGGTGGACCGTGCAGAGCGCGCTCGACCTGGGCATCCCGATCACCGGCATCGCCGAGGCGACCTTCGCCCGCTCGCTCTCCGGGCACGTCGACCAGCGTGCGGCGGCCCGTCGGGCCTTCCCGGACGCCGGGGCGAAGTGGCAGGTGGACGACCGCGACACGTTCGTCGAGGACGTCCGCCGGGCGCTGCTGGCCTCCAAGATCGTCGCGTACGCCCAGGGCTTCGACCACATCCGGGCCGGCAGCCAGGAGTACGACTGGAACATCGACCTGGGCGGCACCGCGACCATCTGGCGAGGCGGCTGCATCATCCGGGCCCGCTTCCTGGACCGCATCCGGAAGGCCTACGACGAGCAGCCCGACCTGCCCACCCTGCTGGTGGCGCCGTGGTTCGCCGAGACGGTCGGCGGGGGCGTGCCGAGCTGGCGACGGGTGGTGGCCGACGCGGCCCGGGCCGGGGTGCCCACACCCGCGTTCGCCTCGTCGCTGTCCTACTTCGACGCGCTGCGGGCGGAGCGGCTCCCGGCCGCGCTGATCCAGGGGCTGCGGGACAACTTCGGCGCGCACACCTACCAGCGGGTCGACCGGGAGGGCGCCTTCCACACCCTCTGGGCCGGCGACCGTTCCGAAGTGGAGGCGTGACGAGCCCGACCCCTCCGGGCTGCCGGTCGAGCGGGCGTCAGGCGAGGGTGGCGTGCATCTCCCAGACCAGGATCTCGGCCGGCTCGGTGGCGCTGACCCGCTGACCGCCGGTGGCGGTGAGTCGGGCGGCGTCGCCGGTGCCGAGCGGCCCGACGCCTTCCAGCGTGACCGCGCCGGTGGGCACGTAGAGGTGCAGGTAGGGCGCGTCCGGGAGGGTGACCGCGTCGCCCGGGCCGAGGCGGGCGGCGTGCAGGGCCGCGTACCGGTTTCGGATCCGGATGGCGGACGCGCCGTCGTAGCGCTCCATGCCGGACGCGACCGGCACCAGGTCGCCGCGGAGCAGCTGGTCGTCGATCTCCAACTGCTCGTAGCCCGGGTCGACGCCCTCGGTGTCGGGCAGCACCCACATCTGCACGAAGTGCACCGGGTCGGTGTGCGGGTTCCGGCCGTCGAGCCGCCAGGAGTCGTTCTTCTCCGAGTGCAGGATGCCGGTGCCGGCGCTCATCCGCTGGGCCAGCCCCGGATAGATCACCCCGGAGTGCCCGGTCGAGTCCTGGTGGACCAGCGAGCCGCGGAGCACCCAGGTGACGATCTCCATGTCCTGGTGCGGATGGGTCTCGAAGCCGGCGCCGGGCCGGACCACGTCGTCGTTGTTGACCAGCAGCAGCCCGTGGTGGGTGTTGGCCGGGTCGTAGTGCCGGGAGAAGGAGAACGAGTGCTTCGAGTCCAGCCAGGAGATCCGGGTGTGGAAGCGGTCGTCGGCCCGGCGTACGTCGACCGCCGGCGCGGGCGTGCTCACCAGGCCCGCTGCGCGCTGTCGGCGGGGGTCGGCGCCCAGGTCAGGGCCGGTTCGCCGGTGGCCAGCTCACCGATCTCACCGGTGCGCAGCTGCGGCGCGTGACCGAGTTCGGCGCAGTGCTGCTCGGCGATCTCGGCACAGATCTCGGCCACCTGATCGCAGATCGGGTCACCCAGGTCGGCGGCGTTCAACGCCATGATCATTTTGTACCGAAGCTCCCGCATCGCCACCCCCGAAGACGGGAGCACCCCCACGACACCCCCGCCTGCCGATCCTAAGCACGGCCGCCCCCCGCCCACCGGCCAACGCCGCAGACGCGAATCTGCGCCGCCCGCGACTCGGCGGACGGCGCAGATCTCGGGTCGATCACCAGAACCGGCGGCGCTTGGCCTTCTGCGGGCGCAGCATGTCGGCACCCCGGGTCAGCAGTCGGGACACCCCGGAGGGGCCGCGACGAGCCTCCAGCGTGTGGCTCAGCCGGCGCGCGCCGGCGGCGGCCAGCGGCACGGCGACGGCCATCACCGCCCACTGGGCAATGCGCTTCTGGATCATGTGGGTTCACCTCCGTCAGTGGCTCCTGAGCAGACTGATACCCAGCGTGACGCCCTGGTAAGCCTGCCGACCGGCGGTGGGTGCCACGAGAGCGGCCCGTGCCCGCCCGGTGGCCGGTCGCCGCTCCGACGCCGGCCGGCCGGGCTGTGCCGGATCAGGCCGGCGGGGCGACCGGGTTGGGCAGCGCGCCGCCGAACCGCCGGTCCCGCTGCGCGTAGAGCTCGCAGGCGTACCAGAGGTGGCGGCGATCGAAGTCCGGCCAGAGCGTGTCGAGGAAGGCCAGCTCGGCGTACGCGGTCTGCCAGAGCAGGAAGTTGGAGATCCGCTGTTCGCCCGAGGGCCGCAGAAAGAGGTCCACCTCGGGAATCTCGGGGTGGTAGAGGTACTTCGCCACGGTCTTCTCATTGATCTTGTCCGGATCGAGCCGGCCGGCCGCCACCTCCCGGGCGATCGCCGCCGCGGCGTCGGCGATCTCCGCCTGGCCGCCGTAGTTGACGCAGAACTGCAGGGTCAGCGTCGAGTTGCCCCGGGACATCTCCTCGGCGGTCTGCAGCTCGGAGATGACGCTCTTCCAGAGCCGGCCGGCCCGACCGGACCAGACCACCCGGACGCCGAGGTCGACCAGCTGGTCGCGGCGGCGGCGGATCACGTCGCGGTTGAAGCCCATCAGGAAACGGACCTCGTCCGGCGAGCGCCGCCAGTTCTCGGTGGAGAAGGCGTACGCCGAGAGGTAGGGGATGCCCAGCTCGATGGCGCCCTCGATGGTGTCGAAGAGGCTGTGCTCCCCCGCCTCGTGGCCCTTGGTGCGGGGCAGCCCGCGGTCCTTGGCCCACCGGCCGTTGCCGTCCATCACGACGGCGACGTGCCGCGGCAGCGCCTCGGCGGGCAGCGCCGGCGGTCGGGCGCCGGACGGGTGCGGTGTCGGTGGCGTCGGCGTACGCCGGCGGGCCCTGCTCGTGCGAATCACTGTGTTCTCTCCTTCGCCCCGCTCTCGCCGGACCCCGGGGCGCCCCGGTCGACCAGCGGCAGCGAGCGTAGCGCGCGCTCCAGGTGCCACTGCAGGTGCGCCGCCACCAGGCCGCTGCACTCCCGGCGCACGCCGGCCTCGGTGGCGTCGGCGACCCGCCAGTCACCGCTCGTCAGCGCGGACATCAGGTCGATGGTCGCCGGCGCGGGATGGGCCGCGCCCGGTGGGCGGCAGTCCGGGCAGACCGCGCCCCCGGCCGGCACCGAGAAGGCCCGGTGCCGACCCGGCGTGCCGCAGACCGCGCAGGCGATCAGCGCCGGCGCCCAGCCCGCCAGGGCCATCCCCCGCAGCAGGTAGGCGTCGAGCACCAGGGTGGTGGCATGGCTGCCCTCGGCGAGCGCGCGCAGCGCGCCCAGGGTGAGCTGGAACAGCCGCAGCGACGGCTCCCGCTCGACCGGGGTGAGCCGCTCGGCGGTTTCGGCGATCGCACTGGCCGCGGTGTAGCGCGGGTAGTCGCCGAGGAACCGCTTGCCGTAGAGGTCGATCCCCTCGACCTGGCTCACGGTGTGCAGCGAACTGCCGTGGTTGCCCTTGGGGTCGCCCGCGAGCTGGAGGTCGACGTGCCCGAACGGCTCGAGCCGGGCGCCGAACTTGCTGGTGGTGCGCCGGATGCCCCGGGCCACCGCGCGAAGGCGGCCGTGCCGGCGGGTGAGCAGGGTGATGATCCGGTCGGACTCGCCGAGCTTCTGCACGCGCAGCACCACCGCGTCGTCGCGGTAGAGCTGTCGGCGGTACCCGGCCATCGGGCCATTCTCCCTCGGGGTGCGATATCAGGGTCGGTTCGGGGTGGACGGCCGGACGAACCCCGATGCGCCGGGCCCGATTTCGGCCGTAGCGTGCTCGCCATGGCCCTGCACCGCACCATCGGCCGCCGCGCCGACGACCGCGACGCCCGTCGCCCCGCCGACCGCCGTCCCGCCGACCGCCGCCCTGGCGCCCGCCGGACCGGCGCGGTCGCTCTCGGCCTGGCCGCCACCCTCATCGTCCTCGCCGGGTGTGACAACCTCTCGTACCGCCGGCTCGACTACGACAACACCGAGGCGGCCCGGATCACCACGATCCGGGTGCTGCCCGGTGCGGGCGACGTGGTGGTGCGCGCCACCGGCGGCGCGTCGGAGGTCCGGATCAAGCGGGTGGTGCGCTACCAGGGCGCCCAGCCCGACGCGACGTACCAGATCAACGAGAACGAGCTGGTGCTGGACACCGACTGCGGGTCGCGGTGCAGCATCTCCTACGAGGTGACCGCCCCGGAGGGGGTCGCCGTGCAGGGCGAGACCGGCTCCGGGGACGTCGAGCTGAGCCGGGTCGGCACCGTGCAGCTGCAGCTCGGCTCGGGCAACGTACGGCTGGCGGGTGGCAGCGGAGCGGTCCGGGTCGAGACCGGCTCGGGTGACATCGAGGTGACCGAGGTGACCGGCCCGGTCATCCTGCGGGCCTCCTCCGGCAACATCAGCGCCCGCCGGCTCTCCGGACAGGTGGACGTCGAGGCCAACTCCGGCGACGTCGACGTCGAGGTGGACCAGCCGGTCTCCGCCCGCGCGCACGCGTCCAGCGGCAACGTCAACCTGGTCGTGCCCCCCGGCCGGTACCGGGTCCGGTCCAACACCGGCTCCGGGGACGCCCAGCTCGGCGTCACCGACGACCCCGGCGCGTCCCTGGTCCTCGACGTCTCCACCGGCAGCGGCGACGTCTCGATCACCCAGCGCTGACCTCGGCCGTGAGCGGCTACCGGCCGGTGCGCTGCGCCGGCACCCGGCCGCGCCGGTCCGGGTCCGCCGGGTACGCCTCGGTCGGGCCCGGCCCGGCCGCGCCGTCGGATCGGGCGGCAGCGGACCGCGGTGCACCGTCGGCGGCACGAGCGGCAGCGCCGACGAGCACCGGCCGGGTGACCGCGCCGGCCGGTGCTGGGCTGGTGGGCGGCACGCCGGCGGGCATCGGGCGACGGACGCCGGGGAGCAGCTCGACCGGCCGACGGGCGGCCAGGTCCTCCACCCAGCCCACCGCCAGCGTCACCACGCCCACCAGCGCGAAGACCAGCAGCACCCGGATGGCCAGCCCCAGCGGATCCTGGTGCGACCAGCCCACCACGTCGACCAGCGGGGTGAGGGCGACCACGAACGGCATGTGCCAGAGGTAGACGGTGAGCGCCCGCCGGTTCAACACGGTCACCAGCCGGCTGAACAGGGCGCTGCGCTCGATCCACGCCGCGCCGGCCGGCCCCCGGCCCAGGACGACCAGGATGAACGCCGCCGACCAGAGCGCGTTGCCGAGGTGGATGTCGTTCAGGTCGTAGCCGCGGGGACCGGGGTGGGTGAGGATCCAACCGCCCCCGGCGGCGGCGAGCGCCAGCGCCAGCGGAACCAGCACCCGGTTGGCGAGCCGGCGGAGCATCCCGGCGTGGTGGGCGAAGCCGAGCAACCACGCGCCGAAGTAGAGGCCGAACTCCCGGGCCACCCCGGGCGCCGTCGCCCAGATGCCCGACTCGATCGCCGCGAGCAGGACGTAGGGGGCCAGCAGGGTGGGCAGCGGGGCCCGGCGGAACAGCCAGAGCGCGACCGGCGAGGCGAGCACGAACCACAGGTAGTCGCGCAGGTACCAGATGACGCTCAGCGCCAGCGCGCCCCAGTCGTTGGCCGGCGGGTCGGCGACCGGGAACAGCCAGAGCAGCACCCGTGGGGTCAACGGCAAGCCGGTGAGCAGCATGGCCGGCACGAAGATCGCGGCCAGGACCCAGAGTGAGGGCAGCAGTCGACGCAGCCGGCGGACCACCGCCGCCGGCCCGGACCGGTGCAGCGAGGCCGCCATCAGCGAACCGGCGAGCGCGAACATCACCGACATCGCCGGGAAGATCAGGGTCAGCGCGGCCCAGCCGGTGACGTGGTAGACGACGACTCGAACGATGGCCAGGAAACGGAGCAGATCGAGGTATCTGTTTCGCATCAGCCTGCATCTGTGTCGGGGGCACGGGCGCGAATGTCTCCTACCCTCCGCCCGCCCGCGGCCAAACGGACCGACACCCCGTGAAGAAGTGAAAGTTCCCATAGGTCCGACCGATGCCGATCATGCCGGATTTGGTCAGCAGGGCGGTCCACGCGGTGCGCCGACCGGTCTCGATCAGGGTGGGGCGACAACGGTCGAGCGCCCGCCCCGGGGCCGGGACGGGCGCTCGAACAGAGGTTGGGGCCGGGTCAGAAGCCGAGCTTGCGCAGCTGCTTCGGGTCGCGCTGCCAGTCCTTCGCGACCCGGATGTGCAGGTCGAGATAGACCCGGGTGCCGAGCAGCTCCTCGATCTGCTGCCGGGCGGCGGTGCCGACCTGCTTGAGCCGGCTGCCCCGGTGACCGATCACGATCGCCTTCTGGCTGGGGCGCTCGACGTACAGATCGGCGTAGATCTTGGTGAGCTTGCCCTCGGGGAGCATCTCCTCCACCACCACCGCGATGGAGTGCGGCAGCTCGTCGCGGACGCCCTCCAGCGCCGCCTCCCGGATCAGCTCGGCGACCAGCACCTGCTCCGGGTCGTCGGTGAGCATGTCGTCCGGGTAGAGCTGCGGGGACGGCGGAAGGTAGTCGGTCATCACGTCGACCAGGGTGTCCACCTGGTGCCCGGAGACGGCGCTGACCGGCACCACGGCCGCGAACTCGCCCAGCTCACTCACCGCGAGCAGCTGCTCGGCCAGGCGCTTCTTGTCGACCAGGTCGGTCTTCGTCACCACGGCCAGCACGGTCGCCTTCAGCTCCGCCAGCTCGCCGCTGATGAACCGGTCGCCCCGGCCCACCGGCTCGTCCGCCGGGATGCAGAGGCCGATCACGTCGACCTCCGACCAGGTCGTCCGGACCAGGTCGTTGAGACGCTCGCCGAGCAGGGTACGGGGGCGGTGCAGGCCGGGGGTGTCGACGAGGACGAGCTGCGACTCCGGCCGGTGCAGGACGGCCCGGATGATGTGCCGGGTGGTCTGCGGCTTGCTCGAGGTGATGGCGATCTTCTGCCCGACGATCGCGTTGGTCAGCGTCGACTTGCCGGCGTTGGGCCGCCCCACGAAACAGGCGAAGCCGGCCCGGTAGGGGCGCTCCTCCGGGTCCCGCAGACCGCCGGTCGCGCTCACTGGAGCACCGTGCCGAGGACGGTGCCGTTCGGCGCGGCGACGTGGATCGGCGCTTCGGCGGCGAGGTCGCGGACCGCCGCGTGCCCGGCGCCGTCCAGGGTCGAGGCCTCGGTGACCACCACTGCGGCCTCCAGTCGGGTCGCGCCGGCGGCCACCGCCGAGGCGACCGCCAACTGCAGCGCGGTGAGGGTCAGCGACGGCAGCGCGACGCTCGCCGCCGCGTACGTCCGGCCGTCCTGGTCGCGCACCGCCGCGCCCTCCACGGCCCCCACCCGCGCCCGGGCACCCCGCGCCAGGACGACCAGCTTGCCGTCCTCGGCGCTCAGCTCGGCCGGCGCGGACGGGGTGGGCCGGGCGGCTGGCACGGCGGGCGACTCAGGCATCGGCGGGTTGCCTCTCCTCGGCTCGGTTCTGGTTGCCCCGGGACTCGGCGGACTCGCCGCGCCCCGGGCTCTCCTGCTGGTCGGTCGGCTCGACCCGGCTCACCAGCACGGTGTCGATCCGGTTACGCCGGCCGGTGGTGCCCTCGGCGATCAGCCGGAGACCGGCCAGCTCGACCAGCGCACCGGGGATCGGCACCCGGCCCAGCGACTGGGCGAGCAGGCCACCGACCGTCTCCACCTCGTCGGTGGGCAGTTCGGTGTCGAAGAGCTCGCCCAGGTCCTCGACCGGGAGCCGGGCGGCGACCCGGACCGACCCGTCCGCCAGCCGTTCGACCGGCGGGCGTTCGACATCGTACTCGTCGGTGATCTCACCGACGATCTCCTCCAGGATGTCCTCGATGGTGACCAGACCGCCGGTGCCGCCGTATTCGTCGACGACGATGACCAGGTGGTTACGGGCCGCCTGCATCTCGGAGAGCAGATCGTCGACCGGCTTGGACTCGGGCACGAAGGTGGCCGGCCGCATCAGCTCGGAGACCGGCAACTGCTCGGCGGAGCGGTCGTCGCCGCGTACCCGCCGGATCAGGTCCTTGAGGTAGAGCACGCCGAGCACGTCGTCGACGCTCTCGCCGATCACCGGGATCCGGGAGAAACCGGAGCGCAGGAAGAGCGCCAGCGCCTGGGAGAGGCTCTTGCCCTCCTCTATCCACACCATCTCGGTACGCGGCACCATCACCTCGCGGGCGATGGTGTCGCCGAGGGCGAAGACCGAGTGGATCATCTGCCGCTCGCCGTGCTCCACCACGCCGCGCTGCTCGGCCAGGTCGACCAGCTCCCGCAGCTCGACCTGGGTGGCGAACGGGCCCTCCCGGAAGCCACGGCCCGGGGTCACCGCGTTGCCGATCAGGATCAGCAGCGAGGCGAGCGGGTTGAGGGCGCGACCCAGCCAGCGCACCAGCGGCGCCACCGCGCGACCCACCGGGTAGGCGTGCTGCCGGCCGAGGGTACGCGGGGCGACCCCGACCACCACGAAGCTGACAACGGTCATCGCGCCGGCGGTGACCAGCGCCGCCCGCCAGCCCGCGCCGAAGGTGTCCACCGCGACCAGCGCCACCAGCGTGGTGGCGGTCAGTTCGGCGAGCAGCCGCAGCAGCAGGAGCAGGTTGAGGTGGCGGACCACGTCGCCGGCGACGGCCTGCAGCGCCCGTGCGCCACGGGCGCCGTCGCGGGTCAACTCGGCGGCGCGGGCCGGCGAGACCGCGGCGAGGGCCGCCTCGGTCATCGCGATCAGCCCGGCGAGCACCACCAGCCCGGCGGCGAAGACGAGCAGTTGCAGGTCCGGTAGGCCGGTGGTCGCACCGGCCGCGGAGGCATGAAGGGGTATCACCGGGACCGGCTCGACCGCCAGCTGGACAGCAGTCGGGCCTGGAGGGCGAACATCTCCCGCTCCTCCTCCGGCTCAGCGTGGTCGTAACCGAGCAGGTGCAGCACCCCGTGCACGGTGAGCAGGTGCAGCTCGTCGGCGGCGGAGTGGCCGGCGGTCGCCGCCTGCTTGGCCGCCACGTCGGGGCAGAGCACGATGTCGCCGAGCAGGGCCGGCTCGCCGCCGGCCGGGGCGCTCTCGCCCGGCCCGTGGTCGACGCTGCCCTCGTCCATGGGGAACGCGAGCACGTCGGTGGGCCCGTCGCCACCCATCCAGCGGTGGTTGAGCTCGGTCATGTAGTCGACGTCGACCAGCAGCACGGAGAGCTCGGCGAGGGGGTTGACCCCCATCTCGTCGAGGGCGTGCCGGGCGACGGCGAGCACGGCGTCGGTGTCGACCTCGACACCGGACTCGTTGGCGATCTCGATGGACAACTGGATTCCCCTGCTCTAGCGGCGCCGGCCGGAACGGCCGCCCTGGGCGGCCCGCCCCGGTACGGCGTGCACGCTCTGCGCCTGCTGGTTCTCCCGCTCGGCATCCCAGCGGGCGTACGCGTCGACGATCTCCCCGACCAACCGGTGCCGGACCACGTCGGAGCTGGACAGCTCGGCGAAGTGCACGTCGTCCACCCCGTCCAGGATCTCCCGGACCATACGCAGGCCGCTGGTCGTCCCGCCGGGCAGGTCGACCTGGGTCACGTCACCGGTCACGACGATCTTGGAGTTGAAGCCGAGTCGGGTGAGGAACATCTTCATCTGCTCGGGCGTGGTGTTCTGCGCCTCGTCGAGGATGATGAAGGCGTCGTTGAGCGTCCGGCCGCGCATGTACGCCAGCGGCGCGACCTCGATCGTCCCGGCGGCCATCAGCTTCGGGATCGACTCCGGGTCGAGCATGTCGTGCAGCGCGTCGTAGAGCGGACGCAGGTAGGGGTCGATCTTCTCGTTGAGCGTGCCGGGCAGGAAGCCCAGCCGCTCGCCCGCCTCGACCGCCGGACGGGTGAGGATGATCCGGCTGACCTGCTTGGCCTGGAGGGCCTGCACGGCCTTCGCCATCGCCAGGTAGGTCTTGCCGGTACCGGCCGGGCCGATGCCGAAGACGATGGTGTGCGTGTCGATCGCGTCGACGTAGCGCTTCTGGCCGAGCGTCTTGGGGCGGATGGTGCGGCCGCGCCGGGAGAGGATGTTGAGCGTCAGAACCTCGGCGGGCCGCTCGGCGCTGCCCTGCTCGAGCATGCCGACGGTACGCCGGACGGCGTCAGTGGTCAGGGTCTCGCCTTTCTCGATGAGTTCGAGCAGCTCACTGAAGAGGCGCTCGGCGAGGGCGTTGTCCGCGGGCGCGCCGGTGATGGTGATCTCGTTGCCACGGACGTGCACGTCACTGTTGACCGAGCGTTCGACGAGTCGCAGGATCTCGTCACCCGCACCGAGCAGGTTGACCATGATCTTCGGATCGGGAACCGTGATCCTGGTCTGCACCTGGGGCGGGCCGGGAGGTGGGGTGCCGGTCATAGGTCGGGCCGAGGGGCCCTGTGCCACCTGCTCTCGATCTCGGGGCGCCGGCCCTGGTGGCGCGGCGTACGACGTACCACCCATCGTATCGGTTCAACAGCGCCGACACCGTGCGCATTTCCCCGCCCTGAGACCGGGACACCCGGCCGTGACGGACCGGGACGAACCAGGCGATCGGCCACCTCCGGGAAGCCGCCGGGGCGGGCCGGCGGCGTCCTCCGGCCCGCCCCGGCCGGTCAACCGCCCTGGCGGAAGTCGTACCGGTCGAAGGTCTCCTGACGGCGGGTGAACCGGTAGGTGGCCCAGTGCATCCGGATCACCGTCCCGTGCTCGTCCCGGGTCAGCCGGAGCAGCTCGCCGGCCTCCCGCCCGGAGACGGTGCGGTACACGTCCGGCTGGTCGGGCAGCGGCGCGAAGACCGCCGGCGGCCGGCCGGGCGGGTCGTCGGCGCCGCGCGCCCGCAGCGCCCCGTCGTGCCAGGAGAAGACGTACTCGTAGCCCTCGCCCCACCACCGGCCGAGCAGGCCGCGCAGCGGCGCGGGCGCCGGCGGGCCGGGCCGCCACGGCTCGATCTGCGCCGGGTCGTGCTCGACGGCCGCGGCGAGCAGCCGGTGCGGCAGGTCGAGCGCCGCGGCGGCGCCACCCGAGGAGAGCAGCACCGCGCAGCCCATCGCGCCGGGGGTGCCCTCGCCGCCGCGCCGGCCGTACACCCCGGCGAGGAAGCCCGGCATGGCGCCGTCGTGCCCGACGTGCACCACCCGCTCACCCTGCGGCACCAGGATCAGGCCGAGCCCGAAGCCGGCGGCCCAGAGCGTCTCGTCGGTCACCGTCAGCGGCCAGCGCATCTCGTCCAGGGTGGTCGGGGCCAGCACCGCGCCCGCCGGGTCGAGCGCCGCCGGGTCGGCCAGGAAGGCGGCCCAGCGGGCCATGTCCCCTGCGGTGCTCCAGAGCTGGGCCGCCGGGCCGACCGCGCCGAAGTCGGTCGGCGGTTCCGGGTGCGCCTCGTCGGAGTAGGCGTCGACCAGGAACCCGGTGGCGGCGGTGGGCCCGGGTGTCACGGTGGTCGCGGTCAGCCCCAGCGGTACGAGCACCCGCTCGGCGAGCACCTCCGCCCAACTGCCGCCCCGCAACCGGCCGACCAGCTGCCCGAGCAGCGCCATGCCGAGGTTGGAGTAGTGGTAGCGGCGGCCCGGTGGCAGCACCCGCTCGGCCCGGGCCAGGTCGGCCAGGAGCTGGTCGGCGTCGGGGGCGCGCAGGCTGTCCCACACGTCGCCGTACGGCTCGCGTTGCAGCCCGGCGGTGTGCGAGAGCAGCCGGCGCACGGTCAGCTCGCCGTGCGCCGGCAGGTCGAGATGCCGGCCCACCGGGTCGTCCAGGTCGAGCAGGCCGTCGTCGCGGCACTGCAGGGTCAGCACGGCGGTGAAGGTCTTGGTGACCGAGCCGATCCGGAACTGCGTCGCCGGGCCGAGGGCGGTGTCGTTGCCGGTGCCGCCCACCGCGCAGCTCCACAGCGGCCGGTCGGCCCGGTGCAGCGCGGCCGACACCGCCGGGATCCGGGCCTGCGCCTGCACCTGGCGCACCATCCGGTCCAGCCGGTCCGCCACCTCGCTCACCCGAGGTCCCGGGCAAGCATCGGGCCCAGCGGCGCGCCACCGAGCAGGTGGGCGTGCGCGTGGAAGACCTCCTGGCCGCCGTACGCCCCGGTGTTGAACATCAGCCGGAAACCGTCGCCGAGCAGGCCCTCGTCGTCGGCCACCGCGGCGGCCGTGGCCAGCACCTCGCCGGCGAGCCCCGGGTCGCCCTGGGCGAGCGTGGCGACGTCGGCGTAGTGCTCCTTCGGGATGACCAGCACGTGCACCGGCGCCTTCGGGCCGATGTCGCGGAAGGCGAGGGTGGTGGGGGTTTCCCGGACGACGGTGGCCGGGATCTCCCCGGCGACGATTCGGCAGAACAGGCAGTCGCTTCCCATCGGGGCATGCTATTCGCTGCACCGGGGCCGGATGGGCGAGGCCGGGCCGCTGCGGCATGATGGCCCGCGTGACTTCACGGGCGGTACTGGTGACGGGGGGCTCGCGCGGCATCGGGCGGGCGGTGGTCCAGGCGTTCGCGGCCGGCGGTGACCGGGTGGCGATCCACCACCGGGACTCGGCGGACCTCGCCGAGGAGTTGCGCGGGCAACTGCCCGGCGACGGGCACGTGGTCCTCCAGGCCGATCTCGCCGACCCGGAGGCGGTCCGCACGATGGTCGACCGGGCCGCCGAGCTGCTGGGCGGGCTGGACGTGCTGGTCAACAATGCCGGCATGTTCGGGCCGGCCGACCCGCCGCACCCGGTCTTCGAGAGCTCCTACGAGCAGTGGCGGCAGCGCTGGCGGGAGGTGCTCGACACCAACCTCTTCGGCGCGGCCAACGCGACCTGGTGCGCCGCCCAGCACATGCGCGAGCGCGGCGGCCGGATCGTCAACGTCTCCTCCCGTGGCGCGTTCCGCGGCGAGCCGGGCAACCCGGCGTACGGGGCGAGCAAGGCCGGGTTGAACGCGCTCGGCCAGTCGTTGGCGGTGGCGCTGGCCCCGTACGGCATCGCGGTGGCCACGGTGGCGCCCGGCTTCGTGGCGACGGACATGACCAACGAGCACCTGAAGGCCGAACGGGGCGCGGCCGTACGGGCGCAGAGCCCGTTCAACCGGGTGGCCCGCCCCGAGGAGATCGCCGCCGCGGTGCACTGGCTGGCCTCCCCCGAGGCGGAGTGGGCCTCCGGGACCATCGTCGACCTGAACGGCGCCTCCTACCTGCGCTGACCCGCTTCGCGCCGGGCAGGCGAGCAAGGGACACCCTGCGCATCCTTTGCTCTGCTTCAACGGAGGCGACAGTCAGGGCCCGTTTCTGTTGCGTCGGCTGAAGCAGAGCAAAGGACGGGCGGGGCGGTGCCGGGGCAGTGCCGGGGCGGTGCCGGGGCAGTGCCGGGGCGGTGCCGGGGCAGTGCCGGGGCAATGAAGACGAGGCGGCGAGCGGGCGGGTTACCAGCGGAGCAGGCGGGTGGCGAGCACGCTGAGGGCGGCCACGCCGGCGGTGGAGGTGCGCAGCACGGACTCGCCGAGGCGGACCGGGCGGGCGCCGGCCTCGGCGAAGGCGTCCAGCTCGGCCGGGGCGACGCCGCCCTCGGGGCCGACCACCAGCACGATCTCGCCGACGTCCGGCAGCTCGGCGGTGGTGAGGCGCCCGTCGGCCTCCTCGTGCAGCACGAACGCGGCGGCGGCACCGGCGATCCGGCGGGCCACCTGGGCGGTCGATTCGTCCGGCGCGCCGGCCACCACCGGAAGCCAGGGCCGGCGGGCCTGCTTGGCGGCCTCGCGGGAGGTCGCGACCCACTTCTCCCGGGCCCGTATCCCCCGGTCGCCGCGCCACTGGGCCACCGAGCGGGACGCCGCCCAGGGCACGATCTCGTCCACCCCGACCTCGGTCATCGCCTGCACGGCCAGCTCGCCCCGGTCGCCCTTGGCGATGCCCTGCACCACCACCAGCCGTGGAACGGCCGCGTCGGCGTACCCCCGGGAGGTGACGTCGAGTTCCAGGCTGCCCCGGCCGACGGCGGTGACCACGGCGGTTGCCGTGCCACCCCGGCCGTCGGCGAGCAGCAGCTCCTCGCCCACCCGCAGCCGTTGCACGGTGGCCGCGTGGTGCCCCTCGGGCCCGCCGAGGGTCAGCGAGTCGGCGGCGGGCAGCGGATCGACCAGGAAGAGCGGCGCGGACACGATCAACAGGCTAGCCGCCCCGGAGCGGCCGGGGCGGCTGACCCGGCTACGACTCAGGCGTGGCCGTTGAACGCGTCCCGCATCCGGGAGAAGAAGCCGCCCTGCTTGGTCAGCTCGGCGACCTCCTCGCCCCGGGTCTTGGCGAAGTCGCGCAGCATCTTCTCCTGGTCGGCGTCGAGCTTGGTGGGGGTACGCACGTCGAGGTGCACGTAGAGATCACCCCGGCCGGTGCCGCGCAGGTGTGGCACCCCGCGGGCGCGCAGCCGCAGCGTGCTGCCCGGCTGGGTGCCGGACTTGACGTCGACGGTCTCCTCGCTGTCCAGCGTCTTGATGGTCAGCCGGGTGCCGAGCGCCGCCGCCGTCATCGGCACGGTGACCCGGCAGTGCAGGTCGTCGCCCTTGCGCGAGTAGACGTCGTGCGGCCGCTCGTGGATCTCGACGTAGAGATCGCCGGCGGTGCCGCCGCCCGGGCCGACCTCGCCCTGCTGGGCCAGCCGGATCCGCATGCCGTCCTCGACCCCGGCCGGGATCTTGACGGTCAGCGAGCGGCGGGTGCGCACCCGCCCGTCGCCGGCGCAGGTCGGGCAGGGGTGCGGGATCGTGGTGCCGTAGCCCTGGCAGACGGTGCACGGCCGGGCGGAGACCACCTGGCCGAGGAAGGTGCGCTGCACGGACTGCACCTCGCCGCGACCACCGCAGGCCTCACAGGTGGCCAGGTGGGTGCCGGCGGCGGTGCCGGCGCCGGAGCAGGTGGTGCAGAGCACGGCCGTGTCGACGGTGATCGGCGCCTCGACGCCGAACGCGGTCTCGTGCAGGTCGAGCTCCAGCCGCAGGATCGCGTCGGCGCCCGGCCGGGTGCGCGGCCGCGGCCCGCGGGCGCCGCCCGCGGCCCCGCCGAAGAACGCGTCCATGATGTCCTGGAACCCGACGAACGGGCCGGCCCCGCCGGGGCCACCCGGGCCGCCGGCGCCCCCGCCGCCCGGGGCGAGCGGGTCACCGCCCAGGTCGACGATCTGCCGTTTCCGGTCGTCCGAGAGGACCTCGTACGCGGCGTTGATGTCCTTGAACTTCTCCTGAGCCTCCGGATCCGGATTGACGTCCGGGTGGAACTGGCGCGCCAGCTTGCGGTAGGCGCGCTTGATCTCGTCGTCGGAGGCTTCCCGGCTCACACCGAGAATGCCGTAGTAGTCCCTGGCCACTGCGTTCCGTGTCCTCATGTTCGTCTCGCGTTGCGTTGCGCCGGTCGGCGGCCGGAGCCGGCCGTCGGCGCCCTGACTGGTCAGTTCTGGGCCAGCAGCTCGCCCACGTAGCGTGCCACGGCGCGCACCGTGGCGATGGTCCCGGGGTAGTCCATCCGGGTGGGCCCCAGCACCCCCAGACCGCCCACGATGGTGGCGCCCGGGCCGTAGCCGGTGCTGACCACCGAGGCGGCGCGGAGGTTGTCGAACTCGTTCTCGTCGCCGATCAGCACCCGGGTCGTGCTCGGCTCCGTCTCACCGATGAGCTTGAGCAGCACGACCTCCTCCTCCAGCGCCTCGAGGATCGGCCGCAGCGAGCCCTGGAAGTCGAGCAGGCCACCCCGGGTCAGGTTGGCGGTGCCGGCCAGCGCGAGCCGCTCCTCGTGCCGCTCGACCAGCGTCTCCAGCAGCACGGTGGAGAGGGTGGTCATCGCCGGGCGCAGCTCGGTCGGCACCTCGTCGACCAGCGCCTGCACCAGCGGCGGTGTGTCGGAGAGCCGGGTGCCGGCCAGCTTCTCGTTGACCAACCGGCGCAGATCGGTGACGTCGTCGGCGGGGATCGGCGCGGGCATCTCCACCAGCCGCTGCTCGACCCGCCCGGTGTCGGCGATCATGACCAGCATCAGCCGGGTGGTGGAGATCGGCACCAGTTCCAGGTGCCGGACCGACGACCGGGCCAGGCTCGGGTACTGCACGACGGCGACCTGCCGGGTCAGCTGGGCCAGCAGCCGGACCGTGCGGTGCACCACGTCGTCGAGGTCGACCGCGCCGACCAGGAAGCGCTCGATCGCCCGGCGCTCGGCCGGGCTGAGCGGCTTGACCCGGGACAGCCGGTCGACGAAGAGCCGGTAGCCGCGGTCGGTGGGCACCCGGCCGGCGCTGGTGTGCGGCTGCCGGATGTAGCCCTCTTCCTCGAGCACGGCCATGTCGTTGCGGACCGTCGCGGGCGAGACCCCGAGCTGGTGTCGCTCGACCAGCGCGCGGCTGCCGACCGGCTCCTGCGTGGCGACGTAGTCCTCGACGATGGCGCGGAGCACGGCGAGCTTGCGGTCGTCGAGACCCATTCCCCCCACCTCCTACGCCCCTCGGCCGGCGGCACTGGGCACCGCCGGCGGCTCTCCTGGCACTCGACTGTAGCGAGTGCCAGTCTACGTCGGCAGGCCCGCCAGCGCGATGATCAACGACGGACCGCGGGTGCGGCCCTGCCCACGTCCCGCCGATCCGGACGGCGACGCTCTGGTGCGGCGTTGCCGGCTGCCCCTACCGTGACGTTCATGACTGAACCACCTCGCCCTCCCGGCGCCGGGGAACCCGGCGGCAACCCGCCGGAGCCGAACCCGCCGTACGCAGCTCCGGGCCCGTCCGCAGCGGACGAGCCGCCCACCGCACCACTGTCCGGGGCCCCGGGCCCGGGCGGCTATCCCCCGCCCGGTGGCTATCCGCCACCCGGCGGTGACCTGCCACCATCAGGCGGCTACCCACCCCCAGGTGGGCCCCCGGGCGGCTACCCGCCGCCGGGCGTCGGCTATCCGACCGGCGGGGCCTACGGTGCTCCCGGCGGCGGGTTCGCCAACAACGAGGACAAGACCTGGACGCTCGTCGCGCACTTCGGCGGGGCGGCCGGGATGTTCCTCAGCGGTGGCGTGCTCGGCTGGATCGCCCCGCTGGTGGCGATGCTGGCCCGGGGCAACCAGTCCCCGACGGTCCGGGCGCACGCCGTGGCGGCGCTCAACTTCCAGCTGATCTGGTCGATCGTCGGCCTGATCGGCTGGGTGCTCTCCTGCATCCTCATCGGCTTCATCGGCGTCGCCGCGGCGGTCATCCTCGGCACGGTCTTCGGCATCCTCGCCGGGATCAAGGCCAACGAGGGCCAGTTCTACCGCTACCCGATGTCGGCGAGCTTCATCAAGTGATCCCGGCCGGCCGCTCCCCCGGCCGGTCGGGCACCGCTCATGGCAGCAGGTCGCGGACGACGGCGTCGGCCAGCAGCCGGCCCCGCAGGGTGAGCACGGCCCGACCGGCCGCGTACGGTCCGGCGTCCAGCAGGCCGTCGGCCAGCGCCCGCGCGGCGGCGGCCCGGCCGGCGGTGTCCAGCACCTCCAGCGGCAGCCCGGAGGCGAGCCGTAGCCGCAGCATGACGTCCTCCATGTGCGCCTCGTCGGAGGTGAGCACCTCCCGGGCCAGGCCGGGGGACGTCCCGGCGGCGAGCCGCTGGGCGTACGCCGTGGGGTGCTTCACGTTCCACCAGCGCACTCCGCCGACGTGGCTGTGCGCCCCCGGCCCGAGCCCCCACCAGTCGGCGCCGGCCCAGTAGAGCAGGTTGTGCCGGCACCGGGCGGCCGGCGTCCGGGCCCAGTTGGAGACCTCGTACCAGGAGAAGCCGGCCGCGCCGAGCGCCGCCTCCGCCGCCAGGTAACGGTCGGCCGCCACGTCGTCGCTGGGGTACGGCAGCTCGCCACGGCGCATCCGGGCGGCCAGCCGGGTGCCGTCCTCCACGATCAGGGCATACGCGCTGACGTGGTCGACGCCGGCGGCGACCACCTGCTCCAGCGAGCGGGCGAAGTCCTCGGCGCTCTCCCCCGGCGTGCCGTAGATCAGGTCCAGGTTGACATGGTCGAACCCGGCGTCGCGCGCCTCCAGGGCGGCGGCGGTGGCCCGACCCGCGCTGTGCTTGCGGTCCAGGATCGCCAGCACCCCCGGCGCGGCGGACTGCATGCCCAGCGAGATCCGGGTGTAGCCCGCCGCCCGCAGCGTCTTGAGCGACTCGGGCGTGACCGACTCCGGGTTGGCCTCGGTGGTCACCTCGACGTCGGCGGCCAGCCCCCAGGTGCGGTCGATCGCGTCGAGGATCCGGGCCAGGTCGTCGGCGGGGAGCAGGGTCGGGGTGCCGCCGCCGACGAAGACGGTGTCCACCCGCTTCGGCGGGGCGTCGCCGAGCACCCGCGCGGCGAGCCGCAGCTCGGCGAGCACGGAGTCGGCGTACTCCTCCCGGCTCGCCCCACCGCCCAGCTCGCCGGCGGTGTAGGTGTTGAAGTCGCAGTAGCCGCAGCGGCTGGCGCAGAAGGGCACGTGCACGTACACGCCGAAACCCCGCGCGCCGACGTCGGCGGTCGCGGCGGTGGGTAGCGATCCGTCGACGGGGACGGTCTCGCCTTCTGGAAGCACGCCGGGCATGAGCACTAGTGTGCCCGCATGACCTCTCCCGACGCGCTGGTGCGGGTCGCCACGGCTCGCGGGGTGACCACCCTCACCCTGGACAGCCCGCACAACCGCAACGCGCTCTCCACCCCGCTGATGACCCAGCTGCTCGCCGGGCTGGCCGCCGCGGTGGCCGACGACGCCGTCCGGATGGTGGTGCTCGACCACACCGGCCCGGTCTTCTGCTCCGGCGCGGACCTGAAGGAGACCGCCGCCGCGTACGCCAGCGGGACGGTGCCGGCCGGGATGCTCGGCGACGTGCTCGCCGCGGTGTGGGAGTGCCCGAAGCCGGTGCTCGCCCGGGTCGCCGGGCCGGCCCGGGCCGGCGGGCTGGGTCTGATCGCGGCGGCGGACCTGGCGGTCTGCGCCGAGGAGGCGACCTTCGCCTTCACCGAGGTACGGATCGGCGTGATCCCGGCGGTGATCTCGGCGACCGTGCTGCCCCGGCTGCACCCGCGGGCGGCGGCCGAGCTCTACCTGACCGGGGACACCTTCGACGGCCGGCGGGCCGCCGAGATCGGGCTGGTCACCGCGGCGGTGCCCGCCGACGGGCTGGACGCGGCGGTGGAGCGGTACTGCGCGTCGCTGGTGCGGGGGGCGCCCGGCGCGCTGGCCGGCGCCAAGCAGCTGCTGCGCCGCCCGGCCGTCACCGACCTGCGGGCCGAGATCGCCGAGCTGGCCGCGCTGTCGACCGGCTACTTCCTCTCCGAGGAGGGGAGGGAGGGCGTCACGGCGTTCCGGGAGAAACGATTGACTCGATGGGTGGCCGCTCTTGACGGTGGTCGCGCCGAGCATGCGGGCTAGCGCCGGGGCATGTGCCTCGGGTCGGCCGGGGCGGTCGGCTGGGACGGATTGACGCCGGGACGCCGCCACCGCGCGACGGCGTCCCGGCGTCCGTTCGTCCGTCACCAGGCGGTCGCGCCGCCGTCGACCGGGTAGTTCGCGCCGGTGATGTACGACGCCCGGTCGGACGCGAGGAAGACCACCAGCTCGGCGACCTCCTCAGGGCGGGCGAAGCGCTTGACGAGCGTCTTGTTGATGATCGCGTCCCGGGCCACCTGGTCGTCACCGAGGTCGCGCTCGCTGGCCGGGCTCAGGATGGGCCCGGGACTGATCGCCACCGCACGGATCCCGTGGGGCGCGCCTTCGAGCGCGAGTTGCCGGGTCATGCCGATGATGCCCGCGTTCGCGGCGGCGTGCCCGACCATCGGCGGGACGTGGCCACCGATCATGCCGGCCATGGAGGCGGCGCTGATGATGACGCCGCCGCCGCGCCGGACCAGGTGCGTCCAGGCGAACTTCGACACGAAGAAGGGGATGTCGAGTTCGCCGGTGATGGTGGCCCGCCAGTCCTCGACGGAGAAATCTGGCATCGGGCCGAAGCGGAGCGAGGCGGCGTTGTTGTAGACCACGTCGAGCCCGCCATAGGCCGCGACGGCGTCCTCGACCAGCTGGCGCACCTGCTCCGGATCGGTGAGGTCGACCGGCGCGATCCCCGTCATCTCGCCGCCGGCCCGTCGGACGAGTTCGACCGTCTCGTTGTTGCCCTCGACCTGGATGTCGGCCCCGACGACCCGTGCGCCTTCCCGCGCGAAGGCCAGCGACGCGACACGTCCCAGCCCTCCTCCGGTGCCGGTGATCAGCACTACCTTGCCGTCCAGCGTTCCCATGGAACTGCTCCTTGGTGTTTGCCCTGTCCGGACGGCTTGTGGCGGGCCGTTCGGGCACCTGCGGGACGTCGCCGGTTGAGCGACGGTCCCCCCTGTAATTGACATGTCAATCGTATGCAAGTGCTTGACCGGTCAACCACATTCGCCTCTGGTCGTCACGGTGACGCTCGCGACAGGTCGAGCCGGGCGAGACGTACGGTGCTCTGTCACGGTTTCGGGCATCTCGCACCAGACGCCGCCGGCCGGGTCCAAGACCCCGATTATCGTCGAACCGGGACGGACGGCAGGCCGATACGGGCAGGTGAGAGCGCGGCCGGAGGGGGAACGCCCGGTCGGTGCGGGCCGGCCCGGCCCGGTCCAAACCGGTCGGACGACCCGGATCGGCCGCTGCGGGACGTACGCTTGTCGGACTGTCGAACAGGGGGTGTGGGTGCGAACTCGGGCGGTCGTGGCGGGTGGCGTCGTTCTCGTCCTCCTCGCCGTGGTGGGAGTCCTGCTCGTCGTCCGACGGCTCGGCAGTGAGCTGCGCCTGCCGCTGGCCAGCCGGACCTGCACCGTGCAGGCCGACGGCCGGGTGGAACTCGACGCCGACCAGATGGCCAACGCGGCGACCATCGCGGCGATCGGCGCCAAGCGGGGCATGCCGGAGCGGGCCGTTGTGGTGGCGCTGGCCACCGCCTACCAGGAGTCCGGGCTGCGCAACCTCGCCAGTGGCGACCGGGACTCGGTCGGGCTGTTCCAGCAGCGACCCAGCCAGGGCTGGGGCACCCCGGAGAAGATCCGCGACCCCCGCTACGCGGCCGACCGGTTCTACGCCGCACTGAAGAAGGTGCGCGGCTGGGAGCGGATGCGGGTCACCGACGCCGCCCAGCGGGTGCAGCGCTCGGCCTTCCCCGAGGCGTACCAGAAGTGGGCCGACGAGTCGGCGGTGCTCAGCCGGGCGCTGCTCGGCGACGCGACCGGCGCGGTGGCCTGCACGGTGGGCCGTACCCCGGTGATGCGCGGCGAGGCGGCGGCGGCAGCGCTGACCCGCAACCTGGCGCTGGACTGGGGGTTGGCGAGCAGCGCGGTCCCGGTCGAGGTCACCGGGTTCACCCTCGCCGCGACCGACCAGCGCAACGGCTGGCGCTACGCCCACTGGCTGGTCTCGCACGCCCAGGACCACGGCGTGAAGCGGGTCCGCTTCGGCGACCTGGAGTGGACCGCCCGCGACGGCACCTGGAGCGCGGCCGGCGGCGATCCACAGGCCACCCCGCAGGTGGTGGCCGAGGTCTTCGCCGCAAGCTGACCCAGCCCGGATTTCCTTACCGGCAGTTACCGCACAATCCGTCAAAACCTCCCAAACCACGCAATGCCGGCCGCTCTCCACACGGACCGGAGTCATCCCGCTGCCGGGTGTCCGGCTCCGGCCAGAGCGCGTCCTCCGCCCTCCCCGACTCGGCGCTTTGCGCGTTACGATCGGCGGCCTGTGCCAGAAATGGATCCACCTCATGGGGAGGGGTACGACGGGTGTTCGATTACGGCGGCCGGACCGGCTACGAACCGATCAGCGACACTGACCGCAAGGAGTTCCACGAGCAGGGCTTCCTCCTGCTGCGCAACGTCCTGACGGAGGACCACCGGGCGGCGCTGGAGGCGGCAGTCGACCGCGTCTACGCGGAGGAGCAGGCCAAGGGCAACACCAAGAAGGACGGCACCCTGCACCTGCTGGGCTTCCTGGAGCGCGACGAGCTCTTCGGCGAGCTGCTGACCCACCCGATCGCCTTCCCATACATGTGGGGCCTGGCCGGCTGGAACATCTACACGCACCACAACCACCTGGACGTCACCCCGCCGGCCCTCGAGCCGGAGAAGCCGTACTGGGGTTGGCACCAGGACGGGTACCGGCAGAACTCCGACCCGGAGACGATGGACCCGAACCTGCCCCGCCCGATGTTCTCGCTCAAGGTCGCGTACGTGCTCTCCGACCTCTCCGAGACCGGGCGCGGCGCCACCAAGGTCATCCCGGGCAGCCACCTGTGGAACTCGCTGGACCGGCCCAAGGACCTGAGCGTGCACAACCCGGACCCGGAGGGCACGGTGGAGATCACCGCGAACCCGGGCGACGCCTTCATCTTCGACCGCCGGCAGTGGCACTCCCGCTCGACGAACCTGTCGAACATCACCCGCAAGATGCTCTTCGTGGGCTACACCTACCGGTGGATCCGCCCGCTGGACGAGCTGCACCCGGACCTGGACGGCGAGTGGTACCGCAACCGCACGCCGGTGCAGCGCCAGCTGATCGGTGAGGGCACCCACACCGCCAACTACTGGGGCATCAACTGGGACGGCTACGTCGACGACGAGATCCCGCTGCGCAAGGAGCTCAAGGAGCGCGGCCTGCTGGACCGCAGCGTCCCCTGGCTCCGCTGAGCCGATGAGGAGGGGCTCCCCGCCGCCGCCCCCGGGCGCGGCAGGGAGCCCCTTTGCCGTGCCCGCGTTCCCGCGCCGGCCCGGCCTGCTCCGCGGCCCGGCTTGATTCACCGGCCCGGCCCGGCCCGGCACGCTTCGCGGCCCGGTCGGGCTTCGCGGCCCGGTCGGGCACGGCGGCCCGGTCGGGCACGGCGCCCGGTTGGCTGCCCGCGCCGATGGTGGCGCGGCGCCGTCAGCGAGCCGGGTTACCGGCCGGCGAGGCGGCGGCGGACCTTGTCCTGGATCGACTCCGGCAACTCGGGGACGTCGAGCAGTCGAGGCAGCAGTTCGGGCTCCAGGCTGGTGGCCCGGAAGACCTCGCCGATGCTCACGCCGTGGGTGGGCCGGTCCACCACCTCGACCGGGTCGCCCGGGCCGATCTCCCCCTCGCGCAGCACCCGCAGGTACGCCCCGGGCAGGGCCCGGGCGGTGAACCGCTTGATCAGGTCGGGAACTCCCCAGAAGCCGGCGAAGGTGGTGCACGGCGTCCGGGGCTTGGTCACCTGGAGCAGCGCGGATCCGATCTGCCACTGCTCGCCGATCACCGCACCGGTCAGGTCGACCGCGTACGTGGTGAGGTTCTCGCCGAAGTTGCCGGGCCCGAGGTCGCGGCCCAGCTCGGTCGCCCACCAGCCGGCGTCCTCCTCCGCGTAGGCGTAGAGCGCCTGGTCCGGGCCGCCGTGGTGGGCCCGCTCGCCGATGAAGTCGCCGACCACCCCGTCGGCGCGGACCAGCACCGGCCCGTCGACCGGCCGCTTGTCGATTCCGCTGCGGCCGCTCGCGTCGCCGGCCCACTCCGCCTCGGTGACCACACCGAGGTTCACCGCTGCCACCCTGCCCGTCATGGCGGTCAGCCTAGCCGCGCCGCGCGCCCGCGTGGGCAGGGCTAGATCCACACCAGGCGGCGACAGTGCGGTATCCCCCGGCCACCGGAATCCGCCAGTTCGGCGACCTGGAGTCGATCACCGCTGACTCGTTCGGCCGGGCGGCCGCCCGGTCAGCCCTTGACCGCGCCGGCCACCAGGCCGGAGACCATCCGCCGCTGCACCAGCAGGAAGAACACGATCACCGGCAGGGTGAAGAGGGTGGACGCCGCCATCACCGGCCCCCAGGCGGTGTCGTCCCGACCGAAGAAGAAGGTCATCGCCACCGGCAGGGTGTAGCGATCCTGGTCGTTGATGAAGGTGAGCGCGAAGATCAGCTCGTTCCAGGCCGTGATGAACGAGAAGATGCTGGTGGCGACCAAGCCCGGGGCGACCAGCGGGAAGAGGATCCGCCGGAAGATCTGGATCCGGCTGGCCCCGTCGATCGCCGCCGCCTCCTCCAGCTCCTTCGGCACGGCGGCGACGAAGCCGCGCAGCATCCACACCGCGAACGGCAGCGAGAACCCCAGGTAGGTCAGGACCAGGCTGAGCAGGTTGTTGTAGAACCCGAGCCGCTGGATCATCAGGAACAGCGGGATGACCAGGGCCTCCAGCGGGATCATCTGCACCACCAGCAGCATGATCAGGATGCTGGTGCGCAGCCGGAACCGGAACCGGGCCACCGCGGTGGCGGCCAGCAGCGCGACCAGGCCGCTGAGCAGCACGGTCGCGACCGCGACCAGCGCGCTGTTGAGGAAGAAGTCGGCGAAGGTCACTCCGGGGATGAGGTTGCCGGTCAGGATCTCCCGGTAGTGCTCCAGCGTGGGGTGGGTGGGCACCGGTTGCGGAGTGGTCGAGAAGATCTCCCGGCTGGGCTTCAGCGACGTGGCGATCATCCAGTAGACCGGGAAGGCCGCGAAGAGCGCCACCAGCAGCCCGGCGCCGTTGAGCGCGACCTTCTTCACGACTCGTCCTCCTGCCTGAGCACCATCCGTACGTAGAGGCCGGTCACCACGAGCAGGATCAGGGTGAGGATCACCGCGATGGCCGCGCCGAGGCCGTACTTCGGCGGCGGCGAGAACGCCTCGGCGTACGAGTAGATGGAGAGCATGAACGTCGGCCGGTCCTGGGTGCCGCCGGCCAGCACGAACTGCTGGGTGAAGACCTTGAAGTCCCAGATGGTGGAGAGCACGATCAGGATCCCGAAGACCGGGCGCAGCAGCGGGAAGGTGATCCGCCAGAACACCCGCCACGGCCCGGCGCCGTCCACCCGGGCGGCCTCGTGCAGCTCGCTCGGCACGCTCTTCAGCCCGGCCAGCACGCTGACCGCGATGAACGGGAACGAGTGCCAGACCACCACCAGCGTCAGGATCGAGAAAAAGAGCAGCGGCGAGTTGAACCAGCCGTAGCCGGTCCAGTCACTGCGGCCGAAGAGGCCCTGCGACAGTCCGTCCGGCAGCGCGTTGAACAGCCAGGTGACCAGGCCGCTGGTGTCGTCGAAGATCCACTTCCAGACGATGGTGCCGGTCAGCGCCGGCGTCGCCCAGGCCAGCATCACGCAGCTGGCCACGAAGGTGGCCATCTTGCGGCCGAGCCGGTTGAGCAGCAGCCCGACCAGGGTGCCCAGGATCATCGTGAGCGCCACGTTGGCCACCGCGAAGAGCACGGTGTTGCGCAGCACCGTCCGGAAGAACGGATCGCTGAGGATCTGGGTGTAGTTGCCCAGCCCGACCCACGGCCACTCCCGGTCGCCCCGCAGCTGGCGGACGTTGTTGAGCCGGTGGAACGACATCACCACCACCTGGCCGAGCGGCCAGAGCAGCAGCACGCCAATGATGGCCAGACAGGGCAGGAGCAGCGCGTACGGCAGCAGGTTGTCGACCCGTCGACGCCGCCGCGCGGGGGTCTCCCGCGCGGGCGACGTCTCCGGTGCCTCGGTCAGCGTGGTCACTTGGCGTTGAGGATGCTTTCCATCTCCGCGGCCGCGTCGGCGGTGGCCTTCTCGACCGTCTTCTGACCCTTCATGACCGAGCTGTTCATCGCCTGGGTCACCGTCTTGGTACGGCTGACCTCCACCCACTTCGGGGTGAGCGGCGTGACCTTGGTGTTCTGCATCGTGGTCGCGAACGCCGACATGATCTTGTCATTGGTGTACTTCTCGCCGCCGACCAGGTCCTGGTAGACCGGGAAGAAGCCGAGGCTGTCGGCGAAGGTCTGCGCGTTCTTCTTGTTCAGCAGCACGGTCAGGTAGTCCCAGGCGAGATCCTGCCGCTCGCTGTCCTTCCAGAGGGCGATGTCCGAGCCGCCGGCGAAACCGGGTGCGGCCTTGCCGTCCGGGCCCGGGATCGGGAAGGTGCCCCACACCTTCTCGATGTCGGGGTTGTCCTTCTTGATCGCGCCCTGCTGCCAGCTGCCGGCGAACGCCATCGCCGCCTTGCCGGTGGCGAACTGGGTCCGCGCGTCGATCTCGTTCCACCCGGCGGCGGCCGGCGGGGCGACCTTGTGCACGGTCACCAGATCGGTCCAGAACTTGACCGCCTTCTGCGCCTCCGGCGTGGTGTAGCCGGACTTCCAGCTGCCGCCCTGGTCGGTGGCGATCTCGCCGCCGGCGCCCCAGAGGAAGGAGTAGAAGGGCAGCTCGGAGTTGCCGGGCAGGGCGATGCCGTAGGTGTTCGGCTTCTTGGCCTGCACGGTCTTGGCCACGGTCACCAGCTCGTCCCAGGTGGTCGGCGGCTTGACGCCGGCCTCGGCGAACCAGTCGGTGCGGTAGTAGATCGCCCGCACGCCCGCGTACCAGGGCACGCCGTACTGCTTGCCGTCGAGCTGCGCGTTGCGCACCAGGTCGGGCAGGATGTCCTTGCCGTCGGCCCAGCCGCCCATCCGGCCGCTCAGGTCGGCCAGCGCCTCCTGCGCCGCCCAGCCCTGGGTCTCGGTGTTGCCCAGCTCGGTGACGTCCGGCCCCTCACCGCCGGCGAGGGCGGCCTGGAACTTCTTCGGCGCCTCCAGCCACGGGATGTACTGCACCACGACGTCGGTGTCCGGGTGCTTCTGCCGGAACTCAGTCTCGACGGTGTCGAGGAAGCTGGTCTGGGCGTCGCTGCCCTCGCCCATCATCCAGACCGTCAGCTTGCTCGTGTCGGCCGCGCCGTCGTCGCTCGAGCCGCCACAACCGGCCAGCGCCATCGCGGCCGAGGCCACCACGGCGGTGACCGGGGCCAGCCGCTTCCACCTGTTCACGCCACATCTCCCCTCGCGCCGCCTGGCACTAACCTTCTCCGCCGCACCTTAGTAGGAAAAAATCCTTTACGACAGTGGGGCGGCCGGCGGAAGCGACGCGACCGTACCGCAGGCCGGGCGGAAGGGGCAGGGGTGGCACCGGGCGAATCCGGGCGTACCACGACGAAGGGGCGCCCGGCCGTCGGCCGGGCGCCCCTTCGTTGGTTGATCTACGAATTACCGGTAGTTGACGCTGCGCCGTCGGCCCACGCCGGCGACCAGGGCCACCGCGATGGCGGCCACCACGACCTGCACCAGCAGCTCGGCCCAGTCGACCCCGGCGGTCTCGGTCGCGATGCCCAGCGCGCGGGCCAGCACCGTACCGAGCAGCGCGGCGCCCACACCGATCAGCATGTGCAGCCACATCGGCATGTTCTGCCGGCCCGGAACGACCAGCCGGCCCAGCGCTCCGACGATCAGACCAACGACGAGCGCAGTGACGATGCCCCAAACGGTCAGCTCCACGATCGCCCTCCTCAAAGGAACGTCTCACACGTTTTGTGTGCTTACTGTCGTGACCACAAAGTTCCCGGTCGGTCGAGAAACCAAACCGACTTTCCGGGACAGTGGCCGCCGGACGCCCCCGGTACCGGCACGTTCTCCCGCGCTGCCGGCGCTCGACTCCGGTCGCCGTCGCTCGGCTCCGGTGGTCGGCCCCCGATGTGGCCGAAGGCCGGCGGCGCGGCGACGGTGAGGCGGGCGGCGGGCCGCGTCCGGCGCGGGCCGCGCCGCGAGGCGCATGCGGACGGGCGCCCGACCTCAGAGAGGTCGGACGCCCGTCGAAGAGTGCCCTTGCCACCGGTCGCCGGCCGGTTCGCCGGCGTCACCGGGTCATGCCGTGGCCGTTACCGCGTGACGCGGCGGCGTCGGCCGACGCCGGCCACCAGGGCCACCGCGATGGCGGCCAGCACGACCTGAACCAGCAGCTCGCCCCAGTCGATCCCGGAGGTCTCGGTGGCGATGCCCACCGCCCGCGCCAGCACCGTACCGAGCAGCGCGGCACCCACGCCGATCAGCATGTGCAACCAGATCGGCATGTCCTGCCGGCCCGGGACGACCAGACGGCCCAGCGCCCCGATGATCAAACCAACGATGAGCGCGGTGATGATGCCCCACACGGTCAGCTCCACGGTCGCCCTCCTTCAAGAATGTGTCACACGGTGTGTGCTCCCTGTCGTGGCCGATAAGTTCCCGGGCCGCCGAAACGCCAAACCGGTTCACCGCCGACACCATTCGGCGGGAGTCGATGCGATCCGCCGCGCCGGCACCCGCCCGAGCACCGTCCACGCAGGTCGGAGGCGGTGCCGCCGGGCCGAGGGCCCGAGCCCGGGCAGCGAAAATTTCCGCCACCACCGCATCCGGAGACGCGAACGGCCGGCGCCCCGGGCCCGGGTGGACGGGACCTTGCGGTCCCGGCCCCGGGCGGGGCGCCGGCCGTCGTACGTCGTCGACGCCGGAGGGGTGCGCGGCTACTTCTTGCCGGCCGCCTTGCCGTCACCGCTGTCGGAGGAGAGCGCGGCGATGAAGGCCTCTTGCGGAACCTCCACCCGGCCGACCATTTTCATCCGCTTCTTGCCCTCCTTCTGCTTCTCCAGCAGCTTGCGCTTACGGCTGATGTCACCGCCGTAGCACTTGGCGAGCACGTCCTTGCGGATCGCCCGGATCGTCTCCCGGGCGATCACCCGGCTGCCGATCGCCGCCTGGATCGGCACCTCGAACTGCTGCCGGGGAATGAGGTTGCGCAGCTTCGCGGCAATGGTGACGCCGTAGTTGTACGCCTTGTCCTTGTGCACGATGGCGCTGAAGGCGTCCACCGGCTCGCCGTGCAACAGGATGTCCACCTTGACCAGATCGGACGCCTGCTCGCCGGAGGGCTCGTAGTCCAACGAGGCGTAGCCCTTGGTACGGCTCTTGAGCTGGTCGAAGAAGTCGTAGATGATCTCGGCCAGCGGCAGCGTGTAGCGCAACTCCACCCGGTCGGCGGAGAGGTAGTCCATGCCGAGCAGGTTGCCGCGCCGCCCCTGGCAGAGCTCCATCACCGCGCCCACGTAGTCGTTCGGGGTGAGCACGGTCGCCCGCACGGTCGGCTCGTACACCTCGGCGATCTTGCCCGTGGGGTACTCACTCGGGTTGGTGACCACGATCTCCTGGCCGTCCTCGGTGATGGCCCGGTAGACCACGTTCGGCGCGGTGGAGATCAGGTCGAGGTTGTACTCCCGCTCCAGCCGCTCCCGGATGATCTCCAGGTGGAGCAGGCCGAGGAAGCCGCAGCGGAACCCGAAGCCGAGCGCGCCCGACGTCTCCGGCTCGTAGTCCAGCGCGGCGTCGTTGAGCTTGAGCTTGTCCAGCGCCTCACGCAGGTTGGGGTAGTCGGACCCGTCGATCGGGTAGAGGCCGGAGTAGACCATCGGCTTCGGGTCCTTGTAGCCGCCCAGCGCCTGCGTGGCCGGCCGGCTGTTGATGGTGACCGTGTCGCCGACCCGGGACTGCCGGACGTCCTTCACCCCGGTGATCAGGTAGCCCACCTCGCCGACCCCGAGCGCGTCGGCCTTCACCATCTCGGGCGAGATGACGCCGATCTCCAGCAGTTCGTGCACCGCGGCGGTGGACATCATCTTGATCCGGTCGCGGGCGCCGATCCGCCCGTCGATCACCCGGACGTAGCTGACCACGCCTCGGTAGACGTCGTAGACCGAGTCGAAGATCATCGCCCGGGCGGGGGCCTCGGGGTCACCGACCGGCGGCTTGAACTGCCGGACGATCTCGTCGAGCAGGTAGGGCACCCCCTCGCCGGTCTTGCCGGAGACCTTGATGCAGTCGGCCGGGTCGCCGCCGATCAGGTGGGCCAGCTCCTCGGCGTACTTCTCGGGCTGGGCGGCCGGCAGGTCGATCTTGTTGAGCACCGGGATGACGTGCAGGTCGTTCTCGAGCGCGAGGTAGAGGTTGGCCAGCGTCTGCGCCTCGATGCCCTGGGCGGCGTCGACCAGCAGGATCGCGCCCTCACAGGCGGCCAGCGAGCGGGAGACCTCGTAGGTGAAGTCGACGTGACCGGGGGTGTCGATCATGTTGAGCACGGCCTGCTCGCCGGCCCGGTCGCCCTCCCGCACGGTCCACGGCATCCGGACGGCCTGGCTCTTGATGGTGATGCCGCGCTCGCGCTCGATGTCCATCCGGTCGAGATACTGGGCACGCATCTGCCGGGGGTCGACCACGCCGGTGAGCTGCAGCATCCGGTCGGCCAGGGTCGACTTCCCGTGGTCGATGTGGGCGATGATGCAGAAGTTCCTGATCCGCGCCGGGTCGGTGGCACCAGGAGCGTTCGCGCCGGAATCGAGCGTCGGTGGCACAGCTGTCCGTTCTGGTCGGCTGACGTGAGCGGGCCGGCGTGACGCCGGCCCCCTCTATGCTCCCACGCCGCTCCGGACGCGGTCGGATCACTCCTCCGGCGGCTCGACGAAGAGCGCGGCGAGGCGCGGCAGCCGCCGTCGGGCCTCCTCCTCGTCGTCGAAGTCCCAGAAGTCGTTGAGGTCGGGCGTGGTGACCGGGTCGCGGTCGGCCGGCAGGTCGGTCGCGGTCGCCTTCCGGTAGGCCTCCCAGGGCACCGCCAGCATGTCCTCCGACTGGAACTCCTCGCCGGTGAGCGCGGCGGCACGGATCTGCGGCAGCTCGGCCAGCGAGTCGGGGTCGGCGGTGGCGCGGGCGTAGACCTCCCGGCCCTGGGTCATCAGCCAGCCGCGGAAGTATTCGAAACCGTCGTCGGAGGCGCCCCCGTTGATCAGGTAGGCGGCGCCCCACAGGTCGACCCGGAACGAGGCGGCGAGCACCCGCCGCTGGTGGTGGGCGTAGCCGACGATGTCGGCCGGGTCGCGCTCGGCCAGCAGCGCCACCGCCCGGGCCGCGACCGCGCTGGCCTCACCACCGCCGCCGGCCCGGGCCCGGTCGATCAACTGCCAGAAGTCGTCGGTCCTCATGGCCTGGCAGTCTCGCAGACCGCCCGGCCCGGGCCCGGCGGGACGAGCCCGGCGCGGGCCCGGAAGTCGTCGGTGTGCACGGCTGCATCCTGCCGGCCGGGTACGACAGCATGGGAGACGTGCCCGCCGACCCAGCACCGCCGTACCACGCGACCGCCCTACGACCGGGCTGGGACGAGTTGCCGGCCGGCCTGCGCTCGGCGGTGGCCGCCCGGCTGGGCGGCCCGGTCACCGCCGTCCGGGTCGCCGGGGCCGGCTTCACCCGGGGCTTCGCCGCGGTGCTGACCACGGCCGACGGGGCGTCCGCCTTCGTCAAGGCGGCGACGCCGGCCGACCAGCCCCGGTTGGTCGACTGGTACGCCCGGGAGGCCGCCGTCCTCGCCCGGCTCCCGGCCGGGCTGCCGGTCCCCCGGCTGCGCTGGACCCTCGACGCGGCCGGCTGGTACGCCATCTGCCTGGACGCCGTGAACGGCCGCACCCCGCGGCTGCCCTGGGCGCCGTCGGAGCTCGCCGCCACCCTCGCCGGGTACGCCGAGGTCGCCGCCGCGCTCGCGGACCCGCCGGCCGACCTGCTCGCCCTCGACCCGCCCCGGCTCGCCGACCTGGCCCGCGAGGACATCATCTGGTGGGGTGAGGTGGCCGCCGGCCGCGAGCCGCCGCCCGCGCTGCCCGCCGCGCTGGCGGACCGCCTCCCCGAGCTGGTCGCGCTGGAGTCGCGGCTGCCCGGGTACGCCGCCGCCGGCCCACCGGACGCGTTGATCCACGGCGACCTGCGGCTGGACAACGTGCTGATCGGCCGGGACGGCCGGGCGTGGTTCTGCGACTGGGCCTGGCTGTGCCGTGGCCCGGCCTGGTTCGACCTGGCGGGCCTGCTGATCACCGGTCACGCCAGCGGGTTGGACGTGGACCGGCTCTTCGCCGACCATCCGACCACCGCCGGCGCGCCCGCGGACGCGCTGGACGTGACGCTGGCCGCGCTGGCCGGGTACTTCCTCACCACCGCGGCCGCGACTCCGCCGACCGCCTCCCCGCTGATCCGCACGCACAACCGGTGGAGCGGCGAGCAGGCGCTGGCCTGGCTGGCGGCCCGCCGGGGTTGGGCCTGACCGGTGCCGGCGGCTCGGGCATGATGGTCCGGACGATCCGCCCCGGCGACGTCGTCCCGAGCCGTTTTGGCTCGTCCCGGTCCGACCTGGTAACCTGGCTTTTCGCGCGGCGACGACGCATGCTCCGTCACGCGCACAAGCTGACCAACCCGAGCTATCAAGACGAGGCTGTCGCGTGGCGAACATCAAGTCCCAGATCAAGCGCAACCGGCAGAACGAGAAGCGCCGGCTGCGGAACAAGTCGGTCAAGTCGTCGCTGAAGACCGCCATCCGCAAGTTCAACGAGGCCGCCGAGACCGGCGACGTCGAGCAGGCCACCGCCCTCATGCAGGACGCCTCGCGCAAGCTCGACAAGGCGGTCAGCAAGGGTGTGATCCACGCCAACCAGGCCGCGAACCGCAAGTCCGCGATCGCCAAGCGCGTGGTGACGCTCGCCGCCTGACCTGGCGGTTCCATAACTCACTGGAAGCCCTCGGCACCACGCCGAGGGCTTCCGGCTGTCTACGGCCGGACCGTGCCGGTCGAGGGTCGGGCCACGGCGGTCGGGAGTCGGGTCGCGCCGGTCGCGAGTCGGACCGCGCCGGTCGCGGGTCGTGCCGATGGCGGGTCGGGCCGCGCCGGTCGGGCGCCGAGGGCGGTGCTGGGTCGGGGCGGTGCGGTCAGGACGGCGGAGCGGTGCGGTGCCGGCCGGCTCCGGCGTCGTCCGCCCGGGCGGCGGGCTCGGTGGAGACCACGATCCCGGGCACGCTGTGGGTGACCCACTCCACCCGGGCGCGCCCGACGACCGGCTCCATCTGCCGCCGGAACCGGTCCCGCTCCTGCTCGGGTACGAGCGCGGCGGAGCGCACCACCACCGCGGCCACCATGTCGTTGAGCTTGACCATGACCGCGACGGCCGCCGGCAGGACCAGCACAGCCCACCAGGTGACCAGCTCGGCGAGGGCGAGCAGCACGGCCAGCGCGACGGCGCCCTCGAAGAAGAGGAAGCAGAGCACCCCGCCCGGGTTGACGAATCGCAGCCCGAGGGCCCGGGCGTAGAGCGGGCGGTACTGCTCCTCGTCGGCCGGGAGCGTGGCCCAGCTCATCCGGGTCGGTCCGGTCACCGGGCGCCACCCGCGCGGGCCGCCGCCACCGAGAAGACAGCCCGCTCCAGCGCGTACGCCCGGTCGTCGGAGCCGCCCTTGACCGCCGCGTTGCACTCGGCGGCGACCTGCATGGCCTGGACCAGCCCCTCCGGGGTCCAGCCGCGGCCCTGCCGCTGCGCCCGCTCGATCTTCCACGCCGGCATGCCGAGGCTGCTCGCCAGCTGGTAGGGGCTGCCCCGGCCCGCGGAGGCCACCCGGGCCACGGTGCGGACGCCGTCGGCGAGGGCGTCGGCGATCGGCACCGGGTCGACCCCGACGTGCAGCGCCCAGCGCAGAGCCTCCAACGCGGCCGGCACGTCGCCGACCATGGTGGCGTCGGCCACCGTGAAGCCGCTCACCTCCACCCGGCCCCGGTAGTAACGCGAGACCGTGTCCGCGCTGATCCGCCCGTCGGTGTCGGCGATCAGCTGCGAACAGGCGGCGGCCAGCTCGCGAAGGTCGTTGCCGACCGCCGCGATCAACGCCTCGGCGGCGTCCTCGGTGCACTTGCCACCGGCCCGGCGGATCTCGTCGCGGACGAAGGCGACCCGGTCCCGGTGCCCCTTGAGCTTCGCCGCGGGCACCACCGTCGCGCCGGCCGCCTTCAACCCCTCGGCGAACGCCTTCCCCTTGGCCGCGCCGAGGTGCAACACGATCAGCTGCACCTCCGGGTCGGGGTTCTTCGCGTACGCCAGCAGCGCCGCCACCAGGTCCTTGCGGGCGTCCTGACCGGAGCGCAGCACCAGCACCCGCCGCCCGCCGAACAGGGACGGGCTGAGCATCTCGGCGATCTCCCCCACCGCGAGCACGCCGGCCTGGTACTCGCGTACGTCCACGTCGGGGTCGACGCTGCGCGCCTTCGCGACGGCTTCGGCCACCGCGCGCGTGGCGAGCAGCTCCTCATCGCCGAGGACGAGCAGAATGGGGGCGAGGCTGGCGGGGGTCACGTCGCCCATATTCGCACGCCCCACGGTGGGATCGTGCCTGCTCATCGGCCGCTCGGGCGGCGGAGCCCGCACTCAGTGCAAATCCAGACATTTATTTCAATTACCCAGATAAGCCAACAAATCGCCACCCAGGACGGTGTGGACCTGGCCGGTGAAGTTCAGGTGCACCGCCCGCCGCCGGTGGACCTGGCCGGTGCGCGGGTCCGGATCGCCGGTGGACCGTCCCGGCCGGCCGTCGCCCGGCCGGTCAGGGCTGCGTCCCGGGGCGGACGCCCCGCGCCACCACCGCGAGGCCGGCGTCCCCGCGCACAGCCGCCACGTCTCCGTCGGTGTCGGTACGCAGCACCCGCACCCCGCCTCGCGAGAGCCGCGCGAGCAGCGCCGGGTGCGGATGCCCGTACGTGTTACCCGCCCCCACCGGCACCAGCGCGACGGCCGGGCGGACCGCGTCCAGGAAGGCTCCGTCCTGATAGCCCGACCCGTGGTGCGCCACCTTCAACACCTCGGCCCGGAACGCGCTGGGCGGCATCCGGTCCAGCAGGGCCTGCTGCTCCTCGGACTCCGCGTCACCCGGAAGCAGGATCCGCACCCCCGCCACCGTGGCGCGCAGCACCAGCGAGTTGTTGTTCGGATCCGACCGGGTGCCGCGCAGCGGGTACGGCGGGCCGAGGACGACCAGCGCCACCCCACCGACCCGGTACGTCCAGCCGGCCGGCGCAGTGACCAGCCGCGCCCGCCCACCGGCCGCCGCCGCCCGGACCAGTTCCTGCCCGGTCTCCGGCTCGCTCCACCCCGGAGTGAGCACCTCGCTCACCCGCCGCCCACGGAACACCCCGGCGACCCCGCCGACGTGGTCGGCGTGGAAGTGGCTCACCACCAGCAACGACACCTCACGGATGCCGAGCCGGCGCAGGCAGCCGTCCACGGCCGCCGGCTCCGGCCCGGCGTCGACCACCACCGCTCGCCCGGCCGCGACCGGCAGCACCACCGCGTCGCCCTGCCCGACCGCGCAGACCACCACCACCCAGCCGGAGGGTGGCCAGCCCCGGGCGACCAGCCGGACCGGCAGGGTGCCGAGCACCACCGCGACGGTCACCACCGCCACCAGCCGGCGCACCACCGGCCGCCGGGTGGCGACCAGCAGCGCCACGGTCAACGCCGCCAGCAGCAGGGCGCCCGGCACCCCGCCCATCCAGGGCAGCGTGCCCGCCGGCAACGCGGCGCCGTGCCGGGCCACCAGCACCAACCAGAGCGCCGGCCAGCTCGCCAACCACGCGACGAACTCCGCACCGGCCGGCCAGAGCGGTGAGATCATCGCCGCCAGCACCCCGAGCACCGTGGCCGGCGCGATGGCCGGCACCGCCAGCAGGTTGGCCGGCACCGCGACCAGGCTGACCGTGCCGGAGAGACCGGCGACCACGGGTCCGCAGGCCAACTGGGCGGCCGCGGGCACGGCCAGCGCCTCGGCCAGACCGGCCGGCACGCCTCGCCGGCGCAGCCCGTCGCGCCAGCGCGGGGCGAGCAACAGCAGGCCGCCGGTGGCGAGCACGGAGAGCGCGAAGCCCGGGTCGCCGGCCAGTTCGGGGTCGACCAGCACCAGCGCGGTGATCGCGGCGGCCAGCGCGGGCAGCGCGGCACGGGGACGGCCGGCGGCCAGCGCGGCGAGCCCGATCGCGCCCATCGTGCCGGCGCGCACCACGCTCGGCGAGGGGCGGACCAGGATGACGAAGCCCACCAGGGCCACCGCGCAGAGGCCGGCGGCGAGCCACGGCCCGGCCCGGGACCAGCGGGCGAGCAGGAGCACCGCACCCACGACGATCGCCACGTTGGAGCCGGAGACCGCGTTGAGGTGGGTCATGCCGGTGGCCCGGAAGTCCTCCTCGACGGTGGGCAGCAGCCGGCTGGTGTCGCCGACCACCAGCCCCGGCAACAGCCCACCCTGCTCGGCGGGGAGCGGCGCGCAGGCCCGTTGCAGCCCGTCGCGGAGCGATCCGGCGGCGCGCTGCGGCCAGGACGGTGGACCGCGCCGCAGCGGCGGACCGGCGGCGCTGAGCACGGCGGCGGTGAGGTCGCCGCCGCGGGGCAGGCCGAGCCGCACCTCCGCGGTGAGCCGCTGCCCGGGCAGCAGTCCACGCCAGGCCGGGTCGGTGGCCAACGCCAGCACCCGGACGGACGCGCTGACCCGCTGGCCGTCCGGCCCGACGAGGCCGACCAGCCGGGCGGGCACCAGCAGGGTGGCCGGGCGGCCGGGGGCACCGCGGATCGGTCGTGGATCGTCCCGTACGACCAGCTCCGCGGTGACGCTCGCCCGCTGCTCGGCGAGGGCGCGCAGGGCGGGCGCGTCCCGTACGGCCAGCCGGGCGGCGGTGGCCGTGCCGCCGCAGACGACGCCGAGCGCCACCGCGACGGCGATCCAGCCGTAGCGACGGACGGCGGCCCGCGGCCGACCGAGCAGACCCAGCAGGTGCAGCGCACCGACGGCCGCCAGCGCGGCCGCCACCCCGGCCATCAGCAGCGCGCTCGACGCGTCGAGGTACAGCCCGGCCAGGGCGCTGAGCCAGGCCGCCACCGCCAGCCCGGCCAGCCGCAGGTCCGGCGGGTCGGCCGCCAGCGACGTGCCGGGCGAGGGCTGCTCCGGCACTGACGATCGAGCGGTGGCGGCGTGTGGCGGGCGCGGTCGGCTGCTCACACCGTCACCAGTTCCTTGAGCTGCTCGTAGCGGGCGTCGCCGATCCCCTCGACCTGCCGCAGGTCGCCCACCGACCGGAAGCCGCCGTGCTGCTCGCGGTGGCTGAGGATGCGCTGGGCGAGCACCGGGCCGACCCCGGGCAGCGCGTCGAGCTGCGCCAGGGTCGCGGTGTTGAGGTTGACCGGCCCGCCTGCGGCGGGGGCCGCACCCGCGCCGGGCGGCGCCGCACCGGGCGCCGGCTGGCCGGCGGCGCCGGGCGGCGCTGGCACCCCGACCACGATCAGCTCGCCGTCGACGACCTTGCGGGCCGGGTTGAGCAGCGCCACGTCGACCCCGGGCAGCGCCCCACCGGCTGCCGCCACCGCGTCGGCGAGCCGGGCGCCGGGGGGCAGCCGCACCAGCCCGGGACGGCGTACCTTGCCCGCGACGGCCACCACCAGCTCACCGGCCGGGGTGGCACCCGCCTCGGTGACATCGGCCGCGACGGGAGCGTCGGCGCTCGCCGGTGACGGGACCGGCTCCGCGTGGGGCCGGGAGCGCCAGGCCCAGAGCCCGGCCCCGAGCACCACCACCACGGCGACGACCGCCAGGGCGCGCACCCCACGCCGCCCGGGATCGAACGCACCCGGGCCGGGCAGCCGGGCCACCGCAGTTGCCGCCGGCTCGCCCGCCGCCGACCGGTCAACCCCCTCGTCGGGCGAGGCGACGCGCACCCCGGAGGTCGCACCGCCCAGCGGCGTAGCCGAGGCCAAATCGTCCAGCAGCGCGGCCGACGCCGCACGGTCCGGCGGCGCACCGGCGGCCGGACGGTCCAGCGGAGCACCCGACGTCGCGAGGTCCAGCGGCGCGCTGGAGGTCACGAGGTCCACCGACGCATCAGCGACCGGGCGGTGCAGCGGCGCGCGGTCCGCCGGGGCGGGGTGGGTCGGCTGTATCGCGACCGGGTCGGCGAACGACGAGTCGGCTGCCGGCGCCGGAACGGTGGGCGGTGCGGCCGTCAGGCGCAGCAGGCGTTGCCGTACCACGGTCTCGTCGTCGTGTGACACGGCATGACGCTACGGCCGCTACCGGCCGGGACAGCCCCGCCCGGCGACGGCTGTGGACGGCCGAGCGGGCTGTGGAAAACTCCCTGATCACGCTGGTCTGTGCTAGCAGGGTCGGCGCGGCAGGTCAGTGCGCCTCCGGGTCCAGGCCGAGCGCCGCGCGCCCGCCGTCGACCGGCAGGGTCACCCCGTTGACGAAGCCCGCCGACGGCGAGAGCAGCCACGCGACGGCGTCCGCCACCTCCTCGACCCGACCGATCCGGCCCACCGGATGCAGCCGGTTCAGCTCGGCGCCGATCCGGGCGGCCTCGGCCGGGTCCTGCCCGGCGAGGAAGTCCGCGTGCCGCTCGGTGCCGATCGAGCCGAGCGCGACCGCGTTGGTCCGGATTCCCCGCGGCCCGTACTCGACGGCGAGGGCCCGGGTCAGCCCCTCGACCGCCGCCTTCGCGGTGGCGTACGGCAGGCAGCCCGGCACCGGCCGGGTGGCCTGGTGGGAGGAGACGTTGACGATCGCTCCGCCGGTGCCGTTGGCGAGGAACCGGCGGACCGCCGTCGCGGCGCCCGCGACCGCCGGGCGCAGGTTGGCCCCGATCAGGGCGAGCACCTCGCCGACCGGCGCGGCGTGCACCGAGGCGTCCCGGAACACCGCCGCGTTGTTGACCCACCCGGTCAGCGGCTCGGCCCGCTCGGCGAGGTCGGCGGCGCGGGCGATGACCTCCTCGTCACCGGCGTCGCCGACCACACCCACCAGACGGTCGGCGGCCGGATGACCGGGGAGCCACCCGAGCGCCTCGGCGTCGTGCTCGACCACGACCACGGTGCCGCCGGCGGCCAGCAGCCGCTGCACGACGGCCCGACCCACGCCCCGGCCTCCGCCGGTCACCACAGAGGACATTGCCGCTGCTCCTCTCCCGGCAGATACGACGGCCGGCCCTGCTCAGCCCGGCGTTCCCAAATCTGGGGCAGTTCGACAGCGTCCGTCAGGTCTGGCCGGGGTCGCCGGAACCCGCCGGACGACGGTGCACCACCACGCAGGCCAGGCCCGGTCCGGCATGCGCGGCGACCACCGCGCCGGCCTCCGACAGGTACGTCTCGCGCACCTGGTCGCCGAGCCGCTCGATCAGCGCGGCGCGCAGCGCCTCGGCCCGCTGCGGCGCGGCGAGATGGTGCACGCCCAGGTCGACCTCGGCGTTGCCGGCCGCATCGACGGCCAGGTCGATCAGGCGTGCCACGCCCCGACTGGCGGTGCGGACCTTGTCCTTCAGCACGATCGCCCCGTCCGGCATGTGCATGATCGGCTTGACCGACAGCGCGGTGCCGAGCAGCGCCTCGGCCGCGTTGATCCGGCCGCCCTTGCGGAGGAACTCCAGGGTGTCCACGTAGAAGTAGATGGTGGTCCGGGCCACGGCGTCGAGCGCGGCCTGGCGTACCCCCGCCAGGTCCGCGCCCCCGGCGGCGGCCTCGGCGGCGGCGAGCACCGGGAAACCCAGGCCCAGGCCGGTGGAGCGGCTGTCGACCACCGCGACCCGCCCGCCCAGCTCGTCGGCGGCCAGCCGGGCCGCCTCGACCGTGCCGGAGAGCTCCGCCGACAGGTGCACCGACAGCACACCCTCCGCGCCGGCGTCGAGCAGTTTGCGGTACGTCTGCGCGAACTGCTCCGGGGCGGGGCGGGAGGTGCTCGCCGAGACCCGCCGGCCGCTGAGCGCCCGGGTCGCGTCGGTGGGGTGGACCTCCACCCCCTCCAGCCCCTCCGCGCCGTTGAGCACGACGGTCAGCGGCACCACGGTCAGCCGATGCGCGTGCACCAGCTCGGGCGGGAGATAGGCGGTGGAGTCGGTGACGACCGCGACGGGCATGCCCGGCACGCTAGCCGATGCCGACCCCGCCCGACGAGGCCGCGTCAGACCGCGTCGGCGACGGCCGGCGCGACGACCAGGCCGACGTTGTGCGACCGCAGGTGCCAGCCCCGTACGTCGTCGTGGCGCAGTTCGGTCCAGTGGCAGTTCTGCAGCGAGCCGACGGTACGCAGCACGCCCGACTCCCAGCCGAGCAGGTGCCCGACGCCCTGCCGGGCGCCGCCGCCGTGGGTGGCGACCACGACGGTGCCGCCGGGCACGGCGTCGGCGGCCTCGGTGAGCGCCGTGCCGACCCGCTTGCCCAGGTCGTCCAGGGTCTCGATCTCCGCCCCCGGGTCGGGGTCACCGGCCCGCCAGCGGGCGTACTCGGCGGGGAACTGCTCGGCGACCTCGGTGAGGGTGAGCCCCTGCCAGCGCCCGAAGTGGCGTTCCCGCAGCCGGGCGTCGCTGCGTACCGGCAGCCCGGTCAGGGCGGCCAGCGCGGCGGCGGTCTCCGCGGCCCGGCTGAGGTCGCTGGCGACCAGGGCGTCCGGACGCAGCCCGGCGAGCAGCGGCGCGGCGGCCCGGGCCTGCTCCCGGCCGAGATCGTTCAGGGGTACGTCGGTCTGGCCCTGGACCCGGTTGGCGGCGTTCCAGTCGGTGTTGCCGTGCCGCCAGATGATCAGGCGGGTCATTCCGCTGCGGCGGAACCGGTGCCGGACTCGGCGTCGACCAGGTCGCGGTCGACGAACGGGATCGTCGGGCAGTCCTTCCACAGCCGGTCGAGGGCGTAGAACTCGCGCTCCTCGGTGTGCTGGACGTGCACCACGATGTCGACGTAGTCGAGCAGCACCCACCGACCGCCGCGCTCGCCCTCGCGCCGCACCGGCTTTGCCTTGTCCGGCAGCTCCAGCAGGCGCTCCTCGATGGCGTCGACGATGGCGAGCACCTGACGCTCGTTCGGGGCCGCGGCGAGCAGGAACGCGTCGGTGATGGCGAGCTGGTCGCCTACATCGATGATGACGATGTCCTGCGCCTTCTTGTCGGCGGCGGCCTGGGCCGCGGCGGTCGCCAGCTCGTACGCGCGTTCAGAAACTGTCACCGTTCTCCTTCGATCAACCGTGCGACCCTCCAAGCGTCTCACACGCGGCGGCGTCCCGACTTGTCAGTTCTGGTCGATTACCCGGCCAGACGCCGCATAGCGGGCGTCGTCAGGCCTGATAGAGGCGCCGCTTGGCGATGTACTGCACCACACCGTCGGGCACCAGGTACCAGACCGGCTCGCCCCGGGCGACCCGGTCGCGGCAGTTGGTGGAGGAGATGGCCATCGCCGGCACCTGCACCAGGCTCACCGTGTCGGCGGGCAGATGCTCGTCGGTGAGCTTGAACCCCGGCCGGGTCACCCCGATGAAGTGGGCCAGTTCGAAGATCTCGTCCAGGTCCTTCCAGGAGAGGATCTTCGACAGCGCGTCCGCGCCGGTGATGAAGTAGAGCTGCACCTTCGGCCCGTACTCGTTCTGCAGATCGCGCAGGGTGTCGACGGTGTAGGTGGGGCCACCCCTGTCGATGTCGACCCGGCTGACCTGGAAGCGGGGGTTCGAGGCGGTGGCGATCACCGTCATCAGGTAGCGGTCCTCGGCCGGGCTGACCGGCTCGTCCGCCTTCTGCCACGGCTGGCCGGTGGGGACGAAGACCACCTCGTCGAGCCCGAACCGGTCCGCCACTTCGCTGGCCGCGACGAGGTGCCCGTGGTGGATCGGGTCGAAGGTGCCACCCATGATCCCGATCCGCCGGATATCTTCCTCCACCCCGTGATCGTAGGCCGGACGCCGTCGCCGCCAGCTCGGGCCCAGCCCGGCGTGACCTTCCGGACGGGGTGGACCCGCGGAGAGGTCCGGCCATATACTCGTTTGCAAGTAATCGTTGCCGAGCATCGGAGGCCGGTATGCCGAGGCAGCGCAAGGTCGGCAACCTGCTGGCCCTGGCCGTGCTCTCCGCCCTCGCCCAGCGGCCCATGCACCCGTACGAGATCGCCACCACTCTCCGCGCCTGGGGCAAGGACCAGGACATGGAGATCAAGTGGGGCTCCTTCTACACCGTCGTCCGCAACCTGGACCGGCACGGTCTGATCACGGCGGTGGAGAGCGTCCGAGCCGGTCGGCGTCCCGAGCGCACCGTCTACCAGATCAGCGACGCGGGCCGGGCCGAGCTGGTCGACTGGGCGCGCGAGCTGGTGTCGACCCCGGAGCCGGAGCACCCCCGCTTCCGCGCCGGGCTCTCCGTGCTCGCCGTGCTGCACCCCGACGAGGCGGCCGAGCTGCTGCGGCAACGCCTGGAGGCGCTGGAGGAGGGGATCCGGGCCGGGCGCGACGCGCTCACCGAGCACCTGCGGCAGATCCCGCGACTGTTCCTGGTCGAGTCGGAGTACGACCTGGCCATCCGGGAGGCCGAGGCGACCTGGATCCGGGCCCTGCTGGCCGAGCTGCGCGCCGGCACCTACCCGGGGCTCGACCAGTGGCGGGCCTTCCACGAGACCGGCGAGCTGCCGCCGGAGCTGACCGATCTCGCCGAGAGGGGCGGCTCCACGCAGTGACGGACGGCCCCGGCGCGGTGCGCCAACACCACGCCGGGGCCCTACCTCGGTACCGCACCTGGGAAGGTGCTCCGGCCCGAAGCGGCAACCACGAGGATAGCCGGGCTCCCTCCCAGGTCGGTGCCACCCGCGAGCACCGACGACCAGGGAGAGCACCATGACCACAGTGAGCACGGCCATCGTCATCGGCGGCGGCATCGCCGGCCCCGTGACAGCGCTGGCGCTGCACCGCGCCGGCATCACCGCCACCGTCCACGAGGCGTACCCGAGCAGCGCCGACGGCCTCGGCGGCACCCTCGCGCTCGCCCCCAACGGCGTCGCCGCGCTGCGCGCCGTCGGCGCGGAGAGCGCGGTGACCGAGATCGCCACCCCGATCCACCGCACCGCGATGGCCGTCGGCCGTAGGCACCTCGAACTGCCGGGACTGGCCGACGTACCACCGCTGCGGGTGGTGCACCGCGCCGACCTGCACCGCGCGCTGCACGCCCGGGCCGTCGCCGAGGGCGTGCCGATCGCGTACGGCAAGCGCCTGGTCGACGTGCGGGAGACGGCGGCCGGCGTCACCGCGCGGTTCGCCGACGGCAGCACCGCCACCGCCGACATCCTCGTCGGCGCCGACGGAATCCGCTCGACGGTCCGTACGCTCATCGACCCGGACGCGCCCGGCCCGCTTCCCACCGGGCTGCTCGGCTTCGAGGCGGTGGCCCGGCACGAGGTGGACGCCGAGCCGGACACCATGACCTTCGCCTTCGGCCGGCGCGGCTACTACCTCTACTGGCCGGAGCCGGGCGGCGGCACCCGGTGGGGAGTGAACCTGCCACAGGAGCGGCCGATGACGCTCGCCGAGGCCCGCGCGGTGCCGGCCGCCGAGTGGCTGCGGGCCCTGCGCGCCGCCTACGGCGACGACGACCCCGGCCGGCAGCTGATGCTGACCAGCGAGGCCGACGACCTCCAGGTGGTGGGCTCCCTACTGATCATGCCGCCGGTGCCGCGCTGGCACCGTGGCCGGATGGTGCTGGTCGGCGACTCGGCGCACGCGCCGTCGAACAGCTCCGGGCAGGGCGCGTCGCTGGCCATCGAGAGCGCCGTGCAGCTCGCCCGCTGCCTGCGCGACCTGCCCGACGTCGGCGCGGCGTTCGCCGCGTACGAGCGGCTGCGGCGCGGCCGGGTGGAGAAGGTCGCCGCCCGGGCGGCCCGGATCAACCGGGCCAAGGCGCCCGGCGCGCTGGCCCGGACGCTGATGCCGCTGCTCATGCCGCTGCTGATGAAGACCGCGATGGACCCGGAGCGGACGGTGGGTCACGAGCAGCGCTACGTCATCGACTGGGACGCTCCGGTGACCGCCGACCCGGCGGTGCGCTGACCCGTCGCCGGGCCGCCGGCGCGCGCCGCGGTTCCGCGCGCGCCGGCGGTTGGGTCAGGCCGCCGCGGCGGCGACCGCGGTGCGGGCGATGAGCGCCCGCCGCAGGTCGTCGTCGGCGTCGGTGACCACCCGGCGCAGGCCGGGCGTCAGGTCGTCGCGGGCCAGCAGCGCCACGGCCGCCTCCCGGGTCGGCTGCGCAACGGCGTAGCGGGGGAAGGCCAGGCTGGCCACCCGGTCGGCGGTCCACGGGGTACGCAGCCGCGCCACGGCGGGCATCTCGGCGAAGTAACGCTCGACGTAAGCCGCGGTCAGCTCCGCCTGCTCGGGCTGCCAGAAGCCCTCCGCGGTCGCCTCGACCAGCCGGTTGGAGAGCTCGGTGTTGCTGACGATGATCTCCCAGGCCGCCTCCTTCGCGGCGGCGTCGGGCAGTGCCGCGCGGCAGCGGGCGGCCCGTTCGGCACCGGCCGCGCTCGGGTCCGCCGCCGCCTCGGCGGCGATCTCGGCCTCGCCGGCGGCGCCGAGCACCACCAGCCGGCGCAGCACCGCCCAGCGCAGCTCGGCGTCGACGGCCAGCCCGGCGGGCACCCCACGGCCGGCCAGCCAACCGGTCAGCAGGTCGGCGTCGACGCTGGCCGCGATCAGCCCTCGGGCGGCGGCGAGCTGCAACGACTCGCCGGGCGCGGCGTCGGCGAGCAGCCGGGCGCAGGCGTCGCTGATCCGGGCCAGCGCCGCCTCCCGGGTGGCCGGATCGAGGTAGCGGTCGACCAGCGACCGGCTCAGGGTGAGCACGTCCTCGGTGATGATCACCTCGGTCTCCGCGGGCAGCGCGGCGGCGATCAGCGCGACCACGCCGGCGACCGGTCGCTCGCCGTCCGTGGCCGCGTCCAGGGCCTCGCCCCAGAGCAGCGCCCGGGCCAACGGGTCGGCCAGGCCGGGCAGCACCAGCGGTACGGCGTCGGCCGACGCCGGGTCGAGGCGCACCTTGGCGAAGGTCAGGTCACCGTCGTTGGGCAGCAGCAGCCGGGCGGCCGGCGCGCCGGTCAGCTCGTGGAGAACCGTGCGGCCGCCGTCGGCGCTCGGGTCGAGATCGACCTCGGCCCGGTCGCGCGTGCCGTCGACGGCGTAGCGGCCCACGCCGATCCGGTGTGGGCGCAGCACCGGATGCGACTCGGAAGCGGTCTGCACCACGGCCACCTCGCTGTAGCGGCCGTCGGCGTCAACCGTGACCTCGGCGCGCAACGTGTTGACCTGTGCCCGGCGCAGCCAGCGCTCGGCCCAGTCGGAGAGGTCCCGGCCGCTGGCGGTGGAGAGGCTGGCCAGCAGGTCGTCGAGGGTGGCGTTGCCGAAGCGGTGCGCCGCGAAATGCGCGTTGAGGCCGGCGAGGAACGCCTCGTCGCCGAGCCAGGCGACCAGCTGCCGCAGCACGCTGGCGCCCTTGGCGTAGGAGATGCCGTCGAAGTTGAGCAGGCCCTGGGCGGCGTCGGCCACCTCCTGCGGGGCGACCGGGTGGGTGGAGGGGCGCTGGTCGGCGGCGTAGCCCCAGGCCTTGCGGCGCATGGCGAAGGTCGTCCAGGCCTGGTCGAACCGGGTCGCCTCGGCGGTCACCCGGGTGCCCAGGTACTCGGCGAACGACTCGTTCAGCCACAGGTCGTCCCACCAGCGCATGGTGACCAGGTCGCCGAACCACATGTGCGCCATCTCGTGGGCGATGGTGCTGGCCCGCAGCTCCCGCTGGCTGTCGGTCACCGCCGAACGGAACACGTAGTCGTCGCGGAACGTCACGAGACCCGGATTCTCCATGGCGCCGGCGTTGAACTCCGGCACGAACGCCTGGTCGTACTTGCCGAACGGGTAGCGCTCGGTGAAGAGCTGGTGGAACCGGTCCAGGCACTGTCTGGTGACCGTGAAGATCTCCTCGGCGTCGGCGTCCAGGTGCTCGGCGAGGGAACGGCGGCAGTAGATGCCCAGCGGGATCCCGTCGTGCTCGTCGCGGCGGACGTGGTAGGGCCCGGCGATCAGCGAGAAGAAGTAGGTGGCCAGCGGCGCGGTCGGGGCGAACTCCCAGCGGCCGGGCGCGGGGGTGGCGGCCACCTCGGCGTTGCTGGCGACCGTCCACTCCGGCGGGGCGGTGACCGCGAGGGTGACCGACGCCTTGAGGTCGGGCTGGTCGAAGGCGGCGAAGATGCGCTGCACGTCGTCGAGGAAGGACATGGCGTAGAGGTAGGTCTCGCCGTCGGCCGGGTCGACGAAGCGGTGCATCCCCTCGCCGGTGTTGGAGTAGGCCATCTCGGCCTCGACGACGAGCGTGTTCTCGGCGCGCAGGCCGGTCAGCGGCAGCCGGTTGTCGTCCAGCGCGTCGGGGTCGAGGTCGGCGCCGTTGAGCCGTACCGCCAGCAGTTTGGCGGGTTTGACCTCGGCGAAGGTCGCGGTGCCGGGGTTGGCCCGGAACCGGATCGTGACGTGCGAGTGGAACCGCTCGCCGCCGCCGGTCAGGTCGAGGTCCACCTGGTAGGACTCGACGGTAATCGACGCGCCACGCGCGGTCGCCTCTACACGGGTCAGGCTCGGCATCCGCTTATCCTGCCCGATGGGGATCCGGAGACGTTCCCCCCGCGACGCGTGGCACTGGAGGAAACACATGTCTGTGCACCCCAAGGGCGACTTCGACCTGTCCCGGGCGGTCTGGCAGCGGGCCGACGGCGACACCTCCGACAGCGCCGTGGAGGTCGCCTTCGTCGACGACCTGATCGGCATGCGCAACTCGGCCGAGCCGGACGGGCCGGTGCTGGTCTTCACCCAGGCCGAGTGGGACGCCTTCGTCGCGGGCGCCCAGGACGGCGAGTTCGACCTGGACTGAGCCGGCCGGCGTCACGAGTCGCCGCCGCCCCAGCCCAGGCCGCCCGGACCGGGGGCGTGGTGGAAGCCAGGGTGGCCGGCGACGTCGGCGCAGCGCTCCCCGTCGGGGCCGACCGCGCCGCAGAAGAGCCGCTCGGCCCGGTGCCAGGCGTCGGCGGGTGACAGGGCGGCCGCGCCGAGCGCCAGCTCGGGGCGGAGCAGGCTCAGCGCCTCGGCGTAGCCGACCGCCAGCTCCCGGGCGTCGGCCGCGCCGGCCGCCGTGAAGCCCAGGTGCACGGTGAAATGACGCGGCGGTCGGATGGACCGCCGAGGCGGCGCGATCAGCGGGGCGTCCGCCCCACCCGGCCCGACGCCGAGCGCCCCGACCGCCCCCCGCTTGCGCCAGTACGGCGAACCGTTGCCCCGCATTCGTCCCTCCCCGTGATCGGTGGTGCCGCCCCGCCGCGCCGACCCTCCGGCCGTCTGCCCGCGCGGGGCCGCTCCACGCAGACAACCAGGTTTCCGGGCCCCTGGGAGGGGCCAGCGGACGCTCCGGTCCGCTGGCCCCTCCCCCGCCGGCCCGCTCCGCGCTGGCCCGGCGGGCCGGACCTCGTGGTCGCGCACCCGCGCCTGCCCGACCGACCCGGCAGCCGTCGCCTCCGCAGCGGTCGGACGCGGGCCCGAGCGGCCCGCCGGCGGGGTTCAGGGGCCCTGACCTGGGTAGTCCGGCGGTCAGGAAGATCCGGCGGCGACGGCCGTCACCCGCCTCAGGAGGCCCGATGGCGACGATCCCGGCCGACCGCAGCCCGGAGAGCACCCTCGCGCTGCTCCGCGACGGCTACCGGTTCATCGGCGCGCGCTGCAACCGGTACGACAGCGACATCTTCCAGACCCGGCTGCTGCTGAGACGGACCATCTGCCTGCGCGGCCGGCCCGCCGCCGAACTCTTCTACGACCCGGAACGCTTCCAGCGGGCTGGCGCGATGCCGCTGCGGGTGCAGCGGACGCTCACCGGACGCGGCGGGGTGCAGGGCCTGGACGGCGCGGCACACCGGGACCGCAAGACGATGCTGATGGCACTGATGACCCCGACCGCCGTGCGGCACCTGGGCCAGCTCCTCGACGACGAGTGGCGGGCCCGGGTCCCGGTCTGGGAGGGGGCCGGACCGGTGGTGCTCTACCGAGAGTTGGGGCGGATGCTGACGCGGGCGGTCTGCGCCTGGGCCGGGGTGCCGATGGCCGAGGGGCAGGTCGTGCGCCGCACCGACGACCTGCACGCGATGATCGCCAGCGCGGCGGCCATCGGGCCGACGCACTGGCGAGGGCTGCTGGCCCGCCGCCGCGGCGAACGATGGCTGGCCGACCTCGTCGACCGGGTCCGGGCCGGCGCGCTGCCGGCGCCGGCCGGCAGCGCGCTGCGGGTGATCGCCGAGCACCACGACACCCAGGGCCGGCCGTTGCCGCGCCGGATCGCCGCGGTCGAGCTGCTCAACGTGCTGCGGCCGACCGTCGCGGTCGACCGGTTCATCGTCTTCGCGGCGCTCGCCCTGCACGACCATCCGGCGTGGCGACAGCGGGTCCGCGACGACGACGAGACCACCGGTTGGTTCGTGCAGGAGGTCCGGCGCTACTACCCGTTCTTTCCGGTCGCCGCGGCCCGGGTGCGGCGCTCCTTCGACTGGCAGGGCTACCACTTCCCGCCGGGACGGCGGGTGCTGCTCGACCTCTACGGCACCAACCACCACCCGGCGCTCTGGCCGGAGCCGGAGCTGTTCCGGCCGGAACGGCACGCCGGAGGTCGGCCTGATCCGTTCGGGCTGATCCCGCAGGGCGGCGGGGAGCACACCACCGGGCACCGCTGCGCCGGCGAGTGGATCACCATTGAGCTGATGAAGCGGGCGGTGACCAACCTGACCAGCTGCATGCGCTACGACGTGCCGCCGCAGGACCTGGCGGTGAGCCTGCGCCGGTTGCCGACGCTGCCGCCCAGCGGTTTCCTGATCACGAACGTGCGGCGCACCGCCTGACGGCGGGCCGGACGCCCGTACCGGCAGCGCTACCCCGCACCCACCGCTCGAAACAACGATCCGGACGCACTCCGCCCCGTGATCGGGCGCTTCCCCACCCGACCCCGGCGGGACCTCGGTCCGGAACGGGGTCGGGCGGTTCGCTACCCGATCACGGGGCGGGTACGCGCTGACCCAGATCGGTCAGGAGTTCACCGGCCGGCGGCCTGCTGCGCCTGGTCCTTGACGTCCTGCGCGGCCGAGCGGGTGTCGTCCTTGACCGCGTGCACCGCGTCCCGTGCGGTCGCCTGCACGGACTGGGTGGCCTGCTGCGCCGGCTCGCGCAGCTCGTCCCGGAGCTCGCCGGCGACCTCGGTCAGCTTCTCCTTCACCGCGCCGCTGTGCTCGCCGGCCTTCTCCTTGATCTGCGTCGCCACCTGCTGCTCGCGGCGGGTCGCCGGGATCAGCGAGGAGGCCAACCAGCCGACGCCGAACGCGATCAGGCCGGCGGCGAGCGGGTTGCCCTCCGACTTCTGCCGGATGACCTGCGGCGCACGCTGCGCGGCGTCGCCGACGGTGGAGGCCGCCGAGTGCGCGGCGTCGCTGACGCTGGACGCCGCCGACGAGGCGCGGTCGCCCACCGAGTGGGCGGCGTGGCCGGTGCCGTGGCCGAGGTCCGACGCGGTTCCCATGACCTTGTCCCTCACATTCTGCAGCGCGGTACGGACCCGCTGCTTACGGTCGTCGACGATGCGGCTCGGGCTGACCTTGTACGCCAGCGCGTCCACATCGGAGCTGAGGCTGTTTCGGGTGGCTTCGATCTCCCGGCGGATCTGGTCGGGATCGGTGCTCATCGGGTGACTCCCTCCGGGTGGGGCTTGAGCGCGTCGGGGATCCGCTGCACGCTGTCGTTGGTCTGCTTGAGGCCGCGTACGCGCTGCGCGTTCTTCTTGGCCATGGAGTAGAGGACCGCGGCGATCGCGGCCCAGATGACGGCCACGATCAGCCCCGCCCAGCCGGCGTCCATCACGTTGGACAGCCCGGCCCAGAGGGCCAGCGAGAGGAAGAGGGCCACCATGTAGCCGCCGAAGCCGGCGCCGCCGAAGAGACCGGCGGCCTTGCCCGCCTTCCGCCCCTCCTGGCGGATCTCGGCCTTCGCCAGCTCCACCTCCTGCCGCATGAGGGTGGACAGGTCGCCGGTGACCTGACGCATCAGCTCACCGATGGAACTTCCCTTGACCTCCGCCGCGGTGTGCGGGGCGCCCGTGGCGGGCCCGGAGTCCAGTCCGGACCCCTGCGTCGGCATGCTCATGCCGCCGCCTCCCTTCGGATGGTTCGGTCGCTCACGGACGCACCGTCCCGCTCGACGGGACACCGGGCAGCGGGTCGGTCTGGGTCACCGGCGGCAGCGGCTGGCCAGTGCCCCCGGCCGGGTCCGCGTAGCTGGTGGTGGTCTGCGGGTCGGCGTACGCGCCGGGGGTCGGGTCGAGGTAGCCGCCCGGCGGCACCTGCTCCGGGACCTGGCGCTGGGTCGGCGGGGTCGGGATGACGGCGGTGCGCTCGGGGTCCTCGTACCGGTCGTAGACCTGCCGGCCTGAGTCGTTACCGGCGGCGGAGATGTTGCGGGTCAGCCGGCCGGCGAGCACACCGAGCACGGCCGCGCCGACCAGGAAGGTGCCCGGGTTGCGCCGGGCGTAGTCGCGCACCTCGGTGACCAGGTCACCGGGCTCGCGCGCCTCCAACCAGCCGGCGACGCCGTGCACCCGGTCGGCGGCCTGCCGGGCCAGCTCACTCACCGGGCCGGCCTGGCCGCCCTGCTCGGCCATCGTGCGCATCTCGTCGGCCAGCGATCGGAGCCCACCGGCGGCCCGACGCTGCTGCTCGCCGGTCTGGGCGGCGAGCTGGGTGCGGGCCTCTCCGTAGAGGTTGCGCGCCTGCTGCGCGGCCTCGCGGCCGACCTCCTTGCCCTGCTCCTTGGCAGTCTCGGCGACCGCGCCGCCGGCGTGCGCGGCCTCCGAGCCGACCTGGCGGGCCTGCTCGCGGACGCCGCCGCCGTTGGTGGACTCATACGTCGAAGAGGTGGGTGACAGATCGTGAGTCATGATTTCCCTTCCGCTCGCAATTCCGTCGCGGTTGCACTGGGGGATCGGCGCCGGGCCGCCCCGCCGCCGCGGATTCACCTACCCTCCGTTGCCGCGTCCATACCTGTTCCGTCATTTCTCTGCGCCGCGGTCGGCCGCGACTTCACAATGGAGGACCGGCGGGCGGGACAGATCCACGGAGGTGGCATCGATGGCACGGGGCGCACGCGGTGGCCGACCGGCGGGGCCGAAGCCTCGGGTCCAGCTGGCCGCCGCGGCGGTGGCCGGGGTCTTCCTCCTGGTCGGCGCGCTCGGCTTCGTTCCGGGTGTCACCACCCGCTACGACGAGTTGGGCCCCGCCACGCACCACTCAGGGGCCCTGCTGTTCGGCGTGTTCCAGGTGTCGATCCTGCACAACGCGGTGCATCTCTTCTTCGGCCTGCTCGGCCTGGTGCTGGCCCGCACCGTCGCGGGCTCCCGGGTCTTCCTCGGTGCCGGCGGCGCTGCCTACCTCGGCATCTGGCTGTACGGGTTCGTGATCCACAAGGAGAGCGTGGTCAACTTCCTGCCGGTCAACAACGCCGACAACTGGCTTCACCTCGGGCTCGGGTTCGGCATGCTCGCGCTCGGCCTGCTGCTGTCGAACCAGGTCGGCACCGGCACCCGGCTGGACATCCCCGCCGACCGGCCCTGATCACGGGCACGACCCGCCGCGAACCGGCCCTGACCTCGGGCGCGACCCTCCCGCCGACCGGCCGGCCACCCGCCGGTGCGGCGTTTGCCAATCCCGCGAGCGGGGCAACGCGGAGTTGCCGGATCACCGGGCGGAGGGATTGAGATGCCACGTTGGTTGCGGGACAACGCACTGGCCGTCGCCATGTTCGGCGCGTTCTTCGTCTTCCTGGTGCTGCAGAGCGTGTTCGGCTGGCAGACGCACAACGAGGAGCTGGCCGAGTTCGGGGCCGCCCCGATCGGTTGGCCGGCGTACCTGGCCAGCGGGCACTTCGCCGAGGCGGTCTTCGAGAACTGGGAGTCGGAGTTCCTGCAGATGGGTGGCTACGTCCTGCTCACCGCGTACCTGGTGCAGCGGGGGTCGGCGGAGTCGAAGCCGGAGGGCCAGACCGACCGGCCGGAGGACGACGAGCGCCGGGCCACTCCCCAGTCCCCCTGGCCGGTGCGGGTCGGCGGGCTGCCCTTGGTCGTCTACCGGAACAGCCTCTCCCTCGCGCTGCTGCTCATCTTCGCCGGCTCGTTCGTCGGGCATTTGCTGGGCGGCACCGCGCAGTACAACGCCGAGCAGGCGCTGCAGAGTGGCGCGCCACCGATCGGCGCGCTCCAGTTCCTCGGCACCAGCGACTTCTGGTTCCAGTCCATGCAGAACTGGCAGAGCGAGTTCCTCGCGGTGGGCACCCTGGTCGTGCTGAGCATCTTCCTGCGCCAGCACGCCTCGCCCGAGTCGAAGCCGGTCACCGTCGCCCACGCCGAGACCGGCGCCTGAGCCGGACCGTCAGGCCGGCACCAGCAGCTGCTTGGCGAAGCAGACGCTGTACGGGTTGTCCACGTACGGGCCGTAGACCGGGATCCGCGCGTAGCCGCACGAGGTGTAGAGCCCGATCGCGGCCGGCAGGTACGTCCCGGTCTCCAGGCAGAGCACCGCGTGCCCGCGCTGGAAGGCCAGCTCCTCCAGCGCGGCCAGCAGCTGCCGGGCGATCCCCCGGCCCCGGTACGCCGGCCGCACGTACATCCGCTTGATCTCACCGGTGCCCTCGTCGAGCGCCTGGAGCCCGCCGCAGGCGACCGCCCGCCCGTTGACCACCACCGCGAGATAGCGGATGTCGTCGTGGGTCACGGTGACCTGCCCGTCCAGCCCGCCGTCGGCCTCCCGCAGCTCCCGCTGCTGGGCGGTCACCAGGGCGGCGATCTCCGGATCGGTGGCGGGACGTGACTCGATCAGCATCGCCCCACGGTATGCCGGGTGGATTTCACCCAGGTTTCCGGGATACGACCCGATCACGGACGGTACGAGGCTAGTCAGCGTCCTCGAGGTCGTCCGCCACATCAGCGCCGATCCCGTCGGCCTCGATCTCGTCCTCCGGACGCACGCGGCGGGCCTTGCGCGCGGCCAACCGCTCGGCCGCGTTGGCCCGGCTCGACTTCTCCTCCAACCGCACGTCGGCGCCCCGGATGTGCGGGACGAAGTCGGCGTAGTGGGTGGGCTGCCAGTCGAACTCGCGCTCGCCGATCCGGACCAGGTCGCCGGGCTGCGCGCCGGCCTTGGCCAGCTTCTCCTCGACGCCCAGCCGGGCCAGCCGGTCGGCCAGGTAGCCGACCGCCTCGTCGTTGTCGAAGTTCGTCTGCCGGACCCAGCGCTCCGGGCGGGTGCCGCGCACCGTGTACGAGCCGTCCGACTCGGCCTCGATGGTGAACCCGGCGTCGTCCACCGCGGTCGGCCGGATCACGATCCGGGTCGGCTCGGCCGGCGGGGTCGCCGCGCGGGCCGCATCCACCAGCTCCGCCATCGCGTACATGAGCTCCTTGAGCCCCTCGCGGGTGGCGGCGGAGACCTCGAACACCCGGAAACCGCGCGCCTCGAGGTCGGGGCGGACGATCTCGGCCAGGTCCCGGCCGTCCGGCACGTCGATCTTGTTGAGCGCCACCAGCCGGGGCCGGTCGGCGAGACCGCCGTACTCGTTCAGCTCGGCCTCGATGGTGTCGATGTCGGCCAGCGGGTCCCGGTCGAGCTCCAGCGTCGCGGTGTCGATGACGTGCACCAGCACCGCGCAGCGCTCGATGTGCCGGAGGAACTCCAGGCCCAGACCCTTGCCGCTGGCCGCGCCGGGGATCAGCCCAGGCACGTCGGCGACGGTGAAGGTGTGGTTGTCCACCCGGACCACGCCGAGGTTGGGCACCAGGGTGGTGAACGGGTAGTCGGCGATCTTCGGCTTGGCGGCGGAGATGACCGAGATCAGCGACGACTTGCCGGCCGACGGGAAGCCGACCAGGCCGACGTCGGCGACGCTCTTGAGCTCCAGCACCACGTCCAGCTTGTCGCCGGGCTCGCCGAGTTCGGCGAAGCCGGGCGCCTTGCGCCGGGCGTTGGCCAGCGACGCGTTGCCGCGACCGCCCCGACCGCCACGGGCCGCCTCGAAGGTGGTGCCCGCGCCGACCATGTCGGCCAGGACGGTGCCGTCGAGGGTCTGCACCACGGTGCCGTTCGGCACCTTGATGACCAGGTCGTGGCCGTTGGCGCCGTCCCGGTTCGAGCCGGCGCCACCCTTGCCGTTCTCGGCCTTCATGTGCGGACGGAAGTGGAAGTCCAGCAGCGTGGTCACCTGCGGGTCGACGACCAGCGAGACGGTGCCACCGTGCCCGCCGTTTCCGCCGTCCGGGCCGCCGAAGGGCTTGAACTTCTCCCGGTGGATCGAGACACAGCCGTGCCCGCCGTCGCCGGCCTGCATGTGCAGGACGACCCGGTCAACGAACGTCGTCACGACGTCAATCCTTCCAGCGGGGACCGCCCCGCGCGAGAAAAAGCGAAGCGGGCCGGGACCCGGAGGTCCGCGGCCCGCAAAGCCTTCGAGTTACTGCTGCGGCACGATGCTGACGGTCTTGCGACCACGCTTGGTGCCGAACTGGACCGAACCGGCGGACAGCGCGAAGAGCGTGTCGTCGCCGCCACGGCCGACCAGGTCACCGGGGTGGAACTTGGTGCCACGCTGCCGGACGATGATCTCGCCGGCGCTGACGACCTGACCACCGAAGCGCTTCACGCCGAGCCGCTGGGCCGCGGAGTCACGGCCGTTACGCGAGCTGGACGCACCCTTTTTGTGAGCCATTGGAGGACGACCTACTTCCCGCTGGAGATGCCGGTCACCTTGACCTGGGTCAGCGGCTGGCGGTGACCCTGGCGCTTGTGGTAGCCGGTCTTGTTCTTGAACTTGTGGATCTTGATCTTCGGGCCCTTGGTGTGCGCGGCGATCTCGCCGGACACCGCGACCTTGGCAAGCTTCGCCGCGTCGGTCACCAGGTCGTCACCGTCGACGAGGAGCACCGCGGTGAGCTTCACCGCGTCACCGGGGGCACCGGTGAGCTTCTCGACCTCGATCACGTCGCCCTCGGCGACCTTGTACTGCTTGCCGCCGGTCTTGACGATCGCGTACATCGGAGGCGGACTCCCTGTCGTTGAGGCTGCTGGCGGTCGTCCCCGCGGCGGCTCGCCGGGTAGCAGTGGCACGGCGGCGCGGGCACGCGGGAACTCGGCACACCAAAGTGCGCCGCAGGTTAGCGTACGCCATGCCCGGCCCGCGACCCAAACCGACCCGGCCGGTCAGCGCGGGCAGAGCTGGTCCAGGCGCTGCTGGAGGCGGTCCAGCTCGGTCTCGTCGACCGCGTCGACGTCGGCGCCCATCGCGCCGACCTCCGCGCCCATGTCGCTGAGCAGCGTCGTCAGCTGCGGATCGGTGGCCCGGGCCGCCTGCTCACGCAGGGCGCTCCGCCAGCCGGTGAGGGCCGCCTCGGCCCGCAGCCGGGCGGCCTCGGCCCCCGTGCTGTCGTTCGCGCCGGCCGCCGCGAGCATCCTGCCCAACTCCTCGACGTACGTCCGGATCCCGGTGGCGCTGGCCTGCTGCGCGGCGGCGCAGACCGCCGGGGTGTTCCCGGCGCCCGCCGGCGCGCTGCCGGCCGTGGTCGGCGCGCCGGCCGCCGGGGCGCTGCCGGCCGTGGTCGCCGGGGCGTCGACCGGTCGGACGCCCGCACACCCGGCGGTCGAGGAGAGCCCGACGGTCAGCGCGGTGACGGTGAGCAGGCGGCGCATTCTCTCCTCCTTGACCGGATCCGGCCGGGCCACCGGGATCCGGTCCGGGGTGGCTCGGGTACGGGACAGGGCCCCGTCCCCGGTCACATTGCCGGGGCCGGGGCCCTGTCAAACACCTGCCTGGTCAGACCCTCACGGACGGGTACGCCGCCGGGCGCCACCACGGCGGGACCGACGACGACCCGCGGTGCCCTCGGCCTCGTCGGCGTCCTCGCCGAGCGCGTCCGGGTCGTCCGCCGCGGCCAGCCGGGCCGACTCACCCTGCTGGCTGTCGGCGACGGCGGGCGCGGCCTCGGTGTCCGCCGCGTAGCGGGACAGGTCGTAGCCCATCGTGTCGTGGTAGTCGGCCTCGGTGTCGGTGGCCACGTCCGGCGCGCTGATCTCGACCGTCGCGCGCTCCACCGGCGCGCTCTTGCGCGCCCGGCGCCGCGACGCCCCGCTGGTCGGCTCGGCCGCCGGGGTGGTGACCGCCGAGGCGACCGCCTTGACCTTCTCCGCGGCCCCACCGGTACGCGGCTTCTCCGGCACCGGCTCGGTGTGAATGATCACGCCGCGGCCCTTGCAGCACTCGCAGGTCTCGCTGAACGCCTCGAGCAGGCCGGCACCGATCCGCTTACGGGTCATCTGCACCAGGCCGAGCGAGGTGATCTCGGTGACCTGGTGCTTGGTGCGGTCCCGGCCGAGGCACTCGGTGAGCCGGCGCAGCACCAGCTCCCGGTTCGACTCCAGGACCATGTCGATGAAGTCGATCACCACGATGCCGCCGAGGTCGCGCAGCCGCAGCTGACGCACGATCTCCTCGGCCGCCTCCAGGTTGTTGCGGGTGACCGTCTCCTCCAGGTTGCCCCCGGAGCCGGTGTACTTGCCGGTGTTGACGTCGATGACCGTCATCGCCTCGGTCCGGTCGATCACCAGCGACCCGCCGGAGGGGAGGAAGACCTTGCGGTCCAGCCCCTTGAGGATCTGCTCGTCGATCCGGTACTCGGCGAAGACGTCGGTGGTGCCGGTGTGCCGGCGCAGCCGGGCGACCAGGTCGGGCGAGACGTGCGACAGGTACGACTCGACGATGTCGTACGACTGCTCGCCCTCGATCACCAGCTCGCGGAAGTCCTCGTTGAAGAGGTCCCGGACCACCCGGATCACCAGGTCGGGCTCCTCGTAGAGCAGCACCGGGGCACCACCCTCGGCCGCCTTGGCCTGGATGTCCTCCCACTGCGCCTGGAGCCGCTTGACGTCCCGGGCCAGCTCGTCCTCGCTGGCGCCCTCGGCGGCCGTCCGGACGATCACGCCCGCGCCGTCCGGGACCAGCTTCTTCAGCACGTCCCGCAGCCGCTTGCGCTCGGTGTCGGGCAGCTTGCGGCTGATCCCGGAGGCGTTGCCGTTCGGCACGTAGACCAGGTGCCGGCCGGAGAGCGCGATGTGGCTGGTCAGCCGAGCGCCCTTGTGCCCGATCGGATCCTTGGTGACCTGCACCAGCACCGAGTCGCCGGACTTCAGCGCCTGCTCGATCGAGCGCGCCCGCCCCTCCAGCCCGCTGGTGTCCCAGTTGACCTCGCCGGCGTAGAGCACCGCGTTGCGACCTCGACCGACGTCGACGAAGGCCGCCTCCATGCTGGGCAGGACGTTCTGCACCTTGCCCAGGTAGACGTTGCCGGCCATCGTCCCGGAGGAGTTGCGGGTCACGTAGTGCTCGACCAGCACGCCGTCCTCGAGGACCGCGATCTGGGTACGGTCGCCGCGCTGGCGGACGGCCATCACCCGGTCGACCGCCTCCCGGCGGGCCAGGAACTCCGACTCGCTGAGGATCGGCGGCCGGGTGCGCCGCTGCTCCCGGCCGTCCCGGCGGCGCTGGCGCTTGGCCTCCAGCCGGGTCGAGCCCGAGACGCCCTGCACCTCGTCCACGGTGCGGCGCGGCTCGCGGATCTTGACCACGGTGGGAACGCCGTCGTCCGCGCCCCCCTCGACGTCACCGGCACCCCGGCGGCGGCGACGGCGGCGGCGGCGGGTCAGTCCGTCCCCGTCGGTCTCCTCTTCCTCGTCGCCCTCGGCCTCGGCCTCGGTCTCCGCCTCGGCCTGCGCCGCCTCCTCGGACTCCTCGTCCTCGGAGTCGTCGGCACCGCCCTTGCCCCGGCCGCGACCACGACGGCCGCGCCGACGCCGACGCCGGGCAGCGGCGCTCTCGTCGTCCTCGTCCTCGTCCGTCTCCTCGGCGGCCTCTTCGGCCTCCTCGGTCAGCTCCTGCTCCGCCTCGGCCGGCTCCACCGGCTCGACCTCGCGGCGCCCGCGCCGCCGACGGCGCGACGGCTCGGCCGCCTCCTCGGCGGCCGGCTCCTCCACGGCCGGGGCGGGGGTGGGCTCGACCTGCACGACCGGCACCGACTCCGGCTGCGGAGCCATGAACAGCACGGTGGGCGCGGAGAGCGTGGCCCGCCGCCGGCGGGTACGCGGCTGCTCCGGCTCGGCGGCCTCGGCGGGCTCGCTCAACTGCTCGGTGGTGCCGGCCACGGCGGCACCGGGCGACACCTCGCCGGACGGGGCCTCGGCGCCACGGCCCGGCTCGGCCACGCCGCCGGTCACCGGCTCCTCCGCCGCGGCCGTGCGGGCCGGCGGGGCGGCCTCGGCCGGCAGCTCGCCGGCCGGCGCCTCCGCAGCCGGCTCGGCCACCGCGGGGGTGGCCTTCTTCCGCCGGGTACGGGTGACCTTGACCGGCGGGACGACCTCCGGGGAGGCCTCCTCGGCCGTCGCCGCGACCAGCGGCTCCTCGGCGGCCTTCGCGGGCGTCGCCTTGCGGCGGCGACGCGTGGTCTTCGGGGCGGTGTCGAGGTCACCGGAGACCGGCGCCAACACCTCCGCCTGCGGGGACTCGTCGCTACCGGTGCCCACGGCGGGCGCCTCGACCGGCGCCTCGGCCTGCTCCGGCTGGTTCAGCGGGGCGGCCCGGCGACGGGTGACCCGGGTCCGCCGCGCCGGCGCGGGTTCGGCGACCTCGCCGCCGGCCTCGACCGCGGGCTCCGGGCCCCGGTCGCCGACGGCGCCCCGGCTCGCGACGGCCCCGCCGTCGACGGGGTTGTGCTGCTCGGCGGTTTCGCCGGCCGGCTGTGAACCGGTCCGTTCGCCGCCCTCGGGCTCGTTCTCGAGCATGGACGTTCTCCAGTTCTGGCTGCCCCGGGCGCGGGTGAGCGCTGCCACGCAGGGTCGCCGCAAAAGTGTTTCCGCCGGGCGCGCAAGGTGCGCGACCGCCGAAGTCTGCCTATCTTCCGAGCGCTGACCGTCGGTCAGTGCCCACCGATGGTTGCCCCGTCGCGGTCCGCATCCAACGGATCCACGATCTCGCCCTGCGCGGTCAACGTGCCCTGAGCCAGCCGGGTCACTCGCGGTGGAACCGGCGGCTCCAGGTCGGCCACCACGCGGAGGCCGGAAAGGACGTCATCGGGTCGTACGGACGGGGTGACCTGCCGCACGACCACTTCGAGTATCGCACACGGTACGGCCGGTCCCCCGGAAGGAGTCGCTGTCGGCGTCGCCACATCGATGGCGATGACCGCCTGCCGCGCGTCGAAGGTGCGCCGCCCTTGCTTGGTCATCCGCTCGACCAGCACCTCGTCGACGGCGCTGAAGGCGTCCACCGCGGCGCGCAGCGTCGCCGTGTCGATTCCCGGCAGCTCGATGCGCCAGTCCGACGCCTCGATCCGGTCGGGCAGGCTGCCGCCGGTCGCCACCACCGCGTCCAGCACGTCGAGGCCGGGCGAGAGGGCGGCGTCCAGCGCGGCGCGCAGCGCGGCCGGGTCGACCGGTGCCTGCAGACCGATCTCCAGGTACTCCGCCTCGCTCGCCACGCCGGTCGGCGCGGCGCTGGCGTACGAGATCTTGGGGTGCGGGGTGAAGCCCTGCGAGTAGGCGATGGGCACACCGGCCCGACGTACGGCCCGCTCGAAGGCCCGCGCGAAGTCCCGGTGCGAGGTGAACCGCAGTGGCCCGCGCTTGGCGTACCGGATCCGGACGCGCTGGACGACCGGCGCCTGCCCGCCCTCCGGCTGTTGTCTCTTACTGATCGTCGTGCTCCTCGCTCGGTCAGTCACGCGTTGTGATCATGAAGTTATTGTCCGTGACACGCCGCAGCGGTGACAACAACTTCATGATCAACGCAGCTGGGCCCCGGTCGGGGGTGGCCAGCGGGGACTGGTCAGGGGTGGGCGGGGGTGGCGGGGGTGGCGGTGGGGACCTTGAGGCCGGAACCGGCGATCGGGGTCAACGGGAGCAGTTTCTTCCCGGTCGGGCCGATCTGGATCTCGGTGTCCATGGCGGGGCAGACGCCGCAGTCGAAGCACGGGGTCCACCGGCAGTCGTCCTGCTCGTACTCGGAGAGGGAGTCCTGCCAGTCCTGCCAGAGCCAGTCCTTGTCCAGCCCGGAGTCCAGGTGGTCCCAGGGCAGCACCTCGAGCTCGTCGCGCTGGCGGGTGGTGTACCAGTCGAGGTCCACCCCGAACGCCGGCAGCACCTCGGCCGCGGCGTCCACCCAGCGCTGGTAGGAGAAGTGCTCGCTCCAGCCGTCGAAGCGCCCGCCGTTCTCCCAGACCTTGCGGATCACCGCGCCGACCCGGCGGTCACCGCGGCTGAGCAGGCCCTCGATCAGCGACGGCTCGCCGTCGTGGTAGCGGAAGCCGATCGCCCGGCCCAGCGAGCGGTCGGAGTTGATCTCCTGCTTGAGCATCTTGAGCCGGCTGTCGATGACCTCCGGCCGCTCCATGGCCGCCCACTGGAACGGGGTGTGCGGCTTCGGCACGAACCCGCCGATGGAGACCGTGCAGCGGATGTCCTTCGACCCGGTGGCGGCCCGACCGGCCTTGATGACCTCGTGGGCCATCCGGGCGATCTGGAGCACGTCCTCGTCGGTCTCGGTGGGCAGGCCGCACATGAAGTAGAGCTTCACCTGCCGCCAGCCGTTGGTGTAGGCGGTGACCACGGTGCGGATGAGGTCCTCCTCGGACACCATCTTGTTGATCACCTTGCGGATCCGCTCCGACCCGCCCTCGGGGGCGAAGGTCAGGCCGGTCCGCCGCCCGTTGCGGGACAGCTCCTGGGCCAGGTCGATGTTGAACGCGTCGACCCGGGTCGACGGCAGCGACAGCGAGACGTTCGTGCCCTCGTACTGCTGGGCGAGGCCCGAGCACATGTCGCCGATCTCGGAGTGGTCGGCGGAGGAGAGCGAGAGCAGGCCCACCTCGTGGAAGCCGGAGAACTCCAGGCCCTCGCGGACCATCTGACCCACCGTGGTGATCGACCGCTCCCGCACCGGGCGGGTGATCATGCCGGCCTGGCAGAACCGGCAGCCCCGGGTGCAACCCCGGAAGATCTCCACCGCGTACCGCTCGTGCACCGTCTCGGCGAGCGGCACCAGCGGCTTCTTCGGGTACGGCCAGGCGTCCAGGTCCATCGTCGTGCGCTTGTGCACCCGGAACGGCACGTCCGCCCGGTTCGGCACGACCCGCTGGATCCGGCCGTCGGGCAGGTAGTCCACGTCGTAGAAGCGCGGCACGTAGACGCTCTCGGTGCGGGCCAGGCGCAGCAGCAGCTCGTCGCGCCCGCCCGGGGAGCCCTCGGCCTTCCACTCGCGGACGATCGCGGTGATCTCGAGGACTGCCTCCTCGCCGTCGCCGAGCACGGCGGCGTCGATGAAGTCGGCGATCGGCTCCGGATTGAACGCCGCGTGCCCACCGGCCACGATCACCGGGTCGGCGTCGGTGCGGTCGGCGGCCAGCATCGGGATGCCGGCCAGGTCGATCGCGGTGAAGAGGTTGGTGTAGCCCAGCTCGGTGGAGAAGGAGATGCCGAACACGTCGAAGTCGCGTACCGGGCGGTGCGCGTCGACGGTGAACTGCGGCACGCCGTTCGCGCGCATCAGCGTCTCGAGGTCCGGCCAGACCGCGTACGTCCGCTCGGCGAGCACGTCGGGCAGCTCGTTGAGCACCTCGTAGAGGATCTGCACGCCCTGGTTGGGCAGGCCGACCTCGTACGCGTCGGGGTACATCAACGCCCAGCGCACCGTGGCCGCGTCCCAGTCCTTGACCACCGCGCCCAACTCGCCACCGACGTACTGGATGGGCTTGGTCACCTGGGGCAGCAACGGCTCCAGCCTGGGCCAGACGGAGTTGGCCGCGACAGGGCGCGGCGTCGTGGACGGGACGCTCATGAAGCCCAAGGGTACGCGCCCGTCCGGCGGATGCCGCGCGCAGTGCGCGGCATCCTGTTGGTGGGCGGATCGCCGAAACTGGCACCCCGGTACTAACCTCGGACCGGCGCGAGAGGAGATTGCCGCGATGCCGGAGCCGCAGCCGGGCGCAGACCGGCCGGCCGACGGGAAGACCCCGGGCACGGAGCCGGACCGCGATCCGACCGTCGCCGGGGAGGGGACCTCCTCCCCCGTACCGCCGGAGGGCGTGTCCCACCCGGGCCCACCGACCCCGCCCGAGCCGCAACCCCCCGCGCCGTCCGTCGACGACGGCGACGACGGCGACGACGGTGACGACGGTGACCGTCGCCCGGCCGAGCCGGAGCCGGCGAGCGAGTCGGCCGGCACCGAGGGCACCCGGCCACTCACCGAACCGGCGGCCGACCCGGTCGATTCCGCCGGCGACGATCGAGCAGCGTCGGACGGTCCCTCCGGCACCCGGCGGCTACCCGTCGCCGAGGCTGCGGGCGACCCGACACCGCCACGGTGGAGCGGCTCCGCCACGGTGCCGCCACCGCCACCGCGCCGGCGCGCCTGGGGCGAGTCGGCCGAGCCGACCCCGCTGCCGCCCGCGCCGCCGGAGCCCCCCGAGCATCGGGTTCCGGTCGATCCGTGGGCCGGCGCGGACACCGGCGGCTGGGAGCTGCCCTCGGCCGAGCTGCCGCCGCTGCCACCGACGGTCTCCTATCCGGCGCCTCCGCCGACCCGCCCGTATTCGGGACCACCCGCGCCGGTCCCCCCGCCACCGGTCTCGCCGGCGCCCCACGTTCCGCCGCACCAGGTCGCGCCGCGCCATCCGGTACCGGCCCCGCCGGTCGCCCGGCCTCCGGTGACCGCCCGCCCGGCGCCGCCCGCCCCGCCGGCGCCGCCGAAGCAGCGCCGTTCGAAACGGTCGCCCGCCCCGCCGCCGGCCGCGCCGCCGCCCGACTGGCGTGCCCCCAAGGGGTACGTCCCGGTGCGCAAGCGGCGTCGCTGGCCGTGGCTGCTGCTGCTCACCCTCGCCTGCTGCTGCGGCTGCCCGGCCTACTACGGCATGCCGATCTCGGCGCAGTATCCGGCGAAGGCCAGCCTCCCAGGTCGGGTGGCCGACCTGTCGCTGCGCGAGGACAGCCGCAGCGAGCAGGCCGCCCGGCAGTTGGAGACCGAGGTACGCAAGGCGCACTGGCTCGCCGAGGACACCTTCGCCGGCGTCTACACCACGGCGGACGGCAAGCCGGTGACGGTCTTCGGCGGGACCGGCTTCCGGCTGACCCCGGAGGCGGACGCGGACGACGAGATCGCCCGGCTGACCGAGCAGTACCAGCTCGACGCCGCCGAGGAGGTCGACACCGGCGTACGCGGCCGGCACGAGCGCTGTGCGGTGGGCAGCGCCGACGGCACTGACGTGGTGGTCTGCACCTCGGTCGACCACGGCAGCATCGCCACCGGAGTCTTCACCCGGCTCTCCGTGCAGGACAGCGCGGCCCTGCTCGACACCCTGCGCGGACAGATCGTGACGGCCGGCCAGAACTGAGGCCGGTCCGATCGGGCCGGGCAGCGCGGCGACAGCGGGACGGTCGGGTCAGGCCGGGCCCTCGCGGGTCGGGTCCGGGTGGGCGCGCGGCGGGGCGTAACGGGAGACGTACTCCTGGCCGGTGAGCTTCTGGATCTCGCTCATCATCTCGTCGGTCATCGCCCGCAGCGAGGTGCGGTCGTCCGGCCGGCCGGTGAAGTCCAGCGGCTTGCCGAACCGCACGATGACCTTGCCCGCGCCCGGGCGCGGCAACCGCGCGCCGATCGGCTGCACCTTCTCGGTGCCGATCATGCCGACGGGAATGATCGGCACGCCGGCGGAGATGGCCAGCCGGACCGCACCGGTGCGCCCCCGGTAGAGCCGCCCGTCCGGCGACCGGGTCCCCTCCGGGTAGACGACCACCAGGTCGCCGCCCTTGAGGGCCGGGATGGCCGCGTCGAAGGCGGTGAGGGCGGCCCGCCCGCCGGCCCGCTCCACCGGGATCGCTCCGAGCCCGGTGAGGACGAACTTGGAGAACGCCCCCTTCAGGCCGACGCCCTTGAAGTACTCGGACTTCGCCCAGAACGCCAGGTGCCGCGGCACCACCGTGCCGACGAAGAGTTCGTCGGCGACCGAGAGGTGGTTGCCGGCGAGGATCGCCCCGCCGATCTCCGGCACGTGCTCCAACCCCTCCACGGTCGGCCGGAAGGCCAGCCTCATCGTGGGCCCCACGGTGAGCTTGCCGATGGTGTAGAGCAGCGGCACTGGTCCTCCGGCGAGTCGTGTACGAAGCAGGCGGTGTCACGGTAGCCGACGACCCCCCGCCGCCCCGAACGGGTGGCGAACCATCCGGGTGCTGGTCCGAGGGTGCCAGCCGCCACCTTCGCGGCTTGACCCCGTTGGCCCACTCGCCCAGACTCCGCCGGTGCGAACGCTCAGGTACGACGAGTTCGTGGCCATGCGCCGTTTTCCGGCCCTGGACGGGCTGCGGGCACTCGCCGCCGTCATGGTCATCGCCTTCCACTACGGCGGCCCGTCCTGGACCTGGCTGACCGGCTGGATCGGCGTACACCTGTTCTTCGTGCTCTCCGGCTTTCTGATCACGACGCTGCTGCTGCGCGAGGAGCACCGGTACGGCAAAGTCTCGCTGCGCGCCTTCTACCTGCGGCGATTGTTCCGGATCATGCCGGTCTACCTGCTGGTGCTCGTGCTGACCTGGGCGCTGGCCCGGATCAACGGCACCGCGGAGACCGTCGAGCGGTCGCTCAGGTACTACCTGCTCTTCCTCAACGAGCTCCTGCCACCGGGCGCGCCGTTCCTGCACTCCTGGACGATCGGCATCGAGCAGAAGTTCTACCTCTTCTGGCCGGCCATCGCCTTCGTGGCGGTCGCCGCCGCCTTCCGCCGCCGCCTGGCGGTGACCGTCGGCCTGCTCGCGCTCTTTCTCGCGTTGATCCCGCCGGACATCGCCTGGCTGAGCTGGCCGGTGCACTACCTGGCGATTCTGCTCGGCTGCCTGACCGCGGTGCTCATGCACCATCCCCGCGGCTTCGCCCTGGTCCGGCCGCTGACCCACCCGGTGACGGCCAGCGCCGTCATCGTGGCGTTCGTCGTGCTCCAGGTGAGCGTGCGGTTCTGGCCGACCCGGCTCGGCCAGGAGGCGTTGATCGGCTGCTACGCCGCCGCCGCGGCGGTGCTGCTGCCGGCCCTGCTCTCCCGCAGCGTGCTCGCCCGCGGCTTGGGGCTGCGCCCGCTGGTCCTCGTCGGCGAACGGTCGTACTCGATGTATCTGATCCAGTCGATCGCGGCGCGGGCGGCGGCCGGGCTGGCGCCCGCGATCGCGCACCGCGGCACCGCCTTCTTCCTGGCGACGACCGTGGTGGCGCTGCTCGCCGCGGACCTGATGTACCGGTGGATCGAGCTGCCGCTGATCGAGGTGGGCCGGCGGCTGGCCGCCCGGGTGCCCCGATCCCGACCGGGCGGCGGTAGCGCCCTGCCCCGGCGCGGCATGACCGGCGTCACGCCGCCGGTTGTCACGGCACGCCCCGGCCGATCCGTCGTGACGGTGTCGGATCTATCAGGGAGGTAGTCGTGCAGCGGATGAACCCCGCCGAGGTGGCGCCGCAGGCGTACCAGGCCGTCATGGGGATGGAGAAGTACGTCCGGGCGAACGTCGAGCACACCGTGCTGGAGCTGGTGAAGCTGCGGGCCTCGATGCTGAACGGGTGCGCGTACTGCGTGGACCTGCACAGCCGGGACGCCCTGGCGGGCGGCGAGTCGAGCCGGCGGCTCTTCGCCGTGGCCACCTGGCGGGAGGCGCCGTTCTTCGACGAGCGGGAGCGGGCCGCGCTGGCGCTCACCGACGCGGTCACCCAGCTCGGTGAGCACGGCGTGCCGGACGAGGTGTGGGACACCGCCGCGAAGGTCTGGTCGGAGAAGGAACTGGCCGACCTGGTCATGGCGATTGCCACAATCAACGTGTGGAATCGGATCGGCGTGACGATGCGGTTGGAGCCTCCGGCTCAGGCGTGACGACTGCTGCGGCGGCAGAGGCGGCCGGTGCGCTCCAGGCGCACCGGCCGATGCTGCTCGGCCTCGCCTACCGTTTGCTCGGCAGCCGGGACGACGCGGAGGACGTGCTGCAGGAGGCGTACCTGCGCTGGCTGGACGTGGACCGCTCGGCGGTGGCGGAGCCCCGGCGCTACCTCTCCCGGGTGGTCACCCGGCTGGCCCTGGACCGGCTGCGAGTCCGGCAGGCGGCCCGCGAGACGTACGTCGGGACGTGGCTGCCGGAACCGGTGCCGACCGAGTCCTCGCCGTTCGGCCCGCTGGACCGCGCGGAACTACGCGACTCGCTCTCCACCGCGCTGCTGCACGTGCTGGAGCGGCTCACCCCGCCGGAGCGTGCGGTGTACGTCCTGCACACCGCCTTCGACCTGCCGTACGCCGAGATCGCCGAGATCCTGGACCGGACCCCCGAGGACTGCCGGCAGCTGCACCACCGGGCGGCCACCCGGGTGCGGCAGGAGCAGCGCCGGTTCACCGCCAGCCGACCCGAACGGGAACGGCTGCTGGACGCGTTCCTGGCCGCCGCCCGGGACGGGGACCTGGCGACGCTCACCGGCCTGGTAGCCAAGGACGCCACGGCCTGGAGCGACGGCGGTGGTCGGGTGTCGGCCGCCCGCAATCCGATCACCGGTGCGGACCGGATCGCCCGGTTCTTCGCCGGGATCTACGGCCCACACCGCCGGTGGACGGTGCGCCGGCTGGAGCTCAACGGAGAGCCCGCCGTGCTGCTCACCCGCGCGAACGGCAACCGGTACACGCTGAGCGTCACCGCGGCCGACGGCCGGATCACCGGCATCTACATGGTCGGCAACCCGGCGAAGGTACCGCCCGCCGACTGAACCAGGCGCCGCCCGCCGGCGTCGGTGGCGAAGGGGTCAGCCCAGCTCGGGGAACCAGAGCGCGATCTCGCGCTTCGCGCTGTCCGTCGAGTCCGAGGCGTGCACGAGGTTCTCCCGGTTGGACAGGGAGAAGTCACCACGGATGGTGCCGGCCGTCGCCCGCCGCCCGTCGGTGGCCCCGACGAGCCCACGGACCACCTCGATGACCTGGTCGCCGGAGAGCACCAGGGCGACCAGCGGGCCGCCGGTCATGAAGGCCTTCAGCGGCGGATAGAAAGGCTTGTCCACGTGCTCGGCGTAGTGCTCGTCGGCCAGCGCGGCGTCCATCGTCCGGGTCACCATCGCGTCGATCCGCAGCCCCTTGCGCTCGAAGCGGGAAATGACCTCGCCCACCAGCCCGCGACGGACCGCGTCGGGCTTGATCAGTACGAGGGTGCGCTCGTCGGGGGTGCTGGACACGCTGGGTTCCTCCTGTGCGCGGAAGACGGTCGGGCTGGGTACGGTCAGCCTAGCGACCCGGTCCCGGCACCGGCGCGGCGGCTGGCCTTTCCCCCGGTGGCCGCCGCGGCCTAGCCTGGCCCTTGACCCCCGGGAGGTCCACAGTGGCGAATGGCGGGAGCCGACCCATCGCGCCGGTACGCAAGTTGATCGCCGCGGTGCTCGGCACCGTGGCCACCTTCGTGATCCTCTTCGGCCTCGGCATGACCAGCTGGGCCATCGTGGCGCTCGGGGTCGCCCTCTTGGTGCTGGCCATCGCGCTGGCCACGGTGCGGGGCGGCGGGCGCACCTGGGTGATCGGCGAGGGGCACGTGCACAGCGCGTCCGAGCCGCCCACCCAGTACGCGTTCGGCCGGTGCGAGCTGCAACTGGTCATCGACGCGCCCGGGCTGCCGCCGCGGAGCAAGAAGATCATCGAGCCGCGGGTGCCGGTCGCCAAGTGGCCGTCGCTCGGTCAGACCCTGCCGATCCGGGTCGCCCTGGACGACCAGCGGCACGTCCGGGTGCTCTGGGACGAGGTGCCCACGCACGCCGAGACCGCCGCCGCAGCGAGCGCCGACCTGCCGCCGGAGTACGCCGGGGCCGAGCCGATCGACGAGATGCTGATCGAGCAGGACGCCCCGCCGTGGGCCGGGCGCTCCGCCGAGGACGACTTCCGGGACGACTTCCGCGATCCGCTGGCCCCCGACCCGGTGCGCGACGAACCGGTCGGCCCGCCCGAGGAGCGCGAGCCGGTGGTGGTGCACCAGCGCCCGGGCGGCCCGGTCGTGCTGGAGGGGACGCTGGTCGAGCAGCCGGCGGCCAACCCGCTGCCGCGCCGGGCCACCCCGGCCCCCCGCTCGCCGGCCGAGGAGCAGTTCGACGCCCCAGCCGAGGCCGCGGCCGGGCCCACCGCCCCGGCGGATCCGCTGGACCCGCTCGACCCGCTCGACCTACCGCTGGACGATCCCGCGCCCACCCGCCAGCCGGCCAGGGACGCGCAGGTCACCCCGGAGGAGCTGGACGAGGCGATCTTCGGGTACGAGCCGGAGGCGGCCGCGACCGACCCGATCGTGGCCGGCGCGCCGATCAGCGGAGTCGGGCTGACCCTGCTGGTCACCGACCTGTCCCGCTCGCTCGGCTTCTACCGCGGCAGGCTCGGCTTCACCGAGGTCGACCGGGGCGCCGGAAACGCGGTGCTCGCCTCCGGGACGACCCGGCTGGTGCTGCGCGAGGTGACCGAGGCCGCGCCGGTCAGCCGCCGGTTGGTGCACGTCAACCTCGAGGTGGACGACATCCAGGCGGCGTACGAACGGCTGCGCGAAACGGGCGTGCGCTTCACGTACGCGCCCCGGGTGGTGAACCGGGGCACGAAGCTGGAGGTATGGGCCGCCGCCTTCCGGGATCCCGACGGGCACGGCATCGCGCTCACGCAGTGGCGCGAACGCGCGGAGGCGTGACCCGACGGTCGCGTCGTCGGCGGGTGACCGGTGCCGGATGTTCCGCCCGGGTTGGCGGTGCGCATCGCTGTCGAACTGCTCCAGATATGAACATCCGCCCCGCCCCGCCCCGCCGCTCCGCCGCTCCGCCGCCCGCCGGCGCCGGGTGGTTCAGATATGGAGCAGGTCGACAGCGTCCGGTCGCACCGGCTCGCGGAGCACGGGCGCCCTCGCGAAACGCTCCACCCCGACCTCAGCCCAGGATCACCCGGCGGACGTGCAGGGCGTAGGCCCAGACCAGGGCGAAGATGACGCCGAGCGCGAGCAGCGACCAGTGCAGCAGGCCGGCGAGCATCAGCAGACCCTGCAGCACGGTGCCCGCGTGCCAGGCCCACGGCCGGCGCATCATGCCGGCCAGCACCACCGCCGCCACGGCCAGCGCCACCACCACGCCGATCGCCGCGCCACCCAGATCGCCGCCGATCACCCGGATCGGCTGGATGGCGAGCAGCAGCACCAGCGCCTCGATGGTCAACGCGCCCGCGCCGAGACCGCGCACCGCCCGCTCGGGGTTGCGCAGTCCCGAGCGCCGCGGCTGCTCCGGCTCGCTCATCGCTTCAGCAGCCGGCGGGCGTCGGCCACGGTCACCACCGACCCGGTGATCAGCACGCCCACCCCACTCAACTCGCCGGGTACGTCCTCCTCGGCCAACGCGACCGCCGTCTCGATCGCGTCCGGCATCTCCTCGGCCACCTCGACCCGGTCCGGGCCGAACACCTCGGCGGCCAGCTCGGCCAGCTCGGCGGTCGGCATCGCCCGCGGCGAGCTGTTCCGGGTGACCACGAGCTGGTCGACCACCGGCTCCAGCAGCTCCAGCAGGGCCGGGGCGTCCTTGTCACCGAGCACGCCGACGACCGCGACCAGCTTGCTGAAGGCGAACTCCTCCTGCAGCGCGGTGACGGTCGCGGCCATCCCGTGCGGGTTGTGCGCGCCGTCGAGCAGAATGGTCGGCGCGCTGCGTACCCGCTCCAGGCGACCGGGCGAACTGGCCGTCGCGAAGCCCTCGCGGACGGCCTCGATGTCGAGCTGGCGGCGGGTGCCGGCGCCGAGGAACGCTTCGACCGCGGCGAGCGCGACCGCCGCGTTCTGCGCCTGGTGGGCACCGTGCAGCGGGATGAACACCTCTTCGTAGACGCCGCCCAGCCCCTGCAGGGTCAGGACCTGGCCGCCGACGGCGACCGCCTTGCGCAGCACGCCGAACTCGGAGCCCTCCCGGGCAATGGTCGCACCGACCTCGGCGCAGCGCTCCAGGATCGGACGGGCCGCCTCCTCCTCCTGCGCCGCCGAGATCACCGTGGCGCCGGCGTGGATGATGCCGGCCTTGTGCAGCGCGATGTCCTCGACGGTGTCGCCGAGCCACTCGGTGTGGTCCAGCCCGATCGGGGTGATCACGGCCACCCCGGCCTGGAGCACGTTCGTCGAGTCCTCGGCGCCGCCGAGGCCCACCTCGACCACCGCCACGTCGACCGGCGCGTCGGCGAAGGTGGCGAAGGCCATCGCGGTGGTCATGTCGAAGTAGGTCAGCGGCTCGGCCGAGCGCTCGTCGACCAGCCGGGCCAGCGGGGCGATCTCCCGGTAGGTGGCCGCGAAGCGCTCCTCGCTGACCGGTTCCCCGTCCAGGCTGATCCGCTCGCGCACGGTTTCCAGGTGCGGGCTGGTGTAGCGGCCGGTGTGCAGCCCGAACGCCCGCAGCAGCGAATCGATCATCCGGGCGGTCGAGGTCTTGCCGTTGGTGCCGGTCAGGTGGATGGACGGGTACGCCCGCTGCGGGCTGCCGAGCAGGTCGAGCAGGGACTCGATCCGGTCCAGTTCGAAGACCATCCGGGTGAAGCCCCGCTCGGCCAGTTCGGCCTCGACCTTGGCGAAGTCGGAGTGATCGGTCACGAGGGCAGCGCCTCCAGGGCAGCGTCGATGCGGAGCAGATCGGCCTCGGCGGTGGCGAGCCGGTCACGGATCTTGGCGACCACCGGCTCCGGCGCCTTGCCGACGAAGGCCGGGTTGCCGAGCTTGCCCCGGGCCTGCGCGACCTCCTTCTCGGCGGCGGCGCGGTCCTTGGTCAGCCGGGCCCGCTCGGCGGCCACGTCGATCGAGCCGCGGGTGTCCAGCGCCACGCTCACCTCGCCGGGCATCGCCAGCGTCGCGCTCGCCTGGAACCCGTCGGCGGCCGGGTCGAGCCGGGCCAGCGACCGGATCAGCGGCTCGTGCGCGGTGATCCCGGCCGTGGTGAGGCCGTCCAGCCGCGCGGCGACCCGCTGGGTGGGGCGCAGTCCCTGGTCGGAACGGAACCGGCGGATCTCGGTGACCACCCGCTGCACCGCGCCGACCTCCGCCTCCGCGGCGTCGTCGAGCCGGGCCCGGTCGGCCACCGGCCAGGGCGCCCGCATCACCGTCTCGCCGCCGGTGAGCGCGATCCAGAGCTCCTCGGTGACGAACGGGATGATCGGGTGCAGCAGCCGCAGCAGCTGGTCGAGCACGTGGCCGAGGACCCGGCGGCTGACCTCGGCCGCCGGCCCGCCCTCGGCGAGCACCGGCTTGGACAGCTCCACGTACCAGTCGCAGACGTCGTCCCAGGCGAAGTGGTAGAGCAGGTCGCAGACCTTCGCGAACTCGTACGCCTCGAACTGCTCGTCCACCTCGGCGGTGACGTGCGCCAGCCGGGACAGGATCCACCGGTCGACGGTCGACAGCTCCTCGGCGGCCGGCAGCGGGCCGTCCGCCCGGGCGCCGTTGATCAGCGCGAACCGGGTGGCGTTCCAGAGCTTGTTGCAGAAGTTGCGGGAGCCCTGGCACCACTCCTCGCTGACCGGCACGTCCTGGCCGGGGTTACCGCCCCGGGCCAGGGTGAACCGGGTGGCGTCGGCACCGTACCGGTCGATCCAGTCCAGCGGGTCGACCACGTTGCCGAACGACTTCGACATCTTCTTGCCGAACTGGTCGCGCACCATCCCGTGCAGGGCGACCACGTCGAACGGCGGCCGGCCGTCCATCGCGTAGAGGCCGAACATCATCATCCGGGCGACCCAGAAGAACAGGATGTCGTACCCGGTGACCAGCACGCTGGTCGGGTAGAACTTGGCCAGCTCCGGGGTCTGCTCGGGCCAGCCGAGCGTGGAGAACGGCCACAGGCCGCTGGAGAACCAGGTGTCGAGGACGTCCTCGTCCTGGTGCCAGCCCTCGCCGGTCGGCGGCTCCTCGTCGGGGCCGACGCAGACGATCTCGCCCGCCGGGCCGTACCAGACCGGGATGCGGTGCCCCCACCAGAGCTGGCGGGAGATGCACCAGTCGTGCATGTTGTCGACCCACGCGAAGTAGCGCTTGGCCAGCTCGGCCGGCTCGATCCGGACCCGTCCGTCGCGCACCGCGTCACCGGCAGCCTGGGCCAGCGGGGCGGTGTTGACGAACCACTGCAACGACAGCCGCGGCTCGACGGTCGTACGGCAGCGCGAGCAGTGCCCGACAGCGTGCACGTACGGGCGCTTCTCCGCGACGATCCGCCCCTGCTCCCGCAGGGCGGCGACGATCGCCGGTCGGGCCTCGAAGCGGTCCAGCCCTTCGAACGGCCCGGGCACGGTGATCACGCCACGCTCGTCCATCACGGTCAGCGAGGGCAGGTCGTGCCGCTGGCCGATCTCGAAGTCGTTGGGGTCGTGCGCCGGCGTAACCTTGACCATGCCGGTGCCGAAGCTCGGGTCGACGTGCGCGTCGGCCACGATCGGGATGCGCCGGCCGGTGAGCGGAAGCTCGACCTCGGTGCCGATCAGGTGCCGGTACCGCTCGTCGTCGGGGTGCACCGCCACCGCGGTGTCGCCGAGCATGGTCTCGGCCCGGGTGGTGGCCACCACCACCTCGTCGCTGTACCGGATGGAGATCAGCTCACCGTCGTCCTCGGTGTGCTCGACCTCGATGTCGGAGAGCGCGGTCAGGCAGCGCGGGCACCAGTTGATGATCCGGTTGGCCCGGTAGATGAGGCCGTCGTCGTACAGCTTCTTGAAGATCGTCTGGACGGCCCGGGACAGGCCCTCGTCCATGGTGAAGCGCTCACGGTCCCAGTCGACGGAGTCGCCGAGGCGGCGCATCTGGCCGAGGATGGCCCCGCCGGACTCGGCCTTCCACTGCCAGACCCGCTCGACGAACTTCTCCCGACCCAGGTCGTGGCGGGACAGCCCCTGGGCGGCGAGCTGCCGCTCGACGACGTTCTGGGTGGCGATGCCGGCGTGGTCCATGCCGGGCAGCCAGAGCGCCTCGAAGCCCTGCATCCGCTTGCGCCGCACCAGGGCGTCCTGGACGGTGTGGTCCAGGGCGTGGCCCATGTGCAGCGAGCCGGTCACGTTCGGCGGCGGGATGACGATGGTGAAGGGCGGCTTGTCGCTCTGCGCGGTGGCCCGGAAGTGGCCGGCGGCTACCCACTGCTCGTACCGTCGCTGCTCTACCTCGCCCGGCTGGTACTGGCCGGGCAGGGTGGGGGCGTCGGGGCGTCGGGCATCCAGTCTCTCGGTCACCTGACAAGTCTACGGAGGGGTTCGGCGGACCTGACGTGCGCCACCGATGGTTCGCGTACGGTGTCGGCTATGTCCGACGCACATCTCACCGAACGTCAGCTCGGCGACGGACCGGAGCCCGTCGAGCTGACCGAGGAGCCGATCCAGCTGAGCAACCGGGACCCCGGGGGCGTGTCCGAGCCGCGGGCGACCTGGTCGCGGCGGCGGCGGATCGGCTGGGCCGTGGCGCTCGCCGTCGGACTCGCGGGCGCCGGCGCCCTCGGCGTGGCCGGCTGGCGGATCGCCGAGCAGAAGGACACCCGGCTGGCCACCCCGGACCGGGTGGCCGGGCTGACCCGCGACGACACCGAGCGGGCCCGCAGCACCGCCGACTACCTGCGCAGCGGCTTCGCCGCCGACATCGAGCTGGACCGCAGCTTCGGCACCGTCTACCGCGATCCGGCCGACGACAAGCGCTCGGTGCTCGTCTTCGGCGGGACCACCCTGCTCTGGCAGCCGGAGCGGGACCTGGACAGCCTCTTCGGCCTGATGGCCGACGAGACGGGCAAGGTGGACGGGCTGCGCGAGGTGCCCGCCGGCGACCTGGGTGGCGTGATGAAATGCGGTACCACCAGCGGCGAGGGCGGCGACTTCGCCGTCTGCGGCTGGGCCGACCACGGCAGCGTGGTGATGGGGATGTTCCCCGGCCGCGCCGTCGACGACGCCGGCGCGCTCTTCCGCGACCTGCGCGCCGGCATCCAGACCCGCGGCTGACCGCCGGCGCCGCACGCCTACCACCCACCGCCGGTACGCAGCTGATCGCGGCCGCCCCGTCGATTGGCGCGGTGCGAACGGCGACGGGATCAGTTGGTCCACCTCCACCGGCGCTTTCCGGCGCGGTGCCTTCTGACGCCAAAACGCCGTCAGGGCCACCCCCAAAATATTGGGGTGGCCCTGACGGGAACGATTGTCCGGCGGTGTCCTACTCTCCCACACCCTCCCGAGTGCAGTACCATCGGCGCTGGAGGGCTTAGCTTCCGGGTTCGGAATGTGACCGGGCGTTTCCCCTCCGCCATGACCGCCGTAACTCTATCGACATATCAAACAACACACCACACGGGTCGTTGTTCGTTTGTCGGGAGTTGCACAGTGGACGCGTAGCAGCTTAGTAGTCAAGTCCTCGGCCTATTAGTACCGGTCAACTGAACCCGTTACCGG
>NZ_JBEZFU010000001.1:1160571-1286397 GCF_040649635.1 Micromonospora sp. NPDC048909 | reverse complement strand
ACCACCGATCACACCACCGGCGAAAGCCAGACCAGCAATACCGATAACGCTCTTACGCATGATCGTGTTCATGGGAAAGCTCCAATTCGGGGGTAAACACCCACAGCCGACGGGGGTCGGCGTTCACGCGCGGGTGTGAAGCACCTCGACAGGGCGCTCATGAATCAATGGGGGAAAGTCTTTTCGGCCGGGCCACACGTCAGGGGCTCATCGACCACAGGGTTCCGACGTGCGAGGCGGGGGGCCTCACGGGCGCCGGGACCAGATGTAACGACCGGTGGCCCGCCATCATTCCGGGGGGGCCGGGCGGGCCACCGGCCGGGACCAGATGTAACGACCCGGGGCCCGCCGTCATTCCGGGGGCCAGGCCCTCGCCGCCGACCGGATCAACCGGTGACCACGGGCTGCTACCTCGGCCGTCGGGGATGTTCAACGACGCCCGGCCACCCATCATTCCGCCCCCGGGATGCCCCCGGTCACACCCGCGAACCGCCCAGACCGCCCAGCCGGGTGGACAAGGGCGGGTCGGCGCGGTCACGAATCGGACGATCGACTCGGATTGGTCGGCTGTGCGTGAGATGCGGACGGAGGGGACATTCGGACATCGCACGGGCCCGAGTGGATCAAAGGGGTGTCGGTCGGGTGGGATCAGCGGCGCGAAGGTTGGCCGTCCTCCATGGGCCGCCGCGCGGAATCACCGACACTCACAGGTACGGCTCGGCAACGGCCTGCTTCGCCTTCCGCGACCCTGCCTCGGAGGAACGACCGATGAAACCGGACACCATCGTCCTGATCCACGGCTTCTGGGTGACACCACGCAGCTGGGAGCACTGGAAGGCGCACTACGAGCGGCAGGGCTACCAGGTGCTCACGCCCGCGTACCCCGGCTACGAGGTCGAGGTCGAGGCACTCAACGCCGACCCGACCCCGATCGAGAAGGTGACCGTACCGGAGATCATCGCGCACCTGGAGTCGGTGATCCGCGACCTGCCCACCGCGCCCATCCTGATCGGGCACTCCGCCGGAGGAGCGTTCACCCAGCTCCTGCTCGACCGCGGCTTCGGCGCGGCCGGGGTGGCGCTGAACTCGGCCCCCACCGAGGGCGTAAAGGTGGCGCCCCCGTCGCAGCTGAAGTCGACGTTTCCGGTGCTGCGCAACCCGGCCAACCGGCACAAGGCGATCGGTTTCACGCACGAGCAGTGGCACTACGCCTTCACCAACACCTTCAGCGAGCAGGAGTCGCACGCCCTCTACGAGCGCTACCACATCCCGGCCTCCGCCTCGATCCTCTGGGGCAGCCTGATCGCCAACGTCCAGCCCGGCCACCAGGACGTCTGGGTCGACTACCACAACGACAACCGGGCTCCGCTGCTCTTCGTCTCCGGCGGCGAGGACCACCTCATGCCGCCCAGCGTCCAGCGCTCCAACGCCAAGCACTACAAGTCGAACACCCTGACGGAGGTCAAGGAGTACCCGGGCTACGCCCACCTGCTCACCGCCCAGCCGGGCTGGGAACAGATCGCCGACGAGGTGCTCGCCTGGGCCGTCCAGAACGCCCGGTAGCGGGATGGCCGACGTCCGGTTCACCCACATCGGCGGCCCGACCACGCTGATCGAGGTCGCCGGGCTGCGGCTGCTCACCGATCCCACCTTCGACGCGCCCGGCCGGAGGTACAGCTTCGGCTGGGGGTCGGCCTCCCGCAAGACGACCGGGCCGGCGCTGGCCGCAGCCGACCTGCCGCCGATCGACGCCGTGCTGCTCACCCACGACCAGCACGGCGACAACCTCGACGCCGCCGGCCGGGCGCTGCTGCCGGCCGCCGGCGTCGTGCTGACCACCCCGTCGGCGGCGGGTCGGCTCGGCGGCAACGCCGTCGGGCTCGCCGCCTGGCAGACCGCCACGGTCGGGTCCGGCGACCAGCGGATCGTGGTCACCGCGACGCCGCCTGTGCCGGCTGCTCCACCCCAGGACGGTGGTGCCGGTGCACTACGAGGGCTGGGGACACTTCCGCGAGGACCGGGAAGTCGTCGAGCGGGCGTTCGCGGCGGCGCCCGCCGATGTCCGCTCGGCGCTGCGCTGGCTACCCATCGGCACCCCGGTGACGCTCCCCGACCGCGGCTGACCGGCTACCAGGGAAGGACGCCGCAGGCGCGGGCCATTCGGCTGGAAGCCCAAATCCGTTGATCGTCGCGCTGTTACGGTCGGTCCAGGCTCTTCTTGGTCTGCCGACAACCGAGGGATCTTGGCCGTGTTTGACGGATTTGAAGAATTCGACATCCCGACCTCGGGTGCGGTGATCCACGGGCGACGCGGCGGAAGTGGTCCGCCCGTGCTCCTCCTGCACGGCATTCCGGAAACCCATCTCATGTGGCATCGGGTGGCGCCCTCGCTCGCCGAGCACTACACCGTCGTCGCCACGGACCTTCGCGGCTACGGCGACAGCGGCAAGCCACCGAGCACCGCCGACCACGAGCCGTACAGCATGCGCGCGACCGCCCACGACCAGGTCGAGGTCATGCGGGAGTTGGGCTACGACCGGTTCCGGCTGGTCGGGCACGACCGCGGCGCGCGCTGCGCCTACCGGCTCGCGCTGGACGAGCCGGACGCGGTCACCCGGCTCGCCGTCATGGACGTCATTCCCACCGGCGACGCGTACTCGCGGGCGGAGATGAAGTTCAGCCTCGGTTACTGGGTCTGGTCGTTCCTGGCCGCACCGGCACCGGTGCCGGAGCAGTTCATCGGCGCCGCGCCGGCGGTCCTCGTCGACTACATGCTCGACACCTGGCCGGTGGTGAAGGACGCCTTCCCACCCGAGGTACGCGCCGAGTACGTCCGGACGTTCAGTGATCCCGAGACCGTCCACGCGATCTGCGAGGAGTACCGCGCCGCCGCGACGCTCGACTATCAGCTGGACGAGGCGGACCGGGGCAACCGGAAGATCGCCTGCCCGGTGCTGTTCCTCTGGGGCGAGCAGGGTTCGGTCGCGAAGCTCTACGAGGACCCGCTCTCGATCTGGCGGGGCTGGGCTGATGACGTCGGCGGCGGCCCGCTCCCGGTCGGGCACTTCATACCCGAGGAGGCGCCCGAGGAGACCACCCGACGACTGCTCGAATTCCTGAAGTAGCGCCGGTGCCGTAGCCGTGGACCGGCGGTGGTTGCGGTTCCGCGGAGCCTCACCCTCGTACGAGGGTGGTGACCATTCGCCGGCGGCGTTCGGTGGGGTGCGCAGGCCCGATCGGGTCGTCGCGTTCAGCGATGCCGTCTTCGCGATCGCGGTGACGCTGCTCGTCCTGGAGATCCGCCCGAGATCGGTAGGACGCACCGTTGATGCGGGCGGGCCTTGCTCATTGCTGCCGCACGTCTGCAGGAGAGCCGACCGCCAGGTTGCGTTCGAAGATGTAGTAGACGGGGACGACGCCGATGATGGCCAGTGCCACCGGCGGGCTGAAGAAGGCGACGGCGACCGCGGCCAGATACAGGATCGACGCTGTCCCGAATCGCAGCCGCGCCTTCCAACGGGCCCGCTCCGGCACCGGCTGCTGGAGCCGCCCCGGACGCAAGGTCCATTCGAAGATCCCGGCGAAGCTGAGCCCCATCCCCAGGAAGGCAGTCGCATACAGAATCACCGCCACCCGGGCGTCCTGCCCGCCCAGCGCGAGGTACTCGGCCACCGTCGCCGTGTCCGCCGGGATGAGGACGACGAACAGCAGCAGGACGAGGTTGAGGAGGGCCAGGGTCCGGTCGACGACGGCCAGGTTCCCGATGAGGGCGTGATGGTTGACCCAGATGAGTCCGATCGTGGCGAAACTGATCAGGTAGGCGACAAATGCGGGCCAGTGCTCGCCGACCTGACGCAGGAGCGGGCCATGACCCGGGCCGGCCACCGCCAGGTTCAGCGCGAGTAGCGTGATCGCGACCGCGAAGACCGCATCACTGAATACCTCCAGCCGAGTTCGGCTCACTACCCGGTTCTACCGCACACCCGGACCTGCCGTGGGCATTCAACCCCGCAGCTGCCGCCAGGCCCGGGCTCATGACGTCCGAAACGACGAAGGGCGTCCGTCATGTCTGACGAACGCCCTGGTCGCGAAGGGTGGAGCCGAGGGGACTCGAACCCCTGACCCCCACACTGCCAGTGTGGTGCGCTACCAGCTGCGCCACGGCCCCTTGCTGTCGTCCCGGTCGCCCGGGCACTGGGAAACTATACACACGGCCGCCGGCGTGGTCATCTCGCGGGGTCCCCGGCTGGCCGACCCGCAGGCCGGCCGGGCGGAGCGCGACGGCCGGCTCAGTTGAGTGCCACGTCCGGCGGAAAGTGAGCCACCGCGGCCATCATCCCGCCCTGGCGGCGGAGCACCATCGGCCACAGATCATCCGGCCGGTCGACGAAGGCGTCGCCGGGCAGCGCGTCTAGCACGAACCAGGAGCCGTCCTCGATTTCCTGCTCCAACTGCCCCGCGCCCCAACCGGAGTAACCCGCGAAGACCCGGATGCCGCCGACGTTCTCCCGCAGCCGCTCCGGGTCGACCGAGAGGTCGATCGTGCCGACCGCGCCGGAGACCTGGTGGAACCCCTTGACCCGCTTCACCGGCTGGCGCATCCGGGCCAGGCAGATGGCCGAGTCGGGTTGGACCGGGCCGCCCTCGAAGAGCACCGCCGGGTGGCGGGCCAGGTCGCTCCAGTCGCCGAGGACGTCGGCCACCGGCACCTCGGTGGCCCGGTTGAGCACCACGCCGAGCGCGCCGCCCGGCTCGTGGGCCACCAGCAGCACGACCGTACGGTCGAAGTTCGGGTCCTTCAGCGCCGGAGTCGCGACCACCAGCCGCCCGGTCATCGACTCCATCGCCCGCCCGCCGATCGCCTGGCCCTCTCCCTGCATGTCACACACCCGTCAGCCGTGCGCCGCAACGCGGGACTCGTTGTCCTGCGGGCCGGCCGGCATCCGCGCTGTCAACGCCATGCCTGGCACCATAGCTTGCGCCACGGGCCGTGGCTAAGGTCTGACCGGCGGGTGATCGGGCGGCGAAGAGGGAGTGTTGATGGGTCCTACGGCCGAACTCGCGGTGATCGGCGGCTCCGGTCTCTACGCGCTGCTCGACGGCGCGACGGAGCACCAGGTGCAGACCCCGTACGGGCCACCGTCGGACGTGGTGACCATCGCCGAGGTGGGCGGCCGACGAGTGGCCTTCCTGCCCCGGCACGGCCGCGATCACCGGTACCCGCCGCACCTGATTCCGTACCGCGCCAACCTCTGGGCGCTGCGCTCGCTCGGGGTACGCCAGGTGCTCGCCCCGTGCGCGGTCGGCGGGCTCCGGCCCGACCTCGGCCCGGGCACCTTCGTGGTGCCGGATCAGCTCGTCGACCGCACCAGCGGCCGACCGCAGACCTACTACGACCAGGGCGCGGTGCACGTTCCGTTCGCCGATCCGTACTGCCCCCGGGGCCGGCACGCACTGCTGGCCGCCGCGGCCGGCCGGGAGATCGCGGCGGTCGACGGCGGCACGGTCGTGGTGGTCGAGGGTCCACGCTTCTCCACCCGCGCCGAGTCCCGCTGGTACGCCTCGATCGGGGGCACGGTGGTGAACATGACCGGCCACCCGGAGGCGGTGCTCGCCCGGGAGTTGGCGCTCTGCTACTCGGCCATCGCCCTCGTCACTGACCTCGACGCCGGGTTGGCAGCCGGCGAGACGGTGACGCAGGAGGAGGTGTTCCGGGTCTTCGCCGAGAACACCGACCGGCTGCGCGGGGTGCTGCTGGACGCGATCGCCGCGCTCCCCGCCGAACGGGACTGCACGTGCGGCCGGGCGCTGGACGGCATCACGTTGCCCTTCCCGCTGCCCTGACCGCCGCCGCAGGTGGCGCTGGGGGCCGCCGATGCCGGCCTCGCCACCGTGACAGCCGGCACGGCCCGTCGCCGGGCGCGATCGAGCTCCGTCCGCCGGTGGCGACCAGGCCCGTCCCGGGCGGTGGTCGGGAGCGGCGAAACGCCCGAACCGCCCGGCTCGTCCCGATAGATTCGGATGGGTCGGGGTGCGCCGAACTGTCTCCGGCGAGCCGAGCACGCGCGGCGACACGGAGGCGGGTGGCGATGGCAACGGTCCGGGAGACGACGTACGACCTGCTCCGCAGCCTCGGCATGACCACCGTCTTCGGCAACCCGGGCTCCACCGAGGAGCCGTTCCTGCAGGATTTCCCGGCCGACTTCCACTACGTGCTCGCGCTGCAGGAGGCGTCCGCGGTGGGCATCGCCGACGGGTACGCCCAGGCCACCGGCCGCCCCGCGCACGTCAACCTGCACACCGCCCCGGGCGCCGGCAACGGCATGGGCAACCTTGTGACGGCCTGGCACAACAAGACCCCGCTGATCGTGACCGCCGGCCAACAGACCCGGGAGATGCTGCTGCTCGAACCCCGGCTGACCAACCGCCGGGCGGCCGAGCTGGCCCAGCCCTACGTGAAGTGGGCCTACGAGCCGGTCCGGGCGCAGGACATTCCCGGCGCGCTGCTGCGGGCGTACGCGACCGCGGTGCAGCCACCGACCGGGCCGGTCTTCCTCTCGCTCCCGCTGGACGACTGGGCGCAGCCCGCCGACCCGCCCCCGCCGCCGCGCTCGGTGGCGACCCGCTACGCGCCCGACCCCGAACAGCTGCGCCGCTTCGCCGACGTGCTGGCCGCCAGCCGCGCCCCGGCGCTGGTGTTCGGCGCGGCGGTCGACCGGGCCGGCGGCTGGCCCGGCGCGGTCACGCTGGCCGAGCGGCTGGCCGCCCCGGTGTGGTCGGCCCCCGCGCCGGAGCGGACCGGCTTTCCCGAGGACCATCCGCACTTCCGCGGGGTGCTGCCGTACGCGATCGGCCCGCTCGCCGACGCGCTGCGCGGGCACGACACCGTGCTGGTGGTCGGTGCGCCGGTCTTCCGCTACTACCCGTACGTGCCGGGCGACTACCTGCCCGACGGCGCCCGGCTGCTGCACGTCACCGACGACCCGGACGAGGCGGCGCGCGCACCGGTCGGGGACACCCTGCTCACCGACCCCGCGCTGGGTCTGGCCGCGCTGGCCGACCTGCTGCCGGCGACGGACCGGACCCCGCCGGACGCGCGACCCGACCCCGCGCCGCCCGAGGTAACCACGCCGCTGAGCCCGGAGGCGCTCTTCGCCGCGCTGGCCCGACACTGGCCGGCGGACGGGGTGCTGGTCACGGAGACCCCGTCGAACCTGCCGGCGCTGCGTCGCCAGCTGCGGATCACCCGGCCGGCGTCGTACTTCACCATGGCCAGCGGCGGCCTCGGGTACGGCCTGCCGGCGGCGGTCGGGGTGGCCCTGGCGGAGCGGGACACCGGTCGGGGCCGGCCGGTGGTCGCGGTGATCGGCGACGGCTCGTTCCACTACTCGGTGCAGGCACTGTGGACCGCGGCCCGGCTGCGGCTGCCGCTGGTCATCGTGGTGCCGGTCAACCAGCAGTACGCGATCCTCAAGGCGTTCGCCGAGCTCAAGGAGACGCCCGGAGTGCCCGGTCTGGACCTGCCCGGCCTGGACATCACCTCGGTCGCGCACGGATACGGCTGCGCCACCGAGGTGGTGGAGACTCCGGACCAGCTCGGCGCGGCGCTCACCGCCGGCCTGCGGGCGGACGGGCCGACCGTGCTGCCGGTCCCGATCACCACCGACCCGCCCCGGATCCTCTGATCCGGGCCTCCCCGCCGTTGCGGCCGCCGACCCCGGCCGCCCGAGCCGGTGGCGGGCCGGCGGCGGTCAGCGTGGGCCCAGCGGCAGCGGAGCCCCGGTGATCACGTCCAGGACCGGCCGGGCGCCCAGCGGGGTCTTCAGCGTGACGGCGACCGGCGCCAGCTTCAGCTGGTCGGTGCAGACCCCGCTCGCGCGGCTCACCCCGCCGCCGACCACCACCACGTCGTCGCGTTCCTGCACCAGCGCGGTGATCCCGGTGTCGCAGGCGCCCACCCCGACGCGGTAGCTGAGCCGGGTGCCGTCCACCGCCTGGAGGTCCTGCCCGCCGACCACCTCAGGCGGGGCCGGTCGGGCCGGCGCGCTCGGCTCCGGCGCGGCGGCGACCGCCTGCGGCGCGACCGCCAGGCGGGCCACCGGACCGGTCAGCTCCTCGACGGTGAACAGCCAGGCCGGCACCTGCGCCTCGCCCCGGCTGGTCCGCACCGGCGCGGTGCCGAGGCGCACCGCGGTGACCGTCAACGGGGTGCACGTGTTCTGCGGCGGGCCGGTCACCCAACCGTCCGGTCCAGGCTCGATGGTCGGCCCGCCCTTCTCCGTGGGTGGCCGCTGCGGCCGCCCCTCGCACACCGGCGGGTCACCCTGGTCCAGCTGCCGGTAGGCCTCGACCGCGCTCAACAGCGGAACGGTCAGCGTCCCGTCGGGGAAGCGGATGGTGCCGTCGGCCGGCCGGGTGCCGGGCAGCGCGACCTGCTCGCGGTACCAGCCGGCCTGGAACGCCGTCTCGGTGTCCGGGGTGAACCCGGGGTCGCCGGTCAGCACGGTCGGGCCTTGCAGCGGCACGTACCCCTTGGTCCACGTCGGACCGGGGTGCCAGGCCTCGGCGACCTCCGCGGCCCGCTGATGGAACGCCTCCCAGCGGTGGTCCAGGGAGGCGCCCGGGCCGAGAGGTGGCGTTTCGGCGCCGGTGCCGGCCGGCGCGCACGCGGCGGCCAGCACCAGCAGAGGCAGACCCAGGAGGGCGAGTGGTCGACGCATGCAGGTACGACGTCCGGCCCGCCCGGCCGGTTCCCCACCAGGTGCGTCGTCGCCGGTCAGGTCTCCCCGCCGAGATCGGTCTGGTACGCCTGCCAGAGCAGGTCGGCGCCGTGCTGGCGGTGCCGGGACAGCACCCGGACCAGGCGCCCGGCGAGGTCGCGCAGCTCGTCCGCCGGAGCGGCGGGCAGCTCGGCGGCGTGCTGGAGGGCGCCGAGCGCTGCGGCGACGGCCAGGTGCTCCCGGGCCAGCAGGCGCACTCCGCGGTCCAGCCGGGGGGCCTGCGCGAGCAGTTCGGCGTAGAGGCCGGTGGGCCCCTCGGTCACGGCGACATGCTCGGCGAACCCGCGACGGACCGGGGCCAGGCGGAGCACCACCCGCTCCCGCCAGCGTGGCTCCTCGGGCGCGACGGCCAGCGCCCGGTTGAGGGCGTGCAGGTCGCCGAGGAGGGACGCCGGGGTCGGGCGGGCCGCCGGCGGCAGCACCCCGATGACGGCGGACGGTTGCTGGATCGGTTGGGTGACCATGGGCACCTCCCGCACAGCGGCTTGACCAGGTACCCGATGGTGAACCCGGCCGACGCCGACTGTCCAGTACCCCCGGGTGCCTCATCCGTCCCGTTGGTACCACTGTTCCCGCAGGTCACGGCAGTCGCACCGGTGACGCCGTGGGCGCAGACGACTGTGCGCCCCGGTCCGGTGGACCGAGGCGCACAGTCAGGTGGTGGAGGTGCCGGGAATCGAACCCGGGTCCTTCGCCGGTTTGTCAGGGCTTCTCCGAGCGCAGCTCGCTATGCCTCTACTCGGCCCCACCGCTCACGCGAGCAAGTTGGTGTGACGGGCCCAGTCGCTGATTGATCTCGCCGCACGGACCCCGCGACCGGGTCCGATTGGCCAGCCTCCTAGCTGATGCCGGCTAACTGGGACGAAGGCGTTCCCAGGCCGACAGACTCACTACTCGCCTCAGGCGGCGAGAGCGAAGTCAGCGCGATCGTTCTTGGCGCTTATAAGTTTCCGACGACCGATTCTCGAGACGACGTCGGCTTCCTCGGCTCGCTTCCCCTGTCGCTGCGTACGAAGTCGAAACCAGTCACCCCCTCGACAGGCCGCCGGATGTGGCGGCACTGACAAGCGTAACGCCTGCCGCAACGGGTTTCATCCCGAGCCCCGGGTCGACGTGCCGACCCGGACAGACGGGATGAATCAGTCGTCCATCCCCTTGCCGCGCCGGCCGGCGACCCGGGCGATCTCCCGGTCCGCGTCCCGCTTGGCGAGGTCCTGCCGCTTGTCGTACGACTTCTTGCCCTTGGCCAGAGCGATCTCCACCTTGGCCCAGCCGTCGGCGAAGTAGACCTGCAACGGCACCAACGTGTGGCCACCCTCGCGGGTCTTGCCGATCAGCCGGTCGATCTCCATGCGGTTGAGCAGCAACTTGCGGGTACGCCGGGGCTCGTGGTTGGTCCAGGTGCCCTGGGTGTACTCCGGGATGTGCATGCCGTGCAGGTAGAGCTCGCCGTTGCGCTCCTGCGCGAAGGCGTCCACCAGCGACGCGCGCCCGGCGCGCAGCGACTTGACCTCGGTGCCGGTCAGCGCCATGCCCGCCTCGTAGGTGTCGAGGATGGCGTAGTCGTGTCGCGCCTTGCGGTTGGAGGCGACCACCTTTCGTCCCTTTTCCCGTGGCATCGGCGCCACCTCCCTTCCTGGAATGCCGGCGACCGGGACGGCCCGGCCGGAGAGCGGAGATCATGCTACCCGAATGACAAGGGCCCTCCCGCGCCAATTATTCCTGGCGCGGAAGGGCCCTGACGACGACGCCGGGACGACCCGTATGACGACTAGACCCGCAGGTAGAAGCGGAGGGTGACCCACGCGGTGATGGCGGTGACCACGCTGCCGACCACGGCGATCAGCGGGAACATCAGGAAGATGTCCGACCAGGAGATCGGGGTGATCAGACCCTCGAGAGCCGACAGCGAGCCGCCGCCGATGACGTACTTGCCGACGACCAGCCAGCCCAGGGCGAGGATCGAGCCGAACAGACCGGCGACCACCGCCTCCAGCACGAACGGTGCCTGGATGAACCAGTTGGACGCGCCGACGAGTTTCATGACCGCGACCTCACGCCGCTTGCTGTACGCGGCCACCTGAATGGTGTTCGCGACCAGCAGCAGCGCCGCGGCGGCCATGACCACCGCGATGAAGAGCGCGAAGTTCTGGATCGAGGTGAGCACGCCGAAGACCTTGTCCAGCAGCTTGCTCTGGTCGACGATCTCGTCGACGCCCTCGGTGTCCTTGTACTGGTCGTAGATGTTCTTGTACTGCTCCGGGTTCACCAGCGTCAGCCGGAACGACTCCGGCAACTGGTCCGGCTTGACCGCGTTCACGAGGTCCGGAGCGTCCGAGTACATCTGCTGGAAGCGCTCGTAGGCCTGGTCCTTGTTGACGTAGTCGACCTCCTTGACCAGGGGGTCGCTCTTCAGCCGGCCATCGAGGTCGGTGCGCTGCTGCTCGGTCACCTCCTGGGTCAGGAAGATCGAGACCTCGACGTTCTCGTAGTAGAGGTCCTTCATGTCCCCGACCTTCTGGTAGAGAAGGCCGCTGGCGCCCAGCATGAACAGCGACACGGTCATCGTAATGATCATGGCGATGGTCATGGTGACGTTGCGCCACAGTCCGACCAGTACCTCGGACAGGACGTATTTCACGCGCATCGGGAATTCCTCCGGGTCTCCGGCATGAGGTGTTCGTCGTCGTCAGGCGGCGGGGGTGACGGGTGGGGTCACCCGTAGACGCCGCGGGCCTGGTCGCGCACGATGCGGCCGCTCTCGATCTCCACGACGCGGCGGCGCATCTGGTTGACGATGTTGGAGTCGTGCGTGACCATCACGACGGTCGTGCCGGTGCGGTTGATCCGGTCCAGCAGACGCATGATCTCGATCGAGGTGTCCGGGTCCAGGTTTCCCGTCGGCTCGTCGGCGAGCAGGATCAACGGACGGTTCACGAAGGCCCGGGCGACGGCCACCCGCTGCTGCTCACCACCGGAGAGCTCGTGCGGGTAGCGGTGCTCCTTGCCACCGAGCCCGACCAGCTCCAGCACCTCGGGCACGACCCGGCGGGCCACGGCCTTGGTCTTGCCGATGACCTCGAGGGCGAACGCCACGTTCTCGTACGCGGTGCGGTTGGGGAGCAGCCGGAAGTCCTGGAACACGCAGCCGATGGAGCGCCGGAAGTGTGGTCGCTTCCAGGACCGCATCGACGTGACGTCCTTGCCGTTCACCACGACGCGGCCCTTGTTGGGGCTGACCTCGTGCAGCAGCATCTTGATGATGGTGGACTTGCCGGAGCCGGATGGCCCGATGAAGAAGACGAACTCGCCCTTCTCAATTGAGACGGACACGTTGTCGAGCGAAGGCCGGGACGCCTTCGGGTACGTCTTCGTCACTTGCTCAAGCTGAATCACGGGTGGTGAGTCTACGCGGTGTAACCGGAGAGCCAAGCCCCACGCCCCGCCCATGCGAGTCGCGTCATCGATTTAGTGGGTTGTGTGGAGATCGATGACGCGTTCCGCCCGCATGCCGTCACGCACTGTCGCCGGCGAGCTCCCGCTGCTTGCGCCAGCGGATCCCGGCCTCGATGAAGCTGTCCAGATCACCGTCGAAGACCGCGCTCGGATTGCCGGTCTCCTGCTCGGTTCGGAGATCCTTCACCATCTGATACGGGTGCAGGACGTACGAGCGCATCTGGTCGCCCCACGAGCCGGCCGCATCGGTCTTCAGGCCCTGCATCTTGGCCTGCTCCTCCTGGCGCTTGCGCTCCAGCAGTCGGGCCTGCAGCACCCGCAGCGCGGACGCCTTGTTCTGCAGCTGCGACTTCTCGTTCTGGCAGGTCACCACGATGCCGGTCGGGATGTGGGTGATCCGGACCGCCGAGTCGGTGGTGTTGACGCTCTGTCCACCCGGGCCGGAGGAGCGGTAGACGTCGATCCGCATCTCGTTCTCGGGGATGTCGATGTGGTCGGTCTGCTCCACCACCGGCAGCACCTCGACACCGGCGAAGCTGGTCTGCCGACGCCCCTGGTTGTCGAACGGGCTGATCCGGACCAGCCGGTGCGTGCCCGACTCGACACTGAGCGTGCCGAAGGCGTACGGGACCTTGACCGTGAAGGTGGCCGACTTGAGCCCGGCCTCCTCGGCGTACGAGGTCTCGTAGACCTCGGTCGGGTAGCCGTGCCGCTCGGCCCAGCGCAGGTACATCCGGAGCAGCATCTCGGCGAAGTCCGCCGCGTCGACCCCGCCGGCCCCGGCCCGGATGGCGACCAGCGCCTCCCGGGAGTCGTACTCGCCGGAGAGCAGGGTGCGGACCTCCATCTCCTGGATGGCCTTGGTCAGCCCGGTGATCTCGCTCTCCACCTCGCCGAGCACGCTCGGGTCGGACTCCGCCTCGGCCAGCTCCAGCAGCACCCGGGCGTCGTCGAGCCGGGCGCGGAGGCTGCCCAGCCTGCCGATCTCGCCGTTGACGTACGACAGCTGGGAGGTCACGTGCTGGGCCTTGGCCTGGTCGTCCCAGAGATCGGGGGCGGAGGCCTCCTGCTCCAGCCGGGCCTTGTCGTCGCGCAGCCGGTCAAGGTCGAGCACGGCCTCGATGTTGCGCAGGGTGGCGTCGAGTTCCTTGAGCTGTTCGGCGTAATCGGCAGCGGTCACGACAGATAAGCGTACTGTGCCGCGCGCGGAGCAGCGCGTTCCCCTTGGCGAACCCGCCGGGAGGTCACCCGACGGGGGCGGTCTTCAGCCAGGACAGCGCCGCCTTGTGGTAGGCGACGGCGAACTCCAGGGCGGTCGCGTCGTACGTCTCGCCCTCCTTCTTGGCGTTCTTGACCTGCTCCCGGACCTGCGCCAGCGCCTCGGTGTGGTATTCGTTCGCCGACGCGTAGAGGTTCTTGAGCTGGCTGGCCGAGTGCAGGTTGCCGAAGGCCATCCGCAGCGCGATCGGGTTGCGGATCGTGTCCCGCCCGGGGTTTTCGGCCAACCACTTGGAGAATGTCCGTTTCCCGGACGCGGTGATCGCGTACGGCTGGCTCAGCCGCGGGCCGGGCTTGCCCATCCGGACCATCCCCCGCTCGGCCAGCACCGGCAACTCGCGGTAGACCTGGCTGCGGGTCATCGACCAGTACGGCGCCAGCCGGCGCTCGGCGGCGGCCATCAACTGGCCGCCTGTCATCGGGCCCTCATGGAGCAGCCCGAGCAGGGCCGCCGCCGTGGGGTTGACTCCGGAATCCGCCATGGGCATTACGCTGCCACTTTGCCGTCGCGGCGTCCAGGATTTGGCGGTTTGCCACCCGACAGGACTTCCAATGTGCACTGTCGGCGGGCGACAGTCCGTTGAGGACTATCGATGCCTTGCGGCGGGGCCGGTAGGCCGCCGGCGACGCGGGTCGCGCCGCCGGCGGCCGGGGACCGCTCAGCCCATGTGCGGGTAGGTGTGATCGGTCGGCGGGACGAAGGTCTCCTTGATCGTCCGCGGGGACGTCCAGCGGACCAGGTTGTGCCAGGAGCCGGCCTTGTCGTTGGTGCCGCTGGCGCGGGCGCCGCCGAACGGCTGCTGCCCGACCACCGCGCCGGTCGGCTTGTCGTTGATGTAGAAGTTCCCGGCCGCGTACCGCATCTTCTCGGCGACCGCGTCGACGACCTGGCGGTCCGTCGCGAAGATCGACCCGGTCAGCGCGTACGGGGCGATCGACTCGGCCTGGGCCACCACCTCGTCGAAGCGGCCGTCGTCGAAGACGTGCACGCCGAGGATCGGCCCGAAGTACTCGGTGGTGAAGGTCTCGTGCGCGGCGTCGGTGCACTCGAAGAGCGTCGGCCGGACGAACCAGCCGACCGAGTCGTCGGCGGTGCCGCCGGCCAGGATCCGGCAGGTGTCGTCACCGGAGATCAACTCCAGCGCCGCGGTGTGCCGGGAGAACGCCTTGTCATCGATCACCGCGCCGCCGAAGTTGCGGAAGTCGGTGACGTCGCCGTAGGTCAGCGAGTCGGCGGTCGCCGCCAGCCGGTCGCGCAGGCCGCCCTCCCAGAGCGAGCGCGGCACGTACGCCCGGGAGGCCGCCGAGCACTTCTGGCCCTGGTACTCGTAGGCGCCCCGGATCAGCGCGGTGTGCAGCGCGTCCACGTCGGCGCTGGTGTGCGCGACCACGAAGTCCTTGCCGCCGGTCTCGCCGACCAGCCGGGGGTAGCCGCGGTAGCGGGCGATGTTCTCGCCGACGGTCCGCCACAGGTGCTGGAAGACCTTGGTGGAGCCGGTGAAGTGGATGCCGGCCAGATCGGGGTCGGCGAGCACGACATCGGAGACCTCCTCGCCGCGCCCGGTGACCATGTTGATCACACCGGGCGGGAGGCCGGCCGCCTCGAAGAGCCGCATGGTGAAGTGCGCCGCGAACTGCTGGGTCGGACCCGGCTTCCAGACCACGGTGTTGCCCATCAGGGCCGGCGCCGAGGGCAGGTTGCCGGCGATCGCGGTGAAGTTGAACGGGGTGACCGCGTAGACGAAGCCCTCCAGCGGGCGGTGGTCGAAGCGGTTCCACACCCCCGCCGACGACATCGGCTGCTCGGCGAGGAGGTTCCGGGCGAAGTGCACGTTGAACCGGAGGAAGTCGATCAGCTCGCAGGCCGCGTCGATCTCCGCCTGCACCGCCGTCTTGGACTGGCCGAGCATGGTGGCGCCGTTCAGGGTGTCGCGCCACGGGCCGGCGAGCAGCTCGGCCGCGCGCAGGAAGATCGCGGCCCGCTCCTCGAAGGGCAGCGCCCGCCACATCGGCGCCGCGTCCTTGGCCGCCTTGACCGCCGCCCGAGCGTCGTCGTGGGTGGCGTGCGCGGTGACGCCCAGCACGTGGGCGTGCTTGTGCGGCTGCACCACGTTGATCGACTCGCCACCGGCCATCCGCTGCTCGCCGGCGATGGTCATCGGCAGGTCGATCCGCTCGGCGGCCAGCTCGGTCAGCCGCCGCTGGAGCCGCTCCCGGTCGGCACCGCCCGGCTCATAGGTGCGGACCGGCTCGTTGCGCGGCTCGGGTACGGAGAACACGGCGTCCATGACAGGCTCCTGGCGATCTCGACAGCGGTGGCGGAACCGGACCCGCGGGCACCGGCCGGACGGCCGGAAGCCGCACACCACCCCGGGTTGACCGGCGACGACGGCGGGACCTGCGCCGATTCTCCCACGCGCCGGTGACCGCCCCGCCGACCCCGCCGCCCGGGGCCGGCGCCCGGTGTGCGGGGGGCCGGGTGGTGGGTTCCGAAGGTGGGAACGCGGGGCGGTTAGGCTGGATGACCGGTGACCTGCCGACCCGTGAAGGGAAGACGATGACCAAGCAGCCCGGCGGCTCGACGGCCGCGGAGCCGGACCAGCCCACGGTCGGCGACACCGCACCGACCACGGCTGGCGAGGCCGCCCCGGCGGCGGTCGCGGCCCGGACTCCGGACGAGGCTGCGGTCGACGACCTCGCCCCGGCAGGCGACGAGACAGCGGACGACGACCGGGCTGCGGTGGATGAGCAGGCTGTCGCCGAGAACCAGTCTGTCTCCGACGACGAGGCCCCCGCTGACGACCAGGCCCCCGTCGACGACCGGTTCGCCGATGACGAGGTCGCCGACGACGCCTCCGCGGAGCCGGTCGACGGGTCCGTGCTCGCCCCCGCCGCCGCGGTGCTGGCGCTGCTCGCGCTGGGCTGGTTGGCCGCGATGCTCTGGTCGACCCGGGAGGCGATCCTCTCCGCGGCGGCCGGCATCACCGCGATCAGCCTCTCCGCCTTCGCGCTGCCCGGAGTCATCTCGGCCGCCCTCGTCGCCGGGGCCGCCGGCGCGCTCGCCGCCGGGAACCTGCTCGCCCGCCGGGGCCACGACCAGACGACCGTGCGCTTCGTCGGGGCGATCGGCGCCGGCATGGTGGTCGGCCTCGCCGCCGCGCTGGCGGTGAACCTCACCTACGCCGACAACGCGACGACCAACGTCATCGCCGGCACCGCCGCCGCGGCGGCGATCGTCGGCAGTGCGGTGGCCGGCGCCCGTACCGCGCCGGTGGTCGGCGCGGTGGTGGCCTCGGCGCTCGGCACGCTGGTCTTCGTGGTCGCATTCAGCCGCGCCCGGGACGCCCTCTTCGACCTCTACGGCGCCGGAGACACCCAGGAGTCGCTGGTCAACGCGGCCAAGTGGGTGTCCCGCACCGAGTCCCTGCTGGCCGGGCTGGTGGCCGGGCTGCTGGCCTTCGGGTACCTGACCTGGGCCCGGCGTCGGGCCGCCCGGCGCGGCGCGGCGCTGGCCCCGCGTTGGCCGGCGTACCTGCTGGCCGGGGCGGGGCCGGGCCTGCTCCTGCTGCTGGCCGAGGTGATCATCCGGATCGGCGGGCGCTCGCTGCTCGACCTGGCCGGCGCGCTGAGCGAAGCGGACTCGGTCGCCCAGACCACCCTCGGCACCTCCCGGGTGGACAACGGCATCTGGGTGCTCTTCGTCGGGGCGCTCACCGCGCTCATCGCCTTCGGCCGGACGCTCGGCCCGTCCGCGGCGGACGCAGAGCCGGACGAGGAGACCTTGGAGCCGGAGGCGGCCCGCTGACCGAACCGCCGTCAGGAGGCGGCGCGGAGCAGCACGTCGAGTTCGGTCACGTCGTACCACTCCAGCTCGTGGTCCTCGGCGCTGTCGACGGTGAACTGGGCGTCCGGGTCCCCGGCGAGCGCCTCGGTCACCACCTCCGCCGCGGCGGCGACGTCCTCGACCGCGTCGGCGCCGTCCAGGTGGATCGCCGCGACGGCGCCCACCGGCACCGGGCCGCTCAGCCCGACGATGCTGGACCCCAGCTCGCCGTCGGAGCGGCCGACCACGGCCGCCGGCAGATCGGCGGAGACCACCACCCGGCGGCGGGGCGCGGCGGAATCGGCCCGGAGCAGCTGCAACGCGTCCTGCGCGGCGCGGGTGAAGGCGACGTACTCCAACTCCTCCTCGTCGCCCTCGGCGTACCACTCGCGCAACGCCGGGGTGACCGCGTGCGCCTCGGCAGCGGTGAGCCCGTGTTCGCGCAGCCGGGCCAGCATCGGCACGGTCGCCGGGACGTACACCCGGACAAGCTCGTCGGTCACCGGTCTTCTCCCCGCTCAGGTCCTCCGCCGGCGGCAGCCGGCCCGGGCGCCGATCATGCCGTACGCCGTGACCGTCATACACCTCGCATCCGGTCGGTGGAAGTTCCCCGCCGGTGTGTCCCGCCACGATGGCGTCGCCAGCCGCGCCCGGAGGCTGGGCCAGGTCAGCAGTCGGTGGCAAACTGAGGCAAGCGACGCCAATCGAGGGAGTTCCCGTGGAGCCCAGGTTCCTGCTGCTGTCCGACGTGGCCCTCGAGCTGAACGTGTCGGATTCGCAGGTCTACCACATGGTGCGCAGCGGCGAGCTCCCCGCCATCAAGATCGGCGGTCGGGGCCAGTGGCGTGTGGAGCGCGCCCGGCTGGAGGAGTACATCCAGCAGAAGTACGACGAGACGGCCGAGTGGGTGCGGGGTAATCCGCTGACCGACCGCGACTCGGAGTAGTTCGCCGCACTCAGAGAGGCATTGACCAAGGGCTCTGCCATGCCCGAGAATGAAGCCAGTCGAAGGCAAACGAAGGCAAACGCAAGATCGGGGAGCAGCCGATGAGCGACGTCCGCCGTCCCGGGCCATCCCGGCCCCCGATCCGACTCCGCCCCGCGCCCCCGCTCGACCCGCCCTACGCCGACGAGGGCGACGGCTGGTCGCCACCGACCCACGGCCAGCTCGCCCTCGACCTCTTCGCGCCGGTGCGGCCCGATGCAGGCCGCCCGCCGGCCCGCCGAGCCGCGCTCCGGCCGGTGCCCGCCGGCCCCGGCAGACACGCCGCCGCACCGCTGCCACCCGCCGCGCTGGTGACCGCCACCCCGGAGGCGACCCGAGCCGCCCACCGCTTCGTCGGCACCTGCCTGGAGGTGCTCAACGGCTACCGGCCTCCGGGGCAGCTGCGTTCCCTGCTCGACCCGGCCCGGGCGCACGACCTGCTGACCGAGCTGGCGAACGCCGCCAACCGCAACGGCCCGGCCCGCCGAAGGTCGACCCGCCCGACGATCCGGCTGCGCCGGCTACGCGCCGGTGAGCCCCGCGACGGTGCGGTGGAGGTGGCCGCGGTGCTCACCGGCCCGGTCGGGCGCACCTGGGCGATGGCGCTGCGCCTGGAACACCGCCGCGGCCGCTGGCTCTGCACCGCGCTGCACGTCCTGTGACGGCGCGCCGGACGGCACCCGAGGTCAGGGGCGCCCCGGGCGCTGTTGATCGACTCGGCTTCCGTGACGTTGGGGTGACCTGCGCCGTAGACACCCCGCCTTCACAGCGGCCGAGTTGACCATGCCGGGGCGGGGCCGGGGCGGGGCCGGAACCGGGGTCGAGGCCGGGCGGGGCCGAGGCCGACGCCGGGGCCGACGCCGGGGCCGGAGCGGGGCCGAGGCCGGCAAGGGCCGGGGCCGGCAAGGGCCGGGGCCGGCAAGGGCCGGGGCCGGCAAGGGCCGGGGCCGGCAAGGGCCGGGGCGCAGAATGCGCCCGGGGCGCCCACCTGACATTGGTCGGTGGGCGCCCCGGGTTTCCAACGGGTGTGGCCGACGCCGTCTGGCGCCGGCGCGGTGATCAGGCGCCGCCGTTGGGCGCGCCGTGGCACCGCTTGTACTTGCGGCCGGAGCCGCACGGGCAGGGCGCGTTGCGGGACGGGCCGTTGCTGGCCTCCGCCTGACCGGTCGCCGCGCGGCGGGCCGTGTTGCCCGCGACGGCCGGACCGCGCACGCCGGTGGCGGGGCGCTGCGGAGCGGTCGGGGCGGTCGTCCCCGGCCCGCCCGGAGCGGCCTTCGCCGGCCGGCCGACGCCGAGCGCCGGCGCCTGCTGCTCGGTCTGCTCGACAGCGACCGAACCGCCGCCCGCCTCACCGTCGATGGTGGGCGCGGAGTATTGCAGGGGCTGCTGCTGCGGGGCCCGGTTGAGGCCCTTCGCCCGCAGCTCCACCGGCTTGTCCAGCAGAGCGACCTCTTCGGCCTCCGGCTCCGGCTCCGCGACCTGGACCTCCAGGTTGTAGAGGAAGCCGACCGTCTCCTCCTTGATGCCGTCCATCATGGTGGCGAACATGTCGAAGCCCTCGCGCTGGTATTCCACCACCGGGTCGCGCTGGGCGTAGGCCCGAAGGCTGATGCCCTCCTGGAGGTAGTCCATCTCGTAGAGGTGCTCACGCCACTTCCGGTCGATGACCTGGAGCAGCACCATCCGCTCGAGCTGCCGGACGCCCTCGTCGCCGAGCTCCGCCTCGCGCCGGTCGTACGCGGCGTGCGCGTCCTCCTTGAGCCGGGAGATCAGGAAGTCGGCGTCCATGCCGGTGCGCGATCCGCCGGCCTCCTCCTCCAACTCCTCGATGGTGATCCCCACCGGGTAGAGCTGCTTGAGGCTGGACCAGAGCTGCTCGAGGTCCCAGTCCTCGCCGTAGCCCTCGGAGGTGGCGCCCTGCACGTACGCCTCGACCACATCGTCGATCATGTTGCGGACCTGGTCGGAGAGGTTCTCGCCGTTGAGCACGCGGAGCCGCTCGGCGTAGATCACCTGGCGCTGCTTGTTGAGCACCTCGTCGTACTTCAGCACGTTCTTGCGAATCTCGGCGTTCTGGCCCTCGATCTGGGCCTGGGCGCTCTTGATCTGACGGGTGACCATCTTCGACTCGATGGGCACGTCCTCCGGAATGTTGAAGCGCTCCATCACCGCCTCGACCGCGCCGGCCCGGAAGCGCCGCATCAGCTCGTCCTGCAGGGACAGGTAGAACCGGGACTCGCCGGGGTCACCCTGGCGGCCGGAGCGGCCGCGCAGCTGGTTGTCGATCCGGCGCGACTCGTGCCGCTCGGTGCCCAGCACGTAGAGGCCGCCCGCGGCGGCCACCTCGTCGGCCTCGGCGTCGCAGGCCTGCTTCCAGGTGGGCAGGACCTCCTCCATCGCCTTGGCGTACTCCTCCTCGTTCTCCAGCGGGTCGAGGCCACGCTGACGCAGCTCGTTGGCCGCGAGGAACTCGGGGTTGCCGCCGAGCAGGATGTCGGTGCCCCGGCCGGCCATGTTGGTGGCCACGGTGACCGCGCCCTTACGGCCGGCCTGGGCGACGATCTCCGCCTCGCGGGCGTGGAACTTCGCGTTCAGCACCGAGTGCGGGATGCCGCGGCGGCGAAGCAACTGGGAGAGGATCTCGGAGTTCTCCACCGAGACGGTGCCGACCAGCACCGGCTGGCCCAGCTGGTGCCGCTCGGCGATGTCCTCCACCACGGCGTTGAACTTGGCCTTCTCGGTCTTGTAGATCACGTCCGGCCGGTCCTCGCGGACCATCGGCCGGTGGGTCGGGATGGTCACCACGCCGACCTTGTAGACCTTGTTGAACTCGCTCGCCTCGGTCTGGGCGGTACCGGTCATCCCGGAGAGCTTCTCGTAGAGGCGGAAGTAGTTCTGGAGGGTGATGGTGGCCAGGGTCTGGTTCTCCTGCTTGATCTCCACCCCCTCCTTGGCCTCGATCGCCTGGTGCATGCCCTCGTTGTAGCGGCGCCCGTGCAGGATGCGGCCGGTGAACTCGTCGACGATCAGGACCTCACCGTCGCTGACGATGTAGTCCTTGTCGCGCTTGTAGAGCTCCTTGGCCTTGATCGCGTTGTTCAGGTAGCCGACCAGGGGGGTGTTCACCGACTCGTAGAGGTTGTCGATGCCCAGCCGGTCCTCGACCTTGGCCACGCCCCGCTCGGTGACCGCGATGGTCCGCTTGGCGTAGTCGACCTCGTAGTCGCCCTCGCCGTCCTTGCCCGACTGCAACCGGGCTACCACGCCGGCGAACTCGCCGTACCAGCGGGCCGAGTGCTCGGCCGGGCCGGAGATGATCAGCGGGGTGCGGGCCTCGTCGATCAGGATCGAGTCGACCTCGTCGACCACGGCGAAGTTGTGGCCCCGCTGGACCAGCTCCTCCTTCGACCAGGCCATGTTGTCGCGCAGGTAGTCGAAGCCGAACTCGTTGTTGGTGCCGTAGGTGATGTCGCACTCGTAGGCGGCCTTGTGCTCGGTGGCCGGCCGGTTCGGCAGCACGACGCCGACGCTGAGGCCGAGGAACTCGTGCACCCGGCCCATCCAGGCGGCGTCGCGCTGGGCGAGGTAGTCGTTGACGGTGATCACGTGCACGCCCTTGCCGGAGAGCGCGTTGAGGTAGACCGGCATGACCGAGGTCAGGGTCTTGCCCTCACCGGTCTTCATCTCGGCGATGTTGCCGAAGTGCAGCGCCGCGCCGCCCATCACCTGGACGTCGTACGGGCGCTGGCCGAGCACGCGGGCAGCCGCCTCCCGGCACACCGCGAACGCCTCCGGCAGCAGGTCGTCGAGGGTCTCCCCGTCGGCCAGCCGCTCCTTGAACTGCTCGGTCATGCCGCTCAGCTCGTCGTCGGTGAGGTTGACGTAGTCGTCCTCGATCGAGCTCACGGCGTTGGCGACGGCCTTGAGCCGGCGTACCATCCGGCCCTCGCCCGCGTTAAGGACCTTTTCCAGAATCGACACGGATCAACGCTCCCCTAGACAGTCTCGAACCATCGTAGGCGCTACATCGGGGCGATGGTCACTGGTGGCGGTGGACCGCACCCTGGAAAGCGACATATCGCACGCCCGGCGCGAAGACCGGCGGATATCCGGTTACGCCGTGGGCGAACGATCCGGCACGATGCTGCCGTGGAGCCTGTGGAGATCACCGAAGACGGCCTGTTGCTGCGCCCGTGGCGCGCCACCGACGCTGAGGCGGTGCACCGCGCGTGCCAGGATCCGGACATCCAGCGCTGGACGACCGTACCCCGGCCATACCTGCCGGAACACGCCAGCACGTTCGTCACCGAGGTCAGCGGTCAGGACTGGGCGAACGGCACCGGAGCCCCGTTCGCGGTCTGCGACGCGGCAACCGGGGAGGTGCTCGGCTCCTGCGGCCTGGTCACGATCGACACCCGCCTCGGCTCCGCGGAGATCGGCTACTGGACGGCGCCCTGGGCGCGCGGCCGCGGTGTGACCGTGCGGGCCGCACGGGCGGTCGCCCGCTGGGCGTTCGACACGCTCAAGCTGCGGCGGCTGATCTGGCAGGCGGAGGTGGGCAACCACGCGTCCCGGCTGGTCGCGCTCCGGACCGGGTTCCGGATCGAGGGTCGGCTCCGGCTCGCCGATCCGGCCCCCGGGGGCAGCGCCGAGGGCTGGATCGGCTCGCTGTTCCCCGGCGAGGTGCCCGCGGTCGGCACGGCCGGCCCGGCCGCCGCCGGCACCGTCCAGGCCCGGCGGGCCGCCGTCTTCGGCCGGCCGCAGCCCACCCTCTTCGCCACCGCCGGCGCCACCGAGCTGCGGATCCGGCCGATGGAGGAGCGCGACCTGGACGCCGTCGTCGAGACCTGCCGGGACCCCGACAGCATCCGCTGGACCACCGTGCCCGACCCCTATGAGCGGTCGGACGCCGAGGGGTTCCTCGACTTCGTCCGGAACGGCTGGGCAGCCGGGACCAACGCCTGCTTCGTCTTCGCCGACGCCGACGACCGGTACGCCGGCTCGATCGACCTGCGACTCTCCCCCAGCGACCCGCTCCTCGCCGACGTCGGCTTCATGACCGCTCCGGCCGCCCGGGGCCAGGGCTTCATGCCGGCCGCGCTGGCCGCGCTCTGCGCCTGGGGCTTCACGACCCTCGGCCTGGCCCGGATCGAGTGGCGGGCCAACGTGGGCAACACCGCCTCAAGGCGTGCCGCCGAGAAGGCCGGCTTCACCTTCGAGGGCACCGCCCGGGCCGGGGTCGCCCACCGCGGCGAGCGGACGGACGCCTGGGTCGGGGCCCTGCTCGCCGAGGACCTGACGTGACGCCGGAGGTCATCGAAACCCACGGGGTCCGGCTGCGGCCGTTCCGCCCCGACGACGTCGCCGACGTGGTCGCCGGCTGCGCCGACCCGCTGAGCCAGCGCTTCCTCACCGCCCTGCCGGCGCCGTACACCGAGGCTGACGCCCGGTGGTGGATCGCCGAGGGCGCCCCGGCGGTCCGGTCCGGCGGCGGGGCGGCGTACGCCATCGCCGACCCGGCCACGGACCGACTGCTCGGCGCGGTGGGTCTCGACCGGCCGGCTCCGCACCTCGGCACCGCCGAGATCGGCTACTGGCTGACGCCCTCGGCGCGCGGGCGCGGGGTGGCCACCGCGGCCGCCCGGGCGCTCGGCGAACACGCCTTCGGCGCCGGGTGGGCCCGGCTGGAGCTGCTCACCGACCCGGAGAACGCCGCCAGCCAGCGGGTGGCCCTGGCCGCCGGCTTCCGCTACGAGGGGCTACGCCGGGCGCCGGCCAGACGCGCGGCAGCGGTCGACACGACCTGCTGACCTGGGTACGCCTCGCCGACGACCCGCCCGGGCCGGCCCCGCGACCGCTGCCCGACCTGCCGCAGGGGCGGCTGACCGACGGCGTGGTGACCCTGCGGCGGTTGACCCCGGCGGATGCGGACGTGATGTTCCGGCTGCACACCCGGCCGGAGGTGGTCGCGAACCAGGCTCCGCCGGTGCCGCCGGAGCGGGCCGCGATCGACCGCCGCTGCCTGCTGTCGGAGAGCCAGTGGCTCACCGGTGAGCTGGCCCGGATGCTGATCCTCGACGCGGCGAGCGGTGCGCCGGCCGGCAGTTGCGGGCTCTCGGTGAGCGACCCGCACGCCGGCGAGGGCACGATCGGCTACGCGCTGCTGCCAGAGTGGCGCGGCCACGGGTACGCCACCCGGGCCGTCCGACTCCTCGCCGGCTGGGGCTTCGGGTCGGCGGGCCTGGCCCGGCTCGCCGCCGCCACCGTGCCGGAGAACGTCGCCTCGCAGCGGGTGCTGGAGAACGTCGGCTTCCACCGGGAGGGTCTGCTCCGCGGCCGACTGCCCGGTCTCGACGACACCCGGCTCGACGATCTCGTCTTCGGCCTGCTGCCGGCGGAGGTCCACTGACGGGTCGGGGAGCCGCGGTGGTGACCACCGCGGCTCTCCGGGTCGACCCGGCCGGCGCTCAGGTGGCCAGCGAGATGATTCCGTAGTCGTAGGCGTGCCGACGGTAGACCACGCTCGGACGGCCGGACTCCTTGTCCTGGAACAGGTAGAAGTCGTGGCCGACGAGTTCCATCTGGAACAGCGCGTCGTCGATGGTCATCGGCTCGGCGGGGTGCACCTTCTCCCGCGCGATGTGCCAGGGCTGGTCGTCGTGCTCCTCCTCGACCCGCTCCGCGACCGCGGTGGCGGTGGAGGCACGACCGTCGTCGCTGAGCGCACCCAGTGGGTCGGTGCCGAGGTCGGCGACCGGCAGGCCGGCGGTGGCGGCGGCGACCGAGAGCGGCGCGTGCCGGCCCCGGTGGACCCGGCGCCGGTCGGCCGCACGGCGCAGCCGGGTGTCGAGCTTGGCGATGGCGGCGTCGAGCGCGCTGTAGAAGTCGTTCGTGCAGGCCTCGGCCCGGATCACCGGGCCACGGGAAACGCAGGTGATCTCCACCCGCTGGCAATGATCGGCCTGGCGCGGATTGCGCTCGTGGAACAGCTCGACATCGACTCGAATAAGTTTGTGATCGTAGCGTTCAATCTTGGCGAGTTTCTCGGCTACGTGCACCCGGTAATGGTCCGGCACTTCGACATTTCGGCCCTTGACCACGATGTCCACGTGACCTCCCTTGTTCGGACGTCTTCGATCCGGTCGACCCGGCCGTTCGCCCGGGGGGAGACCCCCGCTCGGCGTCGACCGGTCAGTGCGGCTACGCCTCCTTTCCCCGCCGGGAGCGGGTGGGAAGACCTCCTACCCCCGACAGGAAAACGCTAACTCCTGTTCCCCCGGCAGTCACCCCTGGTTGCCGGAACGGCCAGGATTTTCACAGCTCATTACACCTACGGGTGAAACGGAAACACGAACGGTTACGGCCGTTGCCGTTTCTCGGTCGCCGCGAGCACCGCGGCGACCATGGGTGAACCGACGGTCGCGCGCAGCGTGCGGGCCGCGGCGGCCAGGGTGACCCCGGTGGTGACGATGTCGTCGAGCAGCACCAGCGCCGCCGCGTCCGCGGTGCGCCGTCCGGGCCACCGGTCCGGCCGGGGCCGGAACGCCGCCTCGGCGGCGGCCGCGCGACCGGCGCTGTCCAGCGTCACCGAGTCTGGCCGGGGCAGCGCCCGCAGCGGCCGGAGCACCCGCACCGGCCAACCGGCCCGGCGCAGCCGGTCGGCGCAGGCCCGGGCCAGCCGGTCCAGGTGGTCGCCGTAGCGGGCTCGGGCCGCCGCAGCGGTGTCCGGCACCGGGACCAGCGCTACCGGCTGGACCGGGCCGACGGCACCGGCGACGACCTCGGCGAGCAACGCGCCCAGCGGCCGGGCCAGCCCGTGCCGGCCGTGCTCCTTGTACGCGAGCAGCGCCTCCCGCAGCGGGCCGGCGTACGGGCCGAGGGCGAAACAGGCTGGCAGCCCGGGCGGGGCGGGGGTGGGGCGGACCGGATGCGGGCTCAGCGCGTCGAGCACCGCCACGCACCCGGGGCAGACCCCGTGCCGCAGCCCGGGGCGGCGCTGCCGGCAGCCGGCGCAGTCGGCGGGCAGCACCAGGTCCCCGAGGTCCGTCCAGAGCCCGCCCAGGCCGCGCACGGCGTCAGTAGAGGAAGAAGGGGGCGGACGGGTTGCCGGGGCGGACCCCGGTCGGCGGCGGCGCGACGTCGAGCACCTGCTCGGGCTGGATCCGGTCGAGCGGGTTGCTCCGGTAGGCCACCCCGTTCGCCTCGTACATGAAGGCCCCGGCCGGCACCTGGACGCTCGGGTTGGTCGGGTAGGCGGACAGGTGGGTCACCTTGGCGCCCACCTCGTCGGCGATCGGGGTCTGCGCGGCGCCGTCAACGCTGATCTCGTTGATCGCCGACCGGCCGCCCGAGCCGGCCACGAAGAGCCGGTCCTCGCCGCCCCAGTCCACCGCCGAGAGACCGGTCAGCGAGGTGACCACCCGTCGGGGCGGCCCGACCGCCACCCCGCCGCCGTCGAGGTTGACCGCGGCCACGTAGAGCGCGCCGCCGGCGACCAGGGCGATCCGCTGGCCGTCCAGCGACGCGGCGACCGCGGTCACCTCACCGGCCGGGAGGTTGAGTACCACCTGGGTGAGTTGTCCGCTCACGTTGAACCGGTAGAGCTTGCCGTCGGCCACCACCAGCCCCTGGGGTTGCTGCGGGTCGGCGGCCCGCAGCCAGACCGGCCGGCCGAACGCGCCGTGATCCGGGCTCTTGGCGAAGCGAGTCACCGGGTTGGCGCCGGCGCCGACCGACAACCGCTGCCGCCCACCGGACGCCTTCACCACCAGCGCGGCGAGGACCTCCTCGCCGGCCCGGGCAAATCCGGCCGACACCACGTTGCGGTTCTCCTCGGGCTTCACCGGCACCGGGCCACTGGACTCACCGGTGAAGTCGAGCGGGCGGACCGACCCCTCGTACACGCCGAAGCGTTGCGGGCCCTGCGTGAGCGGATAGAGCGGGGCCGACCGCCGCCGCTCGGCGAGGTCCGCGGTCGCCGCCGGGTTGTTGCGGATCTTCAGCTCCAGCTGACCGTCCAGCTCCGGCAGCGACCAGGCGAGCTGGGTGACGAGCTGGTCGACCCTCGCCCGGTCGTCGCTGGACATGTCCAGGTTGACCTCCCAGCGGCCGTTCCCGCCGGTGGCGTTGTTGATCATCTCGGTCCGGTCGGGGAGGCCCACCACGCCCGGCCGCAGCCAGTCGGACGGACCGCCGACCAGCCACTTCACCACCTCGTTGAGCCGCCGCTCGGCCGGCACGGCCAGCGGCAGGTAGCGCTGGTCGGGCACCAGCTGGGTCCGCGCCGTGTTCCAGAAGTAGATCGACTCGCCCTGGTAGTAGTCCCGCAGCGCGGTGTCGCTGAGCAGCAGCACGTTCGGCGGGTCCAGGAGGAAGAGGCCGCCGCCGTCGTCGCCCGGGCCAGCGGGGGAGGCGCTGCGCAACTTGAACTCGTACTGCGTCTCGGTGGAGACGGGCGGCACCAGGACGCCGTCGGTGCGGAGCAGACCCAGCTGCTGCACGACGATCCGCACCGTGGTGGTGCCGTCGCTGTTGCCGGTGAAGACCGGCCGGTCCATCGTCCGGACCACGGTCAACGCGACCTCGCTGCCCTGCTTCTCCTGGAGCTTGCCCTTGGCCTCCGGAGCGATGAACTGCTTGACCCGGTAGTACGCCCGGTCCGGCTCGCCGGCCGCAGCGGCGAGGAAGTTGGCGACGAACTTCGCGGCGTCCGCGCCGCTCGACGCCCGGCTCGGCGGCTCGCTGGGCCGGCCGTTGACCGAGCCGGGCTCGGCCGCCGGTTCCCGCCGCTCGTCGATCTGCACGTCGGAGCGCTCCGGTATGCCGCACCCGGTGAACGCGGCGACCGCCAGGGCGCCACAGAGCGCCCCGGCCATGAACCGTCGCCTCACGAACGCACCTCCGCCCGGGTGGTCTGCGCGTCGACGGCCGGCGCCGGGGTGATGGCCAGTGCGCCGTCCGAGCCCGGGCCGATCGCCAACGGGCCGCCGTCGCGCGGGCCGCCGAACGGCAGCCGGGCGTCCTCGGGCACCAGGCGCAGCGGCGAGGTGGTCAGCCGGTCCCCGGCGCGGGCCGGCAGGGTGAGCCGGAACTGGGCGCCCTGCCCGGGCGCGCCCCACGCCTCCAGCCAGCCGCCGTGCAGCCGGGCGTCCTCCAGGCTGATCGACAGGCCCAGCCCGGTGCCGCCGGTCTGCCGGGCCCGGGACGGGTCCGCCCGCCAGAACCGGTTGAAGACCAGCTTCTCCTCGCCCGGCTTGAGCCCCACGCCGTGGTCCCGGACGGTGATCGCCACGGCGGCCTCGTCCATGCCCAGCGTGATCAGCACCGGTCGGCCCTCGCCGTGCTCCACCGCGTTGCCGACCAGGTTGCGCAGCACCCGCTCGACCCGACGCGGATCCACCTCGGCGATCACCTCGGCGCCGGGCAGGTCCAGCTCGATCGGTACGCCGACCCGCTCGGCCAGGCCGGCCAGCCGCTCCGCCACCCGGTGCACCACCGGCACCAGGTCGGTCGGCTCGGAGTCGAGCATGGCGAAGCCCGCGTCGAACCGGCTGATCTCCAGCAGGTCGGTGAGCAGTTCCTCGAACCGGTCCAGCTCGGCCTGGAGCAGCTCGGCGCTGCGCGACACCGCCGGATCGAACTCGTCTCGCTCGGCGAAGATCAGGTCGGCCGCCATCCGGACCGTGGTGAGCGGGGTACGCAGCTCGTGCGAGACGTCCGAGGTGAACCGGCGTTGCAGCCGGGACATCTCCTCCAGCCGCATGATCTGCCGCTGGAGGTTGGTCGCCATCTGGTTGAACGAGGCGGCGAGCAGCGCGAGGTCGTCCTCCCCGTTGACCACCATCCGCTGGTCGAGCAGGCCCGCGGAGAGCCGCTGGGCCGTCCGGGCGGCCACCCGGACCGGATTCACCACCAGCCGGGTGACCAGGGCCGCGAGCAGCCCGAGCAGCACCACCAGGGCCGCACCGGTGGCCACCACGGTGGCGCGTGCGTCGGCGGCGGTGGCGTCCTGGCGGGCCAGCGGCACGAGGTAGTAGAGCTCGATCTGGCCGAACCGGGTCGGCACCGGCGAGCCGTACACCAGGTATTTGGTCCGCTCGCCGGTGAGCCGGCCGGTACCGATCTGGCTGGCCACGTTGCCGTTGGCGACCGCGGCCCGCAGCTCCCGGCTGATCAGCGGCTGGACGTTGGCCACCGGGGCCGTGCGGGTCTGGATGAGCCCCGGGAAGCCGTCCGCGGTGATCGCGACCACCACCCCGCTGGTCTGCTGCGGGTCACCGCCGGCCAGGTAGTTGACCGTGCCCTCGATGGTCTCCTGGAGCTGGGCCTCCTGCGGCTGGCCGTAGAGGTAGACCTGTTTCGCCGTGTAGTCCGCGCCGCTGTTGAGCCGGAGGCGGACGTCGGTCTTGGCGTTCTCCAGCAGGATCCCGGTGATCTTGTCAGCGATCAAATAGGCGAACCCGCCGACCAGGAGGCTGGACGCGACCAGGGTGATCGTGACCACCCGGACCTGGAGCGAGCGCCGCCAGGTCTGGTGCCCGCCGGCGATCAGCCGGGCGACCCGCCCGACCAGCGCACGCCACAGCTCCCCGCCGACGCCTCGCCGGCGGGGAATCGCTGTCTCGGGGTGCGGGAGCGGGGAGGAGGCCACAGTGTGACCAGGCTATCCGGTACCCGCCTTGTAGCCCACGCCCCGCACGGTGAGGATGATTTCCGGCCGCTCCGGATCCGGCTCGATCTTGGCCCGGAGCCGCTGCACGTGCACGTTGACCAGCCGGGTGTCGGCCGCGTGCCGATATCCCCAGACCTGTTCGAGCAGCACCTCGCGGGTGAAGACCTGACGCGGCTTGCGGGCGAGCGCGACCAACAGGTCGAACTCCAGCGGCGTCAGCTTCACCTCCTCGCCGTTGCGGCTGACCGTGTGCGCGGGAACGTCGATGCTGATCTGGTTGCCGGGTGGCCCGATGTTCAGCATCTCCGGCGCCACGTCCTCACCCCGACGCAGCCGGGCCCGCATCCGGGCCACCAGCTCCTTGGGCTTGAACGGCTTGACCACGTAGTCGTCGGCGCCGGACTCCAGCCCGAGCACCACATCGACCGTGTCGCTCTTGGCGGTCAGCATCACGATCGGCACGCCGGACTCCGTCCGGATCGCCCGCGCCACGTCGATACCGCTCATTCCGGGCAGCATCAGGTCAAGCAGCACGATGTCGGGCCGACTGTCGCGGAACGCGGCCAGCGCCCGTTCCCCGTCAGCGACGAATGAGGGCAGGAAGCCCTCACTGCGCAGCACGATGCCGAGCATCTCCGCGAGCGCGGGGTCGTCGTCGACCACCAGTACCCGGGCTCTCATGGGATTAATATTCCATCCCCATTCAGTTCGGTGGGACCGGCGTCACCCGGCACAGTATCGCCGCCGGCAAGCTTGCCACAGAGATCCGCGCCGCCGGGACCGCGCGCCGGCACCCGACCTGCGGACCACCAGATCGAACCGGGCGTGTAACCATGATCCCTGCGTGCGCCGCCGCGCGCCACCGTCGCTCGTCCCCCAGGAGTACGCGTGCCCGACGCCGGCCCGATCGCCGTGCTTCCGCGCCGCCCGCTCACCGTGGGCGAATTGCTGGACTCGGCGGTCCTGCTGCTGCGCGAACAGGCCCGGATCCTGGTGCCGTTCGCCGCCGTGCTGGCCGTGGGCGAACAGCTCCTGCTGCTGCCCCTCCGGCTCGCCGCCGGCGCGGGCCCGCCGATCTGGTGGTTCGCCAGCGGACACTTCGCCTCGTACTGGCTCCTGCTGGCCGTCGGCGCGGCGACCGAGGCGGTGATCATCACGCTGCTCGGCAACCCGGCCGCCCGGGCCGCCGGCGCGGCGCTGCTCGGCCGCCCCGCCCGTCCCCGCGACGTGCTCCGGCCCGCCGGCGCCCGGTGGGGGTCCACGCTGCTGCTCGCACCGGTGGTCGGCGCCCTGATGCTCACCGCCGCACTGTTCGGGCCGACCTGGTTCGCCGGCTTCGCCCTGCTCGGCGGGCTCGTGCCCGCGCTCGTCGTCGACCGCGTCTCGGCGCCGCGCGCCCTGCCCCGGGCGGCAGCGCTGGCCGTACGCGGCGGGGCCCGGGCCGGGCTGATCCGACTGCTCGGCTATCTCGGTTGGTGGGTGCTCCGGGTCGGACTGGCGACCGGCGCCCTGCTCGGGCTGAACCGGCTCGACCTGCTCGACGCCGGCTGGGCGGTGCCGGGCGCCCTGCTGGTCTGGGCCGGCGTGAACAGCGTCGCGTACCCGGCGCTGGCCTGCCTCGACGCGGTGCTGCACCTGGAGACCCGGATGCGCACCGAGGGCCTGGACATCCTGCTCTCCCGAGCGCCGGCCGGCTCGCCGGAGCCGGTCCTGCGGGCGGCCGGCCGATGAGCTTCAGCCGGTGGTGGACCGAGACCACGGCGGCGCTCGGTGATCACGTGCCGCTGCCGCTGCTGGCGTTGCTGCTGGTCGTCGCCGCAGTGCTGGCCGCGCTGGCCTGGCACACCTTTCCGGCCTGGGTACCCCGCCGGCTGCCCCGGATCCGCCTGCCGCGGATCCGCCGGCCCCGGCTCCCCCGCTTCCGACGCCGGCGGCGCCCCGAGCGCAAGGCCGCCACCGCAACCGAGCCGACTGCGCTCGCGCCGCTGCCGCCGGACACTCCGGGCACCGCACACCTCTCGCTGGCCGACCGGCTCGCCGCGGAGGGCCGCTACGCCGAGGCGGTCCGGGAGCGGCTGCGCGACATGATCGGCGAACTGGTCAGCCGGCAGGTGGTGCCCCGGCAGCCCGGGCTCACCGTGCTCGAGGTCGGCGCGACCGCGGCGCGGAACCGGCCGCCCACCGGCCCTCCGGTCGCGGCCGCCGGCGCGATCTTCGCCGAGCTCTGGTACGCCCAGCGGCCCGCCTCGGCCGAGCACGACCGGCGGATGCGGGAACTCGCTGGCGACCTGCACCGGTTGCTCGCCGAGCCGTCCGCCACCACTGGCGCGCCGGCCGCCGCGCCCGGGCCGGACAGCATGCCCGGGCCGGGTGGCGTACCCGGACCGGACGGCGGCCCGGCCACCGTCCCCGGGCAGCACAGCGGCGGGGCCGACGCCCTCGGCAACGCCGGTGGACCGGCCACCCGGTCCGACCCGGCCGGCGCTCGGGAGGGCCGATCGTGACCGCCGCACCGCAGACCGCCGCCCGATCGACCACCGCGGGCTCCGCCGCGCCGCGCCCCATGCCGGCCCGTCCACGACGTCGCTGGTACCGGATCGCCGTGCCGTTCGGGCTGGTCGCCGCGCTGATCGCCACCAGCCTGATCACCCGGGCGGTGGACCGGCCCGACCCCGACGACCCGGGCTACCTCTCGCCGGTGGAGACCAGCGGGCACGGTGGCAGCCGGCTGGCCGACGCCCTGCGCCAGCGCGGAGTCACGGTGCAGCGGGAGACCGATCTCGTGCCCGCGCTGCTGGCCACCCGCGCCGGGCCCACCACCCTCTTCGTGCCCGCCCCCGACCTGCTGCACCCGGACACCCTGGGCGGGCTGAGCACGCTGCCCACCGGCACCCGGCTGGTGCTGGTGGACCCGTCCCGACGGGTGCTGGCCGGCGCCGCCGTGCCGTTGCGCCGGACCGACCGGCGCTGGACCACCAAGGTGGTCGGTCCGGAGACCGCCGGGCGAGCCTGCCCGCTGACCGAGCTGGGCGCGGTGCGCCAGGCCGCGGCCGCGCGCCAGCGGTACGCGTCCGGCGGCGTCGCCGACCTCTGTTTCGCGGCCGGGCTGGCCCGGCTGCCCGGTGCCGCCGAGACCGTGGTGGTGGGCGCCGACGACCCGTTCCGCAACGACCGGATCGACGAGCCCGACAACCGGGAACTGGCCACCGCCCTGCTCGGGGTGCGCGGCCGGGTGCTCTGGCTGGATCTGGACGGTCCCGCCCCACCCCCGCCGGGCGCCCCCGGCACCGCGGGTCAGCCGAGCGAGACGTCCGACCCCGGCGACTCCCCCGTCGAGGAGCCGGGCAGCGGCACCCCGAACCCCCGGCCCGGCGCACCGGGCAGCGGCTCCGACGACTCGTCGAGCGGAGGCGGCGAAAACGGCGAGAACTCGGCCGGCAGCGCGGACCAGGACCAGCCGAACCCGCTCTGGGCCGCCTTCCCACCGTGGTTCTGGGCACTGCTCGCGCAGCTCGCGCTGGCGCTACTGCTGGCCGTGCTCTGGCGGGCCCGCCGGCTCGGAGCGCCGGCACCCGAACCGCTGCCGGTGACCGTACGGGCCGCCGAGACGGTCCTCGGTCGGGCCCGGCTCTACCGCCAGGCCGGCGCGCGTGGACCGGCGGCCCGGACGCTGCGGGCCGCCACCCTGACCCGCCTGCTGCCCCGGCTGAACCTGCCGGTGGACACGCCGCCGGACCGGGTGGCCGCAGCCGTCGCCGCCCGCACCGGCGACGGCCCGGGTGAGACCGAGGAACTGCTGTACGGCGCCGACCCGGACACCGACCGGCAGCTACTGGATCTGGCCCGGTCGCTGGACCGGATCGTCCGTACCGTCGTCGACGTCCCGCCCGACCGTGCGCACCCCGCCGAACCGCCACGAACCGACCCGACCGAAGGAGGACCCCGGTGACCCGACCCGCCGGAACCACCGAGCTGCCGCACATCGGCCCCGACGACGCGCGCGCCGCCCTGCACCGGCTGCGGGCCGAGGTCGGCAAGGCGGTCGTCGGCCAGGACGCGGTGGTCACCGGGTTGGTGATCGCCCTGCTCTGCCGGGGGCACGTGCTGCTGGAGGGCGTACCGGGGGTGGCCAAGACGCTGCTGATCCGCACCGTGGCCACCGCGCTGGACCTGGACTCGAAGCGGGTGCAGTTCACCCCCGACCTGATGCCCGGCGACGTCACCGGCTCGCTGATCTTCGACCCGCACACCGCCGCGTTCACCTTCCGCGAGGGCCCGGTCTTCACCAACATCCTCCTCGCCGACGAGATCAACCGGACCCCGCCGAAGACCCAGTCGGCGCTGCTGGAAGTGATGGAGGAGCGGCAGGTGTCGGTGGAGGGCGGACGGCGCCCGCTGCCCGACCCGTTCATCGTGGCCGCCACCCAGAACCCGATCGAGTACGAGGGCACCTACCCGCTGCCCGAGGCGCAGCTCGACCGGTTCCTGCTCAAGCTCACCGTGCCGCTGCCCAGCCGGGAGGAGGAGCTGGGGGTGCTCCGCGCCCACCACGCCGGCTTCGACCCGCGCAACCTGGCCGCGGCCGGCGTACGACCGGTGGCGACCGCGGCGGACCTGGCCGCCGCCCGGGCGGGGGTCGGCGGGGTACACGTCGCCGAGCCGCTCCTCGGTTACCTCGTGGACCTCTGCCGGGCCACCCGCAGCACCCCCGCCCTGGAGTTGGGCGCCTCGCCGCGTGGTGCCACCGCGCTGCTGAACACCGCCAAGGCGTGGGCCTGGCTGGCCGGGCGGGACCACGTGGTTCCCGACGACGTGAAGGCGGTGGCCCGGCCCGCCCTGCGGCACCGGCTCCGGCTGCGGCCGGAGGTGGAGCTGGAGGGCGTCGGGGTCGACGCGGTACTGGACACGGTGCTCGCCACCGTGCCGACGCCGCGATGACATGGCGGGCGGCGGTGCTGCTGGCGGTCGGGGCGCTGACCCTGCCGCTCTGGCCGTCGCCGTTCGCCGGGGTGCTGCTGATGACCGGCGGCGTGCTGCTGCTGGTGGCGGTGGACCGGCTACTGGCGGTCCCGCCGGCGAAGCTGACCGCGCAGCGCGAGGGCGAGCGGGTGGTCCGCCTCGGCGGCACCGCGACGGTCACCCTCCGGATCGACAACCCCTCCCCGCGTACGCTGCGCGCCCAGGTGCGCGACGCCTGGGTGCCGTCGGCCGGCGCCCGCCCGGACATCCCGCCGCACCGGATCGTCACGGTGCCCGCGGGCGGCACGCTGCTGCTGCCCAGCCGGCTCACTCCGACCCGGCGCGGCGACCGGGCCGCCGCCGCGCTGACCGTCCGCTCGTTCGGCCCGCTGCGGCTGGCGTTCCGCCAGCGCGCCGGCCGGCCCGCCACGCCACCGTGGACCCTGCGGGTGCTGCCCCGGTTCGACTCCCGACGGCATCTGCCGGAGAAGCTGGCCCGGCTGCGGGTGATCGACGGCACCCAGGTCAGCCGGGGACGCGGCCAGGGCACCGAGTTCGACACGCTGCGCGAGTACGTGGTCGGCGACGACGTGCGGTCGATCGACTGGCGGGCCAGCGCCCGGCAGGCGGACGTGCTGGTGCGTACCTGGCGGCCGGAGCGGGACCGACGGCTGGTCTGCGTGCTCGACACCGGCCGTACGTCGGCGATCCGGGTCGGCGACGAGCCCCGACTGGACACCGCCATCGACGCGGCCCTGCTGCTCACCGCGCTCGCCGCCCGGGCCGGCGACCGGGTCGACCTGCTGGCCGCGGACACCGCGGTCCGGGCCACCGTCACCGGCACCGGCCGACCGGCGCTGCTTCCCCGGCTGGTGCACGCGCTCGCCCCGCTCCAGCCGGCGCTGGTCGAGACGGATTTCGAGCTGATCGCCGGTGAGGTGCTCCGCCGGCAGCGCCAGCGCAGCCTGGTGGTGCTCTTCACCGCGCTGGAGGCGGGCGCGCTCGGCGAGGGGCTGCTGCCGGTGTTGCCCCGGCTGGCCGCCCGGCACCGGGTGCTGATCGCGGCGACCCACGACCCGGTGCTGTCGGCGTTGACCGCCGGCACGCCGACCCGACCGGAGGACGCCTACGCCGCGGCGGCCGGCTGGCGGGCGCTGGCCGAGCGGGACCGGGTCCGCAGCGCCCTGGCCCGGCACGGCGTCACGGTGGTCGACGCCCCGGCCGGCGCCCTGGCCACCACCCTCGCCGACACCTACCTACGCCTCAAGGCCCTCGGCCAGCTCTGACCGACCGATCCGTTGATCATGAGGTTAGCGGCGGCCCGGGAGATCGAACACGCCGTCAACCTCATGATCAACGGGGGTCGGCTGGGTGGGGTGGGGGGTGGAGGTGGCGCGGTGGCCGAGGATGAGGACGTACGCGAGAAAGGCGAGCCAGACGGCGGCGCCGCAGGCCACCCGGAGCGCGATCGGCACCGGCGCCGGGGTGATGAACGCCTCGACGAACGCGGAGACCGCGAAGAGCCCGACCAGGCCCACGGCGACCAGGATCGCGGAGCGCCCGGCCCGGGCCACCGCCTGGCCCCGGCTCAGCTCGGCCGGCGGCGCGATCCAGGCCCAGGCCGTCTTCAACCCCACCCCGGCCGCCACGAACACCCCGGTCAACTCCAGCAGGCCGTGCGGGGTGATCAGGCCGAAGAAGACGTCCGCCCGGCCGTAGGAGGTCATTACGCCGCCGACCACGCCGATGTTCAGCGCGTTCTCCCAGAGCAGGTAGAAGACCGGCACGATCAGCACCCCGGACGCCAGGCACTGGGCAGCGATCCAGGCGTTGTGCGTCCAGAGGTGGAAGGCGAAGGTCGGTGCGGAGAACTCGGTGTAGTAACCGGCGAACCCGGAGTCGACCAGCTCCGCCGCGGCCTGCTCGCCGATGAACGCGCCGGCGGTGTCCGGGTTGTTCGCGACGAACCAGATCAGGAAGAAGCTGAGCAGGCTGAACGCGGTCGCCACCCCGCACCACCAGGGCCAGGCACGGTAGACCGCACCGGGGAAGCCGACCAGCAGAAAGCGGGTGACCGCCGCCCAGGAGGGGCGGGACCGGCCGGTGAGCCGGGCCCGGGCCCGCAGCACCAACTGGGAGAGCTGGTTGACCAGCGCCGGATCGGGCGACCGGCTGCGCAGCGCGGAGAGCTGAGTGGTCGCGCGTTGATAGAGCACGACCAGCTCGTCGACGTCGGCGGCGTCAAGATGGCGGCGCTTGCACAGCTCCTCCAGCCGCCGCCACTGGCCACCGTGCTCCGCGACGTACGCGTCGAGATCCACGCCCCACCCCCGTCCCGGCGATCATAGTGTTCACTGTCGGGGTGAGCGCGCAACCACCATCGCCCGCCGGCACCCGGGCAGCCGCCCGGGCGGTCGCCGAAAGCGACGCCGGGCTGGTCAGCGGCGAGGCCGTCGAGCTGGACATCCGGGCCGCCCGACTCGGTTCCCGGGTGCTCGCCCTGCTGCTCGACGTGCTGTGCCAGCTGGGTCTCGCGCTGGTGCTCGCCATGCTGGCGGGGCTCGTCTTCGCGGCCCTGCCGATCGAGCTGGTCGACGCCGCGATCACCGGTGCGACCGGCACGATCGCGCTGATCCTGGTGCTGGTCGGCTACCCGGTGCTCTTCGAGCGGTTCGCCGGCGGGCGCACCCCGGGCAAGTTCGCGGTCGGCCTGCGGGTGGTCAGCGCCGACGGCAGCCCGGTCGAGCTGCGGCAGTCACTGACCAGGGCCCTGGTGGGGGTCGCCGTCGAGTGGCCCGGCCTGGTGCTGCCACTGCTCAGCTGGGTGGCCGGGGTGACGGTGATGCTGACCGACCGACGCGGCCGTCGGCTCGGCGACCTGGTGGCCGGCACGCTGGTCATCCACACCCGCACCGCAGCCGTGTGGCGACCGGTCCCGACCGCCGTACCGCCGCTGGTCAGCTGGGCCTACACGCTGGACCTGACCCGGCTCGACGACGACCTGGCGCTCGCCGCCCGGCACTATCTGGCCCGGGTGCACCAGCTCGTCGAGCCGGATCGGACCCGGCTGGCCCGGGGCCTCTGGACCGAGGTGGCCGCGGTGACCACCCCACCCCCGCCCCTGGCCGCGTCGGAGACCGTCTACCTGGCCGCGGTCCTCGGCGAGCGGCACCGCCGGGCGACCCACCGGATGCGCCGTACCCGCGCGGTGACCGCGGCGCTCTGGCCGGAGCTGATGCCCACCCCGCCGGCCGAGCCGATCCGCCCGGCCGCGCCGGAGGCGGCCACACCGGCCGCAACGCCACCGGCGCCACCGGCAGAGGCCGGCCCGCCGGTGCTGCGGCCGTCGACCACCCCCGCGCCGCCGACCCAGGCCGGCCCCGCGGTGGTACGACCCGCGAGCGCGACCGCCGAGCGACCCGGCACCTGAGCGTCGGGCACGCGGCCCCGCCTCACTGCCGGGGCAGGTCGACAGCGTCCAGCCACCCGACTCCAGCGGGGGCAGGGCTCAGGCGAAGAGCGTGCGCCCCCAGTGGTCGCCGCCGTCCCGGACCCCGGGCGGGCAGGCGAAGAGGCCGCTGGAGACGTGCCGCAGGTACTCGTTCAGCACGTCGTGCCGGGCCAGCTGGGTCTGGATCGGCACGAACTGCTTGCGCGGGTCGCGCTGGTAGGCGATGAAGAAGAGCCCGGCGTCCAGCCGCCCCAGGCCGTCCGAGCCGTCCACGAAGTTGTAGCCGCGGCGCAGCAGGTGCGCGCCGTTGTTCCGGCTGGGGTGCGCCAGCGTGACGTGCGCGTGCTCGGCGATCCGCGGCTGCCCGTCCTCGCCCTTCGCGGCGAAGTCCGGCTCCTCGAACTCGTCTCGCTGCCCGAGCGGCGCGCCGCTGCCCTTGGCCCGGCCGATGATCTCCTCCTGCTCGGCCAGCGAGGTCCGGTCCCAGGTCTCGACCAGCATCCGGACCTTGCGGGTGACCAGGTACGACCCGCCGGTCATCCACTCCGGCCCGTCGCCCGCCGGCACCCAGAGCTGGTCGGCGAGCAGGTCGCCGTCCTCGGCCTTCAGGTTGGCGGTGCCGTCCTTGAAACCGAAGAGATTGCGCGGGGTGGCCTGGTCACGGGACGTGGACGAGGTCCGGCCGAAGCCGAGCTGTGACCAGCGCACGCTCACCACGCCCATGCCGATCCGGGCCAGGTTGCGGATCGCGTGCACCGCCACCTGCGGGTCGTTGGCGCACGCCTGGACGCAGAGGTCTCCGCCGGAGATCTGCGGCTGCAACGCGTCACCCGGGAACCGGGGCAGGTCCGCCAGGGCGGCGGGGCGCCGGTCGGCGATGCCGAACCGGTCCCGGCCCTGGGCGTCCCGGAAGAGCGTCGGCCCGAAGCCGATGGTCAACGTGAGCTGCGACGGCGGCAGGCCGAGCGCCTCACCGGTGTCGTCCGGTGGCGCCTCCGGAATGCCGCCGACCGCGCCGAGCACGCCGGCGTCCCGGCCGGCGGTCATCCGGGCGGCGGCCGCCGTCCACTCCTGGAGCAGCTCGACCAGGCGGGCCCGGTCCTTGGTGATGACGTCGAACGAGACGAAGTGGAGCCGGTCCTGGGCCGGCGTGACGATGCCGGCCTGGTGTTCGCCGTGGAACGGCACCGCGCCCGCGGCATGGTCGCTGGCCGCGGCGTGCTCCGCCGGGCCACGGGTCAGCGCGCCGGCGCCGACCGCGACTCCGGCCACACCGGCCACCCCGGCGCCGGCGAGCGTGATCGCTCGGCGCCGGGACACCCTGCTCCCGCTCATCGACTCCCCCTGTCCACGGTCACCGGGCGACGACCGCCGCGACCTTGCTGATCGGCTCGGCGAGCGCGTTGATGCCGTCGGAGAGCTCCTTGAGCTCGGTCTTGCTCAACGCGGTGTGCAGCTTCCAGCCGTCGCCGGCCCGGTGCTTGCCGAGCAGCGCCTCGACGTTGGCGAATTCGGTGTCGAGCTGCTTGACCAGGTCGGGCGAGCGCTGCTCCAGCGCGGGCCGCAGGGCGGAGATGGCCGCCTTCGAGCCCTCCAGGTTGGCGCTGAAGTCCCAGAGGTCGGTGTGCGAGTAGCGGTCCTCCTCGCCGGTGATCTTGCCGGTGGCCACCTCGTCGAGCAGCTCCTTGGCGCCGTTGGCGAGCTGGAGCGGGGAGAGCTTCTCGGCGTTGGCCTTGCTCACGATCTCCTTGACGTCGACCAGCAGCCGGTCGGCGATCGGGCCGTCCTTGCTGATGTCGCCGGTCGTCCAGAGGTCCTTCTCGATCCGGTGGAAGCCGGTGAACTCCATCCCCTCCTCGATGACCTCCTCGCGGCCGTCGATCTTGGGGTCGAGGTCGCCGAAGATCTCGGCGACCGGTTCGATCCGCTCCCAGTAGGTCCGGGCGACCGGGAAGAGCTCCTTGGCCTTCGCCACGTCCCCGCCCTTGACCGCGCCGACGAACTCCTCGGTCTTCTCCAGCAGGGCGGTCGTCTGGCTCTTGACGTAGCGCTGGTAGCTCTCGGTGGCACCAGCGAGCGCGGCGTCCTCGGTCAACGGCGCGGCCGATCCGCTGACCTTCAACGCGCCCCGGATGCCCTTGCCGCTCATCCCGGGCTTGCAGGCCGTCTCGTACGTGCCGGCGGGCAGCTCGACGTGCAGCTCGCGGCTGAGCCCGGGGGCGATGTTCTCCACCTCGCCCATGACCCGGTCACCACTCGCGTAGACGTAGAACTCGGTCACCTTGCCGCCGGAGTTCGTGATCTTGAAGGTGGCCGTCCCGGCGTTCAGATCGGTGTCGCCGACGTCGCAGGCGGTGTCACTGGCCTTGACCACGATCGGGCCACCGGCCGCGGCCGGGCCCCCCTCGTCGCTGTCGGAGCACGCGGCGACGCCGGCCGAGGCCAGCACGCCGACGGCGGCCAGCGCCAGGAAACGGGTGGTACGCATCTGTTGAGTTCTCCTCGTCAGGTCAGGCACGGTGCGGCGCGGACGCCGGCTCGTCGGTGTCGGCCTCGGTCCGGGTGCCCGTCTCGGGCGCGGCCTCGCGGTCGGTGTCGGCCTGCGGCGCGGGCTTGCTGTCGGCACCCGCCTTCAGCGCGGCGTTGCTGTCGGCGCCCGCCTGCGGCGCGGGCTCACTGTCCGCGGCGGCCTGCGGCGCGGCCTTGGGGGCGGTCGCCGCCGCTCGGCGGGTCGGGCGCAGGAAGACAACCAGGACCGGCACCGCGTAGGCGACCCAGGCGATCGTCTCGAGCACCGTGGGCGCGGCGGTGATGTTGAACATCCCGGCCAGCAGGGCCGCGTACCAGGTGCTGGGGTCGAGCACGGTGGTGATGTCGAAGGCCAGGTTGTTCAGGCCGGGCAGGACGCCGGCCTCCTGGAAGTCGTGCACGCCGTACTTGAGGATGCCGGCGGCGACCAGGATCAGCAGCGCGCCGGTCCAGGTGAAGAAGCGGGACAGGTTGATCCGCAGGGCGCTGGCGTAGAGCAGCCCGCCGATCACCACGGCGGTGGCGATACCGCCGATCAGCGCGAGCAGCGGTCCGGTGTCGCCGGCCGCGCCCTGGGCCGCCGAGTAGAAGATGAGCGCCGTCTCCAGCCCCTCCCGGATCACCGCGAGGAAGGCCATGCCGGCCACCGCGAGGGAGCCGACCGCGAGTGCTTCGCTCAGCTTGCCGCGCAGCTCGCCGGCGATGGACCGGGCCGCCCGGCGCATCCAGAAGATCATCCAGGTGACGAACACGACGGCCGCGACGGAGGTCACCGCCTCGAACAGCTCGCGGTCCTCGGAGCGGGCCAGCAGCGTGGTGGAGGTGTACTCGATCAGCCAGCCGAAGAGCACCGAGAGCGCCACCGCCAGCCCGACGCCGGCCCACACCTGGGGCAGCCGGTCCCGGCGCTGCGACTTCACCAGGAACGCGACCAGGATGCTGACCACCAGGGTCGCTTCCAGGCCCTCGCGCAGGCCGATCAGATAGGTGGCGAACATCGGAGCTCCGGGTCGTTAGGTACGCCTCAGCTAACTTAGGGCAGCCACACCTTCCTCCTGACCAGAGGGGCTCGTCAAGTCGTTCATGAGCAACACCACCCGTCCGCGCGACGACTGACGGCGGCCGCTCACGGTGGCCGCTCACGGAGGCCGCTCAAGGTGGCCGGTCGCGGGCGGGCAGCGAGTTGGTGAGCTGTGGCAGGATCCGGCACGGCCCCTACCGCAGACAGGACGACCGTGCCCGACGATCTGTTCACCCCCACCATCGCGCCGGCCGACTACCAGACGAGACGCAAGCCGTGGCGCCCGCAGTCGCTGCTGGTGCCGGCGATCCTCGGCGGCCCGACCGCGGTCACCGTGCTCGCGCTCCTCAACGGCGCCCGGCTAGGCCTTACCCGCCGGGCGGTGCTGACCGTGCTCGGCGCCGGCCTGGCCGCGCTGATCGCCCGGATCGTGGTCACCGTGACGCTGCTCCCCGATGCCAACGCCCGGCCGGCCCGGCTGGTCGGGTCGCTCGCCGGCGCGCTGGTCTGGCTGGCCGTCTCGGCCACCCAGAAGACCCGGTTCCGGGCGTACGAGCTGCGCGGCGGCGAGCCGGCGTCGCTCTGGCTGCCCGGCATCGCCGCGATCCTGCTCCTCGGCTTCCTCGAGGGCGCGCTGGTCCTGCTGGTCGATCGCGGATGACCGCACCCGACCTGGCGCTCTCCCGGGCCGCCCACCTGCTCGAGGTGAACCGGGCCGACGCCGCCCTGGAGGAACTCGCCCGGCTCCCCGCCGACGTCGCCCTCGGGGCGCCCGCGTTCCGGCTGCGCGCCGCCGCCTTCACCGACCTCGACCGGTGGGACGACGTGGTGGCCACCGCTCGGCAGGGGCTGGCCGAGCTCGGGCCGGACGCCGAGCTGCTCGGCCGCCTCGGCCTGGCGCTGCGGCACCGCGGCGAGTACGGCCCGGCCGAACGGGCGCTGCTCGACGGGCTGACCATCACCCCCGAGAGCCCGTGGCTGCTCTGCCAGTACGCCGACCTCTGCACGGCGGTGGGTCAGACCGACAAGGCGGATCAGCTGCTCGCCCGGGCCGCCGCGCTCGCCCCGGAGTCGCCGGCGGTGTTCGCGTCCCGCTTCCAGCTGGCGTACACCCGGGGCGACGACCGGGCGACGGAGCAGATCGCCCGGGAGTTCCTCGGTGTCTGGCCGGAGCACCCGGCGGCGCTCGCGCTGCACGGCCTGGCCGCCGCCCAGCGCGGCCGGATGGACGCCGCGCACCGGTCCTTCGGGCAGGCGGTGGCGCATGATCCGGCGGACGTGGACGCCGCCAACGCCGCCTGGGAAGCCCGGGTGCTGGCCCATCCGCTGCTGCTGCCGCTCCGCCCGCTGCACCGGTGGGGGATGCTGCGCACCTGGCTGGTGGCGGTGACCGTGATGGTCGGGCTCAACCTGGCCGGGCTGGATCTGCTCGCCGGGCTGGCCGGCCTGCTCTGGATCGCCTACTGCGTCTACTCGTGGACGGCTCCCGCCCTGGTCCGCCGGCTGGTACGCGGACGGTGGCGGTCGTGAAGGGCTTCGGGCCGTGGCTGGCGGTCCTCGCGGTGATCCTCCTGCTGAGCGCCCTGCGGCTGCGGGCGCTGGCGACCGCGGTGTCGCTGGCCTGGCTCGCCTGGTGCGTCTGGACCTGGATCCGCCCCCGGCGCCGCTCCGGCCCGCACTGATCGGCCGGATACGACGAACGGGCCGGCCGCACCCGCGGCCGGCCCGTTCGGACGTCGATCAGTAGCGGTAGTGCTCGGGCTTGAAGGGGCCCTCCACCGAGACGCCGAGGTAGTCGGCCTGCTCCTTGGAGAGCGTGCTCAGCTTGGCGCCGAGCGCGTCGAGGTGCAGACGGGCGACCTTCTCGTCCAGCGCCTTCGGCAGCACGTAGACGCCGATCGGGTAGTCCTCGGTCTTGGTGAAGAGCTCGATCTGGGCGATCGTCTGGTTCGAGAACGAGTTCGACATGACGAAGCTCGGGTGCCCGGTGGCGTTGCCCAGGTTCAGCAGCCGGCCCTCGGAGAGCACGATGATCGCGTGGCCGTCGTCGAAGCGCCAGAGGTCGACCTGCGGCTTGATGTTCTCCCGCGTGACGTCCGAGCGCTTGGCCAGGCCGGCCATGTCGATCTCGTTGTCGAAGTGGCCGATGTTGCCGACGATGGCCTGGTGCTTCATCCGGGCCATGTGCTCGTTGGTGATGACGTCGTAGCAACCGGTCGCGGTGACGAAGATGTCGGCCTGCTCGACCACGTCGTCCAGGGTGGCGACCTGGTAGCCGTCCATCGCGGCCTGGAGCGCGCAGATCGGGTCGACCTCGGTCACCACGACCCGGGCGCCCTGGCCGCGCAGCGACTCGGCGCAGCCCTTGCCCACGTCGCCGTAGCCGAGCACGACGGCCATCTTGCCGCCGATCAGCACGTCGGTGGCCCGGTTGATGCCGTCGATCAGCGAGTGCCGGCAGCCGTACTTGTTGTCGAACTTGCTCTTGGTCACCGCGTCGTTGACGTTGATGGCCGGGAAGAGCAGCGTGCCGGCGCGGTGCATCTCGTAGAGCCGGTGCACGCCGGTGGTGGTCTCCTCGGTGACGCCCTTGATGGTGGACGCGACCCGGGTCCAACGCTGCCCGTCCTCGGCGAGCGTGCGGTGCAGCAGGCCCAGGATGACCGCGTACTCCTCGGAGTCGGCGGACTCGACCGGCGGCACGACGCCCGCCTTCTCGAACTCGACGCCCTTGTGGACCAGCAGGGTCGCGTCACCGCCGTCGTCGAGGATCATGTTCGGGCCCTGGCCGTCCGGCCAGGTGAGCACCTGCTCGGTGCACCACCAGTACTCCTCGAGCGTCTCGCCCTTCCAGGCGTAGACCGGGACACCGGCGGGCGCGTCCGGCGTGCCCTCCGGCCCGACGGCGATCGCCGCGGCGGCGTGGTCCTGGGTGGAGAAGATGTTGCAGGACGCCCACCGGACCTGCGCGCCGAGCGCGACCAGGGTCTCGATGAGGACGGCCGTCTGGATGGTCATGTGCAGCGAACCGGTGATCCGGGCGCCGGCCAACGGCTGGGCGTCGGCGAACTCACGGCGGATCGCCATCAGGCCGGGCATCTCGTGCTCGGCGAGCCGGATCTCCTTGCGCCCGAACTCGGCGAGCGACAGATCCGCCACCTTGTAGTCGCCCTCGGCGACGGTGCTCGGCCGGGCCTCGGACGGCGTCCCGCTGGACACCGGGAGGGTGCTGGTCATGAAAGCTCCTGTCGGACGATGTGCTGCGCGACCCTCCACCTTACGCGCGCCGAGCGGCGGTGGCCCGGGCCGGTCGTCGACGCGGGGACTGGTGGCGGACAGCGCACGGGGCGGTCGGTTGTGAACGGTCTCCCGCCCACCACCCGGCCGCCCCGTGCATCCCCCCGGTTTGGTTCCCCGCACGTTCTCGGACCGTCGTCGCGATAACGCTGCGTACTCATAGAGTCACACTGCGCGAGCTACCCGTCAAGCTATTTCGGGAAAGTCGGACTTGCCGCTACGGCGACGGCGGCGTTCAGTGCAGGCCGGAGGAGGCGACGTACGCCTCGCCGGACCCACTGATCCGCACCGGACCGCCCGACGCGCCACCGATCGCCGCCTGGCCCGAGGCGAGCGTCAACGCGCCCGACCCGTCGTCCACCGTCACCGAGCCGCTCGCGCAGAGCACCACCCGGGGACCGGCCACCGTCAGCTCCGCAGTCGGCACCTCGGTGCCCACCGTGACCCGGTGCAGCGCGAAGTCGTCCACCGGCACCGGCCAGCAGTCCACCCCGGCACTCACCCGGCGCGCCGTACTCACCGGCTCGTCGAGCACCTCGAAGCGCAGCACCCGCAGCAACTCGTCGACGTCCACCCGCTTCGGCGTCAGGCCGCCGCGCAGCACGTTGTCACTGGCCGCCATGATCTCCACGCCGGTGCCGCGCAGGTAGGCGTGCAGGTTGCCGGCCGGCATCCAGATCGCCTCACCGGGCTTCAGCCGCACGTGGTTGAGCAGGAGCGCGACCAGCACCCCCGGATCGGCCGGATAGCTGGCGGCCAGCTCGCGGGCCAGCGCCGCGTCCGGCCCGTCGGCCGGCGCCGCGACCACCGCCGCCACCAGCCCGGCCCGCTCCTGCTGCGGCCAGGTCAACAGCGTGCGTACCGCCGTGCGCAGCCCCGCCGTGCCGGACCGCAGCGCGGCCACGACCGGCTCCAACGCCGGCACGCCGAACGCGGCGAGCGCCGCCGCGGACGCCGCCGGGTCGCGGAAACCGCAGAGCGCCTCGAAATCCGAGAGCGCGACCAGCAGCTCCGGCTTTGGGTACGGGTCGACGTAGTTGCGCTCCCCGGCCGGGCGCGCCAGGTCGGCGGCGTGCCCGGCCCGGGCCTGCTTGGCGTCCGGGTGGGCCTGCAGACTCAGCGCCGCGTCGGCGGCGAGCACCTTGAGCAGGAACGGCAGCCGGGGGCCGAACCGGTTGACGGCGCGGTCGCCGAGCCAGAGTTCCGGCTCGGCGGCCAGCACGTCGGTCAGGCTCACCCGAGCGCCGGCGCGCTCGATCGAGGCCGGGGCGCCCGGGTGCGCACCGAGCCAGAGCTCCGCCTCGGGCCCGTCACTGGGCACGGGACGCCCCTGCAGGGCGGCGATGGCGGAGCGGGAGCCCCAGGCGTAGTCCCGGATCGGGCCGTGTAGCAGTTCCACCTGTCAGCTCCCGGGCCGTCCGGCCGCCTCGTCCGACGCGTCCTGCGGTGCGGCGGTCGACGAGGCGGACCCGTTGCCCTCGCGGGCGGCGTCGGCACGGTAGATGTCCGGCTCCAGGTAGATGACCCGGGCGGTCGGCACCGCGGCGCGGATCCGCGCCTCGACGGCGTCGATGCCGGCCGCCAACTCCTCGGCGGTCTCGCACTGCGGCACGCCGATCTTCGCGGCCACCATCAGCTCCTCCGGCCCGAGGTAGAGCGTCTTCATGTGGATGATCCGCTCCACCTCGGGGCCCTCGGTCACGGCCCGTTCGATGGCAGCCAGGTCGTGCGCCTCCGCGCCCTCGCCGAGCAGCAGGCTCTTGGTCTCGATGGCGAGCACCACGGCGATGGTCACCAGCAGCACGCCGATCATCGCGGTGCCGGCCGCGTCCCACTCACCGTTGCCGGTGACCAGCGTCATGCTGACGCCGAAGAGGGCGAAGACCAGACCGACCAGCGCGCCGAAGTCCTCCAGCAGCACCACCGGCAGCTCGGGGGCCTTGGCCCGGCGGATGAACTTCACCCACGACTGGCTGCCCCGGATGTGGTTGGACTCCTTGATCGCCGTCCGGAAGGAGAACGACTCCATCACGATCGCCACCACCAGCACGGTCACCGGCACCCACTGCCAGGATTCGATCCCGTGCGGGTCGTGCCACTTGTGGTACGCCTCGTAGAGCGCGAACAGTCCACCGACGCTGAACAGCACGATGGAGACGATGAAGGCATAGATGTAGCGCTCCCGGCCGTAGCCGAAGGGATGCTGCGGGGTTGCCTCGCGCTTGGCCCGCTTGCCGCCGAGCAGCAGCAGACCCTGGTTGCCCGAGTCGGCGACCGAGTGGATCGCCTCCGCCAGCATCGACGAGGAACTGGTCAGCAGGAACGCGACGAACTTGGTGATGGCGATGCCGACGTTGGCCAGCAGGGCGGCGACGATCGCCTTGTTCCCGCCGCTCGCGCTCACGCCACCGCTCCGCTTCGCCGTGCGGCGCGGCCCGCGTCCAGCGCTCCGTGCCGCTCGCTGCGTTCGTTCACTGGTTCGACAGCTCCTTCATCTCGGTGATGGCCGGTACCGCCATCGGGTCCAGCCCGTGGGCCAGGGCAAGGTAGATCGAGGTGAAGTCCGGGACGGCGATCAGCGAGGCGAGCCGCTCCAGCGCGGAGCCGCCCTCGGCGGTCACCACGTCGCAGCGCACCCCCCGCCGCTCGGCCAGCGTCTGCACCGCGTCCGCACGGCGTTCCTCGACCGCCAGCGGCTCGTCGGTGTCGTCCTCCGCGTTCAGTCCGCCGTCGCGCAACAGCACCAGCCGTAGCCGGGTCGCGTCGCTGGTGTCCTCGTCGGGGTCGGAGAAGATGTCCCGCTCCCCCTCGACCAGGCCGCCGAAGACGCCGTCGAGCAGCCCCACCCGCCCCCGGCCGGCCTCGCCCAGCGCCCCGGTCACCACCGGGTAGCGGGCGTTGGCCGAGAGGGTGTCGCCGAACCGGCGGGCCGCGACCGTGGCCAGCGGCGACGAGCCCCAGACGATCGGGATGGAGCCGGACAGGCCGAGGGCGAGCGACTTGGCCGGGTTGACGAAGGACTCCGCGGTGGGCCGGCTCCGGTCGGCGTCCGCGTCCAGCCGGGCCGCCGTCTCGGCGAGGTCCGCCTCGTTGACCTTGACCAGCCCGAGCGAACGGGCGGCGAGCAGCACCGGGACGGTGAGCGCCCAGAGGCTGGCCCGGGCCGGCGCGCGCCGGGGCACCGGGATGAAGGGGGCGCGGGCCCGCTCGGCGACCGACTGCAGCTGCGAGTCGGGCGCACCGACGGCGACCAGTCGTGCGCCCCGCCGGTGCGCCGCCTCGGCGGCGCCCAACGCCTCGGGGCTGCGACCGGAGGCGCTCACCGCGATGACCACGTCGGCGGCGCCGACCCAGCCGGGCACGCCGGCGCTGCGGTGCGCGATGACCGGCACCGGGCAGCGCGGTCCGGCGACGGTGGCGAGCACGTCCCCGGTGCGTCCGGCGGTGCCGATCCCGGCGATCACCACGGCCCGGGGCCGCCCGTCGTCGGCGAGCACCCCGAGGTTCGCCTCGGCGGCCAGCGCCGCCGACTCGCGCACCTGCGCGCCGGCGGAGGCGGTGTGCCGCAGCATGCCGCCCGGGTCGCGCTCGGCCAGCGCGGCGGCGTCGTCGAGCAGGGCCTCGTCGGCGTTGCGGTTACCGCTGACCCCGGCCGTACCGTCGATCACGGCTGCTGCCCGGGACCGCCGCGCGCCTCGTCCAGCAGCAGCACCGGCACGTCGTCGCGGACCTCGAAAATCCGGCCGCACTCCGTGCAGGTCAGCGTCTGCGCCGCTGCGTCGTAGTCGAGCGGTGCGTGGTGCGTGTCCGGACAGGCCAGTATCTCGAGCAACTGCGGATCCAGGGCCACGGCGCGGCTCCTTCCACGTGTGCGGGCTTCAGCCGTCGGCGGTGCCGGCGGCGCAGGCGATCTTATCGGCGAACCCGGTCGAGCACCTCGTCGCGGAGAGAGATCATCCGCGCCTGGGTGGGCGCCTCGACGTTGAGCCGCAGCAGCGGCTCGGTGTTGGAGGCACGCAGGTTGAACCACGCGCCGTCCGGGAAGCGAAGGGTGAGCCCGTCCATCTCGTCGGCCTCGGCGTCCGGGTAGGCGGCGCGTACGTCGCGCACCGTGCCGGCCTGGTCGGCGACCGTCGAGTTGATCTCGCCGGAGGCGACGTAACGCTCGTACTCGCCGGCCAGCACCGAGAGCGGCAGCGACTGCTCGCCGAGCGCGGCAAGGGTGTGCATGGCGGCGAGCATGCCGGTGTCGGCGAACCAGAAGTCCCGGAAGTAGTAGTGCGCCGAGTGCTCGCCACCGAAGATCGCGTTGGTGCGGGCCATCTCCGCCTTGATGAAGGAGTGCCCCACCCGGGCGACCACCGGCTCTCCGCCGTGCTCGCGGATGATCTCCGGGACGGCGCTGGAGGTGATCAGCCCGTGGATGACGGTGGAACCGGGGTGCTTGGCCAACTCCCGGGAGGCGACCAGGGCGGTGATCGCCGACGGCGAGACCGGCTCGCCCCGCTCGTCCACCACGAAGCAGCGATCGGCGTCGCCGTCGAAGGCCAGCCCGATCTCCGCGCCGTGCTCGACCACCGCCCGCTGCAGGTCGACCAGGTTCGCCGGGTCCAACGGGTTGGCTTCGTGGTTGGGGAAGCTGCCGTCCAGCTCGAAGTAGAGCGGCACGATCTCCAGCGGCAACGGCGCGAGCGCGGCGTCGCCGAGCACGCTCGGCACCGTGAAGCCGCCCATCCCGTTGCCGGCGTCGACCACCACCCGCAGCGGCCGGATACCCGAGAGGTCGACCAACTTACGCAGGTACGCCGCGTAGTCGGGGAGCATGTCCCGGCGCTCGGCCGGGCGGTGCGGCTCGCCGGCCGGGCGGGACTCGCCCTTGTCCAGCAGCGCCTGGGCCCGGTCGCGAATCTCCGCGAGCCCGCTGTCCTGCCCGATCGGCCGGGCGCCGGAGCGGCACATCTTGATGCCGTTGTACTGCGCCGGGTTGTGGCTGGCGGTGAACATCGCCCCGGGCAGGTTGAGCGAGCCGGAGGCGAAGTAGAGCAGGTCGGTGGAGGCGAGGCCGATCTCGATGACCGAGCGCCCCTCGGCGCGGACGCCGGCGGCGAACGCGGCGGCCAGCCCGGGCGAGGTGGCCCGCATGTCGTAGCCGATGACGACGGCGTCGCCGGGCTCGTCGGTGGCGTTGAGCAGCTGGGTGAAGGCGGCTCCGAGGGCTTCGGCGGCCCGCTCGTCCCACTGGTCCGGCACCGTCCCTCGGACGTCGTACGCCTTCACAACCTGGGACAGATCAGACACCGGTTCTACTCCTTGGGTGCAGGTCGGCAAGCACCCTGAGCGTATCGGAGCGCACCGGCTACGCCTCGCTCAGCCGGGGAGCCGGGGCATGAAGACCGTGTGGTCGCCCCCCTGGGCGGGCGGCGGCGGACCGCCCGGAAGCCCGGGCGCCGGCGGCGCCGAACTCGGTGCAGCCGGCGAGCCGGTCGGCGCGGCGGGGCCGGGCTGGGCGGGGAGCCGGGCACCCGGCTGCTCGGGCAGCGCACGGGTCGGGTCCGGCGGTCCGGCCGGCGGGGCGCCGTAGACGCCGCCGTCCGGTGCGGCGGCCGGCGGGGCACCGTAGACGCCGCCGCCCGACCGCGGGGGCGGCGCGCCGTACGTCCCGCCGGGGACGGGCGGCTGGCCGTACACCTGGCTGGGCCTGCCGAGCGCGGCCGAGGGGCCACCGGCGGAGCGGTAGGTGGTGCCACCCGGGTTCCCCGGCAGCGGCATCCCCGGCTCGTCGGCCGAGGCCTTGTCCGCCCGGGACCGTCGGACCAGGAAGACGATCAGCAACGCCCCGACGGCGACCAGGGCGATGCCGAAGAACATCACCGGGGAGAGGCCGCTGGACTCCTCGGCGGCGGTGGTGTCGGGGCCGCCGGTCGGTTCGGCGAGCGCGGCCGGGGTGGTGCCGGCGTCGGCAGCGGCCGCGGTGGCCACCGGGCTCGGCGTGGGCGACGGCTTCTTCGACGGGGTCGGGGAGGCGCTGGCGCGCTTGTTCACCACCCGGGACGAGGCGGCGCCCCGGCCGAGCTCCCGTCCGGTCGCGGTGGTCGCCTCGCCGATCACGGTGAGCCGACCGTCCGGTGCGCCGGCCGCGAAGCCGACCCGGTACCGGACGGTGATGCCCTTGCCCTTGCAGAGGGTCGGCTTCGCCGGCGAGGTCTGCTGCGTGGTCACCGCGCCGTCGCCGCCGCCGGAGGGCACCGGGAACCAGCGTCCGCCGTAGTTGACCTGGACCGTGACCTGGTTCGCGGCGAGACCGGAGAGGCGCAGCCCGAGCGAGGTACGCAGCATCACGCAGCCGTCGGTGCGCTTGCGCACCTCCACATTCACCCCCTGTGCGGAGCCGCCGGCGTTGAAACTGCTGGCGGAACGCACCCGCACCGAGTCCTCGTCGGCCTGCGCCGGAGACGCGCCGAGCGCGACCAGGCCGACCAGCAATGCGCAGACCGCCGCGAACCGCGCCGCGTGCCGACGTATCGCCATGACCACCTCGCCGTCTCTCCGCCCCGGGGTGGGGTCCGCCGGTCAGGCTACTACCGCCCCACCTGGCCCACCGGTCATAGAGCGCCCCGGATGTGCGCCGCATTACCCTCCTGGCGGCCCGTCCACTCCGGCTTGCGTCCGGTCCCGGCCGGCGGCTTCCCGTCCGCCGGCCTCTCGCGTGGCGGCCTCCTGGGTGGCGGCAGCCCGCCTGGCTTCCTGCGCGGCGGCGTCCCGGGTGGAGGCCGCTTGCGCGGCGGCGAGGGCGTCGCGTTCCTGGGCGGCGGCGAGGGCGTCGCGGCACAACCGGTCGGCGGCGCGGGTGGTCTCCGGCAACCGGTAGCGGGGGGTCAACGCGAGCACCTGGTCGGTGGCGTTCGCCAGGCTCATCCGGTGTCCGACGCTGACGAAGACCGGCTTCACCCCGGCGCGCGTCCGCAACACCCGACCCACCACCTCATCGCCGTCGCGCAGCGGCGACCAGGCACCCCGTTCGGCCGCCGGCGGTGTCCAGGCACCGATCAGCGGCGTCTTCCCGACCCCGATCGCCGGCAGACCGGTGACCACGCCCAGGTGGCAGGCGAGCCCGAACCGGCGTGGGTGAGCCAGCCCGTGCCCATCGCAGACCAGCAGGTCGGGCCGGGTGCTCAGCCGGTCCAGCGCGGCGAGCAGCGCGGGCAGCTCCCGGAAGGCGAAGAGCCCCGGGACGTACCCGAAGGCGGGCCGCCCGACGCTCACCGCCTCATCGACGACGTCGAGCGTGCGGGCGTCGAGCACGGTCACGGCCGCGGCCAGGAGGTCACCGCTCTCGGCGTACGCGACATCAAGCCCGGCCACCGTCGCGGGCGCGGCCGGGCCGGGCCCCACCAGATCGACCCGGGGGCGCAACTCCTCCTGTACGGCGATCGCCTCCGCCACGCTGCGCGGCCCGCCGCGACCCGCCGTCACGGCTGCCCGGCTCGCCTCCGGCGGCTGGCTCTGCGGGTGGTTCACCGAGGCCGGCTCCCGCCGGGTCGATCGGTGGCCGGAATCGCGGCGTCGCAGGTCACGATGGTCTACCTGAGCCCTACTGGCCGATCCGGCCGTCGATCAGCTCGCGGAGCAGATCGGCGTGCCCGTTGTGCCGGGCGTACTCCTCGATCATGTGGACCAGCAGCTCGCGCAGCGAGATCTCGCTGCCGTGGCGCGTACGCCCCCGAGCGCCGAGGTCGGCCGTCTCTTCTACCAGCCGTTCCGCGAACTCCACCTCCGCCCGCCAGTTCCGCCACGCCTCGGCGACCACGTCGGGGTCCGCCACCGCACCGTTGAAGTCGGCGTCCGGATCGTTCTCGGTGTAGTAGATCTTCGGCGCCTCCTCGCCGGCCATCACCCGGCGGAACCAGCCGCGTTCCACCTCGGCCATGTGCCGGACCAGACCGAGCAGTGACAACGTCGACGGAGGCACGGCCCGCCGAGCCAACGCCTCGGCGTCCAGGTCGGCGCACTTCAACTGCAACGTGAGCCGCTGGTCGCGGAGATACCCGACGAGAATCGTCCGCTCGTCGTCGAAGCCGCCCTCGGAGCGCGGGTCGTCGTCGGGGTGCACGAACATGTTCGACCAGGCGAAGCCCTGGGCGGGGGCACCGTCTCCAGGCTTGTCCCTGGCGTTGTCAGCGGGCGAATCAGCCATACCGGCGACCCTTGCCGAGAAGGGAGTGGGCGGCAACCAGTTTAGGTGGTGCGAAAGCATCACGACGACGGTCGCTACCGACCGGCTTGGCCGCTAGTGGCCCACGCCGCCTGCCAGCACGGCGCGGAATACCGCTTCATCCGGCATCGTCGTCTGGCCGGTGATATCGCGGACGAACCCTTGGACGACCTGACGCTCCACTGACCGGTAGCGGTCGGCATTTCGGTAGTCGTCGAGAAATCGGGTGACCAGACCCGGATCGTAGACCCAGGCGTGCTCTCGGTGGTCCCACAGAATCGCGCCCCACTCCGCACGCCCATCACGAAAATGCCGCGCGGACTCTTCTCGACACCCTCGCGGTCGATCAGGTAATAGGCCAACCCCATCGACTAAGCCGCCAACCCGGGGTCGGCGCCCTGGTCTCCCGCACGCTGAAGTTGCTCCTCGAAGATGACGAACGTCTTCCGCCGGATTCCGCGGATCAAGGCAATTTCCCGCGCCGTCAGGTCACGCCGTTCCTGTTCGGCAACCTCCTCGATCGCCTTGATTGTCTCGTAGAGAGCGAAGACCGGACCTTCGCCGGAGAGGTAGTGGGAGCGGTAGGCCTCCACTTCCTGCACGAACTCTTCAACCCGACGACTGAAGATCTCGCCGCCGACCGCGAACACAATCTCACTGAAGAGCTCGTTCTCCTCCAGCCAGCCGCCGGTGTCTATCGATATCCGCCAGACGCGCGCCCCACCATCGGGGGTGGCAACGATTTTCACCGGCGACGCGTAGTAGAGGTAGTACGAAGGCAGCACCAGGCCGGGCATTCCCGTCATCAACCGTTCTCCTCGTACGTCGCCAGCAACGCTCGCCAGAAGAGCTCCTGCTCCTGACGCAGAATGCCGTCTGCGATCGCCCGCTCCTCGGGAGTCAGCGGCCGGCCCTCAGCGCGTGCGAGGGATTCTAGATCACGTCGCACTTCGAACAGGGAGTGCTCCCAGACGGCTACCTCGTCAAGAGTCGCCAGGTGCAACCGGAATTCGGCGAGGTGGCCGTTCCGCATCTTCAGGATGAGTTGCACGTCCCGGTAGCCGCTGCCCTGGAGCTCAACGAACCGGTCCTCGAACGCCACAATTGCGAGATCGGGGTGGTCGCGTACCCGGGCAAGTGCCGCATAGAGATGGTCGAGGGATCGGAACTCGACCTTCGCCGCAGCGAGGTCGAGCAGCCGCGAAGCATCCCCTTGGTACTTGTTCACCTTGTCCTCGGCCCGTCGCCGGTCCTTGGGCTGTTTCCGCCAACCAGGCTGGCCGACCTGCACCCCGTCGACATGAGCGAGCGCGATAGCGAGCTGGTTCAGGTCCACCTGCGCGGCAGCGGCGTCAAGATACAGATTGTCGAGATAGCGCCCGCGGTACGAGGCGTCGGCCCGACGGTCACGGTCAAATCCCTGCTGGAGTACCCCTGCGGGCTTGACAGCGACGCTGCGGCTGATGCGCCGTTGCTCTTCGGTGAGCGGGGTCGGTCGGGGCGACGGTGGACCCTCCGCCGCCACCGCCTCGGCACCTCGTACCGCGATGTCGTCGAGCACCTCACCGAGGACGTCTATCGCCTGCTGGTGGCTGCTGAGGTGATAGAGCGTCAGCGGACGGGCGGTCAACGAGTTGAGCAGCTCGGGCGTTGCCAGGATCATGCGCGCCAGGTCGGGCCGTTCCACCACCTGCCGGACGAGTTTCTCGGCGAGCTGTGGCTCCTCTGTAGGCGGCCTCCGCTGGGACTCGTCCAACATCTCCCGGACCCGGGGGTCGGCGAAGAAAGTGGCCAGGTCCCGCGCCGCGAGTTCGTCGAGTCGCGGTACGAGTCGCAGTAACGTCGGCGCGTCCAGCACGGCGGCCAGTTCGTTCGGGGCCACTCCAGTCGCGAAGGCCGCGTTGAGGTCTGGGCAGCCGGCCAGGATCGCACCGACCGGCACGTCCCCCGCCCCTGCGGCCGATCCCGGGCCGGCGATCAGGTGCATGCGGTTGAGGTACGGCTCGCCGTACCCTTCGTGCTCGGTGGCGGGCGGGTATTCGGGCAGGTCGGGGCGGACGCTGAACCGGCCCCGGCGGAGGCCGGACATCGGCATCGGGCGGCCGTCCGGGCCGAGCACGAGGATGTCGACGTCCACCACGTTGTACGGATACGGGGCGCCGGTGTGCCGGTAGATCGGCTGTGACGCGATCCGGCCGGTCTGCGGGTCGAGATAGAGCACGCTGCCGTTCTGGTTGACGGCGACCCAGATGTGCGAACCGCCGCCCTCCCAGGTGTTGACCACGAAGGCGTAGCTGCCGTGCCCGCCCAACAGCAACTGGTCGTGCAGGTTGCGGTAGCCGTGGTCGACGGCGTGCCGCCGCTGGGCCGGCTGGGCGTCGGCGCCGGGTTCGCAGAGCCGCTGGAACCGTCCCCCGGTGACGTCCTCGATCCGTCGGGTTCCGTGCTGTTCGCCGTTGAGCGGCCGGGTGATGTCGCCGGCGGCGTAGGCGTCGAAGGTCCGTGGCGCGGCCACCCGGGGACGGCCGTGCATCCAGGTGTCGAAGAGCGACAGCGTGCAGTCGACGCAGTTGATGCCCCGGGTCGGATCGGCGGCCGGACCGCCGTCGTTCATCAGCCGGAACCAACCGCCCCGGCGCGGATCCGCCGTGCGGGTGACCCGACCGTCAGGCTCGCGGGGCATCCGCCGCTCGACGTCGGTCTGGTGCAGCTTCAACGGCGGGCGTAGTCCGCCCGGCCGGCCGTAGGAACGGGTCCGGTCGATCGGTGGCGGATGGTCGTCTCCCGTCAGCGCCGAACGGTCCACCGTCTCGACCGCGCCGGGTGCGAGGTCGCCGACGTCGTCGTTGATCTCGCGGAAGTCCGGCTCGCTGACGCCGACCACGGTCGGTGCGGCGGCGCCGGCCAGCGCCGCCTTGGCGAGGTCCAACTGCTGGTGACGCCGGCGTTCCCGGCGACGTCCCTCCTGGAAGAGCCGCTCCGCGTCGGCGTTGCGGGCCGCGCGCGCCATGGCGCGCCCCTGGCCGATCAGCCACCGGGCCCCGTCGTAGCTGCGGTCGGCGGCCACCCGCAGCTCCGCGGCCCGGTCCCGGCGGAGTTTCGCCTCGTAGTTCGTCCGTTGGTGCTCGAAGTGGCCCCGGTAGCGGCGTCGCTCGAAGGCATCCCGGTCGGCCGCCCAGACGGCGGCGTACCACTCGGGGGTCCTCGGCCGCAGCCCTTCGGTGCCGACAAGCCCAGGTGCCACCGCCTCGACCGGCGAAACCGGCGACACCGGCGGAACCGGCGGAACCGGCGGGAGAGGTGGAACCGACGGCACCGGCGGAGCAGGCGGAACCGGACGGAGCGGCTGCGGGGACGGCGCCGACGGCGCCGGTGCGGTAGCCGCCGCGTCCGCCGCCGGACGTCCCGGCGGCAGCCGGTCCACCCGGTCGGTGACCGCCGGCGGGGCGATCGAGGACGCCCAGGGCGGCGGTGCGATCGGTGCGCCGGTGTTGACGGCGGCAGGGAGGCCCGGGGTGGGCACGGCCGGCGCAGCGGGTGCCGGAGTCGGTCCCGGCGCGGTCGCCGGCACCGGTACGGCGGCGGGCGGCGCGGCCACCGGCGTGCTGACGGCCGGCGCGCTGGCCAACGGTTCCACGGACACCGCGCCACCAGCGGGCACCGGACCGAGAACGGGGACCGTGCCACCGGCAGCGGCCGGACCGGGAACGGAGACCGTGCCACCGACAGAGGCCGGACAGGGGACGGACGCCGCGCCACCGGGGGCGAGCCCGGACTCGGGTGCCGCAATGGCGGCAGTGACCGGCGTGGATCCGGACAGCGCGACGTCGGCGGATGTGGGTGCCGGGCGGCCGGTGTCGATCACGTTCGCGGCGGGCGGGCCGAGCGTCGAGGGCTCCGTGGAGACTGTCGGGGCCGTGCGGGCCGGGCCGGAATCCGCTGGCAGGGTCGCGCCGGCGAGCCCGCCAGCCGAGCCCGCGCCGGCCAGCGGCTCGGGGCGACCCGTCGCGTCCGACTCCGGGGCCTCGGCCGCCGGGCGGGGCTGAGGTACGTCCAGATCGGGCAGGCCGGCCGACGGCCGACCCGGCTGAGCGGCCGGTCCCGGCGTGAGGTTGGTCGAGGACAGCGCGGTGTCCCCCAGCGCGGCGAGCTGACCGTCGAGTCGGGCCCGGAGGGCGGTGTCGGCCTGCGCGGTCGCCGAGCCGGCCCCACCGGAGACGGCGGCCCGGGCCGCGTCCTCCAGCGAGGTCAGGCCCTGCCCGGTCGCCAGCCCGGCGGCGTTCTCGGCGATCACCTCGCCGACCATCTCCCGGCCCAGGTGCTCGCCGGCGCGGGCGGGCCACCCGCCGGCGTGCCGGCCGAGCCCCGCCAGCGGCGCGGCCGCCCCACCGGCGAGCCCGCCGACCGCCGACGCGCCGAGGTCGGTCAGGTCCAGACCGTGCCGGCGACCGGTGGAGGTCTGGTACGCCTGGGTGGCGAGGCTGACCCCGGTCTCCTCACCCGCCTCGGTCAGCCCGCCGACAGCCGCTCGCCGGGCGAGTCCGCGTACGCCTGCCTCGGTCACCTGTTTGGCCGCCCGCTCGCCCGCCTCGCGGAGCCCGTGCTGAAGGGATTTGCGGGCGAGTTGCGCGGTGAGCCGCTTGAAGATCTGCTGCACGATCAACCGGCTGGCGGTGATCGCGGCGCCGGCGGCGGGCGAGGCCGCACCGGCGGTCAGCGCGGCGGCGACGGCCACCGACAGCAGTTCGACGACCAGGATGCCCAGCTCGATCCAGACCTCGAGTTTGGCGCCCTCGATGTCGCAGCCGCACTCCTCGACGAGCCGGCCCAGGTCGGTGCTGACCGCCAGCAGGATGGGCAAAGGCGCCTCGTCGCCCTCGGCCACCCGCCGCCAGGCCGCGTCGAAGGCCTCCGCCACCGCGCCGATGCCGCCGTAGCCGCTGCGCACCTCCGCGGCGGCGGCCATCGCGTCGGCCTGTGGGCCGGCCAGCGCGGCGGCCACCGCGTACCACTGGTCGGCGAGGTCCCAGACGGCGCGCTCGTTCCCCTCGGGCCACTCGACGCCGACCACCCAGTCGAGGGCCTCGTACATCCAACCGGGCAGATCCCAGGGTGAGTGGTCCAGCGGGTGCGGGACCGGGCTGGGTAGCAGGCTCATCGGGGCCTCCTCCGGTCAGCGTGGGTGGCGCCGCGGGTCGGCGATCCGGTCGAGCCGCCCGCCGGCGGCGGCGTCGGTCTCCAGGTTGGCGTCGACCGAACGCACCACGTCGGCGCCGAGGCCGGTGAGGCACCGGCCGACCCCGTCCCAGGCCCGCAGCACGGTCTCCTCCGCTCCCCGGTAGACCCGCTCGAACGCCGCCCCGATGTCGTCCCGGCCCCACGGGCGCTGCGTACTCGCCGCCGCGATCCCGCCGCCGACCTGTGCACGCCGCGCGGTCACCGCCTCGCCGGCGAGGGAGAGGTCGGCACCCCCGCGCCGGGCCCGGCCGGGGTCGAGCCAGAGCTGCCCGTCGGCCACGTCGGTCACCTGCCCTGGCCGAGGCCGGTGTCGGCCCGGCTCAGCAACGCGTTGAAGTCACCGGTGCGGAGGAACTCCATCGAGCCCGATCCGGCGGGCAGGTAGCCGGCCAAAAGGTCCTGGGTGGCGGTCGCCACGGCGGCGTTCGCCCGCCGCACGGTCTCGGTGATCGTCCGGCTCAGCGCCACGGCGTCCCGGTCCCCGTAGACGGCGGGGTGCAGCTCCACCGCGATCAGCTCGCCGCGGGGCCCGACGGTCGCACTCACCCGACCGTCGGCTGAGCGTTCGGTCACCCGAAGCTCGGCGAGCCGGCCCCGCAGTTCGTCCAAACCGGACCTGAGCTGCTGGTACTGCCCGTACACCTCGTCGAACCGCGCCCGGAGGCGCTGATTCCCTTCCCGGTCAAGGCTTTCCGCCACGCCGCCCTCCCCGTCACCGTGTGTAGGGCGAACCATACCGGGCGCCACGAAATCCGTGGGGTCCGGTAGTTTCGATGCGTGATCGACCGTGAACAGGCCGAGCAACTCGCCGCTGTCTGGGCCCGTCGCGATTCGCAACGCCTGGGCTACGAGTGCACCCCGATCGTCGCCGAGTTCGACCTCGGCTTCGTCATCTCGTCCACGGTCTCCGGTCAGGCGCGGACGCTGCCGGGTGACCTGCCGACGACGGTGGTCGACCGGGAGACCGGCGAGGTGACCACCTGGCCGCGGGTGCCGCCCGCCGTGGTCGAGGAGATGTACCGGCGCACCCGCCCGACCGGGCCGACCCCGCCGCGAACCGTCGATCCGGCGAGCCAGGTGCTCCGGGAGATCCGCCGGCTGCCGACCCCGGCCGCCACCGCGCACCTGAACGTCTCCGGCCGGCTGTTCCGGGCCCAGGGCGCGAAGGGTGACGTGCGGCTGCGGCACCATCCCCTCGTCCGCCGCTATCTTGACGAGCTTCCCCCGGGTCACCTGACCCGCGGTGGGGACCGGCACGCCGAGCTGATCGTGGTCTCCGACGTGCTGCACGAGTACGACCACCGCCGCGCCGCCGAGGGCATCGCGCCGATGGGCATGGGCGACGCCGAGACGCTGCTCGGCGCGGCCCGCTTCGAGGTGTTCCGGGTTCGTGAGCCGGGCGACCCCGCCGGCGGCGCGGCCGAGCGTCCCTGCGACTCGTGCCTGAACTTCCTGGTCTTTTTCAACGTCTTCTCCTGGGCGGAGTTGGCGTTCACCACCGTGTGGCGGCCCGAGTCGCGTTCCCCGCACCACCCCGGGCGCTTCCCCGCCGAGGTGGGCGACGCGCTGATGGACGCGGGTTGGGAGGACGGCATCTTCAACTCGGCGCTGGCGACCGGCGCGATCGGGGAGACCTGCGAGGTCGTCGGCCGGCAGCACCAGCACGAGGCGTTTCCCGCCGCCGTACGGGCGATCACCGCCTTCCCGGCGCTGGCGAGCCGCCGGCGCGGGCCGGGCGAGCAGGTCTGGATCAACCGGTTCACCACCAACCCGCTGCACGGTGCGCACAGCGCCGACGTCCTGGCCGACTTCGGCGCCGTGCTGGGTGTGCGGCTCTTCCCGTTCGGCTCCGAGCACGGCGACAGCATCTTCGCCGTCGACGAGCGGGGCCGGGTCTTCGCGCTGGACCAGGCCGGCGAGTGGTTCCTGGGCGCGGACGTCGACGAGGCGCTGACCACCCTGCTGCTCGGCCGCGCGCCGGCCCGGGTCCGCGACGACGGCACCTGGTGACCGTGCCGCAGACCGGCTGCCGGGTGGGCTAGAGCCGCAGGCCGGTGAGGACCATGACGCGGGGTTCGGTGTAGTCGTCCATGGCGCTGCGCAGCCCCTCGCGCCCGACGCCGCTGCCCTTCACCCCGCCGTACGGCATCTGGTCGGCGCGGTAGGACGGGACGTCTCCGACGATCACCCCGCCCACCTCGAGCACCCGACCGGCGAGGAAAGCGGTCTGGATGTCGTGGGTGAAGACGCCCGCCTGCAACCCGTACGCCGAGTCGTTGACCGCGGCGAACGCGGCCTGGTCGTCGGTGACCGGGGCGACCACCAGCACCGGCCCGAAGACCTCCTCGGCGACCACCTTGGCGTCGGTCGGCACCCCGGTGAGCACGGTGGGCGGGTACGTCGCGCCGTCGCGCCGGCCGCCGACCTCGATGGTCGCGCCGGCCCCCGCAGCCTCGTCCACCCAGGCCTCGACCCGGCGCGCGGCGTCCTCCGAGACCAGCGGCCCCACGTCGGTGCGCTCGTCGGTCGGGTCGCCGGTGCGCAGCTCCTGCACGGCGGCGACCAGCCGCGGCAGGAATCCGTCGTAGATCCATTCGTGCACGTAGACCCGCTGCACGGCGATGCACGACTGCCCGGCCTGGTAGTTCGCGAAGGTGGCGATCCGCTGCGCGGCGAAGGTCAGGTCCTCGTCCGAGGTCCAGTCCGCGCAGATCACCGCGGCCGCGTTGCCGCCCAGTTCCAGGGTGACGTGCTTCTCGGGCACCGAGCGGCGGATCGCCGCGCCGACCGGGCCGGAGCCGGTGAACGAGACCACCGGCAGCCGCGGGTCGGTGACCAGCTCGGCGGCCCGCTCGTTGGGCAGCGGCAGCACCGAGAACATCCCCGGCGGCAGGTCGGTCTCCGCGAGCAGCTCGCCCAGGAGCAGCGCGGAGAGCGGGGTGGCCGGCGCGGGCTTGACGATGATCGGCGCACCGACCGCGATCGCCGGGGCCACCTTGTGCGCCACCAGGTTGAGCGGGAAGTTGAACGGCGCGATCCCCAGCACGGGGCCACGGGGCGCCCGGCGGACCAGCGCGATCCGTCCGCCCGCGGCCGGGTCGGTGTCGAGGCGTTGCAGTTCACCGGAGAACCGCCGGGCCTCCTCCGCCGCCCACCGGAACGTGGAGACGGCCCGTCCGACCTCGGCGCGGGCCCACTTCAACGGTTTGCCGTTCTCGGCGGTGATCAACGCGGCGACTTCCTCGGCCCGCTCGGCGAGCCGCCGCGACACGTGGTCCAGGGCCGCCGCGCGGGCGTGAGCGGGCAGGGCCGCGGCCTCCGCGGCCACCTCGGCCGCCGCCGCGACGGCGGTCTCGACCTGGTCGGGCGTGGCCAGGGTGGTACGCCCCACCGCCCGGCCGTCGTACGGGTGGTGGACGGTCAGTTCGCCCGCACCGTGAACGGGGCGACCGGCGACGTAGCAGGCTCTCGGCTCCACGTGCGCAGCGTAGACGACGCCATCGGCTCACGGAAACAGTCGCCCAAGGCCTTGTCTGCCGCGAATTCAGTAGCGAAGATGGCAGTCAGATTGCGATAACCTCCGCTGACCTCATCCTCGGCCACCCCTCGGAGACTCCTCATGAGTGACCAGCAGCAGCTGCGCAACTTCGTCAACGGCCAGTACGTCGACCCGGTGGACGGCGGGTACGCCGACCTGGTCGACCCGTGCACCGGTGAGGTCTTCGCGCAGGCACCGGTCTCCGGCGCCGCCGACGTGGACGCGGCGATGAAGGCCGCCGCCGGCGCCTTCGAGGGCTGGCGGGACGCCACCCCGGCCGAGCGGCAGAAGGCGCTGCTCAAGCTCGCCGACGCGGTCGAGGCCCGGGCCGCCGACCTGGTCGACGCGGAGGTCCGCAACACCGGCAAGCCGCGTCAGTTGACCGCCGAGGAGGAACTGCCGCCGTCGGTTGACCAGTTCCGCTTCTTCGCCGGGGCGGCCCGGATGCTGGAGGGCCGGTCGGCCGGCGAGTACATGGCCGGGCACACCTCGTACGTGCGGCGCGAGCCGATCGGGGTCTGCGCCCAGGTCACGCCCTGGAACTACCCGTTGATGATGGCGGTCTGGAAGATCGCCCCGGCGCTGGCGGCCGGCAACACGGTGGTGCTCAAGCCGTCGGACACCACGCCGGTGTCGACGCTGCTGCTGGCCGAGATCGCCGCCGAGTTCTTCCCGCCGGGCGTGTTCAACGTGGTCTGCGGCGACCGGGACACCGGCCGTACCCTCGTCTCCCACCCGACCCCGCAGCTGGTGTCGATCACCGGCTCGACCCGGGCCGGCATGGAGGTGGCCTCCGCCGCCGCCCCCGACCTGAAGCGCACCCACCTGGAGCTGGGCGGCAAGGCCCCGGTGGTGATCTTCGACGACGCGGACCTGGCGGCGGCGGCCGAGGCGATCGCCGTCGGCGGCTACTTCAACGCCGGGCAGGACTGCACCGCGGCGACCCGGGTCCTGGCCGGCCCCGGCATCCACGACGACTTCGTGGCGGCGCTGGCCGAGCAGGCTCGCAACACGAAGACCGGCGCACCGGACGACGCCGACGTGCTCTACGGCCCGCTGAACAACGCCAACCAGTTGACCCGGGTCAGCGGCTTCGTGGACCGGCTCCCCGACCACGCCGCGATCCAGGCCGGCGGCACCCGGGTGGGCGAGCGCGGCTACTTCTACTCCCCGACCGTCGTCTCCGGCCTGCGGCAGCAGGACGAGATCATCCAGGACGAGGTCTTCGGGCCGGTCATCACCGTGCAGCGCTTCTCCGACGAGGACGAGGCGGTGCGCTGGGCGAACGGCGTGGACTACGGCCTGTCTGCGTCGGTCTGGACCAGGGACCACGGCCGGGCGATGCGGATGACCCGCCGGCTCGACTTCGGCTGCGTCTGGGTCAACACGCACATCCCGTTCGTCTCCGAGATGCCGCACGGCGGCTTCAAGCACTCCGGCCACGGCAAGGACCTCTCGGTCTACAGCCTGGAGGACTACACCCGGATCAAGCACGTCATGCACAACATCGAGGGCTGACACTCATGACGACATCGGACGAGCTGCAGAAGCGGCGTGGCGGCGCGGTGGCCCGGGGGGTCGGCAGCGTCATCGCGTCCTACGTGGACTCCGCTGCTGGCGGCACGATCACCGACGTCGACGGGCGGGAGTGGATCGACTTCGCCGCCGGCATCGCGGTCACCAACGTCGGCAACTCGGCCCCGAAGGTGGTCGAGGCGGTGCGGGCGCAGGTGGAACGCTTCACCCACACCTGCTTCATGGTCGCGCCGTACGAGTCGTACGTGGCGGTCTGCGAACAGCTCAACGCGCTGACCCCGGGCGGGTTCGAGAAGCGGTCGGCGCTGTTCAACTCGGGTGCCGAGGCGGTGGAGAACGCCGTGAAGATCGCCCGGCACGCCACCGGACGGCCGGCGGTGGTGGTCTTCGACCACGCGTACCACGGCCGGACCAACCTAACCATGGCGTTGACCGCGAAGAACATGCCCTACAAGCACCGGTTCGGGCCGTTCGCCGGAGAGATCTACCGGGTGCCGATGTCGTACCCGCTGCGCGACGGCGGGCTGGACGGCGCGACGGCCGCGGCCCGAGCGATCGAGCTGGTCGAGAAGCAGGTCGGCGCGGAGAACGTGGCCGCGCTGCTGATCGAGCCGATCCAGGGCGAGGGCGGCTTCGTCGTACCGGCGCCGGGGTTCCTGCCCGCGCTGCGCCAGTGGGCGACGGCGGCCGGGGTGGTCTTCGTCGCCGACGAGATCCAGACCGGGTTCTGCCGCACCGGCGACTGGTTCGCCTGCCAGCACGAGGGCGTCGAGCCCGACCTGATCACCCTGGCCAAGGGGATCGCCGGCGGGCTGCCGCTGGCCGCGGTGACCGGCCGCGCCGAGCTGATGGACGCGGTGCACGTCGGCGGCCTCGGCGGCACGTACGGCGGCAACCCGATCGCCTGCGCCGCCGCGTTGGCCAGCATCGAGACCATGCACGAGCTGGACCTGACGGCCGCGGCCCGGCGGATCGAGTCGGTGCTGGCCCCTCGGCTGGGGGCGATCGCCGACCGGAACGCGCGGGTGGCCGAGGTACGCGGTCGCGGTGCGATGCTCGCCGTGGAGCTGGTGCAGCCGGGCACCCTCACCCCGGATCCGGCCGCCACCGCAGCGGTGTCAGCGGCATGTCACGCCGCCGGCCTGCTCACCCTCACCTGCGGCACGTACGGCAACGTGCTGCGCTTCCTGCCCCCGTTGGTGATCTCCGACGTCGAGCTGGCCCGGGGGCTGGACATCCTCGACGTCGCCTTCGGCTGAGCCGGCAGCAGGGGCCCGCAGCCGGGCCCCTGCTTCCCGCCTCCGTCAGCGCAGCACCTCGACGGTGTTGCGGCGCACCAGGTTCTTGCCCGGCTCCCGGATCTGCTCCATCGCGGCGTCGTTGAGCAGCACGCAGCTGCCCGACGGGCCGGTCACCGTCACCGTGGTCGCCCTGTTGTTGTCCAGGTTGGTCACCCGCAGCCGGGTGCCCGCCGGGAAGCGGTCGCTGGTCGCCGCCGGCGCCGCCCCGCTCTCGGCGAAGAAGGTGATCGCCCCCGAGCAGGCCGAGCGGGGGGCCGGACCGGGCGCGCCGGGCGAGGCCGCACCGGGTCGGACCGAGCCGTCCGGCTGCGCCGGGGCGGGCTGGGCGGCGGCGTCGTCCACCCGCTCCACCACGTTGCGGCGGATGACGTTCTTGCCCGGCTCGCGGACCAGCTCCATCGCGGCGGCGTTGAGCAGCACGCAGCTGCCCGACGGGCCGGTCACCGTCACCGTGGCCGCCTTGTTGTTGTCCAGATTGGTCACCCGCAGCCGGGTGCCCACCGGAAACCGGTCGCTGGTCGCCGCCGGCGCCCCGCCCTCGGCCGAGAAGGTCACCGACCCCTGGCACACCGATTCCCGTGCCGGTGCGGTGTCCGCGAACCCGAGACCGGTGCCCACCGCCACGGCCGCCACGGCGGCCACCGCCACACCAGCCGCCAGCACGTGCTTTCGCTGCACCTTCACCGTTGTCTCCCGTCGTCCGGTGGTGTCCTACGACGCCTGGTACGGATGGGGAGCGCCGAATCGTTCACCGCCGCCGGAACCGGGATCCCGACGGTGGGTCAGATCGGCCCGTAACGGGTGTGCGGCGCGCCGGTGAGCAGCGCCCAGTACCGGTCGCCGTACGACCAGTGCCACCACTCGGTCGGGTAGTTCACCAGGCCCACCTCGCTCAGCGCGTCGACCAGGATCCGCCGGTGCCGGCGGGCGGCGGCGCCGATCGAGGGCGCGGCGGTGTAGCAGGCGTTGCGGCTGGCCTCGGGGGTGGCGTCCACGGCGGTGCCCATCTCCACCTCGACCCCGTCGTCGGTGCAGAGCGTCAGGTCCACCGCACCGCCAGTGCTGTGCGGCGCCACCTCGACCGGGGCGACGAACTTCGTGGTCTCCCGGTACACCCGCTGCGGCGACCAGTCCGGGTGGCTGCGACGCAGCACCTCCTGGTAGCCGGTGAAGATGTCCAGCTGCGCGCGGTACGGCCGGTACCCCTCGATGACCAGCAGGCGCAGGCCGGCGGGGAGCGAGCGCTGCGCGGCCAGCAACCGGTCCGCGACCCCCTGGCGCAGCCGGGCGTACGCCCCGGCCGGATCGGCCGCCCGGGCGTCCAGCCGCAGCTCCGGCAGCTCGCGCAGGTCCACCAGCTCTTCGCCGTCGTCGGCTCCGGTCACCGCGGCGACGCGGGGGTCGGAGAGCAGGATCACCGGGCACCCCCCGCGACGGTGCCGGCGGGGCGGGCCGCGTGCCGGGTGAAGGCGAGCCCGACCAGGCGGTCGAGGATCTCCCGGTAGCCGACCCCGGCGGCCGCCCACACCTTCGGATACATCGAATGCGCGGTGAAGCCCGGCATGGTGTTCAGTTCGTTGACGTAGAGATCGCGGGTCGCCTCGGCGTAGAGGAAGTCGACCCGGGCCAGCCCCCAGCCGCCGATCGCGGCGAACGCGCGCAACGACAGCTCCCGGATCCGCTCCGTCACCTCGTCGGGCAGCGGCGCCGGTACGACCATCGGGTCGGCGTCGCCGAAGTATTTCTGCTGGTAGTCGAACCAGCCGCCGGTGACCCGCACCTCGCCCACCGTCGACGCCTCCGGGCGGGAGCCGCCGAGCACGCCACACTCCAGCTCCCGGCCGGTCACCCCCTGCTCGACCACGACGAGGTTGTCGTGCCGCAGCGCCTCCTCGACCGCCGTCGCCAGATCGTCGCCGTCGGTCACCCGGGAGATCCCGATCGAGGAGCCCATCCGGGCCGGCTTCACGAACAGCGGCCGGCGCAGCCCCAGCACCAGCTTCTCCGGGTCCTCGGCGGCCCGGTAGGTCTCCGCGTCGAACGAGACGTGCGGGGTGATCGGCACGCCCTCGGCACGCAGCGCCCGCTTCATCGCCACCTTGTCCATCCCGACCGCCGAGGCGAGGATCCCGCACCCCACGTACGGCACGCCCAGCGCCTCGAGCAGCCCCTGCACCACGCCGTCCTCGCCGAACGGGCCGTGCAGCACCGGGAAGACCACGTCCAGCTCGGCGTGCACCGCGCCGGGCGCGTCCGCCGCGGTGACCACCGCCGTGCCGGGGCAGGGCCCCGGCCGCAGCTCCACCGCTGGCCCGGTCACCGTCAGCCGGTCGTCGATGGCCCGTTCCGCCGCCGTGCCGGCCACGAGGTCGGCCAGCACCGCGTCGGGGACCAGCCGGTAGCCGCCGGTGCGGGTGACGCCGATGGCGACGACGCGGTACCCGCCGCCGGCCAGGGCCCGGGCCACGCCGAGCGCGGAGGCGCAGGAGACCTCGTGCTCCGCCGACGGCCCGCCGAACAGAATTCCGATCCGGATCGGCGCGCTCATGCGGCCACCCCCTCCATGCTCGTCAGTTGGGCGGGCCGGGCGGTCGCCAGCCGGGCGACCAGTTCCGCCTCCACGTTGCCGCCGGTCAGCACCACGCCGACCGTGCCGTGTCGCCGTCCGGCCTCGGCCGCGAGGCGTAGCGCCCCGGCCAGGCCGGCCGCCCCGGACGGCTCGGCCAACACCTTCAGCTCCAGCAGCAGCAGCCGGAACGCCGCCGCGATCTCCTCGTCGTCCACCCGGACCACCCCGCGCAGGCTGGTCCGCAGGATGGCGAACGGCAGCGTGCCGACACAGGACGGCCGGAGGCCGTCGGCGATCGTCGGCGCCGGCTCGACCGGGGTCGGCCGGCCGGCGGCCAGGCTGCGGGCCAGCGAGTCGCAGCCGACCGGCTCGACGCCGTACACCTCGATCGGGCGGTCACCCGCAGCCAGGCAGGCACCGGCCGCGCCGCCGCCGCCACCGACCGGCAGCACCAGCGCGTCCAGCGGGGTGCCGGCCCGCTCGGCCTCCTCGATCAGCTCCAGGCTGGCGGTGCCCTGGCCGGCGACGACGTCCGGATGGTCGTACGCGTCGACGAGCGGAGAACCGGTCTCGTCGCTGATCCGGTGGGCCACGGCCACCCGCTCCTCGACGGTGGTGCCGGCGAGGACTACCCGCGCCCCCGCCGACCGGGCCCGCGCGACCTTGGTCGGCGCCGCGTCGGCCGGGAGCACCACCGTGGCGGTCAGCTCGTACCGGCGAGCCGCCAGCGCCACCGCCACCGCGTGGTTGCCGGTGCTCTGCGCGACCACCCCGCGGTGTCCGGCCGCGGCGAGCCGGCCGACCGCGAGCAGTGCGCCGCGCATCTTGTACGAGCCGCCGGCCTGCAGGTTCTCCGCCTTCATCAGCACCCGGACGCCGGCGAGCCGGTCGATCGCCGGGGAGCGCAGCACGGGGGTGCGGAGCACCCGGCCGGCGAGCCACCGGGCGGCCTCCGGCACGTCGACCCGGGCCGGGGCGGCCTCGGGTGGCTTCGTGCGGGACATGTCATCTCCTACTTCCGGGTCGGTCGACGGCGTTGGCCGACCGGCGTTGGTCGACGGCCTTGCGGGGTTGGCCGACGCCCGCGGCGGTGCGGGCCGGCCGGTTTCCGGGCACGACGGAGGCCGGGGTGCCGCGGTACGCGGTCCCGTCGGGGGCGCTCGGAGCTGCGCCGGGTCAGTGCGGTGCGGGTAGCTGGACGTCTATCCGCAGGCCGCCGTACTCGGCGGGTCGGGCGTCGATGAGTCCTTCGTGCGCCTGGGTTATCGAGCGGGCGATGGCGAGGCCGAGCCCCGCCCCGCCGCCGTGGTTCGTCCGGTCCCGGGCCAGCCGCCGGAACGGCTCGAAGAGACCGGCGACCGCCTCGGCCGGCACCACCTGGCCGGTGTTGACCACCGTCAGCGCCGGTGTCGCGCCGACCGCGACGGTGAGCGTGCCGCCGGGCCGGTTGTACTTGATGGCGTTCTCCACCAGGTTGGTCACCAGGCGGTCCAGCAGCACCCGTTCACCCAGCACCACCCGCGGGGCCAGGTGGGTCTCCACCGTCAAGCCGGCCGCCGTCACCCGGTCCTGGTGCGCGGCGAGCACGGTGGTGACGATCTCGTCGAGGCGCTGGGGCGTACGGGAGCGCAGCCCCTGGTCGCTCTCGCTGAGCGTGAGCAGCCCCTCGATGAGCCGCTCGTTGCGCTCGTTGGTCTCCAGCAGTTGGGCGGTCAGCAGCTGGAGCTGCTCGCCGGTGAGCGACTGGGCCATGCTGACCTCGATCAGCGTCCGCTGCACCGCGAGCGGCGTACGCAGTTCGTGCGAGGCGTTCGCGGCGAACCGCCGCTGCCCCTCGTATCCGGCGGAGATGCGCTCCATCATCTCGTCGATGGCACGGGAGAGCCCGGCCAGCTCGTCGCGGCCCCGCGGGCGGATCCGGTGACCGAGGTTCTGCGGGCCCACCTGCGCGACAGGGCCGGCGAGGTCCCGCACCGGACGCAGGCACCACACCGCGGCGCCCCAGATGGCGGTCCCCGTGGCCACGAGCAGGACGAACATCGCCAGCGGGAGCAGGAGGGCGTCGAGTCGGCGCGCCGGCTCGCACAGCACCCCCGACCCGGGCAGCGACAGGTCGCAGAACTGCACGCCGCGGTACCAGACCAGGCTCAGCACCAACTTCGTCAGGCCGGTCAGGGCGTACCCGACGAGCAGGGCGAGCACGCCGACCAGCAGGACGCGGCGGCGCGGGTTCACTCCGGCCCGCCGAGCCGGTAGCCGGCCTTCGGCACGGTGTGGATCACGGCCGGTTGGCCGAGCTTCTTGCGCAGGGTCATCACGGTGACCCGCACCGCGTTGGTGAACGGGTCGGCGAACTCGTCCCATGCCTGCTCCAGCAGGTCCTCCGCGCTGACCACCTGGCCGTCCGCGCGCATCAGCACGTGCAGCACGGCGAACTCCTTCGGGCTCAGGTTGAGCGGCTGACCGTCCCGGGTGACCGCGTGCCGGGCCACGTCCAGCAGCACACCGTGCTGCTCGAGCACCGGCGGCACCGCCGGGGCGGACCGCCGGCCGAGCGCCTGTACCCGGGCGACCAGTTCGGCGAAGGCGAAGGGCTTGGTCAGGTAGTCGTCGGCGCCCAGCCCGAGGCCTTCCACCCGGTCCCGGATGCCGGCCGCCGCGGTGAGCAGGAGCACCCGGGTGCCGGCGTCCGACCCGGCGAGGCTCCGGCACACCTCGTCACCGGTGTGACCGGGCATGTCCCGGTCCAGCACGGCCACGTCGTACCGGTTGACCCCGATCCGCTCCAGCGCACCGTCGCCGTCGTAGCAGACGTCGACCGCCATCGAGAGGCGACGCAGCCCCTCGGCGACGGTGTCCGCCAACAACCGCTCGTCGTCCGCCACCAGCACCCGCACGCTTCCGCTCCCCGTGGTTCCCTCGTCGTCCGGCACACCGTCTCAAGCAGGAGTTAAGGGTTCTGTAAGCACCCGCCGCAGCCATCCTCCACGCCGCCGGTGCGGGGACAAATGCGGGCAAGCCAGAGCGGTACGCCGACGCACGTGCCGCGCCCTCTGGGGCGTTCATCCGTGCCGACGCGGAGCAGCCGAGGGCCGGCAGTGAGCTACGTCACGACAGGTCAGCGGGGGCGGCGGATCCCGAGGGTGCTCTGTGCGGGCAGCAGCCCGGACGCCACCACGGCCCCGGTGAGCGGCGCGACCAGCTGGGCGAAGCGCCCGCTCGCCGGGCCCAGCGCCCGCCACGGCGCGACGGCCAGTTCGTCCGTCCGCCGCTCCACCTCGTCGCGGAGCCGGTGGCCGGCGTCGGTCGCCACGCCCGCGCCGTCGACCAGGCCGCGGGTGGCGAGCCGGTCCCGCGCGGCCGCCCACTCCGGCGCGGACCACCGCCGGCTGGCGAAGACCTCCTCCGGCGCGGCGCCGACGGCGGCGAAGGAGACCAGCGCCTCGACAGGGTCGAGCCCGGCGGTGAGCAGCGCGGCGACGTGTCCGTCGCCCCGGTGTTCCCGCAGGATCGTGGCGGCCTGCCAGAGCGCCAGGTGCGGGGCGTCCGGCCAGGGCAGGTCGGCGTTGGCCGCCGCCAACGGCCGACCGGCGAGATCTGCGGCCCGCGCAGCCCGGCAGGCCAGCGCCGCGGCCTCGGCCAGCTCCGGCGAGTCGACCCGGTCGCCGAGCACCGCGCGCAACGCGCGGTCCATCCCGGACAGCCGGGCGGCGAGAACCTTGTCCGGGTCGGCGGTCGCCCAGACCGCCGGGACGTACTCGGCAACCATGCTCGGACTGAAGCTGTAGTAGGTGGCGGTGACCAGGTTCGGGCCGGCCGCGCCGAGCGGGGCGGAGCGGAATGCGAAGTAGCCGGGCCAACGCTCGTCGGTGGCCAGGCCGAGCGCGGCGGCCTCCTGGGCCACCTCGGGTGCGTAGTAGAGCAGCGCATGCACCGGCTCGATCAACTGCCACAGCTGCCGCACCATTGCGAACTCCATCGTCCCGACCTCCCCGAACACCCAATCTTGTCGTCGTCAAGTTATCGCCGCGAGAGCTATCTTGTCAATGGCTAGATTTCGATCGACCGCCCCGTGCTTGGCGATCGAGGGTGAGCTGGGTCACCATGGGCGGGAGGAGGTCGCCCATGGCCGACCCGTGGCTCGCCCTGGAATTCGGCGTCGATCCGGTGGAGCGGATCGCGCAGGTCGGCGCCGCGCACGAGGCCTTCCTCGCCGGCGGCCCGGAGGCTGCCCGCCGCACCGACCGGCGACTGCGGGACGTGGTCGCCAACTCGTGGCGCCGCTCGGCGGGGGCGCTGCTCGACCCGGAGACCACCCCGCCGATCGACCTGACAGACGACATGCTGGAGAGCTACCGAGCCGCCCACCCACTGGCCCGGGTGCTGCCGCTCTTCCGCGACCTGCTCGGCGGCATCGCGCAGGACGGCGCCCACCTGATGGCGGTCTGCGACGCGTACGGGCGGCTGCTCTGGGTGGAGGGGCACCCTGGGGTGCTCCGGCACGCGGAGCGGATGAACTTCGTGCCCGGCGCCCGGTGGGACGAGGCGCACGCCGGCACCAACGCCCCCGGCACCGCCCTGGCGGTCGACCACAGCGTGCAGATCTTCGCCACCGAACACTTCAGCCGGCCGGTGCAGCGCTGGACCTGCGCCGCCGCGCCGATTCACGACCCGGGCACCGGCCGGCTGCTCGGCGCGGTCGACATCACCGGCGGCGACCACCTGGCCAACCCGCAGAGCCTGGCCCTGGTGCGCGCCACCGCCCGGGCCGCCGAGGCGCAGCTCGTCGCCGACCCGGTCGAGCCGGGCGTGCTCACCGTCGCCGCGCTCGGCCGGGACGAGGCGGAGCTGCGCGTCGACGGGCGGCGGATCCGGCTCGGCCGCCGGCACAGCGAGCTGCTGGCGCTGCTGATCGACCACCCCGAGGGGCGCACCGGCGAGCAGCTCGGCCTCGACCTGTACGGCGACGACCGGCTGCACCCGGTGACCCTGCGCGCCGAGCTGTCCCGGCTGCGCCGGGTGCTCGGCCCGGAGCTGCTCGACTCCCGCCCGTACCGGCTGCGGGCAAGGGTGCGCGCCGACTTCCGTACCGTCGTCGAACTGCTCGACCGGGGCGACCCGGCGGGCGCGCTCGAGGCGTACCCCGGCGCTCTGCTGCCCGGGTCGGACGCACCGGGCGTGACGCGCCTGCGCCGGTTGATCGACGGCCAGCTCCGCGCGGCCGTGCTGGCCGCCGCGGACCCGGCGCTGCTCACGGCCTGGACCGCGACGCCCACCGGCGCCGACGACCTGGCAGCCTGGCAGGCGCTGGCCCGGGCGCTGCCGCCGGGCGCGCCGCGCCGGCCCCTCGCGGTGGCTCGCATCCAACAGCTCGCCGGGGAGTACGACCTACCGCGCGCAACGTGGCTGCAACGTCGGCGAAACTAACGTCGCCGCCGTCACCGCACCTTGACGGCGGAGGTAACCATGACGCGCTATGACGCGCCCACCCACTGGCAGTCCCGCTACGACCACTTCATCGGCGGCGAGTACGTCAAGCCGCACGGCGGACGGTACTTCGAGAACCCCACCCCGGTCACCGGGCAGACCTTCTGCGAGGTGGCCCGGGGCACCGTCGACGACGTCGAGAAGGCGCTCGACGCCGCGCACGGCGCCGCCGACGCGTGGGGCCGCACCTCGGTCGCCGAACGGTCGCTGATCCTCAACCGGATCGCCGACCGGATGCAGGAGAACCTGGAGTCCCTGGCAGTCGCCGAGACCTGGGAGAACGGCAAGCCGGTACGCGAGACGCTGGCCGCCGACATCCCGCTCGCCATCGACCACTTCCGCTACTTCGCCGGGGCGATCCGGGCTCAGGAGGGCTCCCTCGGCGAGTTGGACGACGACACCGTCGCCTACCACTTCCACGAACCGCTCGGCGTGGTCGGGCAGATCATCCCGTGGAACTTCCCGCTGCTCATGGCGACCTGGAAGCTGGCCCCGGCCCTCGCGGCCGGCAACGCCGTGGTGCTCAAGCCGGCCGAGCAGACCCCCGCGTCCATCCACTACTGGCTGTCGCTCGTGGCCGACCTGCTGCCGCCCGGCGTGGTCAACGTGGTCAACGGCTTCGGCGTCGAGGCGGGCAAGCCGCTGGCCTCCTCGCCGCGGGTGGCCAAGGTGGCGTTCACCGGCGAGACCACCACCGGGCGGCTGATCATGCAGTACGCCAGCGAGAACATCAAGCCGGTGACCCTGGAGCTGGGCGGCAAGAGCCCCAACCTCTTCTTCGACGACGTCAGCGCTGCTTCCGACGACTTCCTGGACAAGGCGCTCGAAGGATTCGCCATGTTCGCGCTCAACCAGGGTGAGGTGTGCACCTGCCCGTCCCGGGCGCTGATCCAGCAGGGCCACTACTCGGACTTCCTGGCGGCGGCCGTGTCCCGCACCGCGGCGATCAAGCAGGGGCACCCGCTGGACACCGACACGATGATCGGCGCGCAGGCGTCGAACGACCAGCTGGAGAAGATCCTGTCCTACCTGGACATCGGCCGGCAGGAGGGCGCGAAGGTACTGACCGGAGGATCACGGGCGGACCTGGGTGGCGACCTGTCGGGCGGCTACTACGTTGAACCAACCATCTTCGAGGGCGACAACTCGATGCGGATCTTCCAGGAGGAGATCTTCGGCCCGGTGGTCTCGGTGACCTCCTTCGCTGACCTCGACGACGCCGTGAAGATCGCCAACGACACGCTCTACGGGCTCGGCGCGGGCGTCTGGACCCGGGACATGAACACCGCCTACCGCGCGGGGCGGGCGATCCAGGCCGGCCGGGTCTGGACCAACTGCTACCACGCCTACCCGGCGCACGCCGCGTTCGGCGGGTACAAGCAGTCCGGCATCGGCCGGGAGAACCACAAGATGATGCTGGAGCACTACCAGCAGACGAAGAACCTGCTGGTCAGCTACTCCCCCAAGAAGCTCGGCTTCTTCTGATGGCTGATCCGGTGGGCGTGACGCCGGCCGCGGCCGTGCTGCTCCGGTCACTGCGGGAGCAGCACGGGCCGCTGATGTTCCACCAGTCCGGCGGCTGCTGCGACGGCAGCGCCCCGATGTGCTACCCGGCCGGCGAGTTCCGCACCGGCGGCTCGGACGTGCTGCTCGCGTCGCTGCGCATCGACGGCGTACCGGAGCCGGTCGAGTTCTGGATGTCGACGAGCCAGTGGGAGCTGTGGAAACACACCCGCCTCACCGTCGACGTCGTACCCGGCCGAGGCAGCGGCTTCTCCCTCGAAGCCCCCGAAGGCGTGCGATTCCTGATCCGCTCCCACCTGGCGGCCTGACCCCCACCCAACCCCGCCGCGCCCCGGCGATCTTGCAGTTGTGGTGCCTGTTTGCTCGCGGTTCGCGCGTTTTGTGAGGCACCACAACTGCAAGATCGACCGGGCAGGGGCGGGGTCAGGGTGGAGGAGCGGGGTGATGGTGGCGAGGATCTGTTGCGGGCGTTGATAGAGGTCGATGTCGGTGAAGTAGCGCATCCGCCAACCGTTGGCCGCGAGCCAGTTCATTCGTGACCGGTCACGCCGGAGACGGTCGCGATCGAGGTGGGTCCTGCCGTCGTACTCGACGCCGACGCGGCGTTTCCGGTAGCCGAGATCAAGCCGGTAGAGCGGGATGCCGTTCCTGTCCCGCACCCACAACTGGGGCTCAGGTGCGGGCAGACCGCCATCGATCAGCAGAAGCCGCAACTGACTCTCCTGCCGACACTCCGAGCGCGGGTCGGCGAGCCGGACCAGTTGCCTTGCCTGGCATACGCCGCGCAACCGGGCATGGCGCGTTGCCTCAATCAGAAGCTCCTCCGGCCGGCACGCGCCCACCCGCAGACACAGGTCCAGCAACGGCATCGCATCCATCCGGCGCGCCGTCCGGGCAAGGTCGACGGCACATCGGGCAGCCGGTGCGCAGGGCACTCCGGCCAGCTGCACGGGATCCCGAACCGGCAGCACAGCCTCGTGGGCGACGATGCCTCTGATCCTCGGTACGACCACACCTGCGGGCACGATCACGTGGACGTCTCCGCGGGCAGCCCCGAAGCCGTGCAGTTGAGCGCCGGTGGAGAACCCGACGACGGCACCTTCGGGAAGCCGCCGGAAGAGCGCCGGCAGGCGGCGGATCGGATCGTCAGCCGGCCCGTAGACCCCTCTCGAAAGCCGACCCAGCTGCCCAGCCTCGAGACGTTGTCGCACCTGCTCCCGGGTAACGCCCGATCTCAGCAGATCCGAGTAGCGGTACAGCTCTGACATGCCCCGGCACGCTGCAGCACTCCAGCACTCCACTCGACCCCGAGCAGGCGCCCTGTGGACAACCCACCCTCCTGTGGAAACTTCCCGCCCCGGCCCCCGCCGTGCTAGCTCCCACACCCACCCCTGCGTCACGATCCGATCGGCCACCGGAGACCGAGCCGATCGCGGCGGAGCCAGGACTACCGCAGGATCAGGGCGGCCAGGCCGCCGGCGAGCAGCAGCAGGGGTACGGCGGAGAGCGTGCCGGCCGCGAGGGCGGAGCGCAGACGGGTCGCCGTCAGCCGGAGCAGGACGAGGCTGACCAGCATCGCCACGAAGAGCGCCGGCGTCACGGTGTAGAGGCCGAAGAGCAGCCAGCCGTCCCGCTCCGAGGTGCACTCGTCGCCGCAGCCAGCCGGTACGGCCCCGGAGAGCAGGGCGGCCCCGCCGAAGCCGGCCGCGATGAGCACGGCGTACCAGCCGAGCGTGACCAGGACGGCCGCCCGCGCGTCGGGGCGGCGGGGTGGCGACTGCTCGGCGGTGGTCTGGCCCATCGCCCGATTATCGCCCCGCAGAGCGGCGATTGGGTACCGGCGTGGTCAGCGGCCGTCGAGCAGGGGCTGGCGGGGATCCCAGGGTGGGCCGCCGGCGGCGTCGCGGCGGCGGCGGGCGATCGCCGACAGCGCCTCCAGCACCACCCGATTGCCCAGGTACGCGGTGATGTCGGCATGGTCGTACGGCGGGGCGACCTCGACCACGTCCACTCCGACCACGGGCAGTTCGTAGCAGCAGCGGCGGACCGCGTCGAGCAGTTGGCGGGAGGTGAGCCCGCCCGGCTCGGGTGTCCCGGTGCCCGGCGCCATGCCCGGGTCGACCACGTCCACGTCGACGGAGAGGAACACCCCCTCGCACTCGTCCGTGGCGATGGCGAAGGCCTCCGACAGGCAGTCGTCGAGACCCCGGGCCACCAGTTCGGTCATCTCGTACGAGCGCATCCGCTGCTCCGCCATCCAGGACAGCGTGTCGGGGCCGGGCCAGTAGCCGCGCAGTCCGATCTGGAGGAACCGGTCGCCGCGCACCGCCCCGGATTCGATCAGCCGGCGCATCGGCTGGCCGTGCCCGTGCAGGCTGCCGAACTCGATGTCGCCGGTGTCGGCGTGCGCGTCGAAGTGCACCAGCGACACCCGGCCCAGCCCGTGCTGCCGGGCCACCCCGGTGGCGTCCGGCAGGGCGATGGAGTGGTCGCCGCCGAGCACGATCGGGATCGCGCCCGACGAGGCGACCGCGTGCACCGCGGCTTCGAGGGCGCCCAGCGACCGCTCGATGTCGCCGGCGAACATCTCCACGTCGCCGGCGTCGTACACCCGCAGGTCCTGCAGGCCGTCGACGCGCAGCGCCAGCGAGGGGCGGGAACCGTCGTGCGGCAGGTAGCAGGCCTGCCGGATGGCCGACGGCCCGAACCGGGTACCCGGCCGGTGCGAGGTGCCCCCGTCGAACGGCGCCCCGACGATCACCACGTCCGCGTCGGCGAACGACGCCGGCTCGGACAGGTCACACGCGGGCACCCCGAGGAAGGTCAGGTCGGGCCCGTACATCGCTCCGTAGCGACTCATCGCTCCTGCATCCCCCAGGGTGAGCCGTATCCGGTGAGAAGGTCCAGGAAGGGTCGTGGCGGCAGCGCCTCCGGGCCGAGCACGCCGGTCCCGGCCCAGTCGCCGCCGGCGAGCAGCTCCAGCGCCACCACCGGGTTGACCGCGGTCTGCCAGACCACCGCCTGGTGTCCGTACTCCTTCATCGACCACTCGTTGTCGACCACGTGGTAGAGGTAGACCCGCCGGGGGCGGCCGTCGACGCCGGTGCCGGTGACGTAGGTGCCGGCGCAGGTCTTGCCGCGCATCCTCTCGCCCAGGGTGGCCGGGTCGGGCAGGCAGGCGGCCACCACGTCCCGGGGCGACACCGCGGCGCCGCCGACCCGGACCGGTGCGGTCGAGTCCAGTCCCAGCTTGTGCAGCGTCTTGAGCACCTCGATGAACTCGTCGCCGAGGCCGTACTTGAAGGTGACCCGCTTCGCGTCGACCCAGCGCGGAATGAGCAGCACCTCCTCGTGCTCCACGTTGACGCACTCGACCGGGCCGATCCCCTCGGGAAACTCGAAGACCTCAGGCTCGGAGAAGGGCGCCGTGGTGTACCAGCCGCGGTCGGCCTCCCAGACCACCGGCGGGTTCAGGCATTCCTCGATGGTCGTCCAGATGGAGAAGGACGGGGCGAAGTCGTAGCCGTCGACGGTGAGGTTCGCGCCGTCGCGTACCCCGATCTCGTCGATCTCGGCGAAGAGCTCCTCGGCGGCGTAGCGGGCGAAGACGTCGGAGAGCCCGGGCTCGACGCCGATGCCGCAGAGCGCCAGCCGGCCGGCCGTGGCCCACTCATCGGCGCGCGCGAACTGCTCGTCGCCGAGCTTCACGCCGGTCTCCGCGTGCGGGTGGGTGGGGTGCGGGCGGGACAGCGACATCGCCATGTCCAGGTAGTCGGCCCCGGCCGCGAAGGCACCCTCGAAGATCGGCAGCACGAAGCGCGGATCGACGGCGTTGAGCACGTGGGTGATCCGGTGCTCCCGGCAGAGCGCGGCGACGGCCTCCGCCGACGAGGCGTCCACCGGGGCGGCGACGAACCGGCCGTCGTGTTCGGCGATGGCCCGGCTCGCCCGGCCCAGGTCGTAGTCGGCGACCACCATCGTTTCGAAGAAGGAGCGGCGGGCGGCGATGGATACGGCGGCGGAGCCGACGCCACCGGCGCCGACGAGCAGGATGCGCATCAGGAATCGAACCCCAAACCAAGACGATCGAGCGTACGGAGCCAGAGGTTGCGCCGCCCCTCGCGCTCGTCGGCGCGGGCGAGCGACCAGCGGGTGAGGTTGATGCCGGCCGCGCGGAACGGCTCCGGCGGGAACGGCAGTGGCGCGCTGCGCACCAGGTCGAGCCGGGTCAGCGGGGTGTCCCCGCCGGCGAGCAGGTCGAGCATCACCCGGGCGCCGAACCGGGTGGCCCCGACGCCGAGGCCGGTGTAGCCGGCCGCGTACGCCAGCCGCCCGTCGTAGGCGGTGCCGAAGAACGGGCAGAACCGGGTGCAGGTGTCGATCACCCCGCCCCACCGGTGACTGAACTGGAGACCGTCCAGCTGCGGGAACGTGGTGAAGAAGTGGTCGGCGAGCGCGTTGAAGGTGTCCCAGCGCTGCTCCAGGGCCGGGGTCGTCCGGTTGCCGTAGTGGTAGACGGCGTCGTACCCGCCGAAGAGGATCCGTCCGTCGGTGGTGATGCGGTAGTAGTGGAACTGGTTGCCGGTGTCCGCGAGACCCTGGCGATTCGCCCAGCCGATCGACTTCCGCTCGTCGTCGCCGAGCGGCTCGGTCATCAGCGCGTAGTCGTAGACCGGCACCAGCCAGGAGCGCAGCCGGCGCAGCAACGGCGGGAACGCGTTCGTGGCGAGCACGACCTGCCGGGCGCGGACATGGCCGGGTGCGGCGTCCCGGCCACCGACGGTGTTGGCCCCTAGCGCGGCCCCGTCGCGGCGCAGCCCGGTCACCCGGGTGTGCTCGGCGATCCGCACCCCGAGGCTCAGGCAGGCCCGGCGCAGCCCCCAGGCGAGCTTCGCCGGGTCGAGCATGGCCACCCGGTTGCGGTCCCACATCCCGCCGAGGTACGTCGGCGAGTCGACCTCGGCGCGTACCTCGTCGGCGTCGAGCAGCCAAACGTCGTGGCCGTACCGGCGGGCCAGCTCAGCCTCCTCGGCGAGCCCGTCGAGCTGGTACGGCTCGACGGCGACCGCGAGTTCGCCGGTGCGCTCGAAGTCGCAGTCGATGCCGAACTCGGCGACGGTCGCGGCGATGGCGTCGAGGTTCTCCCGGCCGAGCCGTTCCAGCTCGTCGATCTCGCCGGGGAACCGCTCGGCCCCGTTGGCCAGCCCGTGGGTGAGGGAGGCGGCGCAGAACCCGCCGTTGCGTCCGGACGCCGCCCAGCCGCAGCTGCCCGCGTCGACCAGGAGCACGTCCCGGCCTGGGTCGTCCCGCTTGGCCAGCAGCGCGGTCCAGAGCCCGCTGTAACCGCCGCCGACGACGAGCAGATCGGCGGCATGCGTGCCGTGCAGCGGCGGGAGCGGGTCGGGCCGTTCCGGGCGGTCCAGCCAGTACGGCACGGGCGCCGCGTCGGCCAGCGCCCGGCCGATGCCGGGGCGGGTCATGACGGGCGCCGGGCGGTTCCGCCCACCGGGCTGACCGGCAGGGCGGCCCGGCGGGTCCGCCGGCCGCGCAGCGTACTGGCCAGCACCAGCAGCAGCGCGATCACGAACATCGCCGTGCCGATGACGTTGACCTGCGGCGGGATGCCCCGCTGGGCGGCACCCCAGACGTACATCGGGAACGTGACGGTGGTGCCGGCGTTGAAGTTCGTGATGATGAAGTCGTCGAAGCTCAACGAGAAGGCGAGCAGCGCGGCGGCCACGATGCCGGGCAGCACCAGCGGCAGGGTGATCCGCCGGAAGGTCTGCCACTCGTTGGCGTAGAGGTCCATCGCGGCCTCCTCCAGCCGGGAGTCCATCCCGGCCAGCCGCGCCTTGACGGTGACCACCACGAACGAGACGCAGAACATCACGTGCGCGATGACGATGGTCCAGAAGCCCTGCGGCACCCCGGCGGAGACGAAGAGGGCGAGCAGCGAGGTGCCCATCACCAGCTCCGGGGTGGCCATCGGCAGGAAGATCAGCACGTTGATCCCGGCCCGGCCACGGAAGCGGTGCCGGACCAGCGCGAACGCCATCAGCGTGCCGAGCAGCGTGGCGACCACGGTGGCGATGAAGCCGATCTGCACGCTGCGCAGCACCGCGTCGCACATGTCGGAGGTGGCACACGGGTTGCGCCAGTTGTCGAGGGTGAACTCGTTGAAGTCGTAGGAGAGCCGGCTGGACGGGCGGTTGAACGACAGCCCGGCCACCACCACGATCGGCAGCGACAGGTAGCCGAGCACCAGCAGCGCCAGGCCCATCACCCACCGATCAGCCAGCCATCGGGAGAACCTCACAGGGCCCCCCTTTCGTTCGCGACTGCGGGGCTCCGCTGCGCTGCACTCCTCGCGCTCACAGGACCTCCTCCGTGCCGGCTCGGCGCAGGTAGACGAAGACCACCGCGAGGATCGCCGCCATCAGCAGGAACGACAGCGCCGCGCCCTGCGGGTAGTCGAGCCGGACCAGGAAGGCCGAGTCGATGACGTTGCCGATCATGTATTCGTTCGGGGTACCGAGCAGCTCGGCGTTGATGTAGTCACCGCTGGCCGGGATGAAGAAGAGCAGCGTGCCGGCGACCAGGCCGGGCATGGAGAGCGGCAGGGTGACCTTGCGGAACGCCCGGACGGGGCTCGCGTACAGGTCGCTCGCCGCCTCGAGCAGCCGGTAGTCCAGCCGTTCCAGGCTGGCGTAGAGCGGCAGCACCAGGAACGGCAGGAAGTTGTACGTCAGGCCGAGCACCACCGCGAACGGCGTGGCCAGCAGTCGGCCGTCCGGCCCGAGCAGGTGGATGTCGCGCAGCAGCCCGACGAGCCAGCCGTTGTCCGACAGGATCGTCTTCCAGGCCAGCGTGCGGACCAGGAAGCTGGTGAACATCGGCGCGACCACGCAGACCAGCAGCAGGTTCTTCCACCGGCCGGCCTTCTGCGCGATCGCGTAGGCCAGCGGGTAGCCCATCAGCAGGGCGAGCACCAATGCCAGCCCGGCGTAGAGGAACGACCGGGCGAACTGCGGCCAGTACGCCGTCAGCGCGTCCGGGTAGTTGCCGAACGCCCAGGTGAGCGCGTACCCGGTGGAGAGCGAGCCGGTGGGGTCGTAGAGGCTGGCCGCGGCGAGCTGGAACAGCGGCACGGCGAAGAAGACGAAGAGCCAGGCCCCGCCGGGGAGCAGCAGCAGGTACGGCAGCAACCGGTGCCGCCCGCGCCGGGCGGCCGGCGGCGGTCCCGCCGCCGGCTGCCCGGTGGTCATGTGCGCGAGGCTCATGGCGTCACACCGACCGGCTCGTCCAGTACCGGCGTGGTCCGGTCGGTCTCGCCCGGCTCCCGCGGCAGCAGGAACGCGTGCCGCGGATCCCAGTGCGCCACCGCCTCCGCGCCGACGGCCAGCCGCGCCGTCGCGCCGCTGTTCGCGGCGAAGACCGACAGCTCACTGCCCCAGCCGGTGCGCAGCAGGTACTGGGTGCTGACCCCGACGTAGGAGGCGTCGGTGACCAACCCGGTGACGTGTTGGTGGCCGGCGGGGACCTGGTCGACGGAGTCGACCAGGTGCAGCTTCTCCGGGCGTACGCCCAGGTGGACCGGCCCGCGGTCGGCGCGGGCCCGGTCGGCGGGCACCGAGTAGCGGGTGCCGTGCGCGGTCACCGGCACCTCGCTGCCGGTGGTGCCGGCGGCCTCGCCGGCCAGCAGGTTGGACTGGCCGAGGAAGTTCGCCACGAACGCGGTGGCCGGGTACTCGTAGATGTCGGCCGGCGCGCCGAGCTGTTCGATCCGGCCGGCGTTCATCACCGCGACCGTGTCGGCCATCGTCATGGCCTCCTCCTGGTCGTGGGTGACGTGCACGAAGGTGATGCCGACCTCGGTCTGGATCCGCTTCAGCTCGATCTGCATCTGCCGGCGCAGCTTGAGGTCGAGCGCACCGAGGGGCTCGTCCAGCAGCAGCACCTGCGGTTGGTTGATCAGGGCGCGGGCCAACGCGACCCGCTGCTGCTGCCCGCCGGAGAGTTGGGCCGGCCGGCGGCTGCCGTAGTCGTCGAGCTGTACCAGCGACAGCATCCGCAGGACCTCGTCGTCGACCGAGCGGATGCCGCGCCGGCGCAGCCCGAAAGCCACGTTCTCGAAGATGTTCAGGTGCGGAAAGAGCGCGTAGCTCTGGAAGACCGTGTTCACCGGCCGCTTGTACGGACGCAGCCGGGCGATGTCCCGGTCGCCGAGCAGCACCTGCCCGCTGGTCGGCTCCTCCAGGCCGGCGATCATCCGCAGCGTGGTGGTCTTGCCGCACCCGGACGCCCCGAGCAGGGCGAAGAACGAGCCCTGCGGGATGGTGAGGCTCAGGTCGTCCACCGCGGTGAAGATGCCGAACCGTTTGGTGAGGTTGGCCAGTCGCAGGTCGCCGGCCGGGGTCTCGCGTGCCACTGTCATCCCGCCCATCCCGTCGTCAGGCCCCGATGACCTGCTGGAACTTGCCTTCGTACTCGCGCTCCTGCTTTTCGTCCAGTGCCATGAAGACCTTGGACTTCGACAGCATCGCCTCGTCCGGGAAGATCAACGGGTTGGCGGCCAGCTCCGGGTCGATCTTCTCCATCTCGGCCTGCGCGCCCTGCACGGGGCAGATGTAGTTCACGTACGCGGCGAGCTGGGCGGCGACCGCCGGCTCGTAGTAGTAGTTCATGAGCTGCTCGGCGTTGCCCTTGTGAGTGGCCTTGTTCGGCACCAGCATGTTGTCCGACCAGAGCATCACGCCGGACTCGGGCACCACGAACTTGACCTTCTCGTCCTCGAAGCCGAGCTGGATGACGTCGCCGGACCAGCCGACGCACGCGGCGATGTCGCCCTTGGCCAGGTCGGGCGCGTAGTCGTTGCCGGTGAACTTGCGGATCTGGCCGGAGTCGACCGCCTTCTTCAGCTTGTTGAGCGCGTCGTCGAACTGCGCCGCGGTGAAGTTCGACGGGTCGTGGCCGTTCGACTGGAGCAGCAGGCCCATCGTGTCGCGCATCTCCGACAGCGCGGTCACCTTGCCCTTGAGGTCGGGGCGGGTGAGCAGCTCGTCGACGGTCCGGATCTCCTTGGTGACCTTGCCGTTGTAGGCGAGGCCGGCCAGGCCGGACTGCCACGGGATGGCGAGCTGGTTGTCCTTGTCGAAGGAGCGGCCCTTCAGCGACGGCAGCAGGTTGGCCTCGACGTTGGGCATCTTGGACTTGTCGAGCTTCTGGATCCAGCCGAGCCGGATCATCCGGGCGGCCATCCAGTCGGTGAGGGTCATGATGTCGCGCTCGGTGGGCTGACAGCCGGCGAGCTGGTTCTGCACCTTGCCGAAGAACTCGTTGTTGTCGTTGACGTCCTCGGTGTACGTCACCTGGATGCCGCTCTTGGCGATGAACGCGTCGAGGGTGGGCCGCTTCGACTCGTCCTTCTCGTCCACGTCCATGTACTGCGGCCAGTTCGAGAAGGCGAGCTTCTTCTCGGTGCCGGAGAGATCCTCGCTGACGCAACCGGCTTCGGTCTGCTGGGCGCCCTTGGTGCCGCACCCGGTGAGGGCGCCGCCGACGGCGAGCATCGTGGCCGAGCCGAGGGCGCCGGTGAGCAGGCCGCGCCGGGAGAGTGGCCGGAGGGGACTACGCATGTGACGACTCCTTAAAGGGGGTCATCGTCGGCGGCGGGGACGGGGGTGACGGCGCCGGCGGGAGGGTCAGGTGCGATTGACGACTGATCCTGACATGGGGTGACCTTCCTTACAAGGGATTCCGTTGCGGGATTAGCTCTAGACGACGAAATACGCCAGACTGCGCGAGGCACTAGGCTAACCGCGCGGGAACGGACATGGGGAGCGGTCGATGACGAACCGGCAGCAGGAGAACGGCAACGGCGGGCGGCGGGTCACCGTCCGTGACGGTGCCAGCCACGCTCTGCTCGATGACGTTGCCAAGCAGATCATCGAGCAGCTCCAGGAGGACGGACGCCGGCCGTACGCCACCATCGGCAAGGCCGTCGGGCTCTCCGAGGCCGCCGTACGCCAGCGGGTCCAGCGGCTGCTCGACGCCGGGGTGATGCAGATCGTCGCGGTCACCGATCCGCTCCAGCTCGGCTTCCCCCGCCAGGCGATGATCGGCCTGCGCACCGACGGCGACCTGGAGGCGGTCGCCGACCGCCTGGCCGAACTGGTGGAGGTCGACTACGTGGTCATCACCGCCGGCTCGTTCGACCTGCTCACCGAGGTGGTCTGCCGCAACGACGACCACCTGCTGGAGATCCTGCAACGGCTGCGGGCCGTCGAGGGCGTGCTCTCCACCGAGGCGTTCGTCTACCTCAAGCTCCGCAAGCAGACCTACACCTGGGGTACGGCCTGACGCTCAGCCGCTTGATCCACTCGACGCCCGGGAAGTCGCGGTATCCGCGCCACCTCAACGCCCCGACTTCCATGAGCCCGAGTGAATCAGCCACGCCTTCGCACCGGCGGACCCGGGACACCCCCTGTCCGCCCTTTGCTCTGCTTCAGCGGGGGCAACACCCGGCGTCCGGATACCGGACGGCCGGCGTTTCCTGGGGTGAAGCAGAGCAAAGGGGCCGAACCAGGGTCGGTCGCCGCCGCGCCGAGCGTGGGCGACCCGGGCGTGAAAATAGCAATACGGATTCCGTTGCCATCAACGTGCCGGCTCGCTAAATCCGTTGTCGTACCGCCAGAACACCACCGATACCACTTGCCTTTCCGGGTCGGGCTGTGCGATAACCGTGGGCAGAGCGGCCGGCGTCACCCCTTGAACCGGCCCGACGACCGATGGGGCTGACATGGCCAACGCCACCGACCACCTCTGGATGCACTTCACCCGGATGGCGAGCTACTCCGCCGGCGAGGTACCGACCATCGTGCGCGGCGAGGGCGCGTACATCTGGGACTCCCAAGGGCGCCGCTACCTGGACGGCCTCGCCGGCCTCTTCGTCGTCAACGCCGGCCACGGCCGCACCGAGCTGGCCGAGGCGGCCGCCAAGCAGGCGGGCGAGCTGGCCTACTTCCCGCTCTGGTCCTACGCCCACCCCAAGGCGGTCGAGCTGGCCGAGAAGATCGCCACGCTGACCCCGGGCGACCTGAACCGGGTCTTCTTCACCACCGGCGGCTCAGAGGCGGTGGAGGCGGCGTGGAAGCTCGCCCGCGCCTACTTCAAGCGCACCGGCCAGCCCAACAAGCACAAGGTGGTCAGCCGCTACATCGCCTACCACGGCACCTCCATGGGCGCCCTGTCGATCACCGGCCTGCCGGGCATCAAGAGCGACTTCGAGCCGCTGGTCCCGGGCGGCATCAAGGTGCCGAACACCAACTTCTACCGCGCCCCGGAGCACGGTGACTCGCCTGAGGCGTTCGGCCGCTGGGCCGCCGACGAGATCGGCCGGGCGATCGAGCGGGAAGGCCCGGACACGGTGGCCGCGGTCTTCCTGGAGCCGGTGCAGAACTCCGGCGGCTGCTTCCCGCCGCCGCCCGGCTACTTCGAGCGGGTCCGCGAGATCTGCGACGCGTACGACGTGCTGCTCGTCTCCGACGAGGTGATCTGCTCGTGGGGCCGGCTCGGCGAGTACTTCGGCGCCCTCCGCTACGGCTACCAGCCGGACATCATCACCACCGCGAAGGGCATCACCTCCGGCTACGCGCCGCTCGGCGCGATGATCGCCAGCGACCGGCTGATGGAGCCGTTCCTCACCGAGACCGGCATGTTCGCCCACGGGGTGACCTTCGGCGGCCACCCGGTCTCCTGCGCGGTCGCGCTGGCCAACCTGGAGGTCTTCGCCCGCGAGGACCTGGTCGGGCACGTCCGGGCCAACGAGGGGGCGTTCCGCGCGACCCTGGAGAAGCTCAACGACCTGCCGATCGTCGGCGACGTGCGGGGCGACGGCTACTTCTACGGCATCGAGCTGGTCAAAGACAAGACCACCCGGGAGACCTTCGACGAGGCCGAGTCGGAGCGGTTGCTGCGCGGCTTCCTCTCCACCGCGCTCTTCCAGGCCGGCCTCTACTGCCGCGCCGACGACCGGGGCGACCCGGTGGTGCAGCTCGCCCCGCCGCTGATCGCCGAGCAGCAGCAGTTCGACGAGATCGAGCAGATCCTGCGTGCCGTACTCACCGAGGCATGGCAGCGCCTCTGACCGGCGCGTCGACGCCCTCGGCCGACGCACCGGAGTGCTGATGCGCTACCAGGACCTGTCGTACTGGCTCTCCACGCTGGACGATCCGCTGACGCCGCGGCCGTCGCTGCCCGCCGACGCCGACGCCGACGTGGTGATCGTCGGCGCCGGTTACACCGGGCTCTGGACGGCCTACTACCTGGCCCGCGCCGACCCGACGCTGCGGATCACCGTGTTGGAGCAGGAGATCGCCGGCTTCGGGGCGTCCGGGCGCAACGGCGGTTGGTGCTCGGCGCTCTTCCCCACCTCGCTCACCGGGCTGGCCCGCCGGCACGGCCCGGACGCGGCGATCGCGATGCAGCGGGCCATGCAGGAGACGGTGCGCGAGGTGGGGCGGGTGGTAACGGCCGAGGGCATCGACTGTGACTGGGCGGCCGGCGGGACGGTGGTGCTCGCCCGCAGCGACGCCCAGCTCGGCCGGGCCCGGGCCGCCGTCGACGAGGCGCGGACGTTCGGTTTCGGCCCGGCGGACCTGGCGCTGCTGGACGCCGGCGAGGCCGCCGCCCGCTGCGCCGCCGAGGGGGTACGCGGCGGGACGTACACGCCGCACTGCGCGGCGGTGCACCCGGCGAAGCTGGCCCGGGGCCTGGCCCGGGCGGTGGAGCGGCTCGGGGTGACCATCCACGAACGGACGCCGGTCCGCGAGCTGAGTCCGGGCCGGGTGGTCACCCCCACCGGGGTCGTCCGCGCGCCCGTGGTGGTCCGCGCCACCGAGGGGTACACGCCGGCGCTGCCCGGCCAGCGGCGCGCCGTGGTGCCGGTCTACTCGCTGATGGTCGCCACCGAGCCGCTGCCCGAGCCGACCTGGGCGCGGATCGGGCTGGCCGAGCGGGAGACGTTCTCCGACCACCGGCACGTGATCATCTACGGGCAGCGCACCGCGGACGGCCGGCTGGCCTTCGGCGGGCGCGGCGCCCCCTACCACTTCGGCTCCCGGGTCCGGCCCGGCTACGACCGCGAGCCGGCGGTCTTCGCGGCACTGCGGCGTACCCTCGGCGACCTCTTCCCGGTGCTCGGCCCGGACGTGCCGCTGACCCACCGCTGGGGTGGCCCGCTCGGCGTCGCCCGCGACTGGTCGGCGTCGGTCGGGCTGGACCGGGCGACCGGGCTCGCCTGGGCCGGCGGGTACGTCGGCGACGGGGTCTCGACGACCAACCTCGCCGGGCGCACCCTCGCCGACCTGATCCGGGGCGTGCCGAGTGAGCTGACCGCGCTGCCCTGGGTGGGCCACCGGTCACCGCGCTGGGAGCCGGAGCCGGTGCGCTGGCTCGCGGTCAACGCCGGACTGCGGGTGATGTTCTCGGCCGACGCGGCCGAGACCCGCACCGGCCGCCCGTCCCGACGCGCGGCGCTCTTCGGCCGCTTCCTCGGGCACTGACCCGGCCGCCGCGCCCGCCGCGGGTGTTCGGCGAACCGGCACCGGGCCGCCGTCCGGCTCCATAGCCTGACAGTCAGGAGCAGCTCAGGGAGCTTGACGGAGGTTGGCGTGAGCACTGAGGCGGTCATGGACGCGTTCGACGGTGAGCAGGAAATCGAGATCACCGTCACCGGGCGGAAGAGCGGACGGCAGATCAGCCACCCGGTGTGGTTCGTGCAGGAGGAGCAGAGCATGTTCCTGGTGCCGGTGACCGGCTCGGACAGCGACTGGTACAAGAACGTGAGCCGGACGCCGATGATCCGGGTGGCCGCGAACGGTACGGCCGTGAACGCGCCCGCCACCCCGATCACCGAACCGGACCAGGTCGACCACGTGGTGGCGATGTTCCGCGACAAGTACGGCGCCGACCGGGTGGAGAGCTACTACCCGAAGCACGACGTCGCGGTCCAGGTGCCGCTCGGCTGACCGCCCCGCTCAGAGGTTCGGCGGGATGACCCGGAGGTGGCCGCGCCGGCCGGTCGAGTGGGCCTGCTGGTCGCGGTCGTCCTCCGGCGGGCGGGGGGCCGGGCGGGCCGCCTCCCGGACCGCCTCGGCGAGGGCGACCAGGTCGTCGGTGGTGGGCGGCGGCGGCTCGAACTCGCCCTCGTGGCGTACCACGTCCCAGCCCCGGGGGGCGGTCAGGCTGCGCGCGTGCGGCTCACAGAGGTCGTACGTGTGCGGCTCGGCGAAGGCGGCCAGCGGGCCGACCACCGCGGTCGACTCGTTGTAGACATAGGTCAATGTGGCGACCGCTTGCCGGGGGCAGCCGTTACGGGAGCAGCGCCGTGGTGACCTCACGGCGGCAGGGTATCCCCATTACCGGGTCCGGCGCACCGCTTCGCGTTGCGACACGCCCGTCACGGTGATCACAATTCGCGGCGCCGGCCCGCCGCCCCGGACTCCGGCGCGCCAGCGCGCGGCGCTGCCGCAGGCCAGGCCCGCGTGGGGGCTACCCTTTGCCTCATGACGAGCCCGGAACACCGCCGCCCCGGTTCCGGCCGGCGCGCCCACCGCGACCGGCACGGGCGCGGCCTGCGCGGGCGGCTGGTGCCGGCCACCGTGCCGCTGGCGCGGACGAAGGCCGAGGTCTTCGACGACCTGGTCCTGGACACGGTGGAGACCCTGGAGCGCCGGTTCGCCAAGGAGCTGGCCGGGGTCGAGTTCGCGGTGGAGGACGTCCCGCCGGACCTGAACGTCTACGACTCCGACGTGCTGGAGGACGGCGAGGTGCCGCTGGCCCGCCTGCTGCCCGGCCGACCGGGCCGGCAGGAGGTGCCGCCACGGATCGTGCTCTACCGCCGTCCGCTGGAGTTCCGGGCGATGGACCGGGAAGATCTCGCCGACCTGGTGCACGACGTGATCATCGAGCAGGTGGCGAACCTGCTCGGGGTCGACCCGGACGAACTGGCCTAGCGGCTCGCCCCCCGACCGGGCCACCGTGCACCGCCGCACCTGGCACGCCGGACAGGGCCTGAACCGGGCGGCCCCCACCGCCCGGAACCGGCACCGGTCAGGCCGCCCGCCGCTTCAGCTTGCGCCGCTCCCGCTCGGAGAGCCCACCCCAGATCCCGAACCGCTCGTCGTGGCCGAGAGCGTATTCGAGGCACTCCGTCTTGACCTCACAACGCGAGCAGATCCGCTTCGCCTCACGGGTCGAGCCGCCCTTCTCGGGAAAGAACGCCTCCGGATCGGTCTGCGAGCAGAGCGCTCGCTCCTGCCACTCCGGCGCGTTTCCGAGCAGGTCGGCCACCTCAAGCTGGCCGTCCATCAAATGCCTCCTTGTCGCGCACCGGCGTCATCGCCGCTGCAACCCCCCACGCGAAAGGCGTGCTAGTCCGTACGGTCCGGTTTGTTGCGTTCCGTGCGAACAACCCCATTCAAATTACACGCGTGTAATGCGTGCGCCGTCAAGCCAAACTTGATAATGGAGTCGCCCTCCCGACAGACCCCCGGACGGCCATCCGGCCACCCGGCCCTCGCAACCTGCCCTATCGATTCAGACCCCGGCCGAGTAACGCCCTCACCGGCGAGTTGCCGGAGATTTCTCCCGTGGCGACCTCCTCAGCGGCCCGGTCGGGCGGACGTGGACACGCCGCCGGAAGGCCCCGACAGCAATGCTGATCTTGGTGGGGCACAGGTTAACCCGAGTAGCGCCGGACCGCCCGTCGAGCGGGACACGACAACCGCGCCCCGTCCACATGGTGGACGGGGCGCGGCGCACGGCGGCCGGCCCGACGTCAGTCGAAACCCGACGGAACGCTGCTCGGCCAGACGAACTCGGCGACCACCCCGCCGGTGACGCAGATCGCTCCGGCCGTCCTCCGCTCGTCCCACCAGACGGTATAGACCCCGGCGGGCAGGTACGGGTAGACGGCACTGTGGAAGACCCCGTCCTGGACCCGCCGCTCGCGGACCGCGGCGTGGGTACGCGGCCCGTCCGGCCGGTCGGCCGGGCTGATCTCGATTTCACGTCCGTGCAGTTCCCGTCCGGTGTAGATGATCAGTGCGCCGGTCGCACCGCCCACGTCGAGGACGACGCTGCCGGTCTCCGACGGCCCGTACGCGCTCGGTTCCATGCCCGCTCCCCCGTCACGCCGCCGCCGACGGGTTGCCGAACCCGTCGTACGGCGTGCCGAGGAACGGGAAGCCGGCCAGGAACGGCGCGGTCACGTCGGCGGCGCTCAACCCGGGGGTGACCGCGGCGGCCGCCGCGTCCGGCCGGAACGCCTTGTCCACCAGCGGCACGGTCAGCCCGGCGATCGCCCGCAGCGCGATGGTGACCACGTCGTCGCCGACCCGACGACCGTTGGGGAAGCCGGCGAGATCGCCGCCGAGCACCCCGAACCGGTCCGGACGGCGGCTCGGCGGGATCGCGGTGTTCAACCGCAGCATGTCGGCCTGGACGTCGCCGGTGGCGTTGGTGAAGCCGTCGATCAGCCCGGCCGGCACCCCGGTCAGCAGGAGCGCCACCAGGTCCGCTCGGGCCTTCTTGGACTTGTTGAGCCGCTCCAGGTTGGCGAAGACTCCCGGGTAGAGCGCCGGCAGCAGGGCGGCCAGCTCCGGCTGCTCGACGAACCGGGCGAACCGCTTGTCCTCCGACGGCGGCAGCGAGTTCCACAGGTCCTTCTTGGACATCGGCACGACGACCTCGTTGAACAACGGATTGCCCAGCCGGGAGACCTGCGTGAACGGGCCGGTGGAGACCTCCGCGCCCGGATCGCCGCCGAGCACCCGGACCTGCCGGCGGGACGCCGCCGTCCAGACGCCGATCACCGACGCCTGGTCGCCGACCGCGTACCGGTTGGCCCGGCGGCGCACCATGTCCAGCGGCACCTGGACGGCGATGCTGTGCACGTTCATCCGGTCCGTGGCGTTGACCGGCTCCCCCTCGGCCTTGAACAGCTTCTTCCCGGCCACGTGCAGCTGCTGGAACGGCCGCAGGGTGCCCAGGTCGAAGACCGCACCCAGGTCCACGAAGAAGCCGTCCGCCCGCTGCCCGGCGAAGACCCGCTCGCCGGTCGAGAGGGTGAACGTCGCCTGACGGACCAGCTCCGCGTAGTTCGGCGTGGAGAGCGGGCCGACGTTGCACGGTGGGCAGGGCAGCTTGTGCGCGAGGCGGTGCTCCCGACCGTCGGCCACCCGGGTCAGGCTGTAGAACTGCCGCCGGTTCCAGTTCCGGCTGTCCAGCGACTCGATCGGCCCGGTGTTGTAGAGAAAACTGTTCGGATTCGTGATCTCGGTGGTGAATTCGAACCGGTAGGTGACATCGGGACGCCCGTCACCGTCGTTGTCGATATGGATCTCGTAGCGCACGTCGTCGCCGAACTCGAAGAAGTTCGGGCCGCCGGAAGGAAGTTGCAGCGGCACATAATTGGCGATCAAGGTCACCGAGTCGGGGCGATCGGGGCTGACGAACGCGTACAGGTCAGCGGAATCGGCGACCGGATCCTTGGCGATTTCCGGAGCCTCGCGGTGCGAAGACATGGCGGACCAACCTCACTGGGCGGGGGACGGGTCGAGGACCGGCCGGGCGCCGGATGAGTCCGCGCCGTGGCCGGATGGAGTGCGGTGGGATCGGTCAGCGACGGGCGGCGCGCCGCAGTCGCTCCGCCAGGCCGCGGTCGCGTACCTCGATCCGGGAGGTGCCGACGAAGACGTCCATGGTGCCGGTGGCGGCGTCGCGCAGGTGCACCACGATCGGCTCGTCGGCCGCGGCTGCGCCGGGGGCGTTCTGGGCGGCCGACAGGCCGGGCACGGTGAGCGCGGCGGCACCGAGCGTCGCGCTCGCCGCCGCGGTCAACGTCTGCCGGCGGGTCAGTCGCGGCCAGGGCCGCTTCCGCACTTCACTGGTCATGGGCAACCTTTCCGGCGGCGCGGGCACGCCCGCGAGGTCGGACGGGAGCCGGCCGCGCGCCGCGTGACGGCCGCCGCCGGAGCCCGCCGGGGGGCGCCGACGGCGGTCCTCGCCGCTACCGCCGCCGGCGTCCGTTGGTACGGCCGGCGACGCGAAAAGGTTCGACCTCAGGGCAGCAGATGACCGTACGCGGTGCTGCGCTTACGCGCCGGACGCCCGGCGGCCGTCGCGATCGCCCGCAACTGCTCCTCGGTACGGGCCGAACCGTTGGCCGAGCCGGCCATCCGGGAGATGGTCTCCTCCATCAGCGTGCCGCCCAGGTCGTTGCAGCCGCCCTGGAGCATCGCCACCGTGCCCGCGTCGCCGAGCTTCACCCAGGAGCACTGGATGTTGTCGATCCGCCCGTGCAGCAGCAGCCGGGCCATCGCGTGCACCACCCGGTTCTCCCGCCAGGTCGGCCCGGGCCGGGCGATGCCGGCCAGGTAGATGGGCGCGTTGGTGTGCACGAACGGCAACGCCACGAACTCGGTGAAACCACCGGTGCGGTCCTGCACCCCGGCCAGCACCCGGAAGTGCGCCAGCCACTGCCCCGGGTGGTCGACGTGCCCGTACATCATCGTGGAGCTGGAGCGGATGCCCAGCTCGTGGGCGGTGCTGACCACGTCGACCCAGGCGGCGGCGGGCAGCTTGCCCTTGGTCAGCACCCAGCGGACCTCGTCGTCGAGGATCTCCGCGGCGGTGCCCGGGATGGTATCCAGCCCGGCTTCCCGCAGCAGGGTCAGCCACTCCCGCACCGGCACGCCCGCCTTCGCGGCGGCGGTGACGATCTCCATCGGTGAGAAGGCGTGCACGTGCATCTGCGGCACCCGCGCCTTGATCGCCCGCACGATGTCGGCGTACCCGGTCACCGGCATCTTCGGGTCGATGCCGCCCTGCAGGCACACCTCGGTCGCGCCGGCCGCCCACGCCTCCTCGGCCCGGTCGGCCACCTGGTCGACCGAGAGCCGGTACGCGTCCGCGTCCCGCTCCCGCTGGGCGAAGGCGCAGAACCGGCAGCCGACGTAGCAGACGTTGCTGAAGTTGATGTTCCGGTTGACCACGTACGTGACGTCGTCGCCGACGGTCGCGCGGCGGACGTCGTCGGCGAGCCGGCACAGCTCGTCCAGCGCCGGCCCGTCGGCGCCGAAGAGCGCCAGCGCGGCGTCGGAGTGCCGGGGCTCCAGCAGAGCCGCCGGGTCGTCGGCGGCGAGCCGCAGGCCGGCCCGAAGGTCGGCGTCGCCGGAGCCGGCGGCGGCCGGTGCCGCGGTCACCTTCGTGGCGACCTCGGCCCAGTCGCCGTAGACGCTGTCGAAGTCGCCCCGGCGGTCGTCGGTGCGGCCGGTGCTGTCGATGGTGATGTGCAGGTCGGTTCGCCCGCCGAACACCTCCTCCGGCTCCTGCCACGGGCGGCCGACCGGGCGCGCGTCCGCGACGGCCAGCCCGGTCTGCGGGTCGGCCAGCGCGGTGACGTGTGCGAGCAGCCGCGGGTCGAGCCACGGGTCACCGGCGCGGACGTACTCCGGGTAGATGGTGAGCCGCTCCCGCAGGGTGAACCCGGCCTCGGCGGTACGCCGGGCCAGGTCGTCCAGGTGCGGCCAGGGACGCTCCGGGTTCACGTGGTCCGGGGTCAGCGGCGACACCCCGCCCCAGTCGTCGATGCCGGCACGCAGCAGCAGGTCGAACTCGCCCGCGATGAGGTTCGGCGGCGCCTGGATGCGGGCTCGCGGCCCGAGCAGCACCCGGGCCACCGCCACCGTCGCGGCCAGATCGTGCAGCTCCGCGTCCGGCATGCCGCGCATCGCGGTGTCCGGCTTGGCGCGGAAGTTCTGCACGATCACCTCCTGGAGGTGGCCGTACTCCCGGTGCGCGCGACGGATCGCGAAGATCGCGTCGACCCGCTCGGCATGCGTCTCCCCGATGCCGATGAGGATGCCGGTGGTGAACGGCACCCCGACCCGGCCCGCGTCGTCGAGCACCCGCAGCCGCACCGCCGGCTCCTTGTCGGGCGAGCCGAAGTGCGGGCCACCCGGCTCCGACCAGAGCCGGGTCGCGGTGGTCTCCAGCATCATCCCCATGCTCGGCGCGACCGGCTTGAGCCGTTGCAGCTCCGACCAGGAGAGCACCCCGGGGTTCAGGTGCGGCAGCAGGCCGGTCTCCTCCAGCACCGCCACGGCGCAGGCCCGCACATAGTCCAACGTGGAGTCGTAGCCCCGCTCGTCCAGCCACTGGCGGGCCGCCGGCCAGCGCTCCTCCGGCCGGTCGCCGAGGGTGAACAGCGCCTCCTTGCAGCCCTGCTCGGCACCGGCCCGGGCGATCGCGAGCACCTCGTCCCGGTCGAGGAAGGGCGCCGGCAGCCGGTGCGGCACGGTGGCGAAGGTGCAGTAGTGGCAGCGGTCCCGGCAGAGCCGGGTCAGCGGAATGAAGACCTTCTTGGAGTACGTGACCACGCCGGGACGGCCGGCCTCACGCAACCCCGCGTCGCGGATCCCGGCGGCGACGCCGAGCAGTTCGTCGAGGGCCTCACCGCGAGCGCCGAGCAGCGCCGTCGCCTCGTCGACGTCCAGCGCCCGCCCGGTCGCGGCCCGGCGCAACGCCCGGCGCACGCTCGCCTCGGTCGGGCCGGACTCGGTGCGATCAACCATCCGCTCAGCCTAAGCCGTGATCGGGACCGCGCCGCCACCTCCGCCCGCACCGTGGGCAACCCCACCCCGCGCGGGATCAGGCGGCGACGACACGGAAGGAGTGGCCTCCCTGGCGCGGGAGGCCACTCCTTCACCGAAGGTGCGCGCGGCTCGACGGTGCGCGACGCGGCCGGGTCAGCGGGGGGCGTTCGGGTCGTCGCCCGGGTTGATCCGCTGAGTACGGTCGCTCTCGCCGTCGGTCGGGCGCGGAATCGCCTGGGTGGGCTCGGCGGGCTGGCGCGGGATCGCCTGGGTCGGGTCGGCCGACGGCGGCTGCCCGAACGGCGGCGCCGAGTACGGGGCCGGACTGGCCGGCGGGGCCGACTGCGGAACCGGGTTGGCCGGCGGCGCCGAGTGCGGCGCGGGGTTGAACGGCGGCGCCGACTGGGGCGCCGGGGCGAACGGCGGGGTCGGCTGGCCGTACTGGCCGGGCTGGCCGGCGTACGGGCCGGGGTAGCCGGGCTGACCCGGGGCCGGGTAACCGCCGGGCTGACCGGGAGCGGGGTAGCCACCGGGCTGACCGGGAGCCGGATAGCCGCCCCCCGGCTGGCCGGCGCCGGGCCAGCCACCGGGCTGCTGTGGCCAGCCGGCCTGCGGCGAGCCGTAGACGCCCGGCTGGGGCTTGGGCTTCGGCACGTAGTAGAGCGCCCGCCAGACGGTGAAGACGACGTACGCGGCGACCGCGAAGATCGCCAGCCAGGCGACCCGGGTGAGCAGGCCGAGCAGGGCGTCGAGCACCTCGCCCTCCGCCAGCCGGCCGACCAGCCACATCAGGAAGGTCAGCGCACCGAAGAGCGCGCTGGCGGCGTACTCGGCCAGCGCCACCTGGGTGATCAGTTTGGCCTTCGCCAGCACCGGCTGGACGTGGGTGGCGAGCAGCACGGCCAGCACCGGCAACACCACCGCCTCGACGCCGATGAACGCGAAGAAGGTGCCGCCCGCCCGGTCGGTGAAGGTCCCGAAATCGGCGGGCGTCAGCAGTCTGATCAGGCCGACGAAGAGCAGAACGGCATTCGCGCCGAGCAGCACGAGCGCCGCCAGTTCGCGTAGCGGCTTGGTCAGCTGGCGGGCCTGCGTCGCGTCGGCGGACGCGGGCTCGGCGGGGCTGGTCACGAGCTCCCCCTCGGGGCGAAAGCGGACAGTTGCCGACGTGAGCCTAGTCTCCCCGACCACCGGCGGACCGCAGGCGCCTCGTGCGCGAGGATGGACGACATGCGCATCGTGGTTCTCGCGGGCGGCATCGGTGGCGCCCGGTTCCTGGTCGGCGTGCGGGAGTACGCCCGCCAGGTGGGCGCCGAGGTGACCGCCGTGGTCAACGTCGGCGACGACCTGTGGCTGCACGGTCTGAAGATCTGCCCCGACCTGGACAGCGTGATGTACACCCTGGGCGGCGGCGCCGACCCGGAGCGGGGCTGGGGGCGGGTCGGCGAGAGCTGGACGGTCAAGGCCGAGCTGGCCGCCTACGGGGCGGAGCCGACCTGGTTCGGCCTGGGCGACAAGGACATCGCCACCCACCTGGTGCGCTCCACGATGCTCAACGCCGGCTATCCGCTCTCCGCGGTGACCGAGGCGCTGGCCACCCGCTGGCAACCCGGCGTACGGCTGCTGCCGGCGACCGACGACCGGCTGGAGACCCACGCGATCGTGAGCGGGACGAGCCCCGCGGCCGCGAGCGCCGCCGGCACGGACGACGTCGACGGCGGCCAGCGGGCGATCCACTTCCAGGAGTGGTGGGTGCGCTACCGGGCGGACATCCCGACCCACCGGTTCGTCTTCGTCGGGGCCGAGACCGCCAAGCCGGCGCCCGGGGTGCTCGACGCCATCGCCTCGGCCGACATCGTTCTGATCGCGCCCAGCAACCCGGTGGTGAGCATCGCCCCGGTGCTGGCCGTGCCCGGGCTGCGCGAGGCGATCATCGACGGCCCGGCCCCCGTGGTGGGCGTCTCGCCGATCATCGGCGGCGCGCCGGTACGCGGCATGGCCGACCGCTGCCTGGCGGTGCTCGGCGTCGAGTGCAGCGCGGCGGGCGTGGGCGGCCTCTACGGCGGCCGGTCGGCCGGCGGCCTGCTGAACGGCTGGCTGGTCGCCGAGGAGGATGCCGGCACGCTGGTGCCGGAGGTGACCGTCCGCGCGGTACCGCTGCGGATGACCGACGAGGCGGCGACGGCGGCGATGGTCCGCGCCGCGGTGGAGCTGCGGTGAAGCTGGAGATCCTGCCGGTGCTGGGCATCGGCGAAGTGTCCGAGGGCGACGACGTGGCGGCGCTGATCGCCGCCGCGGCGCCCTGGCTGCGCGACGGCGACGTGCTGGTGGTGACCAGCAAGATCGTCTCCAAGGCGGAGGGGCGGCTGGTGGACGTCCCGGCGGACGGGCCGGAGCGGGACACCGCCCGCGACGAGGTGCTGGCCGCCGAGACGGCCCGGGTGGTCGCCGCCCGGGGCGCGACCAGGATCGTGCAGACCCACCACGGCTTCGTGATGGCCTCGGCGGGGATCGACGCCTCGAACGTCGACAAGACCCGGCTGGTGCTGCTGCCGAAGGACCCGGACGCCTCGGCGCGAGCGCTACGCGCCACGCTGCGCGAGCGCTACGACCTGGACGTCGCCGTGATCATCAGCGACACCATGGGGCGGCCGTGGCGCAACGGGCTGACCGACGTGGCCCTCGGGGTGGCCGGGATGGACGCCATCCGGGACCACCGCGGCGAGGTCGACGCGTACGGCAACGAGCTCCAGCTGACCCAGATGGCGGTGGTGGACGAGCTGGCCGGCGCCGGTGAGCTGATCAAGGGCAAGATCGACCAGGTGCCCGTCGCGGTGGTCCGTGGCTACCTGGCCACCACCCGCTCCGACCCGGACGAGGTCGGCGCGACCGCGCTGGTCCGGGACGCCGCGCAGGATCTCTTCTCGCTCGGCACCGCCGAGGCGAGGACGGCCGGACTGGCCGCCGCCGTCACCCTGCCGGACGGTCCTGGCCCGAGCCCGGCCGACCCGGCCGCAGTCGGCCGCGCCCTCGCCGCGGTGACCGACGTGGTCGCGCCCGGCACGGTCTTCACCCTGGTCGCCGAGAACGACGAGCTGCGCGCCGGGCTGATCGACGCGGTGCCCGGCTGGCCGGAGCAGGCCACCACCCTGATCCTCGGCTCACCGCCGACCCCGGTGGACCCGACCGACCTGGTCCGGTTCGGCGCCGACCTGCACCGGCTGCGGATCGCCCTGGCCGCCGAGGGAGTCCCGTCCCTGCTGCTGCCACCGCCCGCGCACAGCACCGCCAGCGCCGCCCTGGCCCTCTGACCCCGGCCCGCTGACCCTGGCCCGCTGACCCTGGCCCGCTGACCCTGGCTCTCTGACCTCCGGGGTCAGCTCTCCAGGACGGCGCGGCCCAGCGGGGTCAGGGTGTGCAGCACGGTGTTGCGGTCCCGCTGGCTGACCAGCAGTCCGGCGTTGCGCAGCACGGTGGCGTGCTGGCTGGCCGCCGCCGCCGAGATGTTCAACCGTCGGGCCATCTCGCCCGTGGTGCAGCCGTCGTCGCTGACCTCCAGCACCGCCGCCCGGGTCCGACCGAGCAGCGCGGCCAGCGCCTCCCGGCCCGGGTTCGGCCCGGACACCCCGCCGCCCTCCCCCGACGCGGGGGCCAGCCCACCGAGGCGGTCCACCGGATAGACCAGCACCGGCGGAAGCGCCGGGTTGAGCAGCGCGACGGGGGTACGCGCGCAGAAGAACGACGGCACGAGCAGCAGCCCTCGCCCGTCCAGGTGCAGCTCGCGGCTGTCCGGGTAGTCGCGGACCTCCAGCACACCGGAGTCCCACCGCATCGCCGGCCGCAGGCTGGTCAGCAACCCCTCCACCCCGCCGTCGAGCAGGGCGCGGGCCCGGCGGCTGCGGTCCGCCTCCACGGCCGCCTGGATCCGTGCCCAGTACGGGCTGATCGCCAGCGACCGGTACTGCTCCATCGAGTCGGTCAGCTGCCGCAGCACCTCCGGCTCACCCCGGGCCAGCGCCGACGCCGACGAGGGCAGCAGGTTCTCGGCGGCCAGCACGGTCAGGTCGTGGTGCAGCAGCGGCACGGGCGTGCTGCGGACCGCGTCCAGACCCGACTCGAAGCCGCTGACGCTCGCGTACGGGGTGAGGAAGTCGGGGAAGTAGCCGCGCGGCGGGTTCAGCGCGAAGAGCAGCCGGAGCTGGTCGGAGGCGATGTCCTGGCGCAGGCCACGGGCCACCGCCCGGCGCCAGGTGGCCATCAGCGGATCCCGGCTCCGACCTTGCAGCAGGTGCAGGCTGAGCACCATCTCCCAGACCGGGTCGGCTCCGGGCGCGACCCGGGTCCGGAGGATGTCCTCACCGGAAAAGTAGATCTTCAGCATGACCCGCTCCCGTTCGCCCGGTGGGGGTTACCGGACGACCGTTTGCACTCTACCGGCCGGCACTTATCTCCATCTTTAAGCCACGGCTGAAAAACCTCGACGCCCTCGGGGCCGGTTGGGCATGCTTCCACTGCCCACCAGCGGTGTCGGCGCGTCAAACGCGCTCGGCATCCGGGCACCGGGACCGGGGAGGACCGGCGACCGGGCGGCACCACGAGGGTCTGCGGCCCTTGCACCGCAGGGGTGCCGCCCGGCTGTCCCGCCCGGCGCACGCGACGCGGCCCGACCGCCAGCCACCGCCGCACCGCCAGCCCGCCCGGCGACCGCCATCGGGCGCGCCGCCGACCGACGACCCGCTGCGGCCCTGCGAACCGGCGCGTCAACCCACCCAGAGCGCCACCCGGTGATCCTCGTCGGTGACGTAGAAGCATCGGCCGTCCAGCTCCGCCAGCCCTTCGACGTGGTGGAACGGCGCCAGGTCGGCGACCACCTCCCCGGCGAGCAGGTGGGCGTCCCCCGCCGGCACGTCGGCCGGGTCGCCGGCGAGGGCCGGCGACGGATTGGCGGGCAGCCGGAACCGGATGTGCCGGGAGGTCACCTCACCGCCGCCGGGATGGTCGTCGAGCAGCACCGAGCCCTTGCCGAGCGCGTCGATGGACCCGATCACGGCCGCGTACCCGCCGTCCGGGCCGGCGGCGATCGCCCGGAACCCGGTCAACGCGCCGGGCGGAGTCACCCCGCTGAGCGCGTACGCCCGCACCGCCAGCGGCCAGGCCGGCTCGGCGTCGAACATGGCCGGTACGCCGGCCAGCTCGACCAGGATCGGCTCGCCGTCCGCGGTGACCGGAAAGCGCAGCCCGAGCAGCACCGTCCCGGTCGGGGTGAAGGCCGCCGCCTCCACGTTCAACGGCAGATCGTCCGGGGCGAGCCGGCTGACCCAGCTCTTCGCCCTCGCCGTGCCCCGGGCCAGGGTCTCCACGATGAACCGGGCCCGCACCCGCTCCCCCGGCGGCAGCGGGGTCAACGCCGCGCCGGCGAGCGCGTCGTTGATCGCCCGGTGCACCCGGAACCGGTTCCGCACCACCTGCACCGGCAGCGGGCCGGTCGTCGCGTCGTCCTCGCGGAACCGGGCGACGAAGGCCCGTCGGGGCCGCAGCGGACCGGCCTTGGAACCGAAGTGCGAACCGAAGACGTAGACCCAGCCGTCGTGGTGGGCGAGCGCCTCGCCGTCCTCGGTCCGGCCGTTCTCCATTCCGGCGTCGGCGGGCACGTGGTGGGCGACCCAGGCTCCGTCGTCCCGCTCCAACAGCAGGGCCAGGCAACGCTCCACCGGCCCCTCGTCCAGCACCGTCCAGAAGCCGCGCCGGGCACCGTGTGCGCGCAGCAGCGCCGCGGACCGGACCGGTAGCAGATCGCTGGCCTCGTTGCCGCCGACGACGAACTCGAGGAGTTGCAGGGTCACCCGGCAAGGGTAGGCGGCACCTGCTCGTACAGTGTCGGCATGCCCGAAGCCCCGCCCACCACCGCTCCGGCCACCACGTACGCGGCGCTGCACGCGGACGCGACCACGCTGCTGGCCGGCTGGACACCGACCAGCCCGGCCGCCGCCGTGGCCCGGGACCGGACGCTCGCGCTGCTCGCCGCCGGGCCGGTGGCGATGAGCCGGGAGCACCGCCCGGGGCACGTCACCGCCAGCGTGCTGGTGCTCGACGCCACCGGCACCTGGGTGCTGCTCTGCCTGCACGGCAAGCTGCACCGCTGGGTGCAGCTCGGCGGGCACTGCGAGCCGGGCGACCCGACGCTGGTCGGCGCCGCGCTGCGCGAGGCGACCGAGGAGTCCGGGATCGCCGGCCTGCGGATCGACCCGGTACCGATCGACGTGGACATCCACCCGGTCGGCTGCCAGGGCGGTTCGCTGCACCACGACGTCCGGTTCGCCGTCGTCGCCCCGGCCGGCGCGGTGGAGCAGGTCAGCGACGAGTCCGCCGCGCTCGGCTGGTTCCCGCCGGACCGGCTGCCCGAGCCGCTGGCCGACGGGACCGTCCAGCTCGTCGCGCCGGCCCGCGCGGCGCTCAGACGTAGCCCTCTTCGCCCCGCTCCTTGAGCTCGTCGACCACGGCCTTGACGTCCTGGGCCCGGTCACGCGGGCAGACCAGCACCGCGTCCGGAGTGTCCACCACGATCAGATCGTGCACCCCGATGGCGGCGACCAGCCGCCCCGAGTGCGGCACCACCACCAGGCCGGTGCTGTCGCGCAGCAGCACTCCCGGTTTCGCGCCGCCGAGCACCACGTTGCGCGCCGAGTCGGCCGGCAGCACGTCGCCGAGGGTGTGAAAGTCACCGACGTCGTTCCAGCCGAAGTCGCCGGGCACCGTCGCCACCCGCCCGGCGGTCGCCGCGCCCTCCATGACCGCGTAGTCGACGGAGATCTTCGGCAACGTCGGCCAGACGGCGCCCAGCACGTCGTCCTGCTCCGGGGTGCCCCACGCCGCCGCGATCGCGGTGACGCCGGAGTGCAGGGCCGGCTGCTGCCGAGCCAGCTCGGCGAGGAAGACGTCCACCCGCCAGACGAACATGCTGGCGTTCCAGAGATGCCGGCCGGAGCGCACGTACGCCTCGGCCACGTCGGCGGCGGGCTTCTCCTTGAACTCGGCGACCATGCGCAGCGCGCCGTCGCCGAGCAGCTTGCCGCACTCCAGGTAGCCGTAGCCGGTCTCCGGGCGGGTCGGGGTGATCCCGACCGTCATCAGCAACCCCTTCTCGGCGCCGCGCATCGCCTCCCGGACCACCTCCGCCCACCGCTGCGGGTCGCCGATCAGGTGGTCGGCCGCGAACGAGCCCATCACCGCGTCCGGGTCACGCAGGGCGATCACCGCAGCGGCCAGCGCGATCGCCGCGCAGGAATCCCGCGGCGACGGCTCGACCAGGATGTTCTCCTCCGGCAGGCCGGTCAGCTGCCGCGCCACCGCCGTCACGTGCGCGGCGCCGGTGACCACCAGCGTCCGCTCCGCTGTGGTCAGCGACGCCAACCGCTCGACGGTCGCCTGGAGCAGCGAGGCGGACGACCCGGTGAGCGGGTGCAGGAATTTGGGGTGCCCGGCTCGGGACAGCGGCCACAATCTTGTGCCGCTGCCACCCGCCGGGATGACGGCGTAGAGCATCAGCACATCATGCCCGACGGTCGCTCGCACGGGCGGCTGGTTGCCCGGGCCACGCGCGGCATCAGGACCGGGCCCGACTCCACGCCGCGATGTGCACCTCGGCGCTGGACTCCCAGGTGAACTCCTTGGCCCGGTCGAACCCGGCCTTGGCGAGCGTCAAGCGGCGCTGCTCGTCGTCGAGCAGGGCGGTCAGGTCGGTGGCGATCTGATCCGGGCTCTCGCTGGTGTAGGCGACCGCGTCACCGCCCACTTCGGGCAGCGAGAGCCGGGGCGTGGTGAGCACCGGCGCGGCACACGCCATCGCCTCCAGGATCGGCAGGCCGAAACCCTCCCCGTAGGACGGGTAGGCGGCGACCAGCGCGCCACCGAGGAAACCGGGCAGGTCCGCGTAGCGCAGGTAGCCCGGGCGCAGCAGCCGCAGGTGCGACGGCACCTCGGCGACCGCGCGGTCGATGTCGTCGTCGTGCCCCTGACCGCCGGCCACCACCAGCGCCGGCGGGTCCGGTCGGTCGCCGACGGCGCGGGCCCAGCCGCGGATCAGGTTGGGCACGTTCTTGCGCGGCTCCTTGGCGCCGAGGAACGCGATGTAGCTGCTGCTGCCGAGCCCCAGCCGGGCCCGCACCCGGGCCTTCTCCTCCTCGCTCGGGGCGTGGAAGGCGGCGTGGTCGACCCCGTGGTAGGCGACGTCGATCCGGGTCGGGTCGGCGTCCAGCAGCCGGATCAGCTCGTCGCGGGTGGCCTTGCTGGGCACGATCACCCGGTCGGCGCGGCGCAGCGACGTCTTGATCGCGCTGCGGAAGAAGGTGCGCCGGGACTTGTCGTAGTGCTCCGGCTCGGTGAAGAAGGTCGCGTCGTGCACGGTCACCGTGACCGGACATCCCGCCCGCAGCGGGCAGGTGTAGAACGGCGAGTGCAGCACCTGCGCGCCGACCTGCTGGGCGAGCATCGGCAGCCCGGTCTGCTCCCAGGCGAGCCGGGCCGGGCGGTGCGCCACGGCCGCGGGGGCGGGGATGATCTCCGCGCCGGGCAGCATCCGGGTGTAGCGCTCCAGGTCGGTGCGGAGGCTGACCACGGCCAGTTCCACCCCCGACCCGCACACCTTGCCGAGGGCGCCGAGCAGGCCGTCAACGTATCTACCGACGCCGCCGCGGTCGGCGGGGACGCTCGTGGCGTCGATGAGCACGCGGGGCGGGCGACCGGCGGTCACGGGGCGACTCCTTGATGCTGGTGGATCTGTGGGGAACAACACTCCGGGGGATAAGCCTACGCCGGAGCCCGCCCCGGACGCTGACTGCGACCCGACGGTACGCCGACTTGTCATCGTCATCGAGTACGGCCCGCGAGCGCGTATCGTTCGCGCCGATGGCCGAGAACATTGCCCGGACGCTCGCCGACGCGGTGGCGCCCGACCCCACGCGACCGTTGCTCACCTGGTACGACGACGCCACCGGCGAACGCACGGAACTTTCCGGCGCCACGCTGGCGAACTGGGTGGCCAAGACGGCCAACCTGCTCGTCGACGAGGTCGCCCTCGGGCCCGACGACACCGCCGGGGTGCTCCTGCCGCCGCACTGGCAGACCGCCGCGGTGCTGCTGGGCTGCTGGTCCGCCGGGCTCACGGTGACCGACGCGCCGGGCCCCGTCGACGTGCTCTTCGCCGCCGCCGACCGGGTGACCGAGGCGCAGGCCTGGCCGGCGGGCGAGCGGTACGCGTTCGCGCTGGCCCCGTTCGCCCTGCCCCTGCGCGACGTGCCGTCCGGCTTCGCCGACTTCGTGGTGCAGGTACGCGGCCACGGCGACCACTTCACCCCGTACGCGGCCGGTTCGGGCGACGCCGACCTGCTGGCCCGGGCGGCCGCCCGGGCGACGGAGTTCGGCCTCACCGCCGGGGACCGGGTCCTGGTCGACGCAGCCCGCCACCCCGACCCGGTGGACTGGCTGCTCGCCCCGCTCAGCGTCGGCGCCAGCCTCGTGCTCTGCGGCAACCTCGACCCGTCCCGCCTTCCCGCCCGCGAGACGACGGAAAAGGTCACCCGCGCCCTGACCTGACCCCCCTCTCCCCGCCCCGCCCCGGGCCGGTCAGGAGGCGGGGGTGGGGTGGTCGTGCGGGGCGCGGCGCTGGGCCAGTTGGGCGAAGGCGGTCAGGGACTCGGGGTTGGCCAGGGCGCCCTTGGCGGCGGCGCGGTCGACCGGGGTGCCGGTGAGGATCTTCTTGACCGGGACCTCGAGCTTCTTCGCCGACAGGGTGCGCGGCACCGCGCGGACCTGGTGGATCTCGTCGGGCACGTGCCGGGGCGAGAGCGCGGTCCGCAGCTCACGGCAGATCTTGCGGCGGAGCGCGTCGTCCAGCTCCAGCCCCTCGGCGAGCACCACGAAGAGCAGCAGCTCGCCGGCGCCGCCCTCGTCGTCCTCCAGGTGCACGACGACCGAGTCGACGACCTCGTCCATCCCCTCCACCACGGAGTAGAACTCGGCGGTGCCCAGCCGCACGCCGCCCCGGTTGAGAGTCGCGTCGGAGCGTCCGGTGATCACACAGCCACCGCGCTCGTTGATCGTGATCCAGTCGCCGTGCCGCCAGACTCCCGGGTAGACGTCGAAGTACGCCTCCCGGTAGCGCACGCCGTCCGGGTCGTTCCAGAAGCCCACCGGCATGCTCGGCATCGGTTCGGTGATCACCAGCTCGCCCAGCTCACCGATGACCGGGGTGCCGTCGGCGGAGCGGGCCTCGACCTTGGCGCCGAGCGCCCGACAGGTGATCTCACCGGCGTGCACCGGCAGCAGCGGAACCCCACCGACGAAGCCGGTGCAGACGTCCGTGCCGCCGGAGAGGGACTGGAGCTGGAGCTGGTCACCGACCGTCTCGTACACCCAGGTGAAGCCCTCGACGGGCAGCGGCGCGCCGGTCGAGCCGAGGCCGCGCAGCGCGCCGAGGTCGGCGATCTCCGCGGGCACCAGCCCGGCCTTACGGCAGGCCAGCAGGTACGGCGCGGACGTGCCGAAGTAGGTGGTGCCGCTCTCCTCGGCCAGTCGCCAGAGCGCGCCCAGATCCGGGTGGGCCGGGTTGCCGTCGAAGAGCACGATCGCCGCACCCACCGCCGGCCCGGAGACCAGGAAGTTCCACATCATCCAGCCGGTGGTGGTGAACCAGAAGAACCGGTCGGCCGGGCCCAGGTCGTGGTGCAGCGCGAGCATCTTCAGGTGCTCCAGCAGGATGCCCCCGTGCCCGTGCACGATCGGCTTGGGCAGCCCGGTGGTGCCCGAGGAGTAGAGCACGTAGAGCGGATGGTCGAAGGCGACCGGGGTGAAGCTGAGCGGCTCGTCGGTCGGCGCGGCCAGCTCGGCCCAGGAGATCGCCCCCACTGGGGCGCCGGCGGGGTCGAGGTAGCCGATGCCGACCGTGTGCCGCAGCGACGGCAGGGCGGCCCGGATGGCGGCCACCTCGGCCCGCCGGTCCACCGCCTTCTCGCCGTACCGGTAGCCGTCGACGGCGACCAGCACCTTCGGCTCGATCTGCTGCCAGCGGTCGGTGACGCTGCGGGTGCCGAACTCGGGCGCGCAGGAGGAGAAGATCGCGCCGAGGCTGCTGGTGGCGAGCAGCAGCACGTAGGTCTCCGGGATGTTCGGCGCGTACGCCGCCACCCGGTCGCCGGCGGTGACGCCGAGCCGGCGCAGGCCGGCGGCCACCCGGCGGACCTGCTCGCGCAGCTCGGCCGCGGTGAGGGTGACCGGCGGGCGGGTCTGCCCGTACGCGATCACCACCGGGTCGTCGTCGCCCCGGCCCGGCAGCCGCAGCACGTTCTCGGCGTAGTTGAGCGTGGCGCCGGGGAACCAGCGCGCCCCGGGCATGCTCCGGTCGACCAGCGTCGCGGTCGGCGGGGTGTGCGCGACCACCTCGAAGTGCTCCCAGATCGAGCTCCAGAACGCCTCGAGGTCGGTGACCGACCAGCGCCACAGCGCGTCGTAGTCGGCGAAGTCCAGGCCGCGGTGCTCCCGCAGCCAGCGCAGGTAGTTCCCGATCCGGGACCGCTCGCGTACGTCCGCCGGCGGCGTCCACAGCACGTCACCCACTGCTCCACCCTCCCCTGGCCCTGACACGACACTGTGAATGGGCCGTGGCGCCATCTTGCCCTACCTCAGAGCGCCATTCTGCGCACCGGGTGCCGCCGCCGACGCGTGCCCGGCCCACACCCCCACCAGCCACCCTGTGTGGGGCACCGGTCCCTCAGCCGGCCCGGTGGGCCTGGATCGCCCGGCGGCGGGCCAGCCGGTGCGCCCGCCGGATCTCCGCCTCCCGAAAACGGCGCTCGTCCTCCGGGGTCTCCGGCAGCACCGGCCGGACCGCCCGTGGCGCGCCGCTCACGTCCACCCCGACGAAGACCAGATACGCGGTGGCCACCCGCACCGGCTCGTCCTCGGCCGAGTCCCACCGCTCGGCGACCACCCGGACGCCGACCTCCATCGAGGTCTGGCCGCTCCAGTTCACCTGGGCGTGCGCGTGCACCAGATCGCCGACCCGGACCGGCTCGGAGAAGACGATCTCGTCGATCGCGGCGGTCACCGCCGTGCCGCCGCTGTGCCGGGCGGCGGCGGCCCCGGCCACGTCGTCGACGAACTTCATCAGGACACCGCCGTGCACGGTGCCGTAGAGGTTGACGTCCACGGCCGTCATGATCCGGCTCAACGTGACCCGGGAGTAGGACGTCGGCTTGCCCGACGGTGCGGTGGAGGGGTGCTCGGTCATGTCGAAAACGGTACGGTGCGCGAATGCGTCATCTCTGGAGCTTCCTCGCCGGGTTGGTGGTGGCACCCGTCACGTGGGTGCTGGTCACGCTCGGACAGGACGGGTCGAGCCGAACCGTCGACCGTTGGGTGGAGATCGGAACGTTCAACACCGCCAACCTGATCGAGCCGGCCGTCTACCTCGGTGTCGGTGGTGTCCTGCTGGGCCTGCTCGGCACGCTGCGGATCTCGCCGGCCGGCACGCTGGCGGCCGGGTTGCTGCTGGTCACCCCGTACATCGGGATGTTCGCCGCACCGTTCGAGGTGCGCGAGGCCATCCCGGACGGCTGGAAGGTGTTCGGCGATCCGCTCCCGCTGCAGCTGCCGGTGGAGAACGGCACGCTCTTCCTGATCGGCCTGCTGCTGCTCATGGCCACCTTCAGCGTGCAGCGTTGGCGTCGCTGGCCGCACCCGGCGGTCGAGGCGGCCCCCGTCCCGGCGCCGTCCGACACGCCGACGCGTGACTTCACGCTCACCGACTGGCCGCCGGCCGACTCGACCGACGGGGACACCGCCCCGCTCACCCTGGGCTACCCGGACCCGTCGACGCCGACCGAGCCGCTCCCGCGGCGCACCGGCGGCGAGTCGCCCTGGTCGGCGCCGCCCCGCTCCACCAACCGGCCCGAGGACAGCACCGGCATCCGCTGAGACCGCGGGCGGGCCGGCATCCCCGGCCCGCCCCCGACCAGCCGCTCAGCCGAGCAGCTGGCGGGCCATCACGATCCGCTGCACCTGGTTCGTGCCCTCGTAGATCTGAGTGATCTTGGCGTCGCGCATCATCCGCTCGACCGGATAGTCCCGGGTGTAGCCGTAGCCGCCGAGCAGCTGCACCGCGTCGGTGGTGATCTCCATCGCCGCGTCGGAGGCGAAGCACTTGGCCGCCGCGCCGAAGTAGGTCAGGTCGGCGTCGCCGCGCTCGGACTTCCCGGCCGCCGCGTACGTCAACTGCCGGGCCGCCTCCAGCTTCATGCCCATGTCGGCGAGCATGAACTGCACGCCCTGGAACTCGGCGACCGCCTTGCCGAACTGCTTGCGCTCACGCACGTAGCCCTTGGCGTAGTCGAGCGCGCCCTGGGCGATGCCGACCGCCTGGGCGGCGATGGTGACCCGGGTGTGGTCGAGGGTGCGCATGGCGGTGCCGAAGCCGGTCCCCTCGGCACCGATCATCCGGTCCGCCGGGATCCGGACGTTGTCCAGGTAGACCTCGCGGGTCGGTGAGCCCTTGATGCCGAGCTTCTTCTCCGGCGCGCCGAAGCTCACCCCCGGGTCCGACTTCTCGACCACGAACGCGGAGATACCCCGGGACCGGGCGGACGGGTCGGTGACGGCGAAGACGGTGTAGAACTCGGACACCCCGGCGTTGGTGATCCACCGCTTCACGCCGTTGAGTATCCAGTGATCCCCGTCACGCACCGCGCGGGTGGTCATGGACGCGGCATCGCTGCCGGCCTCCGGCTCGGAGAGGCAGTAGGAGAACATCGCGTCGCCCGCGGCGACCGGCGTGAGGTAGCGGCGCTTGAGCTCCTCGGAGCCGGCCAGCAGCAGCGGCATGGTGCCGAGCTTGTTGACCGCCGGGATCAGCGAGGACGAGGCGCAGGCCCGCGCGACCTCCTCGATCACGATGGCGGTGGCGAGGGCGTCCGCGCCGGCGCCGCCGTATTCGACCGGGATGTGCGGGGCGTGGAAGTCCGCCGCACGCAGCGCCTCGTAGGACGCCTTCGGGAACTCGCCGGTCTCGTCGGCCTCGGCGGCGTTCGGCGCCACCTTCGCCGTACACACCTCACGGACCGCTTCCCGGATCGCCTCGTGCTCCTCGGGCAACCGGTAGACGTCGAACGACTCCTCTGCGGCCATGCCGGCCCCTCCCCTTCACCGCTATCATGCGCAGTCTGTGCAGTCCGCTGACCGCTGACCGCGCAGACTGAAGGATAGCGACCAAGGTTCAGGTACAAGTTACCGCGGCGTACGCTCGTGCTTGATGAGCGCCGACGTCGCCCGGCGAGCATAGGAAAGACCAGCATCACCCCTCCGGTGCCCGGTTCGGCGCCACAGCAGAGCGCGACGCGACGGTGCGCCGCCCAGTGCGAGCGGAGAAGACAGGCGTGACGATCCCGTACCCCAACAGCCAGCCGGTGCCCGCCATCGCGGCGGTCACGCCGCCCTCGGGCGCCGCTCGGCCGCGGGTGACCTTCCTGGGCACCGGCTACCTCGGTGCGACGTACGCCATCTGCTACGCGGAACTGGGCTACGACGTGCTGGGCTTCGACGTCGACGCCGACAAGATCGCGATGCTCAACGCCGGTCAGGTGCCGATCCACGAGCCCGGGCTGGACGAGCTGCTCAAGCGCAACATCGCCGCCGGGCGGCTGCGGTTCAGCACCGACATCGCCGAGACCGCCGAGTTCGGTGACGTGCACTTCATCTGCGTCGGTACCCCGCAGCGCGCCGACGGCATGGGCGCCGACCTGTCGTACGTCGAGGCGTCGGTGACCAGCCTGGCGCAGCACCTGACCCGCAAGGCGCTGATCGTCGGCAAGTCCACCGTGCCGGTCGGCACCGCCGAGTGGGTGGAGCAGCTGGTCGGCAAGCACACCCCGGCCGACCTCGGCGTCGAGGTGGCCTGGAGCCCCGAGTTCCTCCAGGAGGGCTTCGCGGTCGACGACGTGCTGCGGCCCAACCGGATCGTGGTCGGCGTGAAGAGCGAGTGGGCCAACGGCATGCTCTACGCCGCGCACAAGGGCGTCTTCGACCTGGCCGCCACCGAGGACCGCGAGGTGCCCCTGGTGGTCACCGACTTCGCCACCGCCGAGCTGGTCAAGGTCGCCGCGAACGCGTTCCTGGCCACCAAGATCTCCTTCATCAACGCGATGGCCGAGGTCTGCGAGGTCGCCGGCGGCGACGTCACCCAGCTCGCCCGGGCGATCGGCTACGACCCGCGGATCGGCAACCGGTTCCTCCAGGCCGGCCTCGGCTTCGGTGGCGCCTGCCTGCCCAAGGACATCCGCGCCTTCCAGGCCCGGGCCCAGGAGCTGGGCGCCGGCGAGGCGCTGCGGTTCCTGCACGAGGTCGACCTGATCAACCAGCGCCGCCGCACCCGGGTGCTCCAACTCGCCGCCGAGCTGCTCGGGCGCCGCTCCGGCCCGGCCGGGCCGGACCTCTCCGGCACCCGGGTCGCCGTGCTCGGCGCCACCTTCAAGCCCAACACCGACGACGTACGCGACGCACCGGCGCTCTCGGTCGCCGCGCTGCTGCACAAGGCCGGCGCGGACGTGCACGTCTTCGACCCGCAGGGCACCGACAACGCCCGCCGCGCGATGCCCGAGCTGACCTACGAGACCAGCATGGCCGACGCGGCCAACGGGGCCGACCTGGTCTGCGTGCTCACCGAGTGGGCCGACTTCCGCAACGCCGACCCGGTCGCGCTCGGCGAGCTGGTGGCCGGCCGCAAGGTGGTCGACGGACGCAACTGCCTCGACCCGGCACTGTGGACGCAGGCCGGCTGGGAGTACCGGGGGATGGGCCGCCCCTGACCCACCCGTCACGACGGCCGGTCGCGGAACTGCTCCGCGGCCGGCCGTTTCCTGTGTGCCCCCGGACTCGTTTGTCCCGGACCCGCCGACAACTGTCGAAAATCGCGCCAGCTTTGGGCATGCTGCGACAGTGGGAGTCCACAGTGCGGGCGGAGGGGTGTCGTGGCGACCTTTCAGTGCTCCTCGTGCGGCCGGGAGATCAAGCCGGCCGTCCGCTGCCCGCACTGCAACGCCGAACAGCCTCAGTGGGTGGAACATCTGGCGGACATCGAGCGGTCCATCGCGGAGATGAAGGCGCGCGACGCCGCCATCGCCCGTGAACAGCGGCAGATCGCCGCCAAGATGCAGGCCGCGCTCTTCCAGCGCGACATCCTCTCGCACGCCGGCGAGGAGCGGGTCAAGCAGGCCACCCGGCCGCGCCGGGTGCTGCGTAAGCGGCCCGGTCGCCGCCCACCCACCGCCGCCACCGGCGCCCCGCCCCGGGTGCCCCGGCAGGGCAACCCGCCCGGTCCGGGCGAGCCGCCCCCGCCGCCCCCCGCCAACTGGCTGGACGCGGACGATCCCGAGCACCCGCCGGAGGCGTCCTCCCGGGAGGTGCAGAACATCCCGCTCGGGCTGGGCGCGCTGCTGCTCGGCGTGGCCGCGGTGGTCTTCGCCGCGGTGGCCACCAGTTCGATGGACGCGCTGGCCCGGCTCGCCATTCTGGTCGTCGCGACGGTGCTGCTGCTGCTCGCCCCGCCGGTGCTGGCCCGGCGCGGGCTGACCTCCACCGCCGAGACGATCGCCGCGGTCGGCCTGCTGCTGGTGCCGCTCGCCGGGTACGCGCTCTGGGCGGTGGACCGGATCGGCAACGGGGGCGCCTCGGGCGCGGTCTTCACCGGCGTGATCTTCGCGGCCACCGCCGCGGTGTCGGTCGGCTACGCCGGCTGGACAGGGCTGCGCACTCCCCGGTTCGCCACCGTGCTCGCCGCCCAGCCGGTGGTGCCGCTGCTGGCGTACGACCGGATCACCGGGCCCGGCGGCTGGGCCCTGGCGCTGACCGTGGTCGCCCTGCTCGACCTCTGGCTGGTGCGCTCCGGGGTGGTGATCGAGCGGCCGGTCCGCCGAGACCTTCCCGAGCCGCCGGCGGCCACCGCCCCCGGGGCCGCGCCCCGGCAACGGAGTGCCGACAGCCGGCCGGAGGGCGCGCCGGAGGAGGACGGCGAGGTGGTCGCGCCGGTGGAACCGACCCCGGCCGACCAGCCCGCGCGTCCGGTCCCCGGGCTGCGCGAGCTGACCTGGCTGCTGCACGGGATCGCGGTCGCGGTCGCCCTGGCGTACGCGGTGACCGCCCTGCTCCGGGCGAGCACAGTGCCGACCGCCACCGGCGCGGGGCTGGTGCTGCTGCTCGCGGCCGCCGTCGCGCTGGCCGGCACGCTGGCGCTGCGCCGCCCGCCGCTGCCCGACGTCGGCGCCGGCATCCTGACCCTGGCCGTCATCGGCGCGCTGAGCCGGATCGCCTCGGTGGCGTTGCCCGGGCGGGCGCTGCTGCTCATCGCCGCGGTCATCGCGGTCACCGGGCTCGCCGTCCGGGCCGTCCCGGAGGCCGCCCGGCGCGGGCCGCAGCTCGCGTCGGCGGTGGCGCTGACGGTGAGCGGGCTCGTGGTCGCCGGGGGCGCGCTGCGCGCCGGCGTCGCCCCGGTACGGGCCGCGCTGCCCGCCTGGGCGGGTGACCTCGACCGCTACCCCGCCGAGCTGGCTGCCGCGGTGGGTCCGGCCGCCTGGCAGCTCGCCGCGAGCGCTTTCCTGCTCACCGTCGCGGCGGTGCTGGCCCTGCCGCCGGACATCCGCCGCGAGTTCGCGGTGGCCGGGGCGGCGTTGACCGCGCTGGCCGTACCGGCCTCGTTCGATCTCGGCTGGGCGGTGGCGCCGTGGCCGATGGTGCTGGCCGCGGTCGGCATCGGGGTGGCCGGTCTCTCCGCCCGGACCACCCGGGCCGCCCTGGCGCACGCGATCGGCGCGGCCGGGGTGGGCCTGTTCGGCGCGGGCGCCGGGCTGGCCCGGCCAGCGCTCACCGCGGCCGTCCTGCTGGTGCTCTTCACGGCGGGGGTCCTGGTGGCGGTGGCGCCCCGGGTCCGGATCGCCCCGGCAGCGACCGACCTCGTCTCCGCCTGGGCCGCCGGTGGCGCCGCGTTCGCGCTGCCCGGGGCGGTGGCCGCGTTCGTCGCCGCGACGGTGCCCACCGACTCGACGCCCACCCCGGCGAGCCTGCGCGAGGTGACCATTCCGGTGCTGGCCGCCGCCTTCCTGGCGGTCTGCGTGACGCTCGGCTACGCCGCGATCGTGCAGGTCTCCCAGCGGCACATCCCGGCGCCGCTGGCGGTCGGCACCGGGCTCGGCGCGCTGGTGGTGACCGCCGCCGCCTTCGGCGCCCCCGGAGCGACCGTGGCCGACGCCTGGGTCGCCGCGCTGCTGCTGGTCGCCGCGGTGCTGCTCTTCCTGGCCCCGTCGATCGACGCCGGCCGCCGCTCGGACCTCACCCTGGACGGCTCGGACCTCGCCGCCGCCGCGGTGACCGCCGCGCTGATCGCCACGCTGCTGCGGATCGCCGCCGTGCTCGCCCCGGGCGGGCAGCTGGCGGTCGCCGCCGGGCTGGTGCTGGTCGTGGCCGTGGCGGCCCGCGCCATGCCGGAGGAGTGGCGACGCGGGCCGATCCTCGGCCTCGCCGTGGGTGGCCTGCTGATCGGCCTGCTCGCGGGCTGGACCGCGTTGCGTGGCGGAGTCGGGGTGCTCGCCACTCCCGGCCCGATCTGGGCCGGTGACCTCTCCGGCTGGCCGGCCGCGCCCACCGGCGGCTCGACCTGGCAGGCGCCGATCGCGCTGGCGCTGCTCGCGGTCGCCGCCGGGATCCTGTTGCCGCCCCCGTGGCGCTACGACGTCTCCGGCGTGGCCGTGGTGCTCGCCACCATCGGGGCACCGGCCGCGTTCGAGTTGCCCTGGTGGTCACCGGTCCTGGTCGGCGGCATGGTCGCCACCGTCTTCGGGATGGCCGCGGTGGCCGCGATCGACCCGCGGGCCGCACTGTCCCGGGCCACGGTCGCCGGGGTGGTCGCCCTGCACGCGGCCGGCGCCGGCCTGGTCCGGCCGTGGACGACCGCGCTGGCGCTGGGCAGCATCGCGCTGATCGGCGTGGTGGTGGCCGCGCTCGCCCGCAACCTCGCCGGACCGCTGGTGGATGAGATCGAGACCGAAGGCATGCCGCCGCACCTGGTGCAGATCGGCGGGGCCGCGGCCGGAGCCGCGCTGCTCGCCCTCCCCGGTGCGGTCGCCGCGCTCGCCGCCGAGTTCGGCCACTCGGCGCAGGTGGTCCTGACCGGCGCGCTCGCCGCGTCCAGCCTCGGGTTGGCCGCGGTGGCCGCGGTCCGCCGGCAGGTGCCGCAGTATCTGCCGTGGGCCAGCGTGGCGGTGGCCGGCGGCGCCACGGTCAGTGCGCTGGCTGCCTTCCCCACCGGCCTCGCCGTCGGCGTCTACGCGGCCGCCGCGGCCCTGCTCGGCGTGCTGGCCGAGCTGGTCCGCGGGGCGACCGTCCCGCCGGCCGGGTCGGCCCAGCCGGTGCGACGCTGGTCGGTGCTGCTGAACGGGGCGATGCGCCGGCTGCCGGACGACTCGGAGCGGCGCCGCTGGCGGGTCAGCCCGGCTGCCGGGGCGCTGGCCGCGGCGGCGCTGCCGACCGCCCTGGCGCTCGCCTCGATCGCGCAGGCCCTGGAGGTCGCGCTGGTCGAGCCGCATCAGACGCTGGCCCGGATCTGGCAGGGCCCACCTCCGGAGCTGCTCACCCCACCGCCCGGCGCGGTCGACCCGACCCACGTGCTCACCGCGCTACTGCTGACCGTGACCGCGGCGCTGGCCGCCACCGGCTTCAGCGGCGGGCGGCGCTCCCGCGCGGTGCCCGTGGTGCTGCCCGGCGCGGCGGTCACCCTGCTGATCACCCCGATCGCGTTGGGCAGTGGCTGGCCGGCCAGCGTGCTCGCCGCGCTCTCGGTCTTCACCATCTCGATGCTGGGACTGGCGCTGACCCCGCCGCCCCCGCTGGTCGAACCGGCCCGATCGCTGCGGCTGGCCCGGGTGCTGGTGTTCGCCATCGGTCTGGCCGCCGGAGGCGCGGGACTTGCCGGCAGCCTGGCCACCCGGGAGTTGACACTCTTCACCCTCGGCGGCGCGGTCGGCGTGGGCGCGGTGGCGGCGTTCTTCGGCACCACCCAGCGGGCCCGCATCCTGGGTTGGCTCTTCGCCTCGCTGATGGCGCAGCTCTTCGTGCTCACCGCCGGCCTGGTCGCCGGGCTGGCGGCGGTCTGGTCCGCCTTCGGGGTGCTCGCGGTCGGCGCGGCGCTGCAGGTCTTCGCCGCGACGCTGCCCCGACTCCGCCGTCCCGAGGCCCAGCGCGAGGCCGCGACAGTGGAGTGGAGCGGATACGCCGCCGCGCTGATCGCGCTGGCGCTCGCCTTCGACTCGCCCCGGCACATCGCCGCCCTGCTGGCCGCCTGGGGCGCCGTGCTGGGCATCGCCGCGGCCCGGCCGGGCCGCCGCCCGGTGGAGCGGCGGATCCTCTTCTGGTCCGTGGTGGTCTGCGAGATCACCGCCTGGTGGATCCTGATGCGGGTCGCCGACGTGGCGCTGCCCGAGGCGTACACCCTGCCGTTCGCCGCGCTGGCCCTGCTGGTCGGCGTGCTGGAGCTGCGTCACCGGCCGGACATGAGCAGCTGGGTGGCGTACGGGCCGGCGCTGGTCGCCGCCTTCGTGCCGACCCTGGCGATCGTGCTGGCCACTGAGTCCAGCACGCTACGGCAGGTGCTGCTGCTGCTCGGCGGGGTCGCCGTGCTCGTCTTCGGCTCGTCGAGCCGGCAGCAGGCGCCGGTGATCGTCGGGGCCACGGTCACCGCGACCACCGCCATCCACGCCCTGTTCGCCTTCGGGCCGTGGCTGGCGCTGATCCCGGTCGGCATCCTGCTGCTGATCCTCGGCGCGAGCAACGAGCGCCGCCGCCGCGCCCAGGAGCGCCTGCAGACCGCGCTGCGCGGCATGAGATGAGGGCCGGCTCCTGACGGTCCCCACCGTTGTCGACAGCGCATGCCGCTCGACGGCTCGCACCTCCGGCGCTCGCACTTCCGGCGTTCGTCGGCGCTCGGCCCTGGCGGCCCCCGCAGACGGCTACTCACCGTAGGGGGCGCGCCCGCGACGGAGGGTCACCGTCGGCACGGCCAGGCCATTGGCCTGTCGCGCTCCTTTGCTCTGCTTCACTCCCGGCAACAGGAGCGTGAGCAGCGGTTACCGGTGGCACCGGCGGCACTGAGTTCATCGCCCTCTGTCACCCTCCGTGCCTGTTGCCGCCGCTGAAGCAGAGCAAAGGAATCGGGGTTGGCGACGCGACCCCGGCCGGCGGGTTACTCAGCGCGACGGACGGGTGGGTGACGGCAGGCGGTGCAACCTTCCCGAACCCGGGTGGATCAGGCGAGAGTGGCGCGCAGCTTGGCGTCCTTCTCGGCGACCATCTGCTCCAGGCCCTCCTGGTAGGCGACCATCCGGGCGCGCAGCTCGGTGTCGGCCGCCCCGAGGATCCGGACGGCGAGCAGACCGGCGTTGCGGGCGTTGCCGATCGACACGGTGGCGACCGGGATACCGGCCGGCATCTGCACGATGGAGAGCAGCGAGTCCATCCCGTCCAGGTGCTTCAGCGGCACCGGCACGCCGATCACCGGCAGCGGCGTCACCGAGGCGACCATGCCGGGCAGGTGGGCGGCACCGCCGGCCCCCGCGATGACCACCTTGAGGCCGCGGTCGGCGGCGGTGCGGCCGTACTCGATCATCTTGACCGGGGTGCGGTGCGCGGAGACCACGCCGACCTCGTAGGGCACCCCGAACTCGTCGAGGACCTCGGCCGCGGCCTTCATGGTCGGCCAGTCCGAGTCGCTGCCCATGATCAGCCCGACGACCGTCACTCTCGACTGCCTTTCGTTCCCGACTGCGGGGCTCGCAAGCTCACTCCTCGCGCTCACTCGTGTCCCTCTCGCAGCCAGCGGGCCGCCCGCGCGGCCCGCGCCCGTACGTCGTCCAGGTCGTCGCCGAGTACCGTGACGTGCCCGATCTTGCGGCCCGGGCGGACCTGCTTGCCGTAGAGGTGCACCTTCGCGCCCGGCTCCGCGGCAAAGAGGTGGTGCAGCCGCTCGTCGACGGAGATCCCGCCGGGCTCGCCACCCAGCACGTTCGCCATCACCACCACCGGCGCGGCGAGCGACGTGTCGCCCATCGGGTAGTCGAGCACCGCCCGCAGGTGCTGCTCGAACTGCGAGGTACGCGCGCCCTCGATGGTCCAGTGCCCCGAGTTGTGCGGCCGCATCGCCAGCTCGTTGACCACGATCCGGCTGCCGTCCGGCCCCGCCACCTCGAACAGCTCGACCGCCAGCAGGCCCACCACGCCGAGCGAGGTCGCCAGGTCGATGGCGAGCTGCTGGGCGGCGAGCGCCAGCTCCTCCGGCAGATCCGGGGCCGGTGCGAGCACCTCGACGCAGATGCCGTCGGCCTGCACGGTCTCCACCACCGGGTAGGCGGCAACCTGACCGAACGGTGAGCGGGCCACCTGCACGGCCAACTCCCGGCGCAGCGGCACCCGCTCCTCGACGATCAGCTCGGTGCCACCGGCGAGCAGCGTGCCGGCCAGCTCGGCAGCGTGCGCCGCGTCGGTCACCATCCAGACGCCACGCCCGTCGTAGCCGCCACGGGCCGCCTTGAGCACCACCGGCCAGCCCACCTCGGTGCCGAAGGCGACCAGGTCGTCCGGCGTGCCGACCGGCCGCCAGGCCGGCACCGGGGCGCCCAGCTCGGTCAGCCGCTCCCGCATCGCCCGCTTGTCCTGCGCGTACCGCAGCGCGTCGGCCGGCGGATAGAGCGTGACCCCCTCCGCGGCGAGCGTGCGGACGTGCTCGTTCGGCACGTGCTCGTGGTCGAAGGTGACCACGTCGCAGCCTTTGGCGAAGGTGCGCAGCGCGGCGAGATCGGTGTGATCGCCGTACTGGACGTCGGCGGCGACCAGCGCGGCGCCGTCGTCGGGGGCCAGCGCGAGGACGCGCAGCGACTGGCCGAGGGCGATCGAGGCCTGGTGGGTCATCCGGGCCAGCTGGCCACCACCCACCATGCCGACAACTGGCAGACCGGTACGGGAATCCATAGCGGCGCCAGCCTATCGGGGCCCGGCGGCGCCGCCGCTACCGGCCGGCGAGCTGCCCGACCAGGTCAGCCACCTCGGTGACCGGCCGCTCGCAGACGAACCCCCGGCAGGCGTACGCGGTGGACCGCCCCTCGACCATCGGCCGGTCGGCGAGCAGCGGCACCCCGGGCTGGTCGGGCCGGCCCGCCACGATCACCGCCCCCGGCGGGGCGTGCCGGTGCGCGGCCGCGATCAGCAGGTCACCCACCGGCTGGTCGGTGACCACCGCGATCTCGTAGGGCCCGGAGAGCAGCGCCTCCCCGACGGCCGCCGAGTACCCGGTGAACCGGGCGTGCCGGCCGACGATCGGCGCCACGGTGGCCAGCGCGGCCTCCGCCGCCTCCCGGTAGCGGGTCTCGCCGGTCAACGCCGTGTACGCCACCAGCGCCGCGACGACCGCCGACCGGCCGGCGGGCGTGGCGTTGTCGGTCGGGTCGGCCGGCCGGGTGACCAGCCGCTCGGCGTCGTCGGCGGTGTCGTAGAACCCGCCGTCCGGGGCGGCGAACCTCTCCAGCGCGACATCGAGCAACCGGCCGGCCAGCTCCAGCCAGCGCCCCTCGCCGGTGAGCTGGTGCATCGCGCAGAATGCCTCGGCCACGCAGCCGTAGTCCTCCAGCACCCCGGCGGGCGCGCCGACCACGCCGGCCCGGGAGACCCGGCGCAGCCGGCCGTCCACCAGGTGCCGCTGGGCGAGAACCTCGGCGATCCGGGTCGCCGCGGCGGCGGTCACCGGGTCGCCGGTCAGCGCGGTGTGCTCGACCAGCGCGGTGACCGCGAGCCCGTTCCACGAGGCCACCACCTTGTCGTCGCGGGCCGGCTGTGGCCGGGTGTCGCGCACCTCACGAAGCCGGGCCCGGACCGTCTCCCAACGGGCGGCCACCGCCGGATCGACGTCGTCGACGTCCCGGGCCAACCGCAGCACGCTCGTGCCGTGTTCGAACGATCCCGTCTCGGTGACCGCGAAGAGGTCGGCGGCGAACCCGCCCTCCTCCGCGCCCAGCACCTCGGTGAGCTGGGCGGGAGTCCAGGAGTAGGTCAACCCCTCGACGCCCTCGGTGTCCGCGTCCAGGGCGGAGGCGAGGCCGCCCTCCGGGGTGCCCAGGTCATCGATCAGAAACGCGGCGGTCTCGGCCGCGATCCGGGCGGCGAGCGGGTCGCCGGTGAGCCGCCAGAGCTGGGTGTACGTCCGCAGCAGCAGCGCGTTGTCGTAGAGCATCTTCTCGAAGTGCGGCACGGTCCAGTGCCCGTCTACGGAGTAGCGGGCGAAGCCGCCGGCGAGCTGGTCGTAGATGCCACCGCGGGCCATCGCCTCGCAGGTGTGCCGGACGATCTCGAGGCTCCGGTCCGATCCGGTGCGCTGGTGGTGCCGGAGCAGGAAGAGCAGGTTCATGTGCGGCGGGAACTTCGGCGCGCCGCCGAAGCCGCCGTTCGTCTCGTCGTACTCCTCGGCGAGCTGCGCGGCGGCGGCGTCGAGCAGCGTGGCCTCCAACGGCGTGGAGGGTCCGCCGACGGCCTGGGCCCCGCCGATCGCCTCGACCACGGCGGCGCCCTGCCGGAGCACGGCTTCGCGCTGGTCACGCCAGGCGGTGGCCACCGACTGGAGCAGCTGGCGGAAGTTGTCGCGGGGGAAGTAGGTGCCGCAGAAGAAGGGGGTTCCGTCCGGGGTGGCGAAGACCGTCATCGGCCAGCCGCCCTGGCCGGTCATCGCCTGGGTGGCGGTCATGTAGACCGCGTCGACGTCCGGCCGCTCCTCGCGGTCCACTTTGATCGACACGAAGTCGCCGTTCATCAGCGCGGCCACCGACTCGTTCTCGAACGACTCGTGCGCCATCACGTGGCACCAGTGGCACGCGGCGTAGCCGACCGAGATGATCACGGGTACGTCCCGGCGGCGCGCCTCGGCGAAGGCCTCCTCGCACCACGGCCACCAGTCGACCGGGTTCTCCGCGTGCTGGAGCAGATAGGGGCTCGTGGCGTCGGCGAGTCGATTCACCCAACGACCCTATCCACCCGCCGCCGGGCCCGGGTGGGGGTCAGGAGGCGCCGTCGGCGCGGAGGGGGAAGACGTTGGGGCGGGCCTCGTCCAGGAGGGTGCCGAGCACCGCGCTGATCTTGTCGGCCGGCATCGGCTTGAAGAAGTGGTAGCCCTGGGCCGCGGTGCAGCCCAGCTCGGCCAGGGCAGAGCGCTGCTCGGCGGTCTCCACCCCCTCGGCCACCACCCGCAGCCCCAACTCGTGCGCCAGCCCGACGGTGGTCCGCACGATCGCCGCCGCCTCCGGAGAGTCGACCATCCGGATCACGAACGAACGGTCCACCTTCAACTCGTCCACCGCGATCCGGGTCAGGAACGTCAACGACGAGAATCCGGTGCCGAAGTCGTCCACCGCGAGCTGCACGCCCATCGAGCGCAGCGTGGCCAGCACCTCGTCGATGACCTCCAGCTCGCTCATCACCACCGTCTCGGTGATCTCCAGGACCAGCCGCTGCGGGGGCACCTGGTGCCGCCGCAGCGCCTCGGCGATCTCGGTGGGCAGCCGCGGGTCGAGCAGACTGCGCGCGGAGAGGTTGACCGAGATCGGCACCTCCAGCCCCTCGCGCGCCCAACCGGCGGCGACCGCCAGCGCCTTGTCCAGCACATAGCGGGTGAAGGTGCCGAGCTGCTCGCTGTTCTCCACCGGCCGGATGAAGTCGACCGGGCTGAGCCAACCCCGGCGCGGGTGCCGCCAACGGATCAGCGCCTCCACCCCGGTCGGCGCCCCGGTCGACAGGTCGACCGCCGGCTGCAACGCCAGCACGAGCTGGTCCTCCACCTTCAGCGCCTCGCGCAGCTCGGCCAGGAGCGCGAGCTGGTCGGTGCTGGCCGCGTCCCGGGTGCTGTCGTACGCGGCGACGTTGCCGCCGCCCTCCTTGGCCTGGTACATCGCGATGTCGGCCCGGCGCAGCAGCTCGGTCAGGTCGGCGGTGCCGGCGTCGGCGACCACCACACCGACGGAGACCTCGACGGACATCCGCACCCCGGCGACCTCGGTCGGCGTGGCGAGCCGCTCGGCGATCTCGCGGGCCTGGCGCAGCGCGTACGCCATCGGGGCCGTCCGGTCGGCGACCACCGGCACCGAGGTCAGCAGCAGCGCGAACTCGTCGCCGCCGAGGCGGCCGAGCAGGTCGCCGGTGCGGGCCAGCGCGCCCAGCCGGTTGGCGGTCAGCCGCAGCAGCTGGTCACCGGCGGCGTGCCCGAGCGTGTCGTTGACCTCCTTGAACTGGTCGATGTCGAGCAGCAGCAGGGCCACCGGATGGTCGTGTGCGAGCTGCCGCAGCGCCTGGTCGCCCTTGCCGAGCATCGCCGCCCGGTTGACCAGCCCGGTGAGCGGATCGTGCACCGCCTCGTACGACGAGCGGGCGGTGACCAGCCGCAGCTCGCGATGGGTCGCCGCGTCGTGCAGCGCGGCGGCGAGCGCGTCACCGTACGCGGCCACGGCGTCCCGTTCCCGGCCGGTGGGTGGCGCGGTGCGGGGGAAGCGGACCCGCAGCCGGCCGACCGGCACGGCGCCGACGGCGAGCGGGCGCACCAGCTCGTGTTCGTCCGGCTCCTCGGACCCGGGCTGGGCGATCTCCCGGTCGACCAGGCCACCGGCCGCGTCGCCCCGGTAGCGCCGCCAACGGCCGTCACCGCGGGCCACGTCCACGTCGACCAGCTCGGCGTCGAAGAGGGCCAGCGCCCCGGTGACCGCCGCGCTGGCCACCCCCCGCTCGTCGAGCTGGTTGAGCGCGGCGGTGGCGTCGGCGAACGCCCGCCAGGTCCGGCGCTCCTGATCGGCCCGGAGCCGGTGCCGGTAGGTCTGCTGGAGCAGCCAGAGCGGTGGAGGGAGCAGCAGCAGCCAACGCGGGTCGACCTCGAGCAGCGCCACCACGACCAGGCCGACCGCGACGTTGCCGACGAACATCAGCTGCTTGCCGCGCACGGCGGCGAGCAGCGCCGGCCCGATCGGCACGCCGTGCCGCAGGCCGAGGGTGACCCCGCCCAGCCAGGCCGTGACGAGCAGGTAGGTCACCGACCCGGCGACCATGGCGGCGGCCAGCGTCGGGGTGGGCGCGGCGAGCAGCGGACGCCCCAGCGCGGTGGTGACCGACACGGCGACCGCGGACGCGGCGGCCAGTGACGCCGCGATCCGGACGACCTCCAGCGCCGGCCGCCGCTCCCCGAACGCCGAGAGCGCCGACCAGGCGAGCCCAGCGCCGAGCAGCGTGGCGGACGGGAGCCAGCCGGGCGGCACCAGGTAGAGGCAGATGATCAGGGCGGCCTCGCCCCAGGTGATGCTCACCATGCCGCCCGCGGCGCGGAACCGCAGCCGGAACAGCTGGGCCACGGCGAGCACGGCCACGGCGATGCCGTAGCGCGCCGGGGCGGGGATCGGGTCGTCGGCGGGGAGGCGGTCCGGCAGGCTCAGCCCGACCGCGGCGGCCACGAGGGCGGTCAGGGTGACCGCGGCGGTGAGCACCAGCACCCGTGGTGGAGTCTCACGCAATCCGAGCCGGTCGACCTGCTCGCCGGCCCTGCCGGAGGTCACCGACCCGCCCCGCGGACGGGACGATCGAGCGTACGGCGGGTGGCCGTTGCTGTGACAGTCATCGGCACCCCCTTCCGCGCACGGCTCGGGGACTTTTGGTCCCCCCGGCGGAAGGCTAAGCCAAACCCGGTGGTCGCAACAGGGGTCGACGACCGGGTTGGGCGTGATTCATGCGCCGACTACCCGTTCCGGCGCTGCTGACGGCCCATGGGAGCGTCCGAGGATGAATCCGGCCCCCCGGTCCCGTCTGTCGGATCGGCGACTTCCGCCTCGGTCCGACCCGACTCGACCGGTCGGCCCTGCTGGGGGAAGCGGTCGGGCAGCCGGCGCAGCCGCGCGTTCATGTTGCGGATCAGCAGGACGGTGGCAGCGCCCAGCACCAGGATGAGGAAGAGACCCATCGGCCCGGCCAGGCCGCCCGTGCGGGTGTCCCCGAAGTTGTTCTCCGCGAGCACCTGGGCAGCGGTCAACATGGCGTTCCTCCGATGTGCGACTGGTGACCAGCGTAGCGCCGCGCTGACTCAGCGGGCATGCGCCGTCTCCCGCACCCCGGCGAAGAGGTCCGACTCGGGCATCGGGCTGTCGACCATCGAACGCACCAGCTCGAAGTCTTCGGTCGGCCAGGCGCGCTTCTGCAGCTCCATCGGCACGTGGAACCAGAAGCCGTCCGGGTCGACCTGAGTGGCGTGGGCGCGCAGCGCGTCGTCGCGGACCGGGAAGTATTCCGCGCACTCGACCCGGGTGGTGATCCGCGGGCCCTTGTCGGGCCGCTCGTCCCAGCGCTTGAGCCACTCCTCGTAGGGCGACTCGAGACCGGCGGCGAGCATCGCCTCGTGCAGCGCCATGATCTTGGCCTTGGAGAAGCCGATGTCGTAGTAGAGCTTGAGCGGCTGCCAGGGCTCACCCAGCTCGGGGTAGCGCTCCGGGTCGCCGGCGGCCTCGAAGGCGGCCATCGTCACCTTGTGGCACATGATGTGGTCGGGGTGGGGGTAGCCACCCTCCTCGTCGTACGTGGTGACCACGTGCGGACGGAACTGGCGCATCAGCCGCACCAGCGGGCGGGCGGCCACCTCGACGTCCTGGAGGGCGAAGCACCCCTCGGGCAGCGGCGGCAGCGGGTCGCCCTCGGGCAGCCCGGAGTCGACGAAACCGAGCCAGGCCTGCTCGACGCCGAGGATCGCCCGGGCGGCGTCCATCTCGGCGCGGCGGATCTCACCGATGTTGGCCCAGACGTCCGGCCGGTCGAGCTTCGGGTTGAGCACGCTGCCGCGCTCACCGCCGGTGCAGGTGGCGACCAGGACGTCCACCCCCTCGGCGACGTATTTCGCCATGGTCGCGGCGCCCTTGCTGGACTCGTCGTCCGGGTGCGCGTGAACGGCCATGAGACGCAACTGCTCTGCCAACGTCGGCACTCCTCGTCTGGGTCGACCGGTGGGCCCGGGGCCGAGCCGGCGGACCTGCCGTGATCCTTCCGTGCCGGCGGCCCGCGGGACGCCGGCCGGTCGACACCCGTGGTCGACCTGCCATGCTTTACCGAGAGCCGGGCTGGAAGAATGGACACTGCCATTCTTGCCGATGCCACCGACAACAACGCCAGGAGATACCCGCCGGTGAGCGAGACGCACGCCACAATTGCACCGGGAGCGCCGGTCTTCCCGCCGGGGCGCTACGGCCGTCGCCGGGAGCCCGGTGGCCGCCGCCGCGTCCTGCTGGCCACGGTGGCCCTGGTCGTGCTGGTGTCCGTGCTGAGCCTGATCTCGGTCCGGCTCTACCGGCAGTACGGTGACCCGAACTACGACGCACAGGTCATCACGTACACGGACATCACCGACAACCAGCTACGACTCGACTTCCGGGTGACCGTGCCGGCCGGCGGGTCGACGGTGTGCCTGCTGCGCGCCCGGGACCGGGACGGCGCGGAGGTGGCCCGGGAGCAGATCACCGTCACCGCGCCCCCGGGGGAGCGGCACGTGACCACCAGCCACCTGCTGGCGACCACCGGGCGGGCGTTCATCGGCGAGGTGCTGCGCTGCCGCCCGACCGGCTGAGCGACCTGAGGTTCAGCGATCGGGCCCGTCCCGACGGCGGGACGATCGGCTGACGGAACTCGGTCGACACCCTGACAAAGCGTGCCGGACGATGGCACCAGGGGTGATCGACGCCACCTCTTGTCGTACCGCACTGGTAATTTGGTAGTTCACCTGTCAGCCAGCCACGCACAACTGAGGAGACCGCCTGTGTCCACTGGCAACGAGGCGCCCGCCACCTGGCTGTCCCAGGACGCTTACGACCGACTCCAGGGCGAGCTGGACGAGCTGATCGCCAACCGGCCGGTCATCGCGGCCGAGATCAACGCTCGGCGCGAGGAGGGCGACCTGCGGGAGAACGGTGGCTACCACGCCGCCCGCGAGGAGCAGGGCAAGGCCGAGGGGCGGATCCGCTACCTGCAGGAGCTGCTGCGCACCGCCAAGGTCGGCGGGGCTCCGTCGGCCGACGCGGTCTCGCCCGGCATGGTCGTGACGATCTACTTCGACGACGACAAGGACGACACCGAGACGTTCCTGCTCGGTTCCCGCGAGATCGCGTCGACCACCGACCTGACCGTCTACAGCCCCGAGTCGGCGCTGGGCAAGGCCATCCTGGGTGGCCGGGCCGGGCAGACCTGCACCTACACGGCGCCGAGCGGCGCCGACATCAAGGTGACCGTGGTCAGCTTCGAGCCGTTCTCCGGCTGAGCCGGCGGCCGGGGCCCGCGCCCCGGCCCACCGCAGCATTTCGGGCGAGGCGTGACACCGACGGGGGGCCCCCCCCCCCCCCCCAAACACCCCGGAGCCCCGCGCCCCCCCCGCGCGGGGCAC